>NZ_CP084930.1:2786666-3490000 GCF_023822065.1 Sphingomonas morindae
CTGGGCGGCGTGCTGATGCTGTGGGTGCCGCATGCGCTCGGCATCACGCCCGATCTCGGCTGGTTCGAATATCCGCCGCTGTCCGGCCCGGGCTATTCGCCCGGCCATCGCGCCGATATCTGGGCGCAGATGATCACCTTCACCGAAGTCGCCGCGCTGGCCGCCTCGGTGAATGTCAGCGTCACCATCCTCAAGCTGCGGCCGCCGGGCATGACCCTGCCGCGCATGCCGCTGTTCCTCTGGGCGATGCTGGTCGCCTCGCTGATGACGATCTTCGCGCTGCCCGCCGTGATGCTGGCGACGAGCATGCTGATCGCGGACCGGCTGGTCGGCACGCAATTCTTCGCCCCGGCGGCGGGCGGCGACGTGCTGCTGTTCCAGCACATGTTCTGGTTCTTCGGCCATCCCGAGGTCTACATCATCTTCGTGCCGGCGGTCGGCTTCGTCTCGACCATCGTCGAGACCTTCTGCCGGCGGCCCGTCTTCGGCTATCCCGCGATGGTGCTGTCGATCCTCGCCATCGGCACGCTCGCCTTCGGCCTGTGGGTGCACCACATGTTCGCGGTCGGCCTGCCGCGGCTGGGCAATGATTTCTACACCGCAGCGAGCATGACGATCGCGCTTCCGGCGGGGCTGCAGATCTTCTGCTGGATCGCCACGATCGCCGGCGGCCGGGTGCGGCTCGCCTTGCCGATGCTGTGGGTGCTCGCCTTCATCGTCACCTTCGTGATCGGCGGCCTGACGGGGGTGATGACCGCCGCCGCGCCGCTCGACCTGCAACTGACCGACACCTATTTCGTGGTCGCGCACTTCCATTATGTGCTGGTCGGCGGCGCCATCTTCCCGCTGCTCGGCGCCTTCACCTACTGGTATCCCAAGGCGACCGGACGGATGCTGGGGGAGCGGCTGGGCCGGCTCGCCTTCGCGGCGATCGTCGGCGGGTTCAATCTCGGCTTCTTCCCGATGCACATACTCGGCCTGTGGGGCATGCCGCGCCGGGTCTATACCTATGGCCCGGAAATGGGCTGGGGACCGCTCAACCTGCTCGCCACCTTCGGCTCCACGGTGGCGGTGGGCGGGGGGCTGCTGTTCGTCGCCAACGCGCTGTGGAGCCTGTGGCGCGGGCTGCCCGCGGGGGCCAATCCCTGGGGCGCGGCGACGCTGGAATGGGCGACCGCCTCGCCGCCGCCGGCGCCGAGCTTCGCCATGGTGCCGGTGGTGGACAGCCTCACCCCGCTCTGGCCGGGCGACGCGCCGCTGCGCGTGATGACCGGGCTGCGCGACGATCGGCGCGAGCTGCTCGTCACCTCGGTGGTGGAGGCTCTGCCGCTCTACCGCCAGAAGAGCCCCGGCCCCTCGGCCTGGCCGCTGGTGGCCGCCCTGGCCGTCTCGGTGCTGTTCCTCGGCAGCATCTTCACGCCCTGGGCGCTGATCTGGGGCGCGGTGCCGGTGGCGGTGGCGCTGACCTTCTGGTTCTGGCCCCACCGCCCGCGCGCGCGCCACGGCCCGCTGGCGGCGCGGCGATGAGCGCGCCGCCCGCCACCCAGATCGTCGGCGACCTGTCCGGCCTGCCGGACAGCGACAGCGGCCCGCGCCACCTCGTCTGGTGGGGCAATCTCGGCTTCATGCTGATCGAGGGTACCGGCTTCGCGCTCGCCATCGCCGCCGCGCTCTTTCTGTGGAGCCGCGCGCCCGCCTGGCCGCCGCCCGGCGATGCCCCGCCCGCGCTGCTGTGGAGCGGGCTGCTCACGCTCGGCCTCTTCGCCAGCGGCCTGCCCAATGGCTGGGTGAAGCGGCGCGCGCTGGCCAAGGATGCGGCGGGCGTGCGGCGCGGGGTGCTGGCCATGACGGTCATCGGCCTGGCGCTGCTGGCGGTGCGCGGCTTCGAGATCGCCGCGCTCACGCCCCGCTGGGACAAGGATGCCTATGGATCGGCGATCTGGATGCTCATGCTGCTCCACACCAGCCACATCCTCACCGATTGGGGCGACACGGCGGTGCAGGCGGCGTGGCTCTACACCCACAGCATCGGCGACGACCAGTTCGCGGACGTGGAGGATAACTGCAACTACTGGTCGTTCGTCATCTGGGCCTGGGTGCCGCTCTATGCCGTGGTCTATTGGCTGCCGAGGCTGGGATGAGCGCGCGCGGGCGGGCATGGCTGGCGCTGCTGACGCCGGGTCTGGTCTGGTTTCTCCAGCAGCAGGCGATCGGCGGTCCGCTCCGCATCAACTGCCGGGTCGCCGATGCGGGCGCGGCGCTCGCCTGGGGGCTGGCGACGATCCTCGCCTGTGGCGGCGCGGCCTGGCTCGGCCGGCGCACCGCGCGGAGCGCGGAAGGCAGCACCGCCTGGCTGGCGCGGCTGGCGCCGCTCGCCGCGCTCGTCTTCGGGCTCGCCGCCCTGTTCGGCACGATCGCCGCCGCCGTGGTGCCGGCATGCGCGCGCTGAGCCGCCGCCTCGCCTTTCTGTCCGCGCTGCTCGCGGCCGCGCCCGCCGCCGCGCATCCCGGCCACCACCACGGCGCGCCGGGATGGACCTGGGATCCCGCCATTCTCGTGCCGCTGGCGCTGGCCTTGGCGCTCTTCCTGATCGGCTGGCGCCGGATCGCCGCGCGCTCGGGCCGGGGCGCGGCGTGGCGGCGGCGGCTCGGCCTCTTCGTCGCGGGCTGGCTGATGCTGGCGGGCGCGCTCGTGTCGCCGCTGCACGAGGCGGGCGAGCGCAGCTTCGCGCTCCACATGACCGAGCATGAGCTGCTGATGCTCGTCGCGGCGCCGCTGCTGGTGCTGGCGGAACCGCTGGCGGTGCTGCTCTGGGCCTTCCCGGCCGGCGCGCGGCGGGGGATCGGGCGGCTGGTGGCGCGGCCCTGGCTCGCCGCCATGTGGCGCTGGCTCACCGCGCCGGTGCCCGCGACCGCGCTGCAGGCGGCGGCGCTGTGGGGCTGGCATGCCCCCGCTTTGTTCGATCGGGCGCTGCGCAGCCCCGGCTGGCACGCGGCTCAGCATGCCAGCTTCCTCGCCACCGCGCTCCTCTTCTGGACGGCGATGCTGGGGCGGCGTGGCGGGCGGGCGGCGCATGCGGCGGGGCAGGCGGTGGCGGCCTTGTGCCTGTTCGCCACCTCGGTCGTCTCGGGCGGCCTCGGGGCGCTGATGGCCGTCTCGGACAGCCCCTGGTATGCGGGCTATGCCGCGCTCGGCCTCGCGCCTTTCGGCCTGACTCCGGCCGAGGATCAGCAGCTCGCGGGGCTGATCATGTGGGTGCCGGGCGGGCTCGTTCACGCGCTCGCGGCGCTGGTGCTGGTGCGCCAGCTCTTGATCCAGGGGGAGGCGCGCCATGCCGATGCCCTCTAGCCTGCGCTTCGTGGCGCTGCTGCTCGGCCTCGGCGCGGCCTCGGCGCCGATCGCCTGGGATCGTGCAGGAGCATCAGGACGAGGCCCAGGCGCGTGTCCGCGCCGAGGCGATGACGGGCGGTTCGGCGGCGGCGGGGGCGATCGCGTTCGGCCGCTATGGCTGCGGCGCCTGCCATCGCGTGCGCGCCATCGCCGGCGCCGATGGCACGGTCGGGCCGCCGCTGGATCATTTCGCCCGCCGCACGCTGATCGCCGGCCGTTTCGCCAATGATCCGGCCAAGCTCGCCGCCTGGCTTGAGACGCCGCAGCGGCTCGTTCCGGGCAGCGGCATGCCTGATCTTGGCGTCACCCCGCGCGATGCGCGCGACATGGCCGCCTATCTCTACACGCTCCGTCCCTGATCGGCCGCGCGGTCAGCGCGGGCGCCGGCCGCCGCCATGGGGCAGCACGGGCACGAGGCTGATCGCCAGCGCCAGCATCAGCACCAGCGCCGGGGCGTTGTCGTCGAAATAGCGGGCGAGCGCGCGACCGCCGAGCAGAAGCGCGGCGAGCAGCGCCAGCGCGGCGAGGACCAGGCCGGCGCGGCCGCGCGGCGGCGCCGATCGGGCGGGCGCATGGGGTAAGGGGGCGGCGAGGCAGGGCATGGCGGACCTCCGGCGGTGCGATGCGCCACGTGTCGGCCATTTCCCCGCCCGTGCGGAGTGGGATAATATCGCGCCGGGACGTTCTACAAAGCTGACAAGCCCGGGCGGAGGCCGCTGCCAAGCATCTGGAGTACGGTGCTTTTCGCCCCGGCCCGCGCGGCGTCGCGCCGCCCCGGCCTTGACGCGCGCCGCGTGGCGAGGAAGGGCGGGCCGAGCGACAGGAGGAGATGCGGATGAGCGGTGAGGCAATCGCGGCCGAGGTGCGGCCGGTGCTCGAAGTGGGGGCGACGCTGGGCGAGGGCCCGGTCTGGGATGCGCGCGACGGGGTGCTCTGGTTCGTCGATATCAAGCAGCGGCGTGTCTACCGGCATGATCCCGCCCGTGGCGCGACCGAGCATTGGACCGCGCCCGAGCAGGTCGGCTGGGTCCTCCCGGCGGCCGAAGGCGGCATGATCGCCGGGCTGAAGACCGGCGTGCACCGCTTCGATCCCGCCAGCGGCGCCTTCACCCTGCACCATGATCCGGAACCGGCGCTGCCCGGCAATCGCCTGAACGACGCCACCACCGATGCCGCGGGACGCATCTGGTTCGGCAGCATGGACGATGGCGAGCAGGGGCTGACCGGGCGGCTCTATCGGCTCGATCCGGACGGGCTGCGCGAGTCGGGCCTGCCGCCGGTGGCGATCACCAATGGGCCCGCGATCAGCGGGGATGGCCGCACCCTCTACCACACCGATACCGCCGGCGGCGTGATCTGGCGCGTCGCGCTGGACGAGCAGGGCCTGGCCGGCGCGGCCGAGATCTTCACCACCATCCCCGCCGCCGAAGGCCATCCCGACGGGTCGGTGGTGGATGCCGAGGATTGCCTCTGGGTCGGCCTCTATGGCGGCTGGGGCGTCCGCCGCTACGATCCCAGCGGCCGGCTGATCGGCACCGTCGCCTTTCCGGTCGCCAACATCACCAAGATCGCCTTTGGCGGCCCCGATCTGCGCACCGCCTATGCGACCACCGCGCGGCAGGGGCTGGACGCGCAGGCGCTCGCCGCCCAGCCGCTGGCAGGCGCGCTGTTCGCCTTCGAGCCCGGCGTCGCCGGCCGCGCGCTGGTGCCGGCGCGGATCTGATCCGCACGGCCCGCGCCGCCCGCGCGCGGGGCGGCGCGGGCGGCCGGGTCAGCGCGGCAGCAGCTGCGGGGGTGGCGCGGCGACGCGGTGGGCCGGGGGCACGTCCTGCGCCAGCCAGATATTGCCTTCCACCACGCAGCCCGCGCCCAGCGTGATCGGCCCGACCAGCGTCGCGCCGGCGTGGATCACGACATCGTCGCCGAGCCGGGGATGGCGGCGGCCGGGTCCGCGCCCGCGGCCGCCGAGCGTGACGCCCTGGTGCAGATGGACTCGCGCGCCGATGCGGCTGGTCTCGCCGATCACCACGCCGCTGCCGTGATCGATGAACAGGCTCGGACCGATCTGCGCGCCGGGATGGATGTCGATCCCGGTTCGCTCCAGGGCGATGGCGGCGATGGTGCGCGCCACGATCGGCGCGCCCAGCGTGAACAGGCGGTGGGCGATGCGGTGGTGGATCACCGCCAATAGGCCCGGATAGCAGAGCAGCACCTCGTCGACACTGCGCGCCGCCGGATCGATCCTGTAGGCCGCCTCGACATCGCTATCGATCAGCCGGCGCAGCGCGGCCAGGCTGGCGGCGAAGTCACCGACGATGCGCTCCGCCGCGTCGGAGGCGGCCTTGTCGGTCGGGCGCTCGGGGGCGAGCATCTGCTCCAGCACGACCTGGCCATGGAGGCGATCGAGCTGCGTCTCGAGGCAGGCGGCGATGAAGCGCGCCTCGTTGCCGGCGTTGACCTCGGGCGGACCAAGACGCAGCGGGAAGAGCGCGGCACCGAGCTGCCGCAACAGGCTGGCGAGCGCCTCGCGCGAGGGAAAGGCGACACCATGCTCGGCATTGCGGGGATGGGCGGCGCGCCACGCGGCACGGGCCTCGGCGAGTTCGTGCAGCACGTCGTCCAGGCCGGCGCGGAAATTGGCGACGGGGGCGGGGGAAAGGCTCATGCCCGGCCTCCACTGTCGGCTCGGGGCGCGGGCGCTCGATCCGGCGCGACGAACGGACCGCCGCCGGGCCGGGCGGATCGGATCAGCCGATCGAGCAGCGCGCGGCCCTCGGGCCAGTCGCCGAGGCGGGAGTCGGCGTTGATGTGCCCCAAGGCTCCGGCGTCGACGAACTCCGCGTGCCAGGCGGTGGCGATCGCGCGCGAACGGGCGAGGCTGGCATAGGGATCGTCGCGGCTGGCGACGAGCAGCGCGGGGAAGGCCAGCGGCGCGGCGGGCGCGGGGGCGAAGGCGCGGATCAGCGGATGCGCATCGGCGCGATCGACATCGGGCGGCGCCACGAGCAGCGCGCCGGCCACCTTGGCGCGGCGTGCCGCGCTCGCCTCCGCCGCCCACCAGGCCACCGCCAGACAGCCCAAGCTGTGCGCGATCAGCAGCGCCGGCCGCGTCGACCGCGCCACGGCGCGATCGAGGCGCGAGACCCATAGGGCCGGGGTCGGATGATCCCATTGCCCCAGCTCCACGCGCCGGCACGACGGGCGTGCCGCGCACCAATGGCTTTGCCAATGATCCGGGCCGCTGTCGAACAGGCCGGGCAGCACGAGTTCCTGAAACTGGGACATGAGGCGCTCCATCGTGGCGCCAATTCCCTATCACTCTGCTGGGGAAAAGGGGGCGGCAGAAATGCTTGGGTGCGCCCAAGCGCGGGCGCGGGTCAGGCGGCGGCGCGGAGCGGGCGCCACCAGGCTTCGGCCTCGACATACCAGGCGATGCTCTGCGCCAGCCCGTCCGCCAGCCGGCGGCGCGGCGCGAAGCCGAGCCTGTCTCGCGCCTTGTCGGTGGCGAGCGCGTAGCGCCGGTCATGGCCCGGGCGATCGGCGACGAAGTGGAGCAGGGCGGCGGTGGCGCGCCCGCGCGCGGGCGGGGCGTCCGGAAAGCGGCGCGCCAGCTCCGGCCGATCGGCGAACAGCGCATCGAGCCCCGCGCACAGGCTCTGCGCGAGGCGAATATTGTCCTGCTCCTCGCCGCCGCCCAGCGCGTAGCTTTCGCCCGCCGCGCCATGGAGCAGCGCCGCTTCGAGCCCGCGACAATGATCCTCGACATGCAGCCAGTCGCGCACATTGCGGCCATCGCCGTAGAGCGGCAGCGGCAGGCCATGCAGCGCGTTGAGCAGGAAGAGCGGGATCAGCTTCTCGGGAAATTGATAGGGCCCGTAATTGTTCGAGCAGAAGCTCGTCACCGCATCGAGGCCGTAGGTGCGGTGATAGGCGCGGACGAGATGATCGGCCGCCGCTTTGGAGGCCGCATAGGGCGAGTTGGGCGCGAACGGGCTCGCCTCGGTGGCGGGCGGGGCCTCGGGGGCGAGCGAGCCGAACACTTCGTCGGTCGATACATTGTGGAAGCGGTGCGGCCGTCCCGTGCCGCGATCCAGCCACGCCGCGCGCGCCGCCTTCAACAGGCTGTGCGTGCCCATGATGTTCGTTTCGACAAAGGCATCGGGGCCGGCGATCGACCGATCGACATGGCTTTCGGCGGCGAAGTGGATCAGCCTGTCTATCCCGCGCTCCACCAGCAGCCGCTCCACCAGCGCCGTATCGCGAATGTCGCCCACGACCAGATCCACCCCGTCGAGATCGGCGAGATTGGTGGGGTTGCCGGCATAGGTCAGCGCATCGAGCACGACGATGGCGTCCGCCGGATGCGCCCGGCGCCAGTGACGCACGAAATTGGCGCCGATAAAGCCCGCGCCGCCGGTGACGAGCAGATCAGCCATGAACGTGCGCGGCGAGGGGGCCGGCCATGGCGGTGCGGGGCGCGCGCCCCGCCGCCAGCTGCCGCAGCAGATAGGCGCCATAGCCGCTCTTCAGGAGCGGGCGCGCCAACGCGTCCAGCGCCTCATCGTCGATAAAGCCGAGGCGCCAGGCAATCTCCTCCGGACAGCCGATCTTCAGCCCCTGCCGCTCCTCGACAATGCGGACATAATGCGCCGCGTCCAGCAGGCTGGCATGGGTGCCCGTATCGAGCCAGGCGATCCCGCGGCCGAGCGGCGCCGCCGCGAGCCGGCGATCCGCCAGATAGCCGCGCAGCAGATCGGTGATCTCCAGCTCGCCGCGCGGCGAGGGGGTGAGCGCGGCCGCGCGCGACGGCGCCTCGCCATCGCAATAATAGAGGCCCGTCACGGCATGGGTGGAGCGGGGCACCACGGGCTTCTCCTCCAGCCCGGTGACGCGACCATGCGCGTCGATCTCGGCGACGCCATAGGCGCGCGGATCGGCGACCGTGTAGGTGAAGAGGGTCGCGCCCTCGTCGCGCGCGTCCGCGGCCCGCAGCATGGCGGGGAAGCCGTTGCCGTAAAAGATGTTGTCGCCGAGGATCAGCGCCGAAGGCGCGCCCTTCAGCCACGGCTCCGCGAGCAGATAGGCCTGGGGCAGGCCGGCGGGCTCGGGCTGTACCGCATAGTCGATCGCAAGCCCCAGCCGGCTGCCATCGCCCAACAGCCGCTGGAAGGCGGCGGCATCGTGCGGCGTGGTGATGATCAGAATCTCGCGCAGACCGGCCAGCATCAGCACGGACAGCGGATAATAGATCATCGGCTTGTCGTACACGGGCATCAGCTGCTTGGAGACGGTCAGCGTGAGCGGGTAGAGCCGGGTCGCGGCGCCGCCCGCCAGGATGATTCCCCGCCGCACCGGGGCGCTCACAAGGTCCAGGTGCGGCAGGCGAGGCGGCGGTCGCGGAACACGCCCTTCACATCGGCGAACAGCCCGTCCTCGGCGACCAGCGCCTCGATCGCGGCGTCGCTCATGGCGCGATATTGATGATGGGCGACGGCGGCGATGACGAGATCGTAGCGCCGGTCGAGCACCGCGTCCGTCACCTTGACGCCATATTCGGCGGCCGCTTCGGCGGCATCGGCATGGGGATCGTGGACCGCCACGCCATGGCCGTGGAATTGCAGCCGCCGAACCATGTCCACCACCTTGGAGTTGCGCAGATCGGGCACATCCTCCTTGAAGGTGACGCCGAGCACCAGAACATGCATCAGCCGGCCGCCCATGGCGAGGTGCAGCGTGTCGGCGATCCAGCGGCCCATATCGTCGTTCACCGAGCGCGCCGCCGGGATTACCTCCGGCAGGTGGCCCAGCTCGATCGAGCGGTGCGACAGATAATAGGGATCGACGCCGATGCAGTGGCCGCCCACCAAACCGGGCTGGAAGGGCAGGAAGTTCCACTTGGTGCGCGCCGCGTCCAGCACATCCCAGATCGATACGTCGAGCCGCGCGAAGATGCGCGTCACCTCGTTCATGAAGGCGATGTTGACGTCGCGCTGCGCATTCTCGATCGCCTTGGCGCCCTCGGCGGCCTTGATCGAGGCGGCGCGGAAGGTGCCGCCGGTCGTCACCCGGTCATAGAGCGCGGCCACCCGGTCCAGCGTCTCGGGGCTGTCGCCGGCCACCACCTTGATGATCTTGTCGACGGTATGCTCCCGATCGCCGGGGTTGATCCGCTCGGGCGAATAGCCGACGCAGAAATCCTGCCGCCAGCGCAGCCCGCCGGCGCGCTCGATCGCGGGAACGCACAATTCCTCCGTAACGCCGGGATAGACGGTGCTCTCGAAGATCACCACCGGGTGGCGCGCGGGATCGATCATCCGCCCGACCATCTCGCTCGCCGCGATCAGCGCGCGCAGATCGGGGCGGTTGCGCTCGTCCACCGGCGTCGGCACGGTGACGATATAGATGTCGGCCGCGGGGCAGGCCTGCGCGTCGGCGACGCAGCGCAGGCGCGTTTCGCGCAGCCGCTCGGCGTCGATCTCGCCGGTGCGGTCATGGCCGGCGATCAGCTCGCTCACCCGGCCATCATCGATATCGAGCCCGATCGTGGGCAGGCTTTGCGCCAGCCGCACCGCGAGCGGCAGGCCGACATAGCCGAGCCCGATCACGACGACGGTTTCGGCCGAGGCCGCGAGCGGGGCGCTGGCGGCGGCGGGCGCGGCCGGCAGATCGAGCAGGGGCGTATCCATGCCCTCCGGCTAACCGATCTGTGTAAAAGCTTCGTCAATCGCTTAGCGCAGGGCGCTCCGGCTTGCATTCGCCCCCGCCCGTGCCGACATGGCGCGCATCTGAGACAAGGAGCCCTTATGGCTGAAGAAATCGCCACCCTGGCCGGAGGATGTTTCTGGTGCACCGAGGCGGTGTTCGACGATGTGATCGGCGTGCACGCGGTGGAGAGCGGCTATACCGGCGGCACGGTTGAGACGCCGAGCTATGAGCAGGTCTGCGGCGGCCAGACCGGCCATGCCGAGGCGGTGCGGATCCGCTTCGATCCGGCCGAGATCAGCTATGACGATCTGCTCGACATCTTCTTCCATACCCATGATCCGACTCAGCTCAACCGCCAGGGCAATGATGTCGGCACCCAATATCGCTCGGCGATCTTCCCGCATGACGAGGCGCAGCAGGCCGCCGCGCTGCGCGCGATCGAACGCGCCAAGGCCGAGCATGAACGGCCCGTGGTGACGACGATCGAGCCCGAGGCGCCCTGGTATCCCGCCGAGGCTTATCACCAGGAATATTTCGAGCGGATGGGCAATCAGAACCCCTATTGCATGGCGGTGGTGGCGCCCAAGCTGCAGAAGTTCCGCAAGAGTTACGCGGCGCGGCTGAAGCGCCAAAGCGCCGCCTGACACGCCCCGCACGGGCTTGAGCCCGCCGCCGGCCAGTGGCATGGCGGCGGGCGACGTGGCGGAGCGGAGACAGACAGGCGTGGCGCAGACGATCGAGAAGCAGCTTCCGCCGCAGCCGAGCAAGGCTCTGATCCCCAAGCGGCCGCTCGTCATGCGGCTCGGCCTGTGGCTGCAGCCGCGCATAAACCGGCTGAGCGCGCGCAGCTCCAAGATCGGCAACGAGGCCTTCTACGATACTGCCCATTTCCCCTGGGTCGCCCAGCTCGAGGCGCAGTGGGAGGCGATCCGCGAAGAGGCGCTGCGGGTTTCGCAGGATCTCAGCAAGGTGCCGCCGCTGGCGGAAATCTCCCCCGATCACCGGCGCATCGCCCCGGCGGGCATGTGGCGCTCCTTTTTCCTCTACGGCTATGGCTATCGGGTGGAGGCCAATTGCGAGGCCGCCCCGGTGACGGCGCGGCTGCTCAAATCGGTGCCGGGCCTCAATTCCGCGCTCTTCTCCATCCTGAAGCCGGGCACGCATATTCCGGCCCATACCGGCGTCTCCAAGGCGATCCTCACCTGCCACCTCGGCCTGCGCGTGCCCGCCGAGCGCGCCCGCTGCCGGATGCGCGTGGGCGAGGAGCAGACCCTGTGGGAAGAGGGCAAGGCCTTCGTCTTCGACGATATGTTCAACCATGAGGTGTGGAACGACACCGATGAGGTGCGGATCGTGCTGCTCGTGCAGTTCCGCCGCCCGATGCGCCCGCTCGGCCGCGCGATCGGCGAACTCTTCCTCTGGGGCGTGCGTCACAGCCGCTTCGTGCAGGATGCGCGCCGCGGCGTGGCGGAGTGGAAGGCCGGCTGAGCGGCGGTCAGACGGGAAACGGAGTTCGGCGGAGCCGATGCCAAGCGCGCTGCAGGCGTGCGATCCCGCCGGATCCGCTCTCGCGGCGTACAAAGTTATAGAATCGGGTATAAGCCTTATTGACTGGGTTGAGCTGCTTGGCGATGCGCGCGTGGCGCAGGGCCTCCGCGCGATAGCCCGTCTTCCACGAGATCACGCTCAGCCAGTGATGAAGCTGCGCATAATCCGGATGATCGGCTGTGATCTGCCGCGCCACAGCGAGCGATTCGTTGGCGCGTCCCCCCGCATAGAGCGCCTCGCTATAGGGTAGCGCATAGCCGATGAAGCCGCCGGACTGCACCACGGCTCTGGCATGAAGCTCAAGCGCCTCTTCATGCTGTTCCGCCGCCGTGAGTCGGCCAGCCAAAACATGGAGCATCAGCTCGTCACCGGGCGCGAGCTCGACCGCGCGACGTGCCAGCCTGATCGCCAAGCGGGCCCGATGCGCCGGCTGACGCTTGGCCAATTCGCTGAGGTAGAAGGGGTTCAGCTTTGTGCTGCTACGTAGCTCCGCGAGAAAAGCCTCCGCGTCCAACGATCCATCCAGAACCGCAAAAACCAGCGGACGTAATGCCCGGCTCATGCTGAGATAGGTTGATACCGGATGGCCGGCATAGCGGATCGGCAGCGAAGTGATCGGAATTTCGCGCGCGATAAGCGCGACGTGCCGCCCGTCAAGGTCGGTTGGATCATAGGCGATCACGGGGCGGAAAGAAGCGCGTAGCACACCATCGATCCCTTTGAGCCAGCGAGTCGCTTGCCCCTCTTGCCGCCAGCGCTGCTCAAAACGCGCCTTGCGTGGATCGTTGGAGAATTGCGGAGAGAGGCTTAGGCATGCGGTGGCCCCGATCGGATGAGCCAGCCGCAGCGCAGCATAGCCTCCCATACTCGAGCCGTAGGTCATGACATGCTCGGCGCCGGCGAGGTAGGCGCGAACGAGCCGTGCGGCAGTCAGAGTATCGGAATATTGATACCAGTTGTTGCCGCTGCCCATGAAGGTGACGAAGGAGACATTTTCCGATCGCAAGAAATCCTCGGCAAAGGCCTTGCGCTCGAAGCCGGCCTCCATCCCGTAGTTATCGAAGGTCACAATCCAGCGGCGGATGTCAGACCCAGGGTAGGCGCGAACGCACAGAGTATCACTTCGGTATAATTCGATCACAAGATGCTCGATAAAACGGGAGGGCGTCGAAAGACCTGGCTTGGCTCAGATTTAGCTGTGCTCGGCTATTTCAACCGACTCGATGCCAAAGGTCAGCCGGCGCGGGTCTGCCGGTGGCGTAAGCGCCTGCTGAACCTCGAACTGCACGATCGCGTGTCGATGCAAGGTCGCGCCCACTGTGATGAACCGCGTGTCCTCGGCAAGAGGAAAATCAACCCCGTTGAGCGAAAGCCGTGACGGCGAGGGCCGCGGCCCGAGTGGAGCGTACAACTTCATTCGGATCATGTAGTTGCCTGGCCAAGGAACTTCCACGAGGAAGCCAGCGGAGTGGCCGTTGCCAGCCCACGCCCATTCGCGTGAGCCTTCACGCTCCACGCTCCAGAATCCCCGCCGCGCGGGAAGCTGGCTGATTGACAGCCGCGCATGCCACGGGCGATCCGAAATCAGAGGTGTTCCTGCGAAGGCATCCCCAAGCGGGAGTAGGTCGATCATCGTGCTGTCGTCGGCGCTGGCGGTGAGATCGGGCGCCGGCCGCTCCTTGGGCCAATAGACCGCAAAACGCTCGCGTCCTGCATCGCCGCCCGCACGCCGTCCGGCTGCGAGCACCAGCCGTCTATAGCCCGAAAAATGCGCCACTTGCGCCGCGCAGGCCGCGAACAGGTCCGTCGACGGCGGCGAGCGGAGCACGATAGCTGGCCGAAAGCGCAGGATGTGCTGCTGCGCGGCGGAGAGCACATCCGGTGAGATGGCGCGACCAGCGAGGATGAGCAGGTCGCAGCGCGAGAGGCCGTCCAGCACATTTTCCAGGCTCAACAGGCGCAGCGCGCTCGGCGTCGACTCAAACTCTAGCGGATGCGGCCGGAAATCAAGCAACGCGTCGCGCGCGGCGAGCACCGACATGTTTGCCTCGAAGCCCAGCTGCGCGAGCGCCTCCCCATAGGCGCGCGACGGCAGCAGCACGGTTCCCGTGCTGTCGCGCAGCGACGACGTCAGGCGATCGCACTCGACGATTACGAGCTTCCTGCCGAGAGCCTGTACGATTGCCGACCCAATCACCGCCCAATCCGCATAGCCGTAACCGGCTCCGGCAGGCAGAGGTTCGTCGGCGCCGCAAACCTCGGAAAAGCGCGGAAGCGCGCGCCTGAAGGCGCTAATCATCAGTAGAGCTGCTCCAGAAGGGGCCGCTGCGGCGGCGCCGCCACGGCAACTCTGCGAGCCAGGACCGCCATTTGCTGTGATTCCCCACGGCTGCCGTCAAGTTGGCTCAGCTCGCTAAACGCATCAACCTTTCTGTCAACAACAAAGCCGGCGGCCACGAGCGGGGCCTTGAGCAATGCGATCCGCTCCGGTGCCTTGACGCCTGCGCGTGGATCCGCCACGGCCCAAACTGGACGGTGTCGCTCGATCACTGGTGCCAGATCATCGCCGATGATCCCGAGCACGAGATGCCCCCCCAAATTCAAAGCACGATGCGCCGTGCGTACCACAAGATCAAGATCGGCGTCGAAATCGTCGGCGGTAAGCGACACCAGCACCGCATCATACGCACTGGGCGGCGCGGTGGAGCATGCAGCGACACTCAACGCATCGACGCGGCCGTTCCAGGCGAAGCCCTGCTCCACGACGGCGATGTCGGCGCTGCGCAAGCCAATGGCCAATAATCGCCCGCCCTCGTCGCCGAGCGGCAACAGCCGCTCGCGCCACCACAGCGTCGCCTGCGCTTCGCCGGAGAGCATCGTCGCGCGCACAGTTTCCTCAATCGCCGGCTGTGCCGATTTCGGCAAGAAGCGAGCGGCGCGTGCGCGTGCCGCCAATGGCGCCGTCGAGGCCATTGTCTCCCGAATGGCCGTACTATAGTCACTGACAAATTTCTCTAAAGACAGGGCTTCACGGGCAAAGGCGGCAGCATTCTGCTCGTAGCGCTGCTGACGTGCAGGGTCCGCAAGCACGGGCGCCAACGCCGCCGCCACCCCGGGGCCATCCATGTGCGTCGGGGTGATCTTGATCAGTGTAGAGTCTCGATATTCGGCATAGACGCCTATGTCAGTGACCGCAGCGCAGCATCCGGCGCCAAGGCCGTTGGTCAGCGTTCCCGAAGTTTCCCCAAAGCTGGGGAAACGCAGGTTCATGAGAATATCGCAAGCAGCCAGATAATCGACCATATCCTCATCGGCGACATAATCGCGCAGAAGGACATTGTCGCTGAGACCGCGCGCGGCGACTTCCCGTCGCAAATCCAATTCGCTCGGCCGATGCTCCCCGGCGACAACAAAGAGCAGATCGGGATGGCGCCCCCGCAACACGGACACGGCATCAAGAGTCGCGGAGATCTGCTTGGCGCGCGTTACAAAGCCGAGCGACATAAGGATTCGCGCACGGGCAGGCAACCTCAGCTTGCGCCGCGCGGTGGCACGCGCGACGCGCCTGTCGTCACGCGACTCGGCGCAGTCCGCCCGTGACGGATGCTCGATCTTGTAGACCGGTCGCCGTTCTGGAAGCGCGGATAGCCGCAGCTTGCCGAGCAGTGAATGGGTAACTAGCGCGCGCGCATGCTGACCGACAAGCCCCAGCATACCGAATTCGGAGTGGGTTATTGGCGACTGCGTGCCGAAGAGAGAAATATCGCTTGCGACGATGGCGCCAGGATGGCCGTGCGCTTCAATCATCGCCTCGCGATACGCGGAGCCGTGAACCCCGTCCGGAAAGGCAAGCGCCATCATGTGCTGAAGCGAAAGATCGTGCACGGTGACAAGGCCGGGTGCCTGCACCATGTCGGGTAGCATGTAATGATGATCGGCATTGTTGCCGATCTGATAGATATGAAGCGAATTTTTCCAGCGCGGTCGCTGCAGGCGATATTGCATGCGACGCACGTAGCGAACATCGTCCGGCGGCGGCGGCGCGCCGTCGGCAATCACGCATAGGATCTCGAACTCGTCCGCAAGCGCTGGAAGAAAGCTGTAGCTGTAATCGGCGATCCCGTTGCGCACCGGAGGAAGCGGTGAGAAGAAGATGATCTGAGCGGTCATCAGGCGGCCTCAATTGCCCGCTGCGCGGCACGTGTCAGAATCGTGGCGAATGTACGGCTTTGCGCCTCGCTATAGCGATTGAAAACTGCGCGAGACGCATTGGCAAGCTCGGCCAGATCGCCGAACGATGTAAGCTGCGCCAATGCCTGAACCATCTCATCCGTGTCTGCGCAGCGATGCTCGGGCACGTCGGTCGCGATTCCGCCCATACCATCCGCCGTCGAGATCAGCGGCCGCCCGAAAGACAAACACTCCACGCTCTTGATCTTCAATCCGCTACCGCTGACATTCGGATTAAGGACGAGATCGACGGCGCTGTAGAAATCCTGGACTTCGTCGACGACGCCGAGCGCTTGGATCCCCGCCTGCCCATGCGAGACCCTCGCCGAAACCCGGCCGCCGACGAGCAGTTCGACTCGTCCGAGAACATCCGGCCGTCGCTTCAGCGAAGCGATCAGCGCCGCGAGCGATAGACGATTGCTTGGATTGTCGCTAGCAAGATAGCCTACCTTGATCTTGCCGCTACCGCGGCGCGATGCGAGAAAATTGGCTGGGACGAGATGACCGATCGTGATCACCGGGCGACTGGTTCGAGTGCGAAGGACCTCGGCTTCCTCGTCTTGAATGGCAATGACTGCATCTGCCCGATCAAGCCCGCGGCGCTCCTCCTCGGCACTGCAATAGAACCAGGTGGGAGCGAGACCTTGTGCCTGTAGCAGCCGCTGCCGCTCGCCGAAGACATCGTGCGTATCGATAAGCCGATAAGTCGTGCTCGGCACGGCCGTTAGGGCGCGTGAGATCCAAACATAGTTGGTGATTGCCAGGCCAAAATGCCATCGGGTGCAAAGCTGCCGGACAGCCTGTTCAAGCTCGATACCGCACCAGTCATCAATATCATACCCATCGATACCACGCAGTCGCTTTGGCTGATTGAGTGGTACGTAGTAGAAATAATCCCACCGATTAGTCATGATAGTGCGCTGTCGCTCGGTCAGTCCTTCATGACCATAATAGACAAAATGCACCTTGACTCCTCGCGCCTGCAGGAGGTCGCCAATCCTCCCAATTCGACAAGAATTGCCTTGATCCGAAGGGTCGGAAGGGATTGGCGTGACGATGAGGGCGTGCATCGGCGATGTGCGTCCGCGATCAATGCTGTGCCAGAATCGCGAGATCGCTCACCGCCGCGCTGAGCAGTCTGCGATCCTCGGACGAGGGCTGGCTAGCGTCGGCAGTCAATTCGATCAAGTGCAGCGAGGGACCCCCGGCGGAGCGGCGAGGCACGGCGATGTCCACACGCCATCCCGCACCGAATTCGGCCTCACGAGCCGTCTCGCCCTGCGAGATCAAGCGACCGCGCAGGCTCGCCTGGGCCCGCTCGTTGAGCATGAATGGCCCACTTACGCGCAGCAGATGATCCGCCGAACGATCCGCGATACGGGCGAGCAGCAGGCCGCGGCCGCTCATCCATCGAAAAGCGAGCCCTTCGCCGGTTTGCTCCCGGCCGTAGAAGCCGGCCAACGTGACATGATCGTCGAGCGTGCGCGCCCCGCCGCTGCGATGGTTGGCGCCGCTCGCGATGCGGACGGTGGCCACGGCGAGCGACGCGGTGGCGGCTTCACCGCCGAGATCGACTTGATCTTCGACCGGGCAGACCAGTTCCAGCGACAGGGAGCCGCTCGGGTTGAGCACGGCGCGCGGTATGACCGCAAATGCCCGCCACGGGGCGTGGCTTTGATCTACCCATAGCGAAATTGGGTGGCCATTAGCCAGGATTTGCAGAGCGCGCGCCGCTTCTGGCGATGCGGCCGCGCTGCCGCGGATCTCAAGAAAGGCATCCTCGGTTGCGCTGATCTCGGTCGCGATCAATGCGCGCTCGTGAAACCAGCGACCAAGCGCCCCCGTCGCACTCGCTGGAAGCCAGCCAAGACCGCTGACGCCGTCCTTCAGCGCGATCAACGTTTCCATCGGATGCGCGTGCATCGCGTCGGCACTGGGCTCGCTGCCTGTACATTCCAGCCAAAGCGCCGCCATCTGGCGTTCTAGCGCGATCCGCTGTCCCTGCACCGCCGCGTCCACGCGCGGCATCACCATGCCGTAAAAGTGCCGATGAACGTCGGTGCGGATCGCGCGGCCAAGCTCTTCCACCGTTGTGGTGAGGCTGAGAAGGCCTTGTTCGAGACGGGCGAGGCGCTGCTCGATCGTGTCGCCATGCGAAGCGCTGAAGACGATTGGACTGCCCTCGAAGTCGCGCGCATCATCGCGGAGCCGGACGTGCACGGTCGCGACCTTCCCGTCGAGCAGACCCACTGGCAGTGGGATGGAAAAGGGCAGATCGATCAGCGCTTTCCCGCCTGAGCCCCGCCCAGCCGGGCGGCGAACCTCGCAAAGAGCGAATTCTCGCCCGCCCGCGGCCGCGCTGACGGTCAGCGGCAAGGCGTCGGGGTTAACGTTGCGCAAGAAGCCGCTTATCACTCCACCCGAAAGAATGATCTCGCCGTCGGCCGGCACTAGCGAGTCCTCGACGTCCTGCGGCTCCGTCAGTACCCACTCGAATTCGTCGATCGGCTCTCCTGTGACGAGACGGGCGCGAAGAGTAACCGGCGCCTCGAGCAGCAGACCAGAGTTTACATTCACGACAAAAGACTGAGCCGTCTCCTCGGCGTCGATGGTGGCGAGCAAGAGCCCGTTCGCGTAAAGCTGGATTGCGGAGGGCGCTTTGCATTGCCCATAAAGAACGCCACGACGCAGGCTGTCGATCTTTAACTCGGCCGTTTCAATGAGCCTGTGCGAGGCAGTCGGAGCACGATCTTCGGTGTTAAAGGCCGCACTCATCGAATGTCCCTGTTTCCTGCAAGTGACTCTGGCATAGTCGCTCGCCCGCCACCGCGCAATGAGGATCACCATCGAGTCGGTTGATTTGAATCCCGTCCATCCGCTCGACGGCCCCTGTCCACGCGTACTCAACAAGACATTTCCATCTAATGGCCATCAACGCAGACCCGACTGCACAGACCGCATCTAGTCGGCGCTTGGTGCTTAGGAGGTACGCAGTTAGAACCTCGCGCTATCTTGCACGAAAATCTGGCATGACTGGTTGAAACCGACAGCCGATCAAAGGGAGTGTGGCGAGCTGCGATGCCTGAAGGCCTACCGCGGCGCTCCTTATGAGAGGGATGGTCATGGGGCGCCGCATCGGCCTCGCCCGTGAACATCTAGCCAGCGACGTCCTTGATCGCGATGCAGGCCATGCCGCCGTGCCAATGCTGGGAACGGTAGACTTCGATCTCGCGGAAGTCATTACGTTCAAAGAAATCGAGATTGAACCTGCGAACATGGCCCATGGTGAGGGCGACTTCGGCGAAGGGGCAGGCGATGACGACGTGGCGACGAGCAACCGCCTCCAGATCAGCCAGGAAGTGCTGCGGGTCGTCAACATGTTCAATGGTGTGGCTTGACAGTACGATGTCCCAGCTGCGCTCGCCTTTGAGGCTTTCGACGTCGCGCGCGATGTAGTTGATATCGGGATATTCCAGCGCCGCCAGCCGTAGCGCCTCCGCATCGAGATCGAGTGCCGTGACGCTATTGAGTTTGAGCCGGGCGAACGAATTCGGATGATGGATGGCGCGCAGCAGCGCGGTGCCGGCAGCGGTGCGGGCACCAACATCAAGCATGTCAAATGCCTGCTGGCCCTTGATGTGCCGCGATATGAAAGAAGCGATATCGCTGTAGAAGGACAGGCTCTGACTGTCGCAGCGAAGCTTGAGCTCGGCTTCGGCGTTCAGTTCGGCAGCTGCCGGCTGGAAGATCGCGGTCATGATGCTGTCTCTCGCTGTAGGTCGGGAACAGAGTCGTAGAATCGGAAGAAGGCTTCGATGATCTCTCGGTCATCGATATAGACCCTGGTCGGAGCATGCTCCAAGGGCCGCCCAAGCACGGGACGATCGATGCCGACGAAAGAGCCAGCCTGGAGATGCCTTAGTCCCCCGAATTGCGCGACTGCCGGATGAAGAGGAAGATGGATTCGCGAGAGACTGTACGTGCAATGGCGCTCCCTCAGACGCGACCCGTCAGCCTTATCGATGAGGCGCGCCGCCAACTCGAGTAGAACATCATTAATCGGATGATTGGGCGTGTAGAAAAGCTTGCGGTGCGATAAATTATTAGCGATGAAATCACTGATGATGATGTCGAGTCCGTTTTCGCGCTCCTTTAGCGCGGCAAGAGAAGCCTCGATGGCGTTGGGGTAAACGTCCAGATAAGCGTCACTCCGCCATCGAGCCGTGGTTTCAAACGCGGTCAGCCCATTGCGATAGGCGTTCAGGACGAACATGGAATGATAGTCGTCCATCGGTCCGACAAGTTTGCCTATCTCATCCAAATACACATACTCGATATCGGGAAAGTAGCCCGCGAAATAGGCATTAGGCCAGCTGATGCAGCAATGCGCCCTTTGTTTCAGCGATGAGGTTCTGACAAAGTCCAGAGGATAGGAGTCCGTAACCCGCTGCGCGAAGACGAAGTCGCTGCTGGCGGCAAGGGCCGTGACTTCAGCCCGATGAGCCTCGGTCATCTCGAAAACCGGTGGCAGGCGGGTGATTGCCCAATCCGTATGCTCGATCAGGATGGCCTCGATCAACTGCGCTTGACAATTTCCAATTACGACGGCGCTGGGCATGACAGGAGTACTCGTTATTGGTCGAGAAAATTTGAGAAAAGCAACGATGACAACGCAACTCCAAGCATTTCGTCAGTGGTTGAGCGGCCCCCACCGGGTTGAAGAACCGGGCCGAGGTGAAAGTCGATCATTAGCGGCTTGGCCGCGCGCCGGCTACGGAGTGGAAGCGCGAGAGGTACGGAGAGGTACACTGTATCCTCGGTGCCTCGATTGACGATCATCTCATCAAAGTGCAGCTCGCGATCGATTGACACGGACAAGCGACGGTGGGCGCCATCGGCACCAGGAAGATAGACAAGGAGCGCAATTGTCATCTGCTCGGCATTAGCCCAGCCCAGACTAGACGGAAGTGTGCAGCGCGCTGAGGCAGCGGTCGACCATGGAGAAACTTGAGTGTCGAGCTCCCAGCCGCTGTCCAGAAAGGCTTTGGCGACGCTGTCATTCTCGAATGTTATAAGCGGAGCTTCGGGCGAGAGGCTCGTGTTGAGCGCTGCGCTTCGGCGGCGGAGTTGATGGGTCAAGGCGGCAAGCGCCTCCGCTGCCGCGAGCGCCTCCGCTGCCGTATCTTCCGCACACGCGGAGGGTCGGCGACGATCCGCCTCAATTGCAGCGCGTCGAGCGGCAACTGTCTCATGGACGCGAAGGCGTATTTGGGTCACCTGCGCGGCACGGGCCATGATGTCGGGACCGCCGGCATCGGCCGCGGCATCATGCGCAAGCGCATCAAGCAAAACGTCAGGGCGATTTTCAAAAGGTGCGGCCGCAAGGATTGGCGCCAGATCCGGCAACATCAGCGACGCAGCCGTTTCCCGATACACCGCGAGTCCCTCCTCTACGGTATCGACAAAGATTGCCGTGCCGCCCGTAGAGGCTGCAAAATCCGCCCATTTGAAAGGAATGTCCACGCCGTCCCCGCGCCAGAAGGCATGCGGCACGCCATAGGCTCGGGCGATGATTGCGCCATGCAACGAGCCGCTCAAAATGAAGGAGGCTGAGGCGATATCGTCCAGAAGGGCGCGCAATTCCGCTTCCGTCGCGACGATGGGGGACAGCACCATATCCGCGCCCGCGCGCCCGCGCAGAGCCTCCGCCCGATCCATCTGTAGAATATGCGGTATGCACACATTCTTGCCACTCGTCCGCGCAGAGTGTGATGGTGCGTGATAGAGGGGCGCGAGCAGCCCGGGATCGCCGAACGGCGTGTCCGCGGGCAAGCCGAGGCTGTCCCGCGTCAGCGGGCCGCGCACGCTCGGCATGACTAGATGCTGCGCAACGTCCGCGCTGAGCGGGGCGCCATCGCGCGCGCCGCAGCCCCAAGCAGCGATAATAGCGTTGGCTGGAAGCTGCTGCAGGGCATCCGCCTGAAGCGCATCATCGATAATGCTGCCGATCAGGTGATAGGTGTCGATGTCGAACAAGGGACCTGCTGCCGCCCAAGCCGCGAGACAGGTTCCGAGATAGTCGCCGAAGTTCTTCCGCCCGAGATGCTGCGTCCAGAACTTAATGCGCCCGGCATGATCTCCAAGACCACCGGCCTCGTTCATGCCCACTGCCTAGCTTGGAATTCCTCGCTCGCCACCAGTTCGGCGGTGGCTCGTTCAAGACCGGACGCCAGCCCCTCTCGCTCCAACACCTCCAGAACGTGGCCGATTTCCGCCTGGCCGGGCGAGCGACCGAGGATCGCTCGATAGGTGGCCGCCGCGATCGTCGAGGCGGTGTCGACGCCAACGGTCGCATCGGGCGCCCGCCGAAGCGCGCTCTCGACTTCGGTGGCAATCCTGGCGAGCCGAACTTGAAAGCTGTCGCTATAAGATCGCAATTCCTGGCGGATGAAGGTTGCGAAGTTCGAGTTGATCAGATCGGTCGACTGCAAGTAGGTCGCCGCGGCGACCTGCGGCTGCGTCCGCAAGATGACTTGAATAAGGTCCTGATCGCTACCGGCGTGCAGCCATTCGGCAGAGTCGCGGAGGAGCTGCTCGCTGAGCCCATCGAATCCGGCCCGCCATTCGCGGACGACATGGCGCCCGATCTCATGGCCAAGGTTGATCATAACGACGCCGGCGTTGATGTCCCAATGGTGATCGGTTGCCATCGAAGGGGTAAGAACCAGGCCGAAATCGTTTCGTTCTTCAAGGTAGGAGCGGAGATCGAAGCTAGGATCATAGACGTACGCGTCGGCGTCCATGTAGATGGCCCAGCCGCCGAAGCCTCGCTGCAGCAGCTCCTCTAGCTGATAGATGCGGTTATAGGTCGCCTGCCAATTGTGGTAACCACGCTTGATGCCGGTGTAGCTCTCGTAAAGAAAGCCGTGTCGGGCGCAGTATTCCTTTACCGTCTGTGACGTGAGCTGGAGCATCTCGTCATAACGGTACGGATCAGCGGTTTGAAGAAATATGATCTGCATCTTCATGTCTCTACTTCCGGATCTTGCCAATGTGCGAGTAGCTCGTGCGCGATGTTAAGCTACCCAAGACCTGCTGCGTTGATCGCGCCCAGGTCTGGACGGAAACGAGATCGGAATCAGGCGCGCTCCCTGCGGCCGCGAGGTCTAGCCATGCCATAATTGCCGCGCTTACGTGCTGCGGTTGCTGACCGGAGAAGTAAAAGGCGTGGTCGCCGGCAACTTCGCGGAAAACTGGTATGTCGCGCGCAATCAGCGGAAGATGATGATAAGCCGCTTCAATCAGTGGCAGCCCAAAGCCCTCGCCCTCCGAAGCGGCGATCAGCGCGGTGGCGGCTTTGTACACCTCCTCAAGGAATTCGTCACTTATCCCGGTAAGCAGGAAGAGACGGCGATTGAACTCGGGATGCCGTTCGATCTCCGCAAGGAAGTCGTCCATCATCCACCCGGCCTTGCCGACGATCACTAGTCGGACGTTCAGGCCACTGCGCCATAATTGTTCAAATCCGCGCAGCACTTGGCCATGGCCTTTGCGCGGCTCGACGGTACCGACCATGAGAAAGGAGGGGCCGGCAGATAGCGCGGCGAGCACGGCTTCGCCGTCGGCAGGCATGCCAGTGGTCGGCAAGCTGGCCGTGAGGTCTGCGGCATTGTGGAAGTAGTCGACGTCAATAGAGCGATTTGGATTATCTAGCAATGCCGACCCGAACTTCACGACATCGTCCGCCACACTGCGCGAGACGCAGAGGAACTTGTCGGCGACGCGGAGCGCCGTCTCGAACCAGCGGCGGGTGACTTGAGGCATGAAGTCGGGAAAGTGCTGCGGAAGATCGAATGGAAGGAGATCGTGCACGCCGATCACGACAGTGCCGCCGCGCATCGAGAAGCGGGTCAGCCAAGTTTCAACATCAGGAAGCCGGTCCGGTACCCAGTCGATTGCCAGAAAAATGTCTCCCGGACTATATTCAACCGGTGCGTCGGGCAGCACCCATGCGGGCAGGCCGAGCGCCCTCGTCGTCCACTGGCGGGCATATCGATAGCCATGGCCATCGATGTAGATCGGCTCGATCGCGAAGTCGTGGTCTCCAGACTCGAGCAAACCCATCAGAATACTGCGCACCACCCGCTGGATGCCGGTCCGTGCATCCTTCTCGGCTAATACGGTGACGTCGTACAGGATTTGGCGTTTCGCCGCTCGCGGCCATTGCTGCGTCACAAGGCGGGACAAGGCCGCAAAATCCGCCGGGCTCGGGTGCGCCGGTGCGACGATGGCGCTCACCTGCTCCGCCACGCGATTGTGCAGCCAGCTGCGACCAGCCGCGAAACGCTCAAGCGCTGCCTTGAACAGTCCACCGATACGAGCGGGAGCGTGTTCTGCCTTCAGAAAGGCTACCGCGCGCTGGCTCTGTGCGCCCGCGGTCTCGGGATCGGCAATTACATTGTCGATCGTCGCCGCGAGCGCCTCCGTCGAGAAGCTGTCTGCCAATTTGAAGACTATGTCGTCGGGCAATTCCGCCATTGGTCCATGTGCGTTGACGATCAGTGGCACTCGATTGGCCAAGCAATCAAGTACCGTTCCCGAAGTCTCTCCCCGCGACTGCGTTCGAATTTGCACGGCGAGATCGGCTGCTGCCAGATAGTCCTGATACTGCTCGTCCGCGGCGTAACCAGTGATGGACAGGTTCGGGGTTTCTGCAACTAGGGCGTCGATGCGCTCGCCATAAGCGCCGCCGCTGTTCTCGCCGACAAAGACCAGCCGGGCATGCGTCGATCGGCCGGTGGCGGAGGCCCGCCAGGCATTAATCAAGTCAATGCTACGCTTGCGTTCTGTAAGGATGCCGAAGGAGCAGACCAGCACCTCATCGTCCGCGACGCCGAGCCGCGCACGCGCTTCGGTGCGACGATCAACACGCGGAACCGCGCGCAGATGAGGGATCAGAGCAAAATTGTCGGCCAGAGCGGCCGAATAGAGCGTCCGGGTCTGTTCAATCGCCCAATTCGAGTGAACGATGACGCCGTTCGCCGCTTCCAGCACGGCGCGGTTGCACGGGTAGCGGTTGATGGCCGCGCTCCGGCCATGTGTTTGTTCAAAGAGCAGCGCGCCCAAGCCGTGCGATAGATAGAGTGCGCGTAAGAACTCCTCCGCGGGAGCGACGCCGGTGGTCGATAGCCATTCGATAAGATCGCTGAGGAAGAAATCGTGTAGCAGCACCACACCAGGATACCGCTGCACGAGATCAAGCATGTGCCCGTGGAAATGGGAATTGCCGATTGAATAAAGGATATGATCGTAGTGAGCGGCATTGCGCTCAAAAAAAGCCAGATCCCTGATGACGTAGTTGGCTTGGATCCAGGCATCGGTGACGATCGTGTCACCGGTTATGATGCATTCGATATCAAAATGGCGGCCAAGCTCCGGAAGCAGGGCGGCCGAGTAGGTCGCGACACCGGACCGATCTGACGGCAGCGGCGATACGAAGGCAAGTGTCGGCTTGCGGCGCAGCGCGAGCGGCCGCGCCGATTGAGGCTGGCGGCTCGCGTTAAGCCGCTCCAGTGCGGCGAGCGCGGCTTCGGCCGACCGTTCCCACGTAAATTCGGCGGCCCGGGCGATGCCGGCGGCGCGTGCTGCCGCTGCCGCAGCGGGATCGTCGAGCAGGCGGCCCAGCTTGTCCGCGCACTCGGTCGGATCGGTTGGATCGATCAGATAGGCGTCGTCGCGTACGACCTCAATCAGGCTGGTGGCTCGTGCCGCCAGCACCGGGGCGCCGCACGCCATCGCCTCGAGCGCGGGCAGGCCAAAGCCTTCATAGACCGACGGGAAGAGAAAGGCGGCGCAGCTCTTGTAGAGCAGGATTAGGTCGCCATCGGATACGTGTTGGAGAAATTTCAACCGGCTCACATGAATTCCGTGCCGCGCCGCCGCGATCTTTAGCTGGCCGATCTCCTCCTCGAAGAGACGGCCGGCGAAGACCAGCAGATGGCGTTCCTGCAGAGCCGCCGGCAGACGCGCGAAAGCCTTGAAGATCAGCTCTGGGTTCTTGCGCGGATCGACCGCGCCGACGAATAAGATGAAGGCCCGGTCGAGCCCCCAGCGAGTGGTTAAGGTTGCCCGCTCGCCGGCGTCGGGCGGAATGGCGTTGAAAACGGGATCGACGCCGGCATGCATTACTGCGATCCGCTCCGGCTCGATGTGAAGCAGCGAAGACGCTTCCGCCGCCGAATAATGCGAGACGGCGAGCAGCAAATCGGCGCGCTTGAGTTGCTGCGCCCGTCGCAGCCAGTGGCGCCGCACGGTTTCGTGCAAAAAATATCGCTTCGGATCGCCCAACGGGATCAGGTCGTGCAGCGTCACTGCTGTTGCCGGTCCGCCGTCGAAACAGCCGAGCGACGTCACGGCATCGTCAACAAACCCTTCAAAGAGCGAGGCGACATGAACGATGTCTGGAGCGATGGCGGCAATGGCCGCTTCGCGCACCACCTCGGACGCTCGGGTGCGCCAGAGATTGTTCGGCTCGCGCTCGGCGACTGGGCCGCAGGTGTCGAAGAGGTGAATGTTGCCGCGCCCTACAAGCGGCTCGAACTCGTCGATGAGTTCCGAAAGCCCCGCGGTCAGCGATAGATTGAGCAGGATATGCACGTCGTGGGCGCTCGCCACGGAGACAATGGCCCGCGCCAACGAGCGGGTCTGACGGCCAATCCCGCGAAAGCGACTCTCGGTCTGAGCGCCTTGCAAATCCAAAAGTAACTTCATGGGATACCTTAACTCGGCCGGCGGGACATGAACATGGTCAAGCGGTGGAAGACGAGCGAGGCGGCGAAGGCAACGTCGGGCGCACCGTCGGCTTCGCTGATCTCCGCCTGACTCACGAGGCCGAGTTCCAGCCGCGCCCCGGCATTGCTCGGATCCAGCTCCAGCGCCTTCCTGTAGCAGCGGATCGCTTCGTTGCGTTCGCCCGTCAGCTTGGCGAGATGGCCGAGTTGCAGATGCAGATCGCTGCTCTGGGGGGCAAGCGCGAGGGCCTTCAGATAGGCGGCGCGGGCTCTCGCGAAGTCGCCAACGTCCTTGGACATGTTGCCAAGCTGCCCCCAGGCGCCAACATCCGTCGGATAAGCTCGAGCGACGCTGTCGTAGAGCGACGCCGCCTCGAGCAGGTCGCCCCGGTCACGGGCGGAGTCTGCCTGGGCCATCATGGTGGCCTGCCGGCGTCGCCGACGAGCACCGAACAGGCGCTTGATGCGATAGATGAGTGCGTGCATCCAGTCCTCCGGTGCGCCGAGCGCCGCTTATCGGCTCAGCGCCCGCGCCGTGACAAACGGCGAGAACAGCTGGTTGATGACATTGATCAGCTTGGACGGCTGATTGGCCGCAGCATTGGCGATGTAGAGCACGTCCTTGTCCCGCATGCGAAAGCGCTGCGCGAGCAGGTAGGAACTCGGCTTGAGCATATTGAGTCGATACACTTTAGGCGGTCCGGCAATGCTACCATCGGGCAGCCCGTCAAGGCGAAACAGGTAGATCGCTGAGGGGTCGGCGGCGGCGTCATTCGGACCGCCGGCGCGCGCTAGCGCTTCGGCGAGTGACACCTCGCCCGTTTCGAAATTGACTTGAGACGCTTTTTGCACCGCACCAAATACCGTATAGGTGCGCGGTCGCTTCAATAGCTCGATATGGTCGCCCGGCGCCAGCATCAGATCGTCAGCGGTACCGGCGCGGATGAAGGCGAGGCGCTCCTCCACGGTCGTCCCGTCGCGCGTAAAACGCACGATCGTGTCCTCGGCAGAGTTGACGCTGCCGCCGGAGGCCGCGATCGCATCGAGCAGATGCTCGCGGCTAGGGCTGATCTCAAAACGGCCCGGGCGACGCAGTTCGCCAGAGACATAGATGCTGTTGGCCACATTCTGTCGGATTGTCACCACAGTCTGAGGATTCTGCGATTTGCCGCGCAGCGCGCGATTGATCGCCTCCTCCACCTGCGCCGGCGTGAGACCGGCGACCTTCATCCGGCCAACGAACGGGATGGTGATCATGCCATCGCTGTCTACGGTGGCAACCGGTATCGTCTGCGCGTGCGCGCTTGGATCAAAGCCTTCCCCGGCTGCCGCCGGCAATGACCCCGAGAAAAGTGCCACGCCCACTTCGTAAACGCTGATTGAAAGAACGTCGCCCGGGCCGATCTGATCGACCCGGCTGTTCCGCGCGAGCGGGCCGAGCGCGGGGACCTTGCTCGACAGCTCCTCATCCTGACGACGGGTCGCTTCAACGAGATCGGGAGTGAGGTCCACGATTTCAAAGCGGATCCCGGCATCTGCGGCCTGAGCGCCTTTGCGGATCTGGTGCGCGGTCGGACCATTGGACGGGAGGGTCGCGCAGCCGCCGAGAAGGACGCTGGTGAGCGCACCGATACAGGCGCGCCGCTTGCTGGCCGAAGACCGCAAGATGTTCATTTTTCCTCGAAACCTCGCGTTGAAGGCGACTAACCTGAAGGTGTCCGCCGGCATGTGATCAGTAGGAAACCTGGCTCAGGACATCCCGCGAAGCTGCAAGCGATGATGAACGTCGCATGCTTCCTCGATGGAATCATAGAGTACCAACGTGCCACCGTAGAGGACCGCGCCCCGCGTTGTATAGGCACGAAGCGTGCCTGGATCGTGCGACGTCATGATCAGCGACGCGCTCTTGCGGCGCGTGTGCAGCGCTTCCTCGGAGCGGGCGCGGAAGCGCTCGTCACCGGCGCCCGTTACCTCGTCGACCAGGTAGCATTCGAACTCGATCGCAAGCGAAATTCCGAAGGCGAGGCGCGCCTGCATGCCAGCCGAATAGGTGCTAACGGGCTGATATAGATAGGCGCCGAGCTGGGCAAAATCGTCGACGAAGTCGAGCAGTTCCCGCTCGTCGCGCTTGTAGATCCGAGAGATGAAACGGGCATTGTCGGCACCGGTCAGGGACGATTGAAAGCAGCTGGACAGCCCGAGCGGCCAAGACGTCAGCATCGACCGCGTGACGCGGCCGCGGGTTGGCTTTTCCACGCCGGCGAGCAGGCGCAGCAATGTGGACTTGCCGGCCCCATTGGCGCCGCAGATACCGACCGACTCACCCTTTGACAGCGCGAAA
Organism: Sphingomonas morindae; assembly: GCF_023822065.1. Classification (NCBI taxonomy): domain Bacteria; kingdom Pseudomonadati; phylum Pseudomonadota; class Alphaproteobacteria; order Sphingomonadales; family Sphingomonadaceae; genus Sphingomonas; species Sphingomonas morindae. Next base: position 2,815,671 of record NZ_CP084930.1, read on the forward strand.
TTGAGGTCGGTAAACACCACCTTTGTGGATTTGCCGATGTGATAGTGCTTGGTAACGTTATCCGCCCGGATCATTGCTCTCACCAACAGCCGCGCCACCCGCGCAGGCGGTATGTGGCCATGGAATTGCGCGGTCGTTTAGCCGCTTTGGCTCGACCTGGGTAGTCCTTCCAATTGCGCGCCGGAGCCGCGGCAATCGGGTCACCCCCGTTTGCGGCCCCGTTCGCCCCTGCGACTGGCAGGCGCGTTGCGCTCACCGAGCCGCCGGGCTAGTTGGAGCGGCCTTGCTGCAGATTGGGCTTTCAAGTCGTATGGCATTACCGCAGATCGGACTCGATGGCTATAATCTGGCGATGCCGCATGGTACCGGAGTGGCTACCTATGGCGTCACGCTGGCCGCTACGCTGCGATCAATGGGCGCCAATGTGACCGGCCTGTTCGGCCTTCCGGTAGCTGGCGATCCTGATCTCCGCGAGGTGCTATTCTACGATCTGGTGCAGAGGCCGCCGAGCGCGCAAAAGCGCCGGCGCCGCTGGCACCATGGCTTACGGGAGGCACTCCGTCCGCTTGCCGGCTTCTCGCTCGCCGAGGTGCCGTCGAGCGGTCACGTTGAGAAGGGCGCCTTTGCGAGCCGCCTCCCGCAGTTCGACCGCCTGCTTAGTGCGGGAGGCCTGTTCGAGGCCGCGCATGCGCATTTTGCCGCATTCGGTCGCTTCACCACGCTCCGGGTCGCCAATCCACCCGAGGTGATGCATTGGACCTACCCGGTTCCGATCCGCCTAGCCGGAGCGCGCAACATCTATACGTTACACGATCTGGTGCCGCTCCGCCTTCCGTACACGACGCTCGACGACAAGAAGACCTACTATAGCCTGGTGAAACGCTGCGCGAAACAAGGCGATCATATCGTCACGGTGTCCGAGGCCAGCGCGGCGGATATCGTCTCACGATTCGGTGTTCCGCATGATCGCATCACCAATACCTACCAGGCGTCTCCGCCGCCCACGAGCATCGGTGCCAGCGCCGAGGACGCAGCCATGGTGGAAGGCATATTCGGTTTGCGACCGGGCGGCTATTTTCTGTTCTTCGGCGCGATCGAACCAAAGAAAAATATCGGTCGACTGATCGAGGCGTATCTGACGCTGCGCAGCGAAACGCCGCTGGTTTTAGTCGGCGCGCGAGCGTGGCAGAGCGAAGAGGAACTGCGGCTGCTCGGGGGCGCAGGGGCGCTCAGTGGCGGCTATGGTCAGCGGCTCGGCGATCGCGTTGTGCGGCTAGAATATCTGCCGCGGCAGCTCCTGTTCCGCCTGATTCGATGTGCCAAGGCAGTAGCGTTCCCGTCGCTTTATGAGGGTTTCGGGCTTCCGGTGCATGAGGCGATGTTGCTCGGCACGCCGGTGCTATCAAGCAATGTCAGCTCGATCCCGGAAGTTGCGGGCGATGGCGCGCTGCTCGTGGATCCCTATGACACCAACGCTATCGCAGAAGGTCTGAAGCGGCTCGATGAGGACGCTGCCCTCCGAGAATCGCTTCGCGCGGCCGGGCCGCGCCATGCCCAGCGCTTCTCGATCGATCACTATCGCGCGCGCCTCCAAAGCCTTTACGAACGTGTTGTGAGTCAGCCCAGCCGCGCGGCGTGATCCCGCGGTATCTGGAGAACGAGGATGAATGACTTAGTCGCAGGCGGTGCTGCGATCGCGCAAGGCTTGGAACTCGATCCGTTTGGCTTCGTGCCGAGCTATGCTAGCCGAATTATCGGTCTCGGAGGCCACGAAGCGTCGCAGGAGCCGGCTTATGCCTTTCATACGCCCTATATCTATTGCTCGCCGGGCGAGGTGACGTTCCGCTTTAAGTTTAGCGGCCTGCACGCCAGCCTCGGCAACCTCACTATCCGCATCAACGGCATCGCCCCCACCTCCGGCGGGGTTGCGCGGACAATCAAGCTGACCGCGAAGCCGCTGCGTGACCTAGCCCATCTCGATGGCGAGATGAGCATCTCGATCAAGGCCAAATCGGGCGTTCTCTACGCGGCGGTGGGCCTGATCCATGGTGTCACCGACGCCGCGGCCGAGCGATTGACCGTCACGATCGATCGGCCAAGCGACGGCCGCGAATTTGATGAAGAGCTTGAGCTCGCACGCAAGACGGTGTTCGGCCAGACCGCGGCTCGGGAGGTGGCACATCTCATCTCGCCCTTGCCGGCGACGATCGCTGATCCGGTTTCGCAGATGTGCACGGCTTCGCAATTCGACGAACCGACATATGACTTCTGGGTCGAGGCGATGCGCGCACCCAAGACGCGCCACCGCAAGCAATGGGAATTTGTGTACATCCTGCAGGCGCTGGAGCGCTACGGTGTTCTTCAGCCTGGCGCGCGCGGGCTCGGCTTCGGCGTCGGCGAGGAGCCGATCCCGGCCGTGTTGGCATCTCGCGGCTGCGAACTCGTCGCGACTGACCTATCCGAGGAGGACGAGCGGGCGGCTGGCTGGCGGGGCACCGGCCAGCATGCCGCCTCTCTGGAGAAGCTGCTGCGTCCGGATATTTGCCCGAACGAGTTGGTGCTCGAGCGAGTCAGCCATCGCGCCGTCGACATGAACCAGATTCCCGCTGACCTGCGAGACTTCGATTTCTGCTGGTCGTCCTGTGCGCTCGAGCATCTCGGCTCGATCGATCACGGTCTACGCTTCATTCACAATTCGCTGCAGACGCTGAAGATTGGCGGCGTCGCGGTGCATACCACCGAACTCAATCTCAGCTCCAATTCTGACACGCTAGAAGAAGGTGGTACGGTCCTGTTCCGTCGCAAGGACTTCGAGCGCTTGTGCTTGGATCTCGTGTCGCTCGGTCATGAGGTGGCGCAGATCAAGTTTGACCAGGGCGAACAGCCGCTTGACCGGCATGTCGACATGCCGCCGTATCGCCACGACGAGCACCTCAAACTTGCGCTTTCCAACTATGTCACTACCTCGTTCGGCGTGATTATCCGCCGGGGCTCTTCGGCTTTCTGAGTGCCGGTGAAGAGGGGCGTGCGCCGGGTTGCTTGGGCCGGGAGGCGCCCGCCTCCCGGCCGGACCGCTCAGATCGCATGCTCCTTCACGCCGGCGATCACTAGCCAGCCAATTCCATAGGCGACCAGCAGCGTGATAAGCATCGTCGCGACGATGCGCAGGCGGTGCGGGTAGAGCGCCTTCACCGGCATGCTCGGATCCACAATCCGCACCAGATAGAGACTTTGACGCCGCGCTTGCTCGCGCGCCTTTTCCAGCGCCGCGGCAGCCGTATCGTAGCGCTTACCGGCGAATTGCTGGCGCACGCGGAGATCCTCGTAATTGCCGAGCCGCGCCGCAATCGTTTTGCTTCCGCCGGTCAGCGTCGCTGCCTGGCGATCGACCTCCGTTGAAAGCGCACGCACGCGGGCGTCCATTGCTTTGTACTGGGGGCTGTTACGACCAACCATGCGGGCGACCACGTCGAGTTGCGCGCGCGCCGCGACGAGATTGCCCGTGATGGTCTTTACCAATGTGGTTTGCGCCTCGCCCGAGGTCATGGGATCGACATCGGCGTGGGTCTGGCGGAAATTGGTGACTTCCCGTTCGATCTGGCGCGCATTGTCCTCCGCCTCGCTCAACTGCCGTTCTGCGGAGGAAACGGCATCGGCATAGGCGCGCTCATTAAGCTGGTTTACCCGCTGCTCGCCAAGCTTCAGAAGTTCTTGGATAAGGGCAAAGGAGTCGCCCGGCCGAAAGGTGCGCACCTGCAGCGTGGAAATACCAGTGTCACGATTGTAGCGAACCGTCACCATGCCTTCGTAATAGCTGTGCAACCGCTCGGGCGTCGGATAGGCCGGCTTCAGCTTGTAAAATGGATCCGCGCCGGGACGGCGGAAAATTTCAATCAGGTTCAGCTTCTTTTGCAGCGTATCGACGGCCTCTTGTGAGGCGAGATAATCGCCCACGCCCATCGCCTGCGACTGCGAAACGGACATGGTCGAAAAGCCGATCAGATCCCCGAAGCTGCTCGGCGTGCTGCTGGTGCTGCCAGGGCTTTGGATGGTGAAATGCGCCTCGGTCTCATACTGGTCGGCCGCCACGAGATAGAGGTAGGCGGCGACGAGCAGCGTCGGTGCGACTACGATCAGCAGAAAGATGCGCTTTTCCACGATCCAGTTGCGGATCGATTGGATCAGCGTCGGCCGGGCAGGCTTAACCTGAGCGGGTGCTATGAAGCCGTGCATATTCATGAAATAAGCCTATCGTTTCCTGAACGCTGCAACCAGATCAACCAAGGTGAATGCGTGCCGGCACGGTGCGAATGGCAAACAGGCCGGCGAGCGACAAGCCGAGACACCAAGCGGTAAGGTATTCAAAGTCCACGTACTCGAGCGTCGCGCTGGCGAATTGCCCATAGCGGATCGTTTCAAACATGTGCGCCATCGGCACCCAGAGAATTGCCTTCCGCAGCGTCTCCGGTAGCCACGAAACCCGAACGAACGCACCCGAAAGCGGCATCATGAAATAGGTGAACGGATGGACCAATCGTTCAAGCAGAGGCCGCTCGTAGGTGCCGCCGGCAATCAGCATCGACAGGCCCATCGATAGCCAGAACACATAGAAGATGCCGAGCGCGAGATAGAGCGGCCGCTCCGGGAGCGACATGAAGCCTAGCAGATTCGCGAGAAAGGCGAGCACAAAGAAGGCGGCGAGGGTGCCTCCGAGCTCGAGAATGCCCCGGGCCAGCGTCACGTCAAGCACGGTCACCATCCGGTGGTAGAGCAAGGGGGTGTTGCCCTGAAGCGACCCTTCCGCGCGGTTGACGATGCCCCGGAAAATGATGAAGATCGAGTAGCCCACTACGGAAAAGGCGACGGGATCGACGTCACCCTCATGCGAGCTTTGTCCGCTGTGGAGAAGGGCGATCACGGTTCCGAGCATCAGCGGTTCGCCGATGAGCCACAGATACCCGATATTGTCGCGCCCGTAGCGGGTGTGGAGTTCGCGCATGATAAGCGCGCCAAGCACCTGCATTTGCACCTTGAATGCTTCGCGCAGCCCGCGTTGCTGCCCGACTCTGTCAGCTTCGGTGATCATGCGCAAAGCCTATGCACGAAATCGAGCACCAGCGCGAGATGATCGCGCCAGGCCATGGGCCGCCATCCTACCATACGCTGCAGTTGCGCCGCACGGCGCGGTGATGCCAGATCGGCATAGGCGAGGATGGCATCACGCCAGCCTGGCCCGTCGAGCGGATCGAGAAACTCCGGAACCTCGCCGCCGGCTTCGCGCAACGCCGGCAGATCCGAGCAGACGACCGGGGTGCCAAGCGCGAGGGCTTCCGGGACAGGCATGCCAAACCCTTCAGCGAAACTTGGGAGCAGAAGCGCACGCGCGCCGGCAATCAGGCTGCGGACCTCGGCGTCGCGCAGATGCGAGCGCTCCTCGACGCACGAGCCAAGCGCGGGGCAGCGTTCCAGCAGGTCGACAACCTGCTCATTCTCCCAGCCACGCCGCCCGATCACGACCAGCCGCGGCAGCTGCGTCGGATCCCGGCTCTCGGCGAGTTGCCGCCAGAGGTGGAGCAGGAGCAGATGGTTCTTGCGTGGCTCGATCGTACCGAGGCAAACAAAATAAGGGCGTTGGTCGTGCGCCAGCGGGGGTGGCGCGGGTACCGGCTCATGCCCGAGATGGGCTACGATCGCCGGGATGGGGCGGCCCGCGCGGTCAAGATAAGGGCGCACATCGTTCAGCGTCGCCTGTGAATTTGCGATAAGGCCGTCGGCCTGACGGGCAAGCGTTTCGATTCTTTTGAGATGCAGACGATCGCCGCCGGGGCGCGCATATTCGGGATGGGTGACCGGAATGATGTCGTGCAGAAGGCACACGAACTTCGCGCGTTCCTTTGCGATGATCGTGCGGACTAGGGCCGGCTTAGTGAGATGGTGCGGGGATGCCTGAAGCAGAACACGCGCGCCGCCGCCGGATGGCACCGGGCGTGGCCGTGTGCGCCACAATATGCTGAGCAGATGCGCCTTGTGCGCCGCCCAAGATCGCGCCTGCCGCGCATCTTCCCATTCGTGATCGACGAGGCGGATGAAGTCCGTCGCGGCGTGCTCTGGAAGCCGCCCGTAAAAGCCGCTTGGATGCACCGCCGCGAAGCGGAGGCGCTCCGGCGCGGCGGCGATTAGCCCATTGGCATAGGCGAGCTCGACCCGATCGACCCCGGTCGGCGTCTTGTGGAGGATACGCGATACGAGGCGCGACAGATCGAGGATGATCTCCGGTCCGGCTCCCGCTCCGCTCATCGGCCCCCCCGCTGCGCCGAAGCCGGCACGCCTATCTCGTCCTCCTCATCTTCCGCAAGCAAACGCCCGGTCGCCACCGCGACGAGCAGTTCTATGCCGATGTCGCTTAGAAAGGCGCCGTGGATCAGGCATCGATGAGCAAGGACCCGATAGAACGCGTCCCAGGTCGCTGGGTCCGGCCCACGCGGAGCTCGCCAGAAGCTGTCGAGCGGCTGCTGGTCTGTGATATCGGCGATATCGTACACCGCTTGTCCCAGCACCTTGGTGGGGATTCCGGCGGCAAGCGACAGAGTGCCGCTTGTGCTGTTCACAGTCACAACCCCGCGCGCCTCCTGCACGAGGCGCAGCAGATCGGCATTCTGAACGAAGTGCACGCGATCGGCAACGCCCGCGGCGACGGCGGCGTCCGCGACGATGCTGCGCCACTCGATCAGCCCCGACTCCAGCGGATGTTCCTTGACGAGAAGGTGGCACTCGGCGGGTGCGTGCGCGACAAAGCTTTGAAGCACCATCTGGAAAGCGGTGATCATCGAGCCAAAGGGCGAGTGTACCCGAATCTGGTAGTCGGAGTTCAGCTGTAGAGGCAGCAGGAAGAAGGGCGATCCGCTGAGTTGGCTAAGTGCCTCTCGGTCCAGCGCATCCCGGTCGATCCTCTGCCTGAAGCGGCGCAAATAGGCGATCCCTTCCCACACCGGGTTGCGGCTCCGATGGGAGCCGTGGAACGGAAAGCGCCAGTGCTGAAGGACAACCTCCGCGTAATAGAAGAAGGCGGCCCAGCCTCTCGCGGCACGATAGGAGGGAATGGCCGGATAAACCGGCGGCCGCGGCAGTTTGGCTGCGGCTGCGCGATACCACTCGGGCGACCGCGGCAGCGAGGAGCGGCCGTTCACACCATCGCGCTCAAGCGTCACCCAGTCGGGACGGACATAACCTTCCTCAAACACGTGAACGCGCGCGCCGGCGCGCTGAGCGGCTTCGATGGCGATAAGATGGGGCGGGCGATTGTCGCCGAACAAGACGAGATCGGTGATGCCCCATCGCCGCAGGTAGCGATCGATATAGCCCGGCCAACTGCTCGTCGTGCCCCGATAATTGTCGCCTGAGGGCCAGGTGGCGAAATCGCCGCCATTGAGGTTGATCCGGCGGACGCGGCAACCGGCCTGCTCAATTGCCTTGCCCAGCTTCGGAAAGAAGGAGCCGTGCGGGCCTTGCAGGAAAAGAAAGGCGCGAGGTGCGCGGTTGCGCTGTTTCATTGGCTCAGCGCCCGCTTTCGGCCGTGCAGGGGTCAGACACGGACATTGGTCAGCGTGTTGCGATCGGCGAGCGCGAGCAGCAGGCCGACGATGAATGGGAGAATGGCTGGCAGCAGCATTAGCGCGGCTGCCACCGGCGGCGGCGCATCAAGGCCGAGCGACGCGGCCGCGAGCAGCCAATAGGCAAGATGGCCGGCATAGGCTCTTATGCCGCACAGCGTGCGTCGGAAGCGGCTTACATGAGCGGCGAAAAGCGTCCACGGCCCGGTGGCGACGCCATAGCTCCAAAGCTCCAGCAGGAGCGGGTGATCGCCCGGGCGGAGCGCCACTTGGCGAAACACAAACCACTCATAGCTAAGAAAAACAAGCATTGGGAAACCACCACTTAGCGCCGCAAAACCATGGGCGGCTCGCCGCCGTCCGCGTTCCGACGCGCGGATCGCCTGATCGTCCAAATAGACAATCAGTCGTTCGAGCAGGACCGCCGCCCCATAACCAAGCATGGCTATGACGCACCCATCGATGAGAACCCGTAAATCGCCGAAGAACATCAGCATGGCCCCCGCGCCGATGCTAGCCAGCGTGAGCAATGCCATCGGGACAGTAACGAGGCTCATGGCTCTTCCAACAAAATCCACGGGCGACGATCCTTTCGCGGCGGCCCTAGCTGATATGGGCTGGGAAGCAAACCGGCGTGCCAGCATTGATCACCGCAACAATCTCAGCAGCCGTCCCTGCACGGCGCGCGCGCGGAGCAGCCAGGGGCGGCGCGGGCGCAGCGCGCCCGAAACCCGTGTCACCAGCTGTTCAGCGCTGCATGGCAACAGGGTCACCGGATCAAGATAGCGCGGGTAGAGCAGCAGTGTCGCGCATATGAGCTGGTCAAGCGTGAGCGGCCGTCCGCGCCGCGCGAGCGGCGGCGCGAGATCGCGGGTGAGGCCCCAGCCGGCATAGAAAGGCTGGCCGTGCGTGGTCACGTCGCGGCCGCGCAGCAACGCTTCAAAGCCGGCCAGCGAGGTCAGTACATGGACGCCGTCGACATGATCGAGCAGCGCCGCCATGCTGCCGCCGCGGATCACCCGATCGGCATGGCGGAGCGCCTCGGCATCGGCGATGGCGCCGCGCCGATGACCGGCGTCGACATCGGGATGCGGCCGGAACCACAGGTCCGCCTCGGGCTCGACGGCGCGAGCGCGGGCGAGCAGATCGAGATTCCCGGCCACCCCGGCACCGCCGCGCAGCACCGACAGATCGTCGCTTACCTGGCCGGTGACGAGCACCAGCCGGCGTCCAGGCCGCCGTGGCGGGAAGCTCGGCGGCCTGGACGCCTCGTTATATTTGCTGATCCCGCGCGCCACCACCGCCTCGCGTAGCGCACGAGCCCGAGCGAGCAGATCGGGAGAGAAGTCGGCGGTGGCGAGCAGCGTCTCGAGGTCGCTTCGGCCTGCGGGGTCATAATGGATGCCGGTGCGATCGACGATGATCGAGTAAGGCGGGTGCAGTCCGCTGCCGAGCCCGACGGAGCGGATAAAGCCGTCTTCCACACGGATCAGTGGCACCGCGGCGGCGCGGGTCGCCGCCGCAAGCCCGCGTCCGACGCGCGACGGCCAGGCTGCCACCGCGCCGCCGCGCCGCCGCGCCTGGCGCGCCGCTGCCCGATCTCCGCGCACGAAGCGCGGCAACGCCGCCGTGCCCGGCCACAGCATTGCCCGCATCTCGCGTCGCTTCCACCAAGCGATACCCGTGGCGACGACAATTCCGCGATTAGCGGCGATCCCAGCGCGCCATTGCGCCAGGAGCGCCACCGCCGCCTCGGCCGGGATCGTCGCGTCAGTAAAAGGATCGCGGTAGCGGCAGCGACGCAGCAGATGCTCGGCGAGAGCCGCGCGGTCCGGACCCCCCGCCGGATCGCCGAAGGCCCCGGCCCGCGCGATGCTCAGCGGAAGCCCACGCAATAGGCCGACGGCGACGCGCTCGTCATCACCGTCGAGCGCGACGAAGCGCTCCACCGGGAGGCGCCAAGGATCCTCGTCTTCATTCCAGAAGGCGCCGCCGATCTGCGCGTCGGCAATCAGGGCGAACAGCCGAGCGGCGCGATCGATGTCGATCCGATCGGCCTCCGTCCCCGCATCCACCACCTCGCTGATCGCGACGACGCGCGGTTCAGTGCCGGGGAAGGGCGGCGTGCGCAGGAACGGCAGGGTCCGACGCAAGTGTCAGCCCCGCGTCGCGCGGCGCACCGGCGTCGTCCGGCCGACATCCGCCCAGGGCTGGCCCATCCAGCCGCGCAGCCGGTCGCGCGCGGCCCACATCAGCGGGGCGCGGCGGTCCGCCAGGCCGGGCGCGGCCAGCGGGTCGAGCCCGGTCCAGGGGAGGAAGGGATTGCGCCGCTGATAGGCCCAGATCTCGACCCGTAGCGAGGGCCGCACCGAAGGGCCGCGCGCGTGGAAGCCCGATGTGTCGGCGACGACCAGCGTGTTGGCGGGCACGGCGAAGGCCTTGGGGGCGGGCAGGCCGAGCGCGGGCAGCTCCTCGGCGCCGATCCGCAGCGAGCCGCGCGCCGAGAGCCGGTCCAGCCCCTGGGCGGCGCGCAGGCTGCGCGCCTGCTCCCACGCCAGCCGCTCCGGCGTCATCCGGTGCGAGCCCGGCACATAGACGAAGGGACCCTCATCCTCCGCGACATCGGTGAGGAACAGCCAGGCCTTCATCGTCGCGTGGAACGTGTCGGCGTGCAGCGCCGTCTGCGGATCGGGATCAGCGTCGGCGACATGGCTGAGGATGGACTGAATATAGGTGATGGGCGCACTGTCGAAGCTGCCGACATAGCGGGTCAGGCCGCGCCAGGCCGGATCGGCGAGCAGCGCGCGCACCTGCGGCATGGCGCGCAGCGCGGCGGGATCGAGCGCGATCCGCCGGGTGATGGTATCGCCCTGGAGCATCTCGCGCGCCGGCCCCTCATAGCCCAGCGCCTGCGCGCGGAGCGCCTCGAAAGCGGCGGGCGGCAGGAAGTTGCGCTTCAGCACGAACCCGTCGCGCGCGAAGGCGGCGCGATCCTCGGCCGAGACCATCCCGGCCAGCCGGGCGCGACGGCGCGCGGCCATGCCGGCGGCGGCGCGCACCCGGCCGACATGGAGCCCCAGCCGGTTGAGCCGCTCCGATCCGATCACCGGATTGTCGCAAAAGGCCTTGGCGCCCGTGCCGAGCTGGGCGACCCACCAGGGAAGCAGCAGATAGCGCGCCGGAGTCATGCCGCCTCCCATTGTCCAGCCTCGGCCCCGGCGCAAGCCCCTAGGGCCGGTGATTCCACGCGACCAGCCGGGGCGAGGGATCGCAGACGATCTCGCCCCAGGCGCCCGTCGCCAGCGCGCGCGAGGGCAGCGCCGCCGCCGCCGCCGCCAGCGCGGGCGTGGCGTCCAGCACGAAGCGGGCGGCGCCGTTGCTCGTCACCATCAGCCATGTGCCGTGGCCGGGCGCCAGCGCCGCGCGCCAGCCCGCGCGGCGCGCCTCCGCATCGGCGATCCAGTCGGGCGGCGCCTCGCCCGCGCGGTCCCAGGCGGCGAGCGCCTCGGCGCCGATCCGCGCGCGGACCGCCTCCTCCTCGCCATTCTCGTCCGGCCCGTGATCGATTTCCGCCAGCCAGCCCCGGCTGAGGATCGGCGCGCCCGGCGCGATCAGCGCTGCCATCTCGCGCGTGCGCCGCAGCGGGCCGGCGGCGACATGATCGAAGCGCACGCCCAGGGCGTCGAAATGCGCCGCCAGCGCGCGCGCCTGGGCGCGGCCGCTCGCCACCAGCGGCAGATCGGTCCGCAGGCCGATCCGACGCGCCGGCGTGCCCGGCGCGAAGGTGTTGCCGTGGCGCACGATCCACAGGCGCGTCATGCGGCGAGCGGATCGCCATGGCGCGCGATCAGCGCTTCGGCGAGGCGCACATCCTCGATCGTGTCCACGCCCGTCGCCGCGAAGGGCGGCGGCGCCACCTCGACCGCGCGGATCGGCACGCCCATTTCGAGGAAGCGCAGCTGCTCCAGCCCCTCGAGACGCTCATAGGGGGAGGGCGGCGTCGCCTCGAACCGGGCGAGCGCCTCGGGGCGATAGGCGTAGAGCCCGACATGCTGGCAGACGGGCGAGAGGCCGCCGGCGAGCCTGAGCCGCGCCTCGTCGCGGATCGCGGGGATGATCGCCTTGGAGAACCAGAGCGCGCGGCCATCCTCGCCGCGGATGCAGGTGGTGCCGCTGAACGGCGCCGCCCGCTTGTGCGCGCGCAGCGCCGACAGCGCGTCCCAATCGAGCCGGACGATCGGCGTGGCGACGGGCTCGGCCGCGCCGCGCAACGCCGCCAGCAGCTCCGCGATCATCGCCGGCGGGGTGAAGGGCGCGTCACCCTGGAGATTGACCAGCGCGCCCCAGGCGCCGCCGCTGGCTTGGGCGGCGGCATGGGCGCGGCCCGAGCCGGTGGTGATGGCGGTGTCCGTCATCACCGCCGTGCAGCCCAGCGCCTCGGCATGGTCGGCGATGCGCCGATCGTCGGTTGCGACGAGAAGCTCGGCCGCACCCGCCAGCGCCGCTGCCCGCCGGGCGACATGCACCACCCGCGCAAGCAGCGTGTGCCCGGCGATCTCGATCAGCGGCTTGCCGGGCAGCCGGGTCGATCCGTAGCGGGCGGGAATGACGATCAGGTCGCGCGCCACCGGCGGCTCCTGCGGTCAGGCGATGCCGGCGCGCAGCATGTCGTGGAGATGGACGACGCCGACCAGGCGATCGTCCGCCTCGCACACGAACAGCACCGACACGGCATTGTCGTTCATGATCCTGAGCGCATCGGGCAGCAGCGTGGTCGGCGCCACCGAGAGCGGCTGCACGCTCATATGATCGGTGATGAAGCCGTTGAGATCGCCGCTGGCGAAGGCGCGGCGCAGATCGCCATCGGTGAAGGCGCCCACCAGCCGGCCGCCATCATCCACCACGGCGGTGCCGCCATAGCGCTTGCGGCTCATCTCCACCGTCGCGTCCATCAGCGTGGCCTGCGAATGGATCACCGGGATTTCCGGACCCGTGCCCATGATCTGCTCGACCGTGGTGAGCTGCGCGCCGAGCCGCCCGCCCGGGTGGAAGAGCAGGAAATCCGATTCCGAAAAGCCGCGCTCCTCGATCAGCGCCACCGCCAGCGCATCGCCCAGCACCGCCTGGAGCGTGGTGGAGGAGGTGGGGGCGAGCTGGTTGGGGCAGGCCTCGCGCACCAGCGGCAGCGTCAGGCAGATATCGGCGGCGCGGCCCGCCGTGCTGTCCGCGCGCGAGGTGACGACGATCAGCTTGGCGCCGAAGCGGCGGCAATAGGCGATGATGTCGCCCAATTCGGTGGTCTCGCCCGACCAGGTGACGGCCAGCACGATGTCCTCGGGCGTGATCATGCCGAGATCGCCATGGCTCGCCTCGGCCGGATGGATGAAGAGCGAGGGCGTGCCGGTGGAGGTCATGGTGGCGGCGATCTTGCGGCCGATGATGCCGCTCTTGCCCATGCCGGTCACGATCAGGCGCCCGCGCGTCGCCGCGATCGCGGCGACCGCCTCGGCGAAGGCGCGGCACAGATCGGGCTGCTGGAGCGCCAGAGCCAGGGCGGAAAGCGCGTTCTGCTCGATTCGGACGGTATTGACGGCGGACAGCAGGATGCCGTGCTGAAGCTTCGTCATTTCCACGCCTGCTCACTCCCGACGCCGTTCAGGTCCATACACCGGCCTGTTGGTAAGGCCTGTCTATTGCGCAACGCCCCTGACTTCTAGCCCATGATCGTGCAATGCGGAGAAACCGATTCGGAGCGAAAACCGCCCCGCCTGCCGCAAATCCTTGGAAGTGAGACATCTATGCACCTGCTCGGCGCGCCGATCGCCCCGGATAGCCCGCTCTTCCTGATCGCCGGCCCCTGTGTGATCGAGAGCGAGGCGCTGGCGCTGCGCACCGCCGAGCAGCTGGCCGGCATCGCCAACCGGCTGAACGTGCGGCTGATCTACAAAAGCTCGTTCGACAAGGCGAACCGCAGCTCGGGCCGCTCCTTCCGCGGGCTCGGGATGGAGGAGGGGCTGCGCATCCTCGCCAAGGTGCGCGCCGAGACCGGCCTGCCGGTGCTGACCGACGTCCATACCGAGGATCAGGTCGATGCCGTGGCGGCGGTGGTCGACATGCTGCAGACCCCGGCCTTTCTCGCGCGGCAGAGCGATTTCATCGCCAAGGTCGCGGCCTGCGGCAAGCCGGTGAACATCAAGAAGGCGCAGTTCATGGCGCCGGCGGATATGGTGCATGTCGTCGCCAAGGCGCGCGCCGCCGCCAGCGCGGCGGGGGTGGAGCCCGATAATTTCACCGTGTGCGAGCGCGGCGTCTCGTTCGGCTACAATAATCTCGTCTCCGACATGCGCAGCCTCGCCATTCTGCGCGACACCGGCTGCCCCGTGGTGTTCGACGCGACCCATTCGGTGCAGCTGCCGGGCGGCCAGGGCGAGCGCTCGGGCGGCCAGCGCGAATTCGTGCCCGTGCTGGCGCGCGCCGCGACGGCGGTGGGCATCGCCGGCCTGTTCATGGAAACGCACCCCGATCCCGATCAGGCGCTGTCCGACGGCCCCAATGCCTGGCCGCTCGATCAGCTGGAGCCGCTGCTCCAGCGCCTGCTGGCACTGGACGCGATCGCCAAACAGGGGTGAGGGTGGAGCGGCTCTAGCCTCGTGCCGGTGGTGCGCTGTATGAGGCATGCTCGCTTTGGAGACGGATATGGCCCGCAGATACTTCGGAACGGACGGCATACGGGGCCGCACCAATGAGCCGCCGATGACGGCCGAGCTGGCGATGCGGGTGGGGCAGGCGGCGGGCGCGCATTTTCTGCGGGGCGAGCATCGCCACCGCGTCGTGATCGGGAAGGATACCCGGCTCTCGGGCTATATGATGGAGTCCGCGCTGGTCGCCGGCTTCACCTCGGTCGGCATGGACGTGGTGATGGTCGGGCCGATGCCGACGCCCGCCGTGGCGATGCTGACGCGCGCGATGCGGGCGGACATCGGCGTGATGATCTCGGCCAGCCACAATCCCTATCAGGACAACGGCATCAAGCTGTTCGGCCCGGACGGCTTCAAGCTTTCGGACGAGGAGGAGGCGCAGATCGAGGCCGCGCTGGAACGGCCGGCGCGGCTCGCCGCCGCCGAGGAGATCGGCCGCGCGCGGCGCGTGGAGGATGCGCGCGGCCGCTACATCCATGCGATGAAATCCACCTTTCCCGAGGATCTGCGGCTCGACAAGCTGCGCGTGGTGATCGATTGCGCCAATGGCGCGGCCTATCAGGTCGCCCCCGCCGCGCTGTGGGAACTCGGCGCCGACGTCATCACGCTCGGCGTCTCGCCCGACGGCACCAATGTCAACGATCATGTCGGCTCGACCGCGCCCGAGGCGTTGCAGCGCAAGGTGGTGGAGACGCGCGCCGATATCGGCATCGCGCTGGATGGCGACGCCGACCGGCTGATCATCGTCGACGAGCGCGGCAAGATCGTGGATGGCGACCAGATCATGGCGCTGATCGGCACCAGCTGGCAGCAGCGCGGGCTGCTGCGCGGCGATGGCGTGGTGGCGACTGTCATGTCCAATCTCGGGCTGGAGCGCTATCTCGCCGGCGCGGGGCTGACATTGCACCGCACCGCGGTCGGCGATCGCCATGTGCTGGAAGCGATGCGGCGCGGCGGCTTCAATGTCGGCGGCGAACAGTCCGGCCACATCATCCTGTCCGATTACGCCACCACGGGCGATGGCATGGTGGCCGCGCTGCAGGTGCTGGCGGCGCTGGTGGAGCAGGGGCGGCCCGCCTCCGAGCTGCTGCGCTGTTTCGAGCCGCTGCCGCAGCGGCTTCAGAATGTTCGGTTCAAGAGCGGGGCGCCGCTGGAGAGCGAGATCGTGCGCGCCGCCATCGCCACCGCCGAGGCGCGGCTGGGGCCGGCGGGGCGGCTGCTGATCCGCAAATCGGGCACCGAACCGCTGATCCGGGTGATGGCCGAGGGCGAGGATCCCGCCCTTGTCGCGGAGATCGTGGACGAAGTGTGCGAGGCGGTGCGGCGCGCGGCATGAGCATCGCGCGCGTGCTGGTGATCGCCGGCTCGGATTCGGGCGCGGGCGCGGGCATCCAGGCCGATGTGAAGACGGTGATGGCGCTGGGCGGCTATGCCACCACCGCGATCACCGCCATCACCGCGCAGAACACGCGCGGCGTTTCCGCCGCCCTGGCGCTCGATTCCGCGCTGGTTGTGGCCCAGATCGACGCGATTCTGAGCGATATCGGCACGGATTCGATCAAGATCGGCATGCTTGGGAACGCCGCGATCGCGGCCGCCGTGGCGGCGCGGCTGGACCGCCCGGACGCGCGGCGGCCGCTCGTCTTCGATCCGGTGATGGTGGCGACGAGCGGCGCCGTGCTGGCCGACGCGGCGACGATCGCCGCGTTCGAGCGGCTGATGGCGCTGGCGACGATCATCACGCCCAATCTGCCCGAACTGCACGCGCTCGGCGGTTCGGCCGAGGCGCTGGCACGGCGCAGCGGCGCGCTGGTGCTCGTCAAGGGCGGCCATGGCGAAGGGCCGCTGCTGACCGATCGCCTGATCGGGCCGGACGGCGAGGTGGCGGCCTGGTCGGGCGCGCGGATCGAGACCCGCCACAGCCATGGCACCGGCTGCACGCTGGCGAGCGCGATCGCGACCGGGCTGGCGGCGGGCCTGCCGGTCGAGGCGGCGGTGGGCCGCGCGCGCGACTATGTCCGCGCGGCGCTGGCGGCCGCGCCCGGCCTCGGCCAGGGCCATGGCCCCCTGGGTCATCGCGCGGGGATCATGACCGGCGACTACGGTCTCGCCAATGGCGGGATCAAGAGCTAAGAGCCGGCGGGAATCTGGCCCTGGCGCCGTCATACGGACATGAACACGCCAAATACCCGTGCGACCAAGCGGGGGCCGCCGCTCCCTTGTCCCCCTGTAGCGTAGTATCTGATCCCCTATCAGCGCCGCTCGCGGCGGAGGGAAAGAAGCTATGTCCGTTCATTCCGGCATGATCAACGCGGTACTTCGCGCCAAAATGGGTGCGGTGCTTTCTCTCCTGAACAATCGGTACAAGCCCAACATCAACGCGCTCAACGATGTCGTGCGGAACATCAACATGCTGCACCTCAACGTGAAGACCTTGGGCTATGAGCTTGCGCGGCAGCTCTCGGCGGCTTTGCCGGTGCAGCAGGGTCTTACGCCGCGCCATGTCGGCCTGAGCTGCAAGGCGTCGATCCAGGCCGATCTGGAGAGCGACTGGGTGGCGCAGTGGTGCGCGGCGCTGCAGATCCCCGTGATGTTCCACCGCAAGGTCTGGGAGCTCGCCTATGTGCTCCAGGCCATCTACGAGAATGGCCATATTCGCGAAGGCGCGCGCGGCCTCGGCTTCGGCTGTGGCGTCGAGCCGCTGCCGAGCCTTCTGGCCTCTCGCGGCGTTTCGATCACCATGACCGATCTCGAGCCGGTCCAGGCGGCGGAGTCGGGCTGGATCGAGACCCACCAGCATATGTCGGACCGCGACGGCGCGTTCCGCAGCGAACTGGTCGACCGCGCGACGTTCGACGAGAAGGTGCGGCTGCGCTATGTCGACATGAACGCCATCCCCGCCGACCTGACCGATTTCGACTTCTGCTGGTCGATCTGCGCCTTGGAGCATCTCGGCACGATCGAGAAGGGGCTCGCCTTTGTCGAGAACAGCCTCGCCACGCTGAAGCCGGGCGGGCTGTCGGTGCATACGACCGAGTATAACATCAATCCGGATGGGCCAACGGTGGATGACCAAGGAACGGTTTTGTACCAGAAGCACCATGTCGAAGCACTCGCCACCCGATTGCGCGCAAAGGGCCATTTTGTGGCGCCGTTTGACTTTGCGCTGGGCGACAAGCCGTTGGACCGCTTCATCGACGTTCCGCCCTTCCACCCCGACCTCGGTATCGAGATGCAGCAATTCCTTGGCAATCCGTTGCATCTCAAGGTGGCGGTGGACGGGTTTGCGTGCACCTGTTTCGGGCTGCTGATCCGAAAGGTCGCCTAAAGGGCCGCGCAGGGCAGTTGCGATCTCGGGCGCGTCCGATCTTCTGCGTCTGTCTTTCGGTTTACCGCATCAGCCATGAAGGTCGCGCGCGTAGATCCGTGCCATTATCCCCTACCATCGGGGCCTTGATTGGCTGCTCTGGCGCGGATCTCCTGCAGACCGGCAATTGCCCGGAATAGCCCGGCGATTATCGCGGCGCCCCGCATGCCTATGCGGCGGTGCGCAGCGCGCCAAGCTTGAGCGCCGCGCGTTAAAGCGGGCCAATAAGGCCAGCGCCGGGCGGCCTGGCGAACAGCAATGGGAAATCCGGCGCGCTAAAAAACAGGCAGCTTCGATGAGGTCTAGCTTGACCAGGTCGACAGCTTCCGATTTGGTGGCGGAGGTGCTGGCGGCGGTGCGGCCCTATCTGGGCGAAGCGGCGTAGCGGAGGCGGGATGATCGGCTGCGCGCCGCAGGTCGGCGCGGCATGAGGCGGCGGATCGGGATGCCGCATCATGGCCGCGCAAGGAATCGATCAATGTACCAGTGCGAGTGCCATGCTGCCCCAGAAGATGCTGCCCGCAACCAGGCCGGCAAGCATCGTCAGAGCAAGGGAACGAGGCATTTGATCCGCGTTAACCATTTTCCTCTCCTATCGAGCGTGCTGCTCTTGTCGTTCATCCACGGTACACAGGGAAAAATGGTTAGCAAGCTAGGAAGTTCCCGTAATGGGACAATCATCGAGCGCTAAGGTCCGCAGCCGTGCCGCCTGACTTTTTTCACGAGCGACAACATGCACATCCGGTCGCCGGCGTGGACGAGGCCGGGCGCGGCCCGCTGGCCGGGCCGGTGGTCGCGGCGGCGGTGGTGCTGGATCGCAAGCGCGTGCCGCGCGGGCTGGACGATTCGAAAAAGCTGGACGAGGCGGCGCGCGAGCAGGCCTATGCGCGCATCACGCGTCATGCCGCCTGGGCGGTGGGGATCGCGGAGGTGGACGAGATCGATCGCCTCAACATCTATCATGCCACGCTGCTCGCCATGACGCGCGCGGTGGACGCGCTCGGGCTCGATCCGTCGATGGTGCTGGTGGACGGCAATGCCCTGCCCAAGTGGCGCTATGCCGCGCGCGCGATCATCGCCGGGGATGCGCTGTGCCGCTCGATCGCGGCGGCCTCGATCATCGCCAAGGTGACCCGCGACCGGCTGATGGCCGACTATGACGCCACCCATCCCGGCTATGGCTGGTGCCGCAACAAGGGCTATGGCACACCGGAGCACAAGGCGGCGCTGGCGCGGCTGGGGCCGAGCCCGCTGCATCGCCGCAGTTTCGCGCCGGTCGCGCAGCTTTGTCTCTTGTAAAACGCGCGCCTTTAGAGTCCGCCCTCCATGTCTCTATGGTGCCACACTAAGCGACTCGTGGGAATCCCCCGATTTTTTTGTTGACCGCCGAGTCGCGTCGACTCATTTTGGGCGCTCTCGGCGTAGACAGGGGTGGCGGGCATGGTGAAGATGGACAGGGGTCTGCTGATGCCGGCCTCGCGCGAGGCGCTGCCGCTGGACCGCATCCTACGCGACGATTGCGTGCGCGCCATGGCGCTGCTGCCCGACAAATCGATCGACTGCATCTTCGCCGATCCGCCCTATAATCTTCAGCTCGGCGGCGATCTTCATCGGCCGGACGGCACGATGGTCGACGCCGTCGACGATGATTGGGACAAGTTCGAAAGCTATTACACCTATGACCGCTTCACCCGCGCCTGGCTGCGCGAGGCGCGGCGGGTGCTCAAGGATGACGGCACCATCTGGGTGATCGGCAGCTATCACAACATTTTTCGCGTCGGCACCAGCCTGCAGGACGAGGGCTATTGGCTGCTCAACGACATCATCTGGCGCAAGGCCAATCCGATGCCCAATTTCAAGGGCACGCGCTTCACCAACGCGCATGAGACGCTGATCTGGGCGGCCAAGTCCGAAGAGTCGCGCTACACCTTCAACTATCAGGCGATGAAGGCGCTCAACGAGGATGTGCAGATGCGCTCGGACTGGAGCCTGCCGCTGTGCGGCGGCGCCGAGCGGCTGAAGGACGATGACGGCAACAAGGCGCATCCCACGCAAAAGCCCGAGGCCCTGATCTACCGCATCCTGCTCGCCACCACCAAGCCGGGCGATGTGGTGCTCGATCCCTTTTTCGGTACCGGCACCACCGGCGCCGTGGCCAAGCGGCTCGGCCGGCGCTGGATCGGGATCGAGCGCGAGGCCAAATATGTGCGCGTCGCGCGGGAGCGGATCGCCGCGGCGCTGCCGCTGGACGAAAGCGCGATGACGGTGATGCCCTCGCGCCGCAGCGCGCCGCGCGTCGCCTTCGGCACGCTGGTGGAGGCCGGGCTGGTGCCGCCCGGCACGATGCTGAGCGATGCGCGGCGGCGCTGGGCGGCGGTGGTGCGCGCCGACAGTTCGCTGATGCATGAGGGGCAATCGGGCTCGATCCACAAGCTCGGCGCCGCGCTGCAGGGGGCACCCTCCTGCAATGGCTGGACCTTCTGGCATATGGAGCGCGCGCCGGGCCAGCTCGAGCCGATCGACACGGTGCGCCAGGCCTGGCTGGCGCAAGCGCCCGCTTCATGATCGCCGGCGAGCTTGCCCGGCGCGGCGCGCGGGCGCGGCTGTATCTCCGCCCGACCGGCTTCGTGGACGCGCCCTTCCATTATGAAGGCCAGACGCTGCGGCTGGCGGGCGGCCTGCTCTGGTTCTCGCAGGTGGAGGCGATCGCCGCCGACGCCGAGGGCCGCTTCGCCACGGCGCTGGTGCCGGTGGAGCGGATCGAGGATTTTATCGACAGCCTGCCCGAGCCGCATCGCGCCACCGGCCGGCTGACGCTGGACCGGCTGCTCGCGCCGCGCCCGGCGCTGACGCTGGGGCCGCGCACGGTGCGGCTGGACCAGCCGCAGATCCTCGGCATCCTCAACGTCACGCCCGACAGCTTCTCGGACGGGCGCGGGCTGGGCGAGGCGCCGGCCGAGGCCGCCGCGCGCGGTGTCGCCATGGCCGAGGCCGGGGCCGCGATCATCGATCTGGGCGGGGAATCGACGCGGCCGGGCGCCAAGCCCGTCTGGGAGGGCGACGAGATCGCCCGGACCGTTCCCGTCGCCGAGCGGCTGGCGGGCGCGGGGCTGGCCTTCTCGATCGACACGCGCAAGGCGGCGGTGATGCGCGCCGCCACCGCGGCGGGCGCCGCGCTGATCAACGATGTCTCGGCGCTGCTCCACGATCCGCGCAGCATCGAGACAGTGGCGGCGCTTTCCTGTCCGGTGGTGCTGATGCACCATCAGGGCGAGCCCGAGACGATGCAGCGCGACCCGCGCTACCGGGATCCGCTGCTCGACGTCTATGACTGGCTGGCGGCGCGGATCGAGGCGGTGGTGGCGGCGGGGATCGCGCGCAGCCGGCTGATCGTCGATCCGGGCATCGGCTTCGGCAAGGCGCTGCGGCACAATCTGGCGATATTGAACGGGCTGTCGCTGTTCCACGGGCTCGGCACGCCGCTGCTGCTGGGCGCCAGCCGCAAGCGCACCATCGGCGCGCTGGCGGGGGAGGCGCCGGTCGAGCAGCGGCTGGGCGGATCGGTCGCGCTGGCGCTGATCGGCGCCGGCCAGGGCGTGCAGCTGCTGCGCGTGCACGACGTGTTCGAGACGGTGCAGGCGGTGCGGGTGTGGCGCGGCCTGCGCGACGCGGCGCTCACCCCGGCATGAGCCCGGCGCCGCTTCGTCTGGCGGTCGATGCGCGGATGGATGCGGCGGGGGGCACGGGCGTGTCCACCTATACGCGCACCGTGCTCGCCGCCGCCGCGCTGCGCGGGTTGACGGCGGAGCGGATCGCCGCCTCGGGGTCGCGCGGCACGGCGCTGCGCTGGCTGCGCGCGGGCGTGCCGCTGCCGCTGCGGCTCAGGCGGCGCGGCGAGGGGCTGGTCGCGCGGGATCTGTTCCGGCTGGCGCAGAGCCGCTTCAACCGCACCGGCGCGATGCTCGAGCTGATCGCGCCAGGGCCGCCGGGGGTGGCGCACTGGGCCTATCCGGTGCCGATCTTCGTGCGGGGCTGGCGCAATCTCTACACCGTGCACGATCTCATTCCGCTGACCCACCCCGCGCTGACCTCGATCGATCCCGCGCGGCACCGTCGCCTGCTCGCGCTGGTGGCGCGCCATGCTGCGCGGATCGTCACCATCTCGGAGGCCTCGCGCCGGCTGATGCTCGATCAGCTGGGCTGGTCGCCCGCGCGGGTGGTCAATGCCGGGCTGGCGGTGGACGTGGCGGCCGCCGCCGACGCCACGCTCCCTGCCGGCGTGACCCCGGGCGGCTATTATTTCTTCTGCGGCCGGATCGAGCCGCGCAAAAATCTGCTGCGGCTGATCGAGGCGCATGCCGCGTCGGGCGCCACACGGCCGCTGCTGCTGGCCGGGCCGCCGGCCGAGGGCGCGGCGCCGATCCTGGCGGCGGCGGCGGCGGCGCCGGGGGTGAGGCTGCTCGATTATGTCGACCGCGCCACGCTGCTCGGGCTCGTCGCCGGCGCGCGCGCCTTGCTCTTCCCCTCGCTGGCCGAGGGCTTCGGCCTGCCGCTCGCCGAGGCGATGGCGCTCGGCACGCCGGCGCTGATCTCGCGCGATCCGGCGCTGCGCGAGGTGGCGGGCGAGGCGGCGCTGGTCGTGGACGAGCAGTCCGTACCCGCGCTCGCCGACGGGATCGCGCGGCTGGAACGCGACGACGCGCTGTGCGCGACGCTGGTGGCGCGCGGCCGGGCGCGCGCCGAAGCCTTCCGGCTGGAGCGGTTCGCCGATCGGCTGGGCGCGCTGTATGAAGAGGTGGCGCGCGGCTGAGCGCGGGCGGCGCTCAGGCGGCGCTGTCGATGCCGAGATCGCCGAGCTTGCGGTAAAGGGTCGAGCGGCCGATCCCGAGGCGGCGCGCCACCTCGCTCATCCGCCCGCGATAATGGGCGATGGCGAGCCGGATGACGTCGGCCTCGATCTCGTCGAGCGGTCGGAGATGGCCTTCGGGCGTGTAGAGCGGGACGCCGCTCTGGGGCGCGCCCGGCCGGCGGGCGCCCGGCGCCGCCGCGCGGCCCGGCCGGCGGCGCGCGAAGCTTTCCTGCGCGATCTGCGGGAAATCGGCGGTGGTCAGCTCGTCGCCATCGGACAGCACGGCGGCGCGGAACAGCGCGTTCTGAAGCTGGCGGACATTGCCCGGCCAGTCATAGGCGGCGAGCAGCTCCAGCGCGTCGTCGGCGATGGCGAGTTCGCGCAGGCCCGGCTGCTGGGCGATACGGGCGAGCAGATGGTGGACCAGCGCGGGCAGATCCTCCATCCGTTCGCGCAGCGGCGGAATGGCGACGAACACGCCCGCGAGCCGATAGAGAAGATCCTCGCGGAAGCGGCCCGCGGCGACTTCCTCGGCCAGCGGTACGCGGCTGGCGGCGATCACGCGCACATCCACCTCGACCCAGCCGCGCGCGCCGAGCGGCCAGATCCGGCCGCTGTCGATGGCGGCGAGCAGCCGCGCCTGCGTATCGAGCGGAAGCGCGCTGATCTCGTCGAGAAAGAGGGTGCCGCCATCGGCCTCGTAGAAGCGGCCGAGCTTGCGCTCGAAGGCGCCGGCAAAGGCGCCGCGCTCATGGCCAAACAGATCCGAATCGATGACGTTGGAGGGCACGGCACCACAATCCAGCACCACCAGCGGGCGCTGCGCGCGCGGCGACGCGGCATGGAGCGCCTCGGCCAGCATCTCGCGTCCGGTGCCGCGCTCGCCCTCGATCAGCACCGGCACGCGCGCCTGGGCGGCGTTGGCGGCGATCTGGATGGCCGAGCGGAAGGCCGGGGTTTCGCCGACAATCTGTTCCATCGCCAGCGGCTGCCACAATTTCTCCGCCATGGGGCGCAGCTCGCCCTCGCCGGCGTTGCGGCTCGCGGCGGCATCCAGCGCCGCGAGCAGCCGATCGGGGGCGAGCGGCTTGACCAGATAATCGGTGGCGCCGACGCGCATCGCCTCGATCGCCACCGCCAGCCGATCGAGCGAGGTGAGGGTGTAGATCGGCGTTTCCGCGGCGGAGCCGCGCAGCGCGGCGACCAGCGCGACCGATTCCGAAACCTCCTGCTGATCGATCAGCACCGCCTCGATCGAGCCGCCATGCGGCGCGGCGAGATGCGCCTGCGCCTCGGCCGCATCGGCCGCCACGGTGGTCCGCCAGCCCGCGCGCGCCGCGATGGCGGTGACGAGACGACGCTGTCCGGCGTCGTGGCCGACTAGCAACAGACTTCTGATCGTCTCGCGCGGCATGTTTTCCAATCCCCAGATACGCGGCTGCTCTAGGGGCGACCTGTAAAAACCAGCTTAAACCCTTCTTCCCCCCTGCGCGTCATACGAACAGGGTTGCGATGCTCCAAGAGGGGAGTAGGCTCGGCGCGCCACAGAAAGCCGGGGAGAGCCGATGGCACGGAGCGGAACGGGGCTTGAGGCCCATGAGCGGACCTATGGGTCGTTTCTGAAAATGCTGCGCTATGGCGCCGTGGCCGTGTTCGTGGTGGTGGCCGCCGTGGTGTTGATCATCGCGCACTAGCGGCCCGTAGCGCCCGATTTTCCTGATCTCGCGCAGCGTTTCGCGCGTCTTCCGAACAGCGGCACCGGCCGGCGCGCCCGAGTCGAGGCGTCCGTCGCACCGGGCGTGACGATGGCCGCGCCGCAGGCCCGGCGGCGGGCCCCGAATCGCTCAGCGGGAGTTCAGCCTCTTTCTGCTAGCCCGGCTGCAACGGAAGAGGTCCATCATGCCTGGTATCAAGAAACTCACCGTCGCCGCCGCGATGCTCGCGCTGGCGGCGCCCGCGCTCGCCGTCGACAAGCCCGATCCCAAGGGCGAGGCCGAGCTTGCCAAGCTGCTGCAAGGCCGCGTGGCCGGCAAGCCGGTGCGCTGCATCAACGCCAGCGACACCGGCAACAGCCAGATCATCGACCATACGGCGATCGTCTACCGCGTCGGCCGCACCCTCTATGTCAATCGCCCGCGCGGCGGAGCCAATTTTCTGGACTGGAACAACATTCTGGTCACAAAAATCTGGGGTAGCGGGCTCTGCTCGATCGATCCCGTCCAGCTGGTCGACCGGACGACGCGGATGCAGAGCGGCTTCCTGACGCTCGGCGATTTCGTACCCTACACCAAGCCCGACGCGCCCAAGGCGCACTGAGCCTCGACGCTCTGGGGCGGGCAGCGCCGCGGCTCAGGTGCCGCAGAATGTCTGATGGACACGCTCCTCAAGCGCGGGCGGGGCGGCATAGGCGGCGAATTCCGGCCGATCGGCATAGGGATCCGCCGTCGCCGCCAGCATGGCTTCGAAGGGCCCGAAATCCTCCTCCTCCACGGCGGCGCGGATCAGCGCCTCGATGCGGTGGTTGCGCGGGATGATCATGGGATTGGCGGTGCGCATGCGTTCGGCGCGGCCCGCCCCGTCCTCCAGCGCCAGCCGCGCCCGCCAGCCTTCGGCCCAGCCATCAAAGGCGGTGGGATCGATGAAGAGCGCGCGCGCGCCGGCGCCGTCGCCGCTGCCCAGCGCGCGGAAAAACGCGGTGTAATCCACCTGATTGGCGGCCATGGCGGCGAACAGCGCCGAGATCAGATCGATATCCTCGGGCCGGGCGGTGGCGAGGCCGAGCTTGCGCCGCAGCCCTTCATGATAGGCCGCCTCGAACCGGGTGGGGAAGCCGGCCAGCGTCGCTTCCGCCAGCGCGATGGCGCGGGTCTGGTCCGTATCGATCAGCGGCAGCAGCGCCTCGGCCAGGCGCGTGAGGTTCCACTGCGCGATGCGCGGCTGGTTGCCGAAGGCATAGCGGCCGAACTGATCGATGGCGCTGAAATGCTTGGCGGGATCATAGGCGTCCAGAAAGGCGCAGGGGCCATAATCGATGGTTTCGCCGGCGATCGACATATTGTCGGTGTTCATCACGCCATGGATGAAGCCGACGCAGAGCCAGCGCGCCACCAGCGTCGCCTGGGCGGTGATCACCGCGTCGAGCAGCGCCAGCGCCGGCCGTTCGGCGCCGGCGGCTTCGGGATAATGGCGCTGGATGGCATGGTCCGCGAGCGCGCGCAGCGCCGCCTCGTCGCCCCGCGCGGCGAAGAATTGGAAGGTGCCGACCCGGATATGGCTGGCCGCCACCCGGGCGAGCACGGCGCCGGGCAGGATCGTCTCGCGCATCACGCCCTCGCCCGTCAGCGTCGCCGCGAGCGCGCGCGTGGTGGGGATGCCCAGCGCCGCCATCGCCTCGCTCACCACATATTCGCGCAGCACCGGGCCGAGCGCGGCGCGGCCATCGCCCATGCGCGAAAAGGGTGTGCGGCCGGCGCCCTTCAGCTGGAGATCGAAGCGCCGCCCGGTGGGGTCCACCAGCTCGCCGAGCAGCACCGCGCGGCCGTCGCCGAGCTGCGGCACGAAATTGCCGAACTGGTGCCCGGCATAGGCGAGCGCGATCGGCTCGGCGCCCGTCGGCACGCTGTTGCCCGCGAGCAGCGCCTCGGTCAGCTCCGCCGGATCGAGGCCAAGCGCCTCGGCGAGCGGGCGATTGAGCCGGATGAGCCGCGGCGCGCGCCCGGGGGTGGGCGCGACGCGGGCGAAGAAATGATCCGGCAGGCGGGCATAGCTATTATCAAAGGCGATCGGCATGCGGCCTAGATAGGGGCGGCCGGGGCGATCCGCACCGGTGCGGGGGCGATTGACCGAATCCCGTGCCGACGCCAGAAGCGGCTATGGCCGATTTCCGCGATCCGCACTTCTCCCGCCGCCGTCCGCATGAAACCGAGATGCAGCGGCGCGGCGTGCTCTTCGTCATTTCGTCGCCCTCGGGGGCGGGCAAGTCGACGATCGCGCGCAAGCTGATCGAGGCCGATGGCCATATCCAGCTTTCGGTCTCGGCCACCACGCGGCCGATGCGCCCCGGCGAGGTGGACGGGCGCGACTATCATTTCGTCGATGTCGGCCACTTCAAGCAGATGGTGGCGGACGACGAGTTTCTCGAATGGGCGCATGTCTTCGATCATCGCTACGGCACGCCGCGCGCGCCGGTGGAGTCGATGCTCGCCGATGGGCGCGACGTGCTGTTCGATATCGACTGGCAGGGCGCGCAGCAGCTCTACCAGCAGGCGGCGGGCGATGTGGTGCGCGTCTTCATCCTGCCGCCCTCGATGGCGGAGCTGGAGCGTCGCCTGCGCGGGCGCGGCACCGATGCCGACGCGGTGATCGAAAGCCGCATGGCGCGCGCCGTCGCCGAGATCGGCCATTGGGACGGCTATGACTATGTGCTCGTCAACGACGATGTCGAGCGCTGCTTCGCGCAGGTGCGGCTGATCCTGCGCGCCGAGCGCCTGCGCCGCCACCGCCAGCTCGGCCTGATCGGCTTCACCCGCAAGCTGATGCGCGGCGACTAAGGGCACCTTCCCCGCGCTCGGCGGTTGAACCGGCGGCTTGAGGGAGGTTAAGCATGATCCGCATCCTGGCCGGCAGCATCGCCGGCGGCATCGTGATGTTCGTGGTGAGCTTTCTCTTCTGGGCGACGCCGCTCGCCGGGATCGGCTATGCCCATGTCGACGACCAGCGCTCGGCGGCGGTGCAGACGGCGCTCGCGCAAAATCTTCCCGCCACCGGCCGCTATGTGGTGCCCGATACGCGCAGCGCGGCGGGCACGATCCTGTACGGGCGCGGTCCGGTCGCGACGATCGACTATAACAGCCACGGCTTCGCCACCAATGATGGCGGCGCGCTGCTGGGCGGGCTGATCCAGGACATGGTGGTGGTGCTGCTGTTCGGCCTCGCGCTGGTGCCGATCCTCTCGCGCGTCACCGACTTCGCATCGCGCGCGCGCGTGGTGATCGGGATCGCGGCGGCGGCGGCGGTGATGATCCAGCTCGCCGATCCGATCTACGCGCATGGGTCGTGGCGCTTCGCGCTCTACGCGCTGATCGCCGATATCGCGATGCTGGCCGCCGGCGCGCTGGTGCTGACGCGCTGGTTCCTCCCCTATGCCACCGATCGCGAGCGGACGATCCGGCGCTGAGCGCGGCGGCCGCCCCGGCGGTCAGGCGAGCAGCGCGAGGAAGCGCGCGGCGGCGGTGAAGGCGGCGTGACGATCGACGCGCGCGGCGGTGGCGAGGTTATCCTCCCCCCATTGCTCCGCCTGCCACAGCTGATCGAGCTCGGCCGCCTGCCAGGCCGGCTCGGCGTCGATGGCGCCCTCGGCCATGGCGAGCGCGAGCACCAGCGATCCGCTGAGCGTGGTGAGCGGCGACAGGCCGGCGAGCGCGAAGGCATCATAGTCGCCAAGCGCGGTGGCGAGGCGCGCCACCGTGGCCGGCGGCTGCGCGACATGGACGATGCCTTCGGTGACGGTGAAATCGACGCCGAAGTGGCGCCGCGCCCAGTCCAGCGGCGGATCCCAGTGTAGCGCCTGGCGCGCCACGAGCGAGGCCGGGCCATCGGCGCGGTAGCAGAGCAGGTCGGTCTCGGCATAGGCGGCGAGCTGGCCGGCAAAGGCGGCGCTGTCCGGCGCGATCCGATCGATCGCGGCATTGGCGAGGCCGGTGAGCGGCATGGCGCGCGGATCCAGCGTCTCGCCGACGCCGCGCCACTCCTCGGCGATCGCCTCCGCCAGCGCCTGGGTGGGAAGGCGCAGCGGCGCGCGCGCTGGCGTGCGCACCGGCTTGTCGTCGAGCCGGATCCCGCCCTCCGCCACCGTCACCTCGGACCAGAAGCGCCGCATCGGTGTCATAGCGTCTCTCCCGCGCAGAGCCGGACGAGTTCGGACGGATGGCGCGCCACCGCGTCCGCGCCGGCGGCGAACAGCTCGTCGGCGCGATGATAGCCCCAGGCGACGCCGATCGCGCGGACGCCGGCGCGATGCGCCATGAGGATGTCGTAGCTGGTGTCGCCGATCATGACCGTGCGCGCGGGCTCGGCCCCGGTTTCGGCCATGGCGGCGTGGAGCATCGAGGGATCGGGCTTGGAGGGATGGCGATCGGCGGTCTGCCGCGTGACGAAGCGCGACCCGAAGCCGTGACCGGCGAGCGCGAGATCGAGCCCGCGATCCGATTTGCCGGTGGCGACGCCGAGCCGCCAACCCTCGGCCTCGAGCGCGTCGAGCGCCTCGGCGATGCCCTCGAACAGCGGCTCCTCGACCTTGCCCTCGGCGCGCAGCCGCTGGAAACAGCCCTTGTAGCGCTGCGCGAGATCGGCGTGGAGCGCATCGTCGCCCGCCGGATGGAGCCGCTGCATCGCCTCGAACAGGCTGAGGCCGACGATGCGGCGCGTTGCCGCGCGGCCGGGATCGGGCAGGCCGGCCTCGGCGAAGCAGGCGGCCATGGCGGTGCCGATATTGGCCTCGCTGTCCACCAGCGTGCCGTCGCAATCGAACACGGCGAGGCGGATCATGCCGGGCGGCCGGCGCGCGGGCGGGCGGGCTTGCGCGGCATCAGGCGCGGCCGCGCCCGCGCCGTTCGCCGCGGCGCTCGCGCCGGCGATCCTTGGCGGCATGGGCGGCGGCGCGCTTGCGGCCCTCGGGCGTCTCGGAGGCCTTGATCTCGTCCAGCGGCAGCGCGTCGCCGGCGGCGGGATCGAAGCCGAGCAGCGCGAGGCTGTCGGCGAAATGGCCGGGCAGATCGGCCTGCACGTCGATGCGGCCGCCATCGGGATGATCGATCCGCAGGCGGCGCGCGTGGAGGTGCATCTTGCGGCTCACGCCCCCGGTGAGGAAGGCGTCGGGGCCGCCATATTTGCCGTCGCCGACGATTGGGTGGCCGATCGCTGCGAGATGGACGCGGAGCTGGTGGGTGCGGCCCGTCAGCGGCTGGAGTTCGACAAAGGCGGCGCGGTTGCCGGCGCGCTCGATCACGCGATAGCGGCTGCGCGACGGCAGGCCGGCCTCTTCGGATACATGCATCTTCTCGCCGCCGGTGCCGGGCTGCTTGGCGATCGGCAGATCGATCAGCCCATCCTCGGGCGAGGGCACGCCGATCACGATCGCCCAATAGACCTTGCGCGCGGTGCGGCTGGAGAAGCTCTTGGAGAAGGCGGCGGCGGCGCGCGCCGAGCGGGCCAGCAGCAGCGCGCCGGACGTATCCTTGTCGAGCCGGTGGACGAGCTTGGGGCGCGTTTCGGCCTCGAACTGGAGCGCATCGAGCAGGCCGTCGAGATGGCGGTCCGTCTTGGTGCCGCCCTGGGTGGCGAGGCCGGGCGGCTTGTTGACGACCAGCGCCGCCTTGTCCTTGTGGATCACCAGGCCCTGGGCGAAGCTCTCATCCTCGGGCGACAGCGCGGGCCGCGCGCGGGCGGGACGCGCCTCGGCCGGCGCGGCGGGCTCGAGCGGCGGCACGCGCAGCACCTGGCCGGCCTCGATGCGATCGCCGGGGGCGACGCGCTTGCCATCCACCCGCAGCTGGCCGGTGCGCGCCCAGCGCGAGACGATGTTGAAGCTCGCCTCGGGCATATGGCGCTTGAACCAACGATCCAGGCGGATGCCGTCATCGTCGAGCGCGACGGTGAAGCTGCGGATATCCTCGCTCATGCCGCCAGGCTCCGGCCGAGCGCGAGGCCCAGCATCAGCGCCAGGATCGCGCCCAGCGCCGAGGCCAGGACATAGAAGAGCGCGAGGGCGGGCTGGCCACGCTCGATCATCGTCACGGTCTCGAGCGTGAAGCTGGAGAAGGTCGTGTAGCCGCCGAGCACGCCGACGCCCAGCAGCAGGCGCATCGGCTCGGCGGCGGCGATGCCGCCGGCGGCGCGCGCGAGCAGCGCGGCGAGCAGCCCCATCAGCAGCCCGCCGCTGACATTGACGAACAGCGTGCCGGCGGGAAAGCCGGTGCCGAGCAGGCGCTGCCCGGCAACGCCGGCGAGATAGCGCAGCCCCGAGCCCAGGGCGCCGCCAAGCATGACAAGGAATATCGGCATGGCGCCCGCCTTAGTGCCAGATCGGCCCGGGTGGAAGCGCTTAGCATCGCGCGCCGGTCAGCCGCCGGCGGTCCAGACGAAATCGGCCGGGGCGCGGCCGCCCTGTTCGGGCGCGAGGATGACGGCGAAGGCGCGGCCGCCGCGATCGCCCGCCAGCACCCAATCGCCCGCGCGATCGTCGCGCCCCGCCGAATAGCCGGCGGCGGCGGCGCGCGCCTTGTACCAGGCGAGCAGCGCCGCCCGATCGCCGGGCACGGTGAAGCTCACCAGCCGCAGCGCGCAGGCGCCGTCATGGCCGGCCGCCTCGCTGATCGCGGCGCCGGGCGGGAGCGGCCATTCGGGCGGTAGCTTGCCGGCCCAGGCGGCATCATAGCCGAGCGCGTTGGCGGTGCGGCCCAG
This sequence comes from Sphingomonas morindae, assembly GCF_023822065.1. NCBI lineage: Bacteria > Pseudomonadati > Pseudomonadota > Alphaproteobacteria > Sphingomonadales > Sphingomonadaceae > Sphingomonas > Sphingomonas morindae. The sequence continues at coordinate 2,846,655 of NZ_CP084930.1, forward strand.
GCAATCCCCGCGCGCGGACGCACCCGGCCCCCGCGCCGCGACGGCGGAGGCGGCGCCGGTTCCACCCGCGGCGGCCGTGGCGGCGGGTGCCCCGCCGCCACGGCGGACATGGATCAGCGCGCGCAGCTCCTCGGCGGCGCGGCCGCCCTGCGGCGGGGCCGGGGGCGGGCGATGGCAGGCCGCCATCGCCAGCAGCAGCGCAAGCGCCGTCCGCGCACGCGGCATCATTGGCCGGTGACGATGAAATGGCCGGCCGAGCCGCTGCCCTGCGGGCCAAGCTGGAGCGCCAGCCGCGCCTCGCCCTTGTCGCCCGGCTTGGTCGCCGCGAATTGCTGACCGGCCGCCGGCGGCACCTCGCGCCAGCCGCTGCCGCGCGCGGCATCGCGATAATAAGCGAGCAGCGCCTCGGGGGCGGCGGGATCGGTGAACTGCATCTGCACCGTGCCGCGACTCTCGCCGCCGGTGCCGTCGCCCGCATCGCCGGCCACCTGCATGCCGGTGATCTTGGTGCCGGGATGGAAGCGCAGCCCGTCGATGCTCGATTCGTCGGTGCCGAAGGAGAGGCCCGGCACCGCCAGCTTGGCGGAGAAGCCGGGCACCGACAGCGCCAGGGTCTGGCTGTTGCCGTCGCCTTCGGGCGCGCTGAACTGCACCGAGGCGGTGCCGTTGGCGGCCCTGGTCTTGTCGTCGCCGTCGCCGCCGCCGCAGCCGGCGAGCAGAAAGGCCAGGGCGAAGGCGGAGCAGGTTGCGGCGCGGATCATGGTCTCTCCTGGGTCGACGAAGCGGCACGTGTAGCGCGCCAACGCGCCAGCGTCGCTTCGGATCACAGGATCGCGGGCGCGCGGCGGGGCACGGCCGGCGAATGTGTCAGTGCCGAAATCCCCGTGCAAGATACGGAGCCGAGAAGGATCGGGCCAGCGGCGCTGTCATCTTCCCCCCGGGAGCGTCGCTGGCTCCCCCCCCCCATCCTCGGATCGTCCCTCTTCGGACCATCGCCGCCGCCGCGCGCGACGCGTGCCTGCGCCGCGCGGGCGGGGTACCCGGCGCGGGCGCGGCGGCGCGCCGAGGCCCGCCGCCGCCCGGCCTTATTCGGCCGCGACGCCGCCGAACATGTCGCCCAGCGATCCGCTCTCCTCGTTCGCGGCGACCGCCGTCTTGGCGGCCTTGCGGCGATCGAAATTGTCCCACACCTCGGACCAGTTGCCGCGCGTCGCCGCCTTGGAATATTCGGTGGCGCGGGTTTCGAAGAAATTGGCGTGCTCGACGCCGTTGAGCAGCGGCGCCAGCCAGGGCAGGGGATGGTCCTCGATCATGTAGATCGGCTTCAGCCCGAGCTGGCCCAGGCGCCAATCGGCGATGTAGCGGACATAGCGCTTGATGTCCTTGGGCGTCATGCCGTTCACCGGGCCCATCTCGAAGACGAGATCGATGAACGCATCCTCGATCCGCACCGTCTTCTGGCACATGTCCATGATATCGTCGCGCACGGCCGGCGTCAGGCAGTCGCGCTCCTTCACGAAGGTGTGGAACAGCCGGACGATGCCCTCGCAATGCAGCGTCTCGTCGCGCACCGACCAGGAGACGATCTGCCCCATGCCCTTCATCTTGTTGAAGCGCGGGAAGTTCATCAGCATGGCGAAGGAGGCGAACAGCTGCAGCCCCTCGGTGAAGCCGCCGAACATGGCGAGCGTGCGCGCGATATCCTGATCGCTGTCCACGCCGAAGGTGGAAAGGTAATCATGCTTGTCCTTCATCTCCTTATACTGGAGGAAGGCGGAATATTCGGTTTCCGGCATGCCGATCGTATCGAGCAGATGGCTGTAGGCGGCGATGTGCACCGTCTCCATGTTGCTGAACGCCGTCAGCATCATCTTGATCTCGGTGGGCTTGAACACCCGGCCATATTTCTCGTGATAGCAATCCTGCACCTCGACATCCGCCTGGGTGAAGAAGCGGAAGATCTGGGTGAGGAGGTTGCGCTCGTGCGGGGTCAGCTTCTGCGCCCAATCGCGGCAATCCTCGCCGAGCGGCACCTCCTCGGGCAGCCAGTGGAGCTGCTGCTGGCGCTTCCAGAACTCGAACGCCCAGGGATATTCAAACGGCTTATAGGTCTTGGAGGCTTGCAGCAGGGGCATGGAAAACGTCCTTCACGAAACGATCGGTGCAGCGGTTCGGGGACTCGCGCGTTCGGGCACGGACCCTTTCAACTTAGGAGACGAACGATGGTCGACAAGAGCGCTATCCAGGAACATGCCGAAGTGATCGGCGCCGATGGCGTCCATATCGGCACCGTCGATCATGTCGATGGCGACCGCATCAAGCTCACCAAGGCGGACAGCCCCCAGTCCGAGGACGGGCAGGGCGGCAAGCATCATTATCTGCCGCTCGGCCTCGTCGCCGAGATCGAGAGCGACGGCGTCGTCCGCCTCTCCGCCACGGCGGCCAATGCCGTGGAGCTGTTCGAAGAGGCCGAGTGATCCGGCCCCGCCCGCGTCCCTGATCGGACGCGGGCCAGTGACGGCGCCCGCGCTCCTCATCGGGCGCGGGCCGGTCGCGGCGCTCATCGCCTGCTCACCGTCGCGAGACGGTCGGCATAGGCGGTGAGCGCCGCCGCCGTTTTGACGATATAGGCGCGCGCATCGTCCCAGCGCCGCTCCTCGATGGCCTCGCGCACGCCGGGCAGCGTCTTGGCGCCATAGCCGGTGAAGCGGCCGGGCGCATAAGCGAGGTTGCGATACCAGGGTCGGAAAGGCAGGCCCTGCGCATCCAGCATCAGCCGGTCGATCCGGGCGAGGCCCTCGGCCGGCGCCCCGGCGGCGATCGCCGCGTCGGCGGCGGTGGCGGCCTGGCTCAGCCGCGCGGACGCGGCCTCGAGCGGCGAGAGATCGAGCGCGGGCGTGGCGGCCTCGGCGGGCGGCTCGGCGATCGGCGCCTTGGGATCGGCGGCGAGCGCGAAGGCATGCGCCGCCACCAGCGTGGCGCGGCTCCGATCCTTGGCCTGCATGGCGGCCACCAGCTTTTTCAGCTCGCCCACATAGCGCGTCACCGCCTGGGCGAAATCGCCGTAGCGGGCGGGGATGCGCGGGCCATCGGCCGCGCGCAGCACCAGCCGCCCCGCCACCTTGGACAAAGTGGCGCCATAGGCGAGGCCGGGATCGTCGAACTTGGTCACATGGGTGAAGCTGTCATACACCGAATGGTAGGAGCCGCTGGTCGCATCCTCGCCGCCAAAGCCGAGATTGATCGAGGCGATGCCGAGATGCTGGAGAAAGGCCGAATAGTCCGATCCCGAGCCGAGCGCGTCGACCGGCATGTCGGCGCCGGCGCGCGCGGCGGCGAGCGCCTCGGCATCGGCGCCGGCGGGCTTGTCATAGGCGCTGGCGAGGGTGTGCGCCTGGGCACGCGCGATCACCGAGACGCCGCTCTCGGGATCGCGCACGTCGCGCGCCGCCTCGTTCACGAAATGCTGCAGCTCGTGCGACGCCTCGGCCTCGAGAAAGCCGCGGCTGCTCATATCGGTGTTGACGTAGAGCAGCGCCTTGCGATCGAGTTCGTCGGCATGGGTCTCGGCCCATTCGGTCGAGCCGAGCAGCCCCGGCTCCTCGCCGTCCCAGCTGGCATAGACGATGGTCCGCTCGGGCCGCCAGCCGCTCCGGGCGAGCGCGCCCAGCGCCTTGGCTTCGGAGAGCATGGCGCCATGGCCGGTCAGCGGATCGGCCGCGCCGAACACCCAGCCATCGCGATGATTGCCGCGGATCACCCATTCGTCCGGGCGGGTGCGGCCCTTCATCGTCGCGATGACATCGTAGATCGGCTTGAGCGACCAGTCCGAGCGGACGAGCAGATGCGCCTGCACCGCCGGCGTGCCGCCCCAATGATAGGCGAGCGGCAGCGCGCCGCGCGCGGATTGGGGCACCAGCGGGCCTTCCAGCCCGGCGAGCAGCTGCCGCGCATCGCCATAGGCGATCGGCAGGGCCGGGATCTTGAGCAAGGTCACCGCCTGGGCGCGATCCAGCCGGCGGGCATTGGCGGTGGCGCCGACCCCCGGGGTCAGCGGATCGCCCGGATAGGTCGTCATGTCCTGCACCGAGCCGCGCTGCACGCCGCGCTCGGGCCGGCCGCCGCCGCGCGGATAGGGATCGAAGCGGGCATAGCCATCATCGGCGGGATCGGAATAGATCAGGCAGCCCACCGCGCCATGTTCCTGCGCCAGCTTGGGCTTGAGGCCGCGCCAGCCGGCGCCGTAGCGCGCCAGCACGATCTTGCCGCGCACATCGATGCCGGCGCGGGCGAGCGCCTCATAGTCCGCCGGCATGCCGTAATTGACATAGACGACGGGCGCCGTGACATCGCCATCGCCCTGATAGGCGACATAGGGCGGCAGCGCCGCCTGGGTGGCGGCCGAGGTGGGATCGCCGGCGACCGGCGGCTCCTGGCCGCCCAGCGTGACGCGCGCGGGCGCGATCATCTCCAGCCGGGTCTCGATCGGCGTTGGGTAGAGCACCTGGAAGGTCTCGATGCGGGCGTCCCAGCCCCATTGCTTGAACAGCGCCAGCGTCGCCTCGGCATTGGCCTTGTCGTGCGGCGAACCGACCTGGTTGGGCGCGGAGGAGAAATCCTTGAGCCAGGCGAGCTGGTCGGCGGCGCTGATCGCGGCATCGAACGCCGCCTCGGTGGCCGCCGGCGTGGCGGGCGGCGGGGCGGCCGGCGCCGCCGCCAGCGGCGCGCCCGCAATCGCCAGAGCCAGCGCCGTTCCCGCCAAGATCCTGTGACGCATCATCGCTTTCCCCTCTTGCCCCCCGGGGATTTCCGTTCGCCCCGGCCGGCGCCGCCCATGCCCCGGGCGGGCGCGGCCGCCGCCCGCCTCACTGGCAGGCGAGGCACTCGTCATAATCGGTCGTCTCCACCTCGATCTTCTTCAGATCGATGGTGTTGTCCGCCTCGACCCCACCGGCGAAGCCGGCCCGCTGCACGGATTTGGAGCGGAGATAATAGAGCGACTTGATGCCCAGCTCCCAGGCGCGGAAGTGGAGCATCAGCAGATCCCATTTCTCAACATCGGCGGGGATGAACAGGTTCAGCGACTGCGCCTGATCGATATAGGGCGTGCGATCCGCCGCCAGTTCGAGCAGCCAGCGCTGATCGATCTCGAACGAGGTCTTGTAGCAGTCCTTTTCCTCCTGGCTGAGGAAATCGAGATGCTGCACCGAGCCGCCGCGCTCGAGGATGGTGTTCCAGACGGCGTCCGAATCCTTGGATTTGTCACGCAGCAGCTGCTGGAGATAGGGATTCTTGATCGAGAAGCTGCCCGACAGCGTCTTGTGCGTGTAGATATTGGCCGGGATCGGTTCGATACAGGCCGAGGTGCCGCCGCAGATGATCGAGATCGACGCGGTCGGCGCGATCGCCATCTTGCAGGAGAAACGCTCCATCACGCCCTGGTCGGCGGCATCGGGGCACGGCCCGCGCTCATGGGCGAGCAGCATCGAGGCCTCGTCCGCCTTGGCGCGGATGTGCCGGAACATCTTCAGGTTCCACGACTTCGCCATGGCGCTTTCAAAGGGCAGGCCGCGCGCCTGGAGAAAGGAGTGGAAGCCCATCACGCCGAGCCCGACCGAACGCTCGCGCGACGCCGAATATTTCGCGCGCGCCATGCCATCCTCGGCGCGATCGATATAGTCGCTCAGCACATTGTCGAGGAAGCGCATCACATCCTCGATGAAGCGGCCGTCGCCGTGCCACTGGTCCCAGGTCTCGAGGTTGAGCGAGGAGAGGCAGCACACGGCGGTGCGCGCCTCGCCATTCTGATCGATCCCGGTCGGCAGCGTGATCTCCGAGCAGAGGTTCGAGGTCGATACCTTGAGGCCGACGTCGCGCTGGAATTTCGGCATGGCGCGGTTCACCGTATCGGCGAACACGATATAGGGCTCGCCCGTCGCCAGCCGGGTTTCCACCAGCTTCTGGAACAGCGCGCGCGCGTCCACCTCGCCGCGCCGCGAGCCGTCCTTGGGGCTGCGCAGCTCGAAGCTGCCGCCGTCGCGCACGGCTTCCATGAACTCGTCGGTCAGCAGCACGCCATGGTGCAGGTTCAGCGCCTTGCGGTTGAAATCGCCCGACGGCTTACGGATCTCGAGAAACTCCTCGATCTCCGGGTGCGACACATCGAGATAGCAGGCGGCCGAGCCGCGCCGCAGCGAGCCCTGGCTGATCGCCAGCGTCAGCGAATCCATCACCCGCACGAAGGGGATGATCCCCGAAGTCTTGCCGTTGAGGCCGACCGGCTCGCCGATGCCGCGGACATTGCCCCAATAGGTGCCGATGCCGCCGCCGCGGCTGGCGAGCCAGACATTCTCGTTCCAGGTCTCGACAATGCCGTCCAGGCTGTCGGGCACCGAATTGAGATAGCAGGAGATCGGCAGGCCGCGCCCGGTGCCGCCATTGGACAGGACGGGGGTGGCGGGCATGAACCAGAGGCGGGAAATATAGTCGTACAGCCGCTGGGCGTGCGCGGCATCGTCGGCATAGGCCGAGGCGACGCGCACGAACAGATCCTGGATGCTCTCGCCCGGGAGCAGATAGCGATCCTTCAGCGTCTCCTTGCCGAAATCGGTGAGCAGCGCGTCGCGGCCATGATCCACCTCCACCGGATAGGGCGCGCGCGGCCCGTCCGCGCGGGCGGGCGCGACGCCGGACTGGGCCTCGCTGGTCGCGTCGATCATGCTCGCCTCGCTGCTGCCTGCCAGATCCATCTCTTCGCCGCTCCGTTCCTGATCCGTTCGACTCACGGCGCCGGGATTGCCCGGATGCCGCCCATCTCGCAATGCCTGTGTTCGGGGCACGGGACACACCGGACGGGACAGGGCCTCGACCCCACCGCATCCGCTATATAGTGCGTCGCCCGCGCTCCCCCTACACAATGGCTTGTGCCGTGCTTCTTTCCGCGAGGGTAGGCGGTATTTTTTCGGAGCGTGCAAATTTCCCGCTTGCAGTCTCCGGAAGCCAGCTTGGTCCACGCGTCGCGGCCGGCCGGATGGTTGGCGTGCGCCGCCACTGGCGCTAAGGCGTGCGCGACATCCGCACGAAGGCCGTTTCATGACAATCCTCATCCGCGAAGCCGACCTGATCGAGAGCGTCGCCGACGCGCTGCAATATATCTCCTACTATCACCCGATGGATTATATCCGGGCGCTGGGGGATGCCTATGAAGCCGAGCAATCGCCCGCCGCGCGCGATGCGATCGCGCAGATCCTCACCAACAGCCGGATGTGCGCCGAGGGCCATCGCCCGATCTGCCAGGATACGGGCATCGTCACCGTCTTCGTCAAATGGGGGATGAACTGCCGGCTGGACAGCGCGCATGCGCTCCAGGCGGTGATCGACGAGGGTGTCCGCCGCGCCTATCTCCACCCCGAGAATCGGCTGCGCGCCTCGATTCTCGCCGATCCCGCCTTCGGCCGCGTCAACACCCGCGACAACACGCCGTCGGTGCTCCATGTCGAGCTGGTGCCGGGCGACCGCGTCGACGTGACCGTCGCCGCCAAGGGTGGCGGATCGGAGAACAAGTCCAAGTTCAAGATGCTCAACCCATCGGACAGCATCGTCGACTGGGTGCTGGAGATGGTGCCGCAGATGGGCGCCGGCTGGTGCCCGCCCGGCATGCTGGGGATCGGCATCGGCGGCACCGCCGAAAAGGCGATGCTGCTCGCCAAGGAATCGCTCATGGGCGATATCGACATGGCGCAGCTCAAGGCGCGCGGTCCGGCGAGCCGGCTGGAGGAATTGCGGATCGAGCTGTTCGACAAGGTCAACGCGCTCGGCATCGGCGCGCAGGGGCTGGGCGGCCTGGCCACCGTGCTGGACGTGAAGATCCTCGACTGGCCGACCCATGCCGCCTCCAAGCCGATCGCGATGATCCCCAATTGCGCCGCGACGCGCCACGCGCATTTCCATCTCGACGGCAGCGGACCGGCCTATCTGCCGACGCCCAATCTCGATGCCTGGCCCAAGGTGGAATGGACGCCGTCCAAGGAATCGATCCGTGTCGATCTCGATACGCTCACGCCGGAGATCGTCGCCAGCTGGAAGCCGGGCGATCGGCTGCTGCTGAATGGCCGCATGCTCACCGGGCGCGATGCCGCGCACAAGCGCATCCAGGACATGCTCGCCCGCGGCGAGACGCTGCCGGTCGCCTTCAAGGGCCGCGTGATCTATTATGTCGGCCCGGTCGATCCGGTCGGCGATGAGGTGGTCGGCCCCGCCGGCCCCACCACCGCGACGCGGATGGACAAGTTCACCAAGATGATGCTCGATCAGGGCCTGCTCGCCATGGTCGGCAAGGCGGAGCGCGGGCCGGCCGCGATCGCGGCGATCAAGGAGGCGCGCTCCGCCTATCTGATGGCGGTCGGCGGCGCGGCCTATCTGGTGGCGCGCGCGATCAAGGCGGCGCGCGTGGTGGGCTTCGAGGATCTCGGGATGGAAGCCATTTACGAGTTCGACGTGAAGGACATGCCGGTCACCGTCGCGGTCGATGCCGAGGGCGTGAGCGTGCATCATACGGGGCCGCTCGTGTGGCGCGACAAGATCGCCAAGGCGCGCGCGGCGGAGCCGGCATGATCCGGACCGGCCGATGCTGAACCTCAACGGCATTACGGTGCGGCTCGGCGGCCGCACCATCCTGGATGGCGCCACCGCCATGCTGCCCACCCGCGCGCGCGTGGGGCTGATCGGCCGCAACGGCGCCGGCAAGTCGACACTGGTGAAGATCATCGCCGGCGCGCTCGAGCCCGATGGCGGCGCGGTGGAGATGCCGCGCGGCGCGCGCATCGGCTATGTCGCGCAGGAAGCGCCCGCCGGCCGCACCACCCCGGCCGAGGCGGTGCTCGCCGCCGATACCGAGCGCGCGGCGCTGCTCCACGAGGCGGAGGATTGCGCCGATCCCGATCGGCTGGGCGACATTCACGAGCGGCTCAACGCCATCGACGCCTATGCCGCGCCGGCGCGCGCGGCACGCATCCTCAACGGGCTCGGCTTTGACGAGGAGATGCAGGCGCGGCCGCTGGACAGCTATTCGGGCGGCTGGCGGATGCGCGTCGCGCTGGCGGCGCTGCTCTTCTCCCAGCCCGATCTGCTGCTGCTCGACGAGCCCTCCAACCATCTCGATCTCGAGGCGGTGCTGTGGCTCGAGGATTTCCTGAAGACCTATCCGGCGACGATCGTCATCGTCAGCCACGAGCGCGACTTTCTGAACAATATCGTGGACCATATCCTGCATCTGCAGGGCGGCAAGATCACCCTCTATGCCGGCGGCTACGACAGTTTCGAGCGCCAGCGCGCGGAACGGCTGGCGCAGCTCGAGGCGGCGCGCGCCAACCAGGCGGCGCAGCGGGCCAAGCTCCAGGATTATATCGCGCGCAACTCGGCGCGCGCCTCCACCGCCAAGCAGGCGCAGAGCCGCGTCAAGGCGCTGGCGCGGCTCCAGCCGATCGCCGAGGCGTTCGAGGATCCCTCGCTCACTTTCGGCTTTCCCGATCCCACCGAGCTGAAGCCGCCGCTCATCACGCTCGACATGGCCAGTGTCGGCTATGCGGAGACGCCGGTGCTCCAGCGGCTGAACCTGCGCATCGATCCGGACGACCGGCTGGCGCTGCTCGGCCGCAACGGCAATGGCAAGACGACGCTGGCGCGCCTGCTCGCCGCGCAGCTGGCGCCGATGGCGGGCGCGATGGCCGCGAGCGGCAAGCTGAAGGTCGGCTATTTCACCCAATATCAGGTCGAGGAGCTGGATAGCGGCGATACGCCCGTCGAGCATATGGCGCGGGTGATGAAGGGCGCCACGCCGGGCGCGGTGCGCGCGCAGCTGGGCCGCTTCGGCTTTTCGGGCGACAAGGCGACGACGCAGGTCGGCCGGCTCTCGGGTGGCGAGCGGGCGCGGCTGGCGCTGGCGCTGATCACGCGCGAGGCGCCGCACCTGCTGATCCTGGACGAGCCGACCAACCATCTCGACGTCGACGCGCGCGAGGCGCTGGTGCGCGCCCTGGCCGAATATCGCGGCGCGGTGGTGATCGTCAGCCATGACCGCCACATGATCGAGCTTGCGGCGGACCGGCTGGTGCTGGTGGATGGCGGCACCGCGCGCGAGTTCGACGGATCGCTCGACGATTATACGGCGCTGGTGCTGGCCCGTCCGGCGGCGGGCGACAAGAAGGCCAACCGCAAGGAGGATCGCCGCGCCGCCGCCGAGCGGCGCGAGGCCGCGCAGGCGCTGCGCAAGGCGGTGCGCGAGGCCGAGACGGAGATGGCGCGGCTGCAGACGCTGCGCTCCGCGCTGGACCGCGCCATGTTCGATCCCGCCGGCGCCGAGCCCGGCTTCGCCAAGCTGACCATGACGGAGCTGATGAAGCGCCGCGCCGATGCCGAGGCCAGGCTCGAGGCGATCGAGGCCGAATGGCTGGCGGCGAGCGAGGCGCTGGAGGCGGCGGCCTGAGCGGCGCGCGCACCCGGCCGCGCGCGGCGGGCGGGCTCGCGCTCGTCCCGCCCCGCCGCCCCGCGCCCGTCCGCGGGCGGCCGCGTGGCCGCAAGCCGGCGCGCCGGCGCGCGGCGCCGCTGCCGCCGCTCGTCACGCTCATGCTGCTGTGGAGCTTCGGCTTCACGCTGCTGTGGCTGTTCGATCATCGCCGGCCGGCGGCGCCGCCGGCGCCGGCGCGGACCGAGCGGCCCGATTTCGCCGCCGCCCGCGCCGCCAACGCCCTTCTGCCGATCGTGCGCGCGCCGCGCGCGGCGGCGCCCTTCCGCTTCCATGGCAGCGAGGCCGCGCGCGAGCAGGCGGCGCAATGCCTCGCCACCGCGGCGCTCTACGAGGCGGGCGACGACGAGGAGGGCCAGCGCGCGGTGATGCAGGTGGTGCTCAACCGCGCCCGCCGGCCGGGCTTCCCCAAGACGATCTGCGGCGTGGTCTATCAGGGTGCCGCGCTCGCCACCGGCTGCCAATTCTCCTTCGCCTGCGACGGCTCGGCGACGCGCCGCACCGAGCGCAGCGGCTGGGATGCGGCGCGGCGCCGCGCCCGCGCCGCGCTGGCGGGCGCGGTGTATCGCCCGGTCGGCAGCGCCACCCATTATCACGCGGACTATGTGCTGCCCTATTGGATGGGGACGCTCGACAAGATCGCCCGCGTCCGCACCCATATCTTCTACGAGCCGCGCGGCTGATCGGCTTCGAGCAGCGCGGCGAGCGCCTCCAGCAGCGGGCGCTGGCTCGGCAGCATCATCGCCTCCGCCTCGGCCAGCCTGAACCAGGCGGCGCGGTCCACCTCGGGAAAGGCGCGGATCCGGCCGCTGCGCGGCGGCCATTCGAGATCGAAGGCCTGGCTCCGCAGCGTCGCCGGATCGAAATCGCCGGCCAGCGCGAAGGCGCACACCTGCTTGCCGCCGGCCTGGCGGATCGGCGGCAGCGGCCGCGGCGCGCCGTGCGGGGCGCTGCCAAGCTCCTCCGCGAACTCGCGCAGCGCCGCCGCGAGCATCGTCTCGCCGGGCTCGGGCGCGCCCTTGGGGATCTGCCACGCGCCCGCGTCGCGCCGCGCCCAATAGGGGCCGCCGGGATGGACGAGCAGCACCTCCACCCCGTCGGCGCCGGGGCGGTGGAGCAGGATGCCGGCGCTCACCGCGCCCATCAGCCCGCCTCCAGCAGCGCCGCCAGCGTCACCGGCCGGAAGCCGCGCGCATCCACCCCGACATCGAACTGACGCGGCATCGGCGCGAGCCGGCCATGGCTGTGGCCGTGCAGGTTGATGGCGCCGCGATGCTTGTTGTGCCAGGTGCGGAAGGGATAGTGGCAGAGGATGCAGAGCCGATCCTCCACCACCAGCTCGGCATAGGCGCTCACCCCCGCCCAGCCCGGCGCGGCGGCGGTGTCGGCATCGTCATTATTGCCGGTGACGAGATATTTGGTGCCGTTGAGCCGGGCGAGCCACGCCGCCACCGACGCGCCCGAGCGCGCGACATCGCCGAGATGCCACACCGTGTCCGCCGGCGTCACCACCGCGTTCCAGCCGGCGATCAGCGCCGCGTCCATCTCCGCCACCGAGCCAAAGCCGCGCTTGTGGATGTTGAGCGTGCGATGATCGCCGAAATGGGTGTCGGCGGTGAAGTAGAGCGTCATTCCGGGGCGAGGGCGGGGGCGCCGGCCGGCCCGATCGCGGCGGGTTCGCCGCGCGAATAGCAGCCCACCAGCGCGCCCGCCGCCAGCACCCGGCCGGCCAGCGCCTCGACACAGGCCGAGCGGCCCGGCTCCTCGCCGAGATCGACCCGCTCCGACAGGGCGAAGAGCTGGAAGACATAATCGTGCGTGCCGTGGCCGGTGGGCGGATCGGGCGGCAGCCAGCCGCGGCGCAGCGCGCTGTTGCGGCCCACCGCGCCGCCCGCCAGCATGGCCGATCCGTCCAGCGCGCCCTCGGCGAGGGCGGCCGTTCCCGGATCCATCCCCCAGACCAGCGCATGCACCAGCGGCCGCGCGGCGGGCGCGTCGGGATCCTCGACGATCAGCGCGAGCGCGGCGGTCGCGTCCGGCACGCCATGCCAGAGCAGCGGCGGCGACACGCCCTCGCCATCGGCGGTGAAGCGCGGCGGCAGCCGGCCGTCCTGCGCGAAGGCGGGGCTGCCGAGCGTCACCGCCGGCACCGCGCCGAGCGCCAGCCGCGGATCGGCGATGACGAGCGAATCATGGCCGGCGCGCGCGCCGCGCAGCAAACTGCCCAGCCAGGCGGGAATATGTTCGAGCATAAGGACCTCCTCGCCCGGTCGAGCGCGCGAGCGGCGAAATCGTTCAACCGGACGGCGCTACACCGCCAGCCCGGCGGCGTGGCCGCTCGCCCACGCCCATTGGAAATTATAGCCGCCGAGCCAGCCCGTGACATCGACGCACTCGCCGATGCAGTAGAGCCCGGGCAGATGGCGCGCGGCCATGGTCTGCGAGGACAGGCCGGCGGTGGCGATGCCGCCCACCGTCACCTCGGCCTTGGCATAGCCCTCGCTGCCGCTCGGCTGGAAGGACCAGCGGCGCAGCCGCGCCTCGGCGGCGCGGAGGCTCGCATCCTTGCAGGCGGCCAGCGTCTCGCCCAGCGCCAGCCGTGCCGCCAGCGCGTCCGCGAGCCGCTGCGGTACCAGCCCGGCGAGCACCGCGCGCGGCGTGGCGCGCGGCCGGGCCTGCTTCTCGGCGAGCAGCCAATCCGCCGGGCGATCGCCCACGAAGTCGATCGCGATCGCCGAGCCCGGCCGCCAATAGGACGAGGCCTGGAGGATGGCGGGCCCCGACAGGCCGCGATGCGTGAACAGCGCCGCCTCGCTGAAGCGCGCCTTCCCGGCCATCGCCGTGACGGGCGCGGCGACGCCGGCCAGCTCGCGGAACAGCGCCTCGTCCGCGCCCAATGTCAGCGGCACCAGCGCCGGGCGCGGCTCGACCAGCTTGAGGCCGAACTGCTTGGCGAGCGCGAAGGCGAAGCCGGTCGCGCCGATCTTGGGGATGGAGGGGCCGCCGGTGGCGATGACCAGCGCGGGCGCGGCATAGGCGCCGTCGCCGGCGGTCACGCGGAACAGGCCGTCGCCATGCTCCACCGCACGGATCGGCGCGCCCAGCGCGAAGCGGGCATCGCCGCATTCGCGCATCAGCATCGCCACGATCTGCCGCGCCGATCCGTCGCAGAAGAGCTGGCCCAGCGTCTTCTCGTGCCAGGCGATGCCGTGGCGATCGACCAGCGCGACGAAATCCTGCGGCGTGTAGCGGCCCAAGGCCGATTTGGCGAAATGGGGGTTGGCCGAAAGGAAGCGGTCCGGCGCGGTGTGGATATTGGTGAAGTTGCACCGGCCGCCGCCGGAGATCACGATCTTGGCGCCGGGCTCGACATTATGATCGATCACCAGCACGCGCCGTCCGCGCGCCGCCGCGGTGGCGGCGCAGAACAGGCCGGCGGCACCGGCGCCGAGCACGATCGCATCGAAGCGGTCGTGCCCCGCCGCCGGGCTCATCGGCGGGGCGGACGGCCGCGAGGCGGGGCCGCGCGCCGCGGCGGCCCGGTGCGCGCCGGACGCGGCGGCGGGGCATCGGCGGGCTCGATCATCACGCCTTCCTCGTCACCGCGCGCGGTGCGCTTCACCGCCGCCACGAAGCGCGCCGCCTGGTGGCGCGGGATCTCGAACAGGCTGTCCTCGGTGTTGATGCGGATCGCGCCGACATCGGCCTTGGTGATGTGGCCGCGCCGGCACAGCAGCGGCAGCAGCCAGCGCGGATCGGCATTCTGCCGCCGGCCGATATTGATCCGGAACCACACCGAATCGACCGCCGCCGCGCGCGGCTGATCCTCGTAGCCGCGCCCCGGCGCGGGGGCGTCGACCAGCTCTTCGGGGGCGGGGAGGCGCGCGCGGTGGGCGCGCACCAGCATCGCCGCCAGCTCTTCCGCCGGGCGTTCGGCGAGCAGCCGTGCGCCCAGCGCGCGATCCTCCTCGTCCAGCTCGACCGGCTGGTTGAGCAGCGCCACCAGCCGCTCGCGATCGGCGGCCTGGATGGTGGCGGGATCGGGCGCGGGCACCCACTCATAGGGCACGCGCGCCTGGCGCAGCAGCGCGTCGACGCGGCGGCGGCGCGTATAGGGCACGACCAGCGCGGCGATCCCCTTGCGGCCGGCGCGGCCGGTGCGGCCCGAGCGGTGCTGCAGCGTCTCCGGATCGCGCGGCAGATCGACATGGATGACCAGCGAAAGCGACGGCAGATCGATGCCGCGCGCCGCCACGTCGGTGGCGACGCAGACGCGCGCGCGCCGGTCGCGCAGCGCCTGGAGCGCATGGTTGCGCTCGCTCTGGCTGTGCTCGCCCGACAGCGCCACCGCCTCGAAACCGCGCTCCATCAGCCGCGCATGGACCTGGCGCACCGCCTCGCGCGTCGCGCAGAACAGGATGGCGGTGTCGGGCTCGTGGAAGCGCAGCAGATTCACCACCGCGTTCTCGATGTCCGAGGGCGCCACCGCCACCGCCTGATAGGCGATATCGCCATGGCCGCGCTCGGTGCCGACCGTCGAGATCGGCAGGGCGTCGCGCTGGTAGCGCTTGGCCAGCAGCGCGATCGGCTTGGGCATGGTGGCGGAGAACATGAGCGTGCGGCGTTCGGGCGAGGCCGCGTCCAGCAGCTCCTCCAGCTCCTCGCGAAAGCCCATGTCGAGCATCTCGTCGGCCTCGTCGAGCACCACCGCGCGAAGCTGGGACAGATCGAGCGCGCCGCGCTCGAGATGGTCGCGCAGCCGGCCCGGCGTGCCGACCACGACATGCGCGCCGCCCTGCAGCGCGCGCCGCTCGCGCACCGGATCCATGCCGCCGACACAGGCGAGGATGCGCGCATTGGCCTCGGCATAGAGCCAGGCCAGCTCGCGATTGACCTGGAGCGCCAGCTCGCGCGTCGGCGCGATCACCAGCGCCAGCGGCGCGGCGGGCCCGGCCATGCGCTCGGCGCCGGCGAGCAGCTCGGGCGCCATGGCGAGCCCGAAGGCCACCGTCTTGCCCGAGCCGGTCTGCGCCGAGACGATCAGATCGCGGCCGGCGGCCTCGGGCGCGAGCACCGCCGCCTGGACGGGGGTGAGGCTTTCATAGCCGCGCGCGGCGATCGCCCTGGCGAGGGCGGGAGGAACGGAGTCGATAGGCATGGCGGCCCCTTCGGCCTGAAAGCCGCCGGACACAAGTCCGGCAACGAAAAAGAAAGGCCGGCCCGCAATTGGGCCGGCCCCGTTTCCGCCGAGCGGGCGTGGCGATCAGGCCGCGACGCGCACCGCGGTCGCCTCGCCTTCGATCGCTTCCGGCTGCTGGCCGTCGATCAGAATGCGGCGGGGCTTCTTGTGCTCGGGCACTTCACGCTTCAGCTCGATGTTGAGCAGGCCGTTGTCGAAGCCGGCGCCCACCACCTTGATCGTATCGGCGAGCTGGAAGCGGCGCTCGAAGGCGCGCTTCGCGATGCCGCGATGCAGGAACTGGCGGTTGGCGTCCTCGGCGCGCGGTTCGGCCTTGCCGATCACGATGAGCACATTGTCCTGCACCGTCAGCTCCAGCTCGTCACGGGCAAAGCCGGCGACGGCCATGGAGATGCGGTAATCGTCCTCGGCGACCTTCTCGATATTGTACGGCGGATAGGCATCGCCCTCGCCACGGGTGGCGAAGTCGACCAGCCGGTTCAGATTCTCGAAGCCGATCGAAGACCGGAGCAGGGGGGTGAAATCAAGAGTACGCATTGGTCCAAACCCTTTTGGCGATTGAACGATAAGCGAGCCCGCGGCACTCCGCCGGGCCGGCCGCGACACCCCTCTGGGGCGGCATCGCGACGAGGCGTGAGATGGGAAGGGGCCGGGTCTTTTCAAGAGGCCGTCGATGGTCGAACGGGTCTCGCCCCGGGACGCGGCGGGGACGGCGATGGTTTCGTTTCCGCGCGGCGCGTGCCATGGCGAGCGGGATGCCGCAGGCCTTCTCCGATCCCGTCGTCGCGCCGCTCATCGATGCGCTCTACACCGAAGCCATGCTGCTGGCGGACGAGGCGCGCGGCTATTTCGAATATGAGGGGCGGCTCGACCGGGACGCGCTCGCGCCGCGCGACCGCATCGCCTTTTCCTGTGAATCGCTGCGCGTCACCACGCGGCTGATGCATGTGATCGCCTGGCTGCTGGGGCGCCGCGCGGTGCTGGCGGGCGAGCTTGAGGCGGCCCGGGCGAGCGAGGGCGAGTGGCGGCTCGGCCTCGTCACCAACGCGCTCGAGGACCATGGCGCGCGGCTGCCGGAGGGCGCGCGGCGCATCATCGATGCCAGCATCGATCTCCATGCGCGCGCGGCGCGGCTGGACACGCAATTCGCCGAGGCCGAGGCGGGCGGCCTGTCCGGCCCCGCCAATGCGCTGCTCGATCGGCTGCGCCAGATCTACTGAGCGCCGACTCTCACCGCGCGTCGGCGGCGGCCGCGTCGATCAGCCGGGCGAGCGCGATGTCGCGCTCGGATACGCCGCCCGCGTCATGCGTCGTCAGCACGATCTCGACGCGATTATAGACGTTCGACCATTCCGGATGATGATCGGCCTTTTCCGCCGCCAGTGCGATCCGCGTCATGAAGCCGAAGGCGGCGTTGAAATCGGCGAAGCGAAAGCTGCGGCGGATGGCGTCGCGGTCAGCATCCCATTGCCATTGGGGCAGGGCGGCCAGCGCTTCGGCGCGCGCGCTTTCGGAGAGGCGGCTGATCATGCGCCGGTGCTGCCCCGGCCGGCCGCCGGCGTCAACCGCCGGCGCGACGCGGCCGCCCCGGTGCATGGCCGCTCTGGCGCGGCCCGGCCGGCGCTTGCTATACAGATGGCCATGGACCTGTAACATACCAGTCGGTAGAAAAAGGTTGCACGGGGCTGCGATCCGGCTATTGCCGCACCGCACAAAGGGAGCGTTCATGAGCCGCACTGCGTATTCCGCCGCCCTCCTCCTGTGCGTGGCGGCCTGCCACAAGCAGCAGCCCCCGGCGGCGCCGCCGGCCCCCACCGTGTCCGTCGCCCAGCCTCTGCAGCGCGACGTGGTGAATTGGGACGAGTATATCGGCCATTTCGAGGCGCCGCAGTCGGTCGATCTGCGCGCCCGCGTCACCGGCGTCGTCACCAAGATCCTGTTCCGCGACGGGCAGGATGTGCGCGCCGGCCAGCCGCTGTTCGTGATCGATCCGCGCCCCTATGAGGCGCAGCTCCGCCAGGCCGAGGCGCAGGTCGCCAGCTCGCGCGCCACGCTCATCAACGCGCAGGCGGTGGAGGCGCGCTCGGCGCAGCTCGTCCAGGCGCAGGCGGTGAGCCGCGAGGAGCTGGAGAACAACCAGGCGCAGACGCGCACCGCGCGCGCCAATCTCCAGTCGGCCGAGGCGCAGCTCTACAATGCGCGGCTCAATCTCGGCTTCACCACGGTGCGCGCGCCGGTCGCGGGGCGCGTGTCCAGCCGCCGCGTGTCGCTGGGCGATCAGGTGACGAGCGGCGATACCCTGCTCACCACCGTCGTGTCGCTCGATCCGATCTGGTTCACCTTCGACGGCGCCGAAAGCTTCTACCTGAAATATCTGCGGCAGGCGCAGGAAGGCCAGCGCAAATCCTCGCGCGTGGCGCCCAACCCGGTGGACATCCAGCTCTCCGACGAGAGCGGCTATCGCTGGCACGGCCATATGGCCTTTGTCGACAATGCGGTGGATCCGGCGGCCGGGACGATCCGCGCCCATGCCGTGGTCGCCAATCCCGATCATTTCCTCACCCCGGGCCTGTTCGGCCGCGCGCGGCTACTCGGCTCGGGCACCTATCGCGCGATGCTGGTGCCCGACGAGGTGATCAGCGCCGATCAGTCGCGCAAGGTCGTCTATGTGCTCGGCCGCGACGGCAAGGTGGTGCAGCGCCCGGTCGAGGTCGGACCCGAGGTGATGGGGCTGCGCGCGGTGCGCGACGGCCTGGCGCCCACCGATCTCGTGGTGCTCGATGGGCTGGGCGGCCTCCAGCCCGGCATGAAGGTGCAGTCGCGTCGCACCACCATCAAGCCGCGCTCCGCCGACAGCGGGCCGCAGGTGCCGCAGGTCACCGTGCCCGAACCCAGCGCGGCGACGCTCTCCGGCCAGGGGGCCTGAGGCCGCCATGCGCTTCCCGCACTTCTTCATCGAACGACCGATCTTCGCGGCGGTCGTCTCGATCCTGATCGTCATCGTCGGCGCCATCGCCTATCCGGGCCTGCCGATCGGCCAATATCCCGAGATCACGCCGCCGACCGTGACGGTGTCGACCAGCTTTCCCGGCGCCACCGCCGAGACGATGGCCGAAACCGTGGCGGTGCCGCTCGAGCAGCAGATCAACGGCGTCGAGCACATGATCTACATGTCCTCGTCCTCGCTGGGCGACGGCACGCTCACCATCACCGTCAGCTTCGCGCTCGGCACCGATGTCAACGAGGCGCAGGTGCTGGTGCAGAACCGCGTCTCCGAGGCGGAGCCGCGCCTGCCGCAGGAAAGCCGCACGATCGGCGTGACGGTCCGCAAGGCCTCGCCGGATCTGCTGCTGGTGGCGCAGTTCTTCTCGCCCGATCATTCGCTGAGCGAGCAATATGTCGCCAACTATGTGACGCTCCAGGTCACCGACCGGATCAAGCGCCTCACCGGCGTGGGCGATACCCGCACCATCGGCGGCCGCGATTATGCGATGCGGATCTGGGTCGATCCCGATCTCGCCGCCGCGCGGCAGATGACGGTGGACGAGATCATCTCGGCCGTGCAGGGCCAGAACCAGCAGGTCGCCGCCGGCACCATCGGCTCGCCGCCCTTCGGGCGCCAGGGCAATGCCTTCCAGCTCAACATCGAGACCCAGGGCCGGCTGACCACGCCCGAGGAATTCGGCAACATCATCCTCAAGCGCGGCAGCGACGGAAGCCTGGTGCGGCTGCGCGACGTGGCGCGGATCGAGCTGGGCGCGCAGGATTACACCACCAACGCCTATTATGGCGGCCGGGTGGCCAGCGCGCTGGCCGTCACCCAGCTGCCGGGCTCGAACGCGCTTGCCACCGCCGAGGCGGTGCGCGCCGAGCTGCGTGAGGCTGCCAAGAGCTTCCCGCCCGGGCTTTCCTACGACATCCCCTATGATCCGACCGAATATATCTCGGCGTCGATCGAGGCGGTGCAGCACACGCTGTTCGAGGCGCTGGTGCTGGTGGCGCTGGTGGTACTGCTCTTCCTCCAGAGCTGGCGCGCGGCGATCATCCCGATCATCGCCATCCCGATCTCGCTGATCGGCAGCTTCGCCTTCATGGCGGGCTTCGGCTTCTCGCTGAACAACCTCTCGCTGTTCGGCCTGGTGCTGGCGATCGGCATCGTCGTCGACGATGCGATCGTGGTGATCGAGAATGTCGAGCGCCTGATGGAGGAGGAGGGGCTGACCCCGCGCGAGGCCGCGCACAAGACGATGGACGAAGTGTCCGGCGCGCTCATCGCGATCATGCTGGTGCTGTGCGGCGTGTTCATCCCCACCGCCTTCATCCCCGGCATTTCTGGCGAGTTCTACAAGCAGTTCGCGCTCACCATCGTGTCCGCGACGGCGCTGTCGGCCTTCGTGTCGCTCACCCTGTCGCCGGCGCTGGCGGCGCTGCTGCTCAAGCCGCGCCACCGCGACGCGCCGGTGCCCTCGGGCCCGCGCGGCTGGGGGCGGCGCTTCGCCAACGGCTTCAACGACCGGTTCGATCGCCTGTCGGACCGCTATGGCAAGCTCACCGCGCGGCTGCTGCGCAAGCTGGCGCTGGTCGGGATCGCCTATGTCTGCCTCATCCTGCTCGCCGTGTGGCGCTTCAGCGCCACGCCGACCGGCTTCATCCCCGCGCAGGACCAGGGCTATCTGATCGGCGTGGTGCAGATGCCGCCCGGCACCTCGCTCCAGCGCACCGACGAGGTGACGCGGCAGGTCGCGGCGATCGCGGCCAAGAATGGCGGCGTGCGGACCTCGGTGGCCTTTGCCGGCTTCGACGGCGCCACCTTCACCACCGCGCCCAACGCCGCGGCCGTGTTCGTCGTGCTCAAGGAAAAGGCCGATCGCTCCGCCACGGCGGACGAGATCGCCAACCAGCTGCGCGGCGCCTTCCACAGCATCACCGCGGGCAATGTGCTCGTCATCCCGCCGCCGCCGGTGCGCGGCATCGGCACGGGCGGCGGCTGGAAGATGGAGATCGAGGACCGCAACGGCGCCGGCTATGACGCGCTGCAAAAGGCGGCCTTCGCGATGATGATGAAGGCGAACCAGACGCCGGGCATCGCCGCCACCTTCACCACCTTCAACACCGGCACGCCGCGCCTGAAGGCGGATGTCGATCGCGAACGGGCGGAGCAGATCGGCGTGCCGGTGGCGAATGTCTTCTCGACGCTCGGCACCTATCTCGGCTCGACCTATATCAACGACTTCAACTATCTCGGCCGCACCTGGCGGGTGACCGCCCAGGCCGACGCCCGCTTCCGCCAGTCCGCCTCGGACATTCAGCGGCTGTGGACGCGGACCTCGGCCGGCGCGATGGTGCCGCTCGGCTCGGTGCTGAAGGTGGACAATGGCACCGGCCCCTATCGCGTGGTGCGGTACAATCTCTATCCCTCGGCCGAGCTGCAGGGCGAGGCGGCGCCCGGCTATTCCTCGGGCCAGTCGCTCAAGATCATGGCCGATCTGGCGGCCAAGATCCTGCCCAAGGGCATGAACTATGAATGGACCGATCTCGCCTATCAGCAGCAGCAGGCGGGCAATACCGGCACGCTGGTGTTCGGCCTCGCGGTGGTGTTCGTCTTCCTGCTGCTCGCCGCGCAGTATGAGAGCGTGGTGATGCCGCTGGCGGTGATCCTGATCGTGCCCATGTGCCTGCTCGCCGCGATCGTCGGCGTGGAGCTGATGGGGATGGACAACAACATCCTCACCCAGATCGGTCTGGTGGTGCTGATCGGCCTGGCCGCGAAGAACGCGATTCTGATCGTGGAATTCGCGCGGCAGGGCGAGGAATCGGGTCTCAGCCACCGCGAGGCGGCGGAGCGGGCGGCGCACCAGCGCCTCCGCCCGATCATCATGACCTCGATCGCCTTCATCCTCGGCGTGCTGCCGCTCGTCATCTCGAACGGCCCTGGCTCCGAGATGCGCAAGGCGCTCGGCGTGGCGGTGTTCTTCGGGATGATCGGCGTCACCATCTTCGGCCTGATCTTCACCCCCAGCTTCTACGTGCTGTCGCGGATGCTCGGCGAGAAGATGAGCGACCTGTGGGGACGGCTCGGGCGCAAGTCCCAGCGGCCCGCGGCGGAAGGAGGTGCGGCATGATCCGGCGTCTGTTCGTCGCCGCGGCGCCGCTCGCGCTCGCGGCCTGCGCGGTCGGCCCCAATTACCAGCCGCCCAAGCTGGCGCCGGGCACGACCAAGGCCTTCGCCGAAAGCAACGCCAGCGCAATGCTCTCGAGCCAGCCGCTCGCCCCCAATTGGTGGCAGCTCTTCCAGGATCCGGTGCTCGACCGGCTGGTCGGCGAGGCCTTCGCCTATAATACCGATATCCGCCAGGCCGAGGCCAATCTCCGCCAGGCGCGTGGCGTGCTGCTGGAGCAGCGCGCCGGCCTCCTGCCCACCACCAGCATCTCCGGCAGCTATACGCATGGCCGGATCGGCACGGGGCAGATCAGCAGCTTCGGCGCCGGAACGGGTGCCGGCACCGGCACGGGCGTCGGCACCGGAACGGGCACCGGCACCGGAACGGGGATCGGCGTCGGCACCGGCACCGGCGGCGTTGGAACGGGCACGAGCGGGGTCGGCACGGGATCGACGCTGGGCGGGCTCACCTCGCCCGTCACCTATGATCTGTTCCGCGCCGGCTTCGATGCCAGCTACGAGGTGGATATTTTCGGCCGGGTGCGGCGCTCGATCGAGGCGGCGCGGGGCGAGGAACAGGCCGCCAAGGCGGCGCTGGACGCGGCGCGCATCTCGGTCGCGGCGCAGGTGGCGCAGAGCTATGCCGATGCCTGCGGCTATGCCGCCCAGGCCGATGTGGCGCGCGAGACGGCCCGGCTCCAGACCAACACGCTCTCGCTCACCCAGCGGCTGCTCGATGCCGGGCGCGGCACGCGGCGCGACGTGGATCAGGCGCGCGTCACGGTGGAGCAGGCGCTGGCTCAGGTGCCGCAGCTCGAAGCCGAACGGCGCGCGCAGCTTTATGCGATCGCGGCGCTTACCGGCCGCCCCGCCTCGGAAATCGATGGCGAGGCCTCGGTGTGCCGCCAGGTGCCGGTGATCCGCACCGTCATCCCCGTCGGCGACGGATCGGCGCTGCTGGCGCGGCGGCCCGATGTACGCCAGGCCGAGCGCACGCTCGCCGCCGATACGGCGCGTATCGGCATCGCCACATCGGCGCTCTTCCCGCGCGTCAGCCTGACCGGCTCGGTCAATACCAGCGGCCAGCATTTCAGCGACCTCGGCCACAGCAACGCGCTCGGCTTCTCGTTCGGCCCGCTCATCTCGTGGAGCTTCCCGAACATCGCGGTGGCCACGGCGCAGATCAAGCAGGCGCGCGCGGGCGCGGACGCCTCGCTCGCCGCCTTCCAGGGCACCGTGCTGACCGCGCTGCGCGAGACCGAACAGGCGCTGGCGCGCTACGCCGCCGCGCTGGATCGGAACGCGGCGCTGCGCCGCGCGGCCGCGGCGGCCGATGATGCGGCCAACCAGTCGCAGCTGCGCTTCCGCTCCGGGCGCGACAATTTCCTGACCGTGCTCGTCGCGGAACAGGATCGCGCCTCGGCGCGCGCCGCGCTCGCCCAGTCGGATACGACGGTGGCGGACAATGCCGTGAGCCTGTTCAAGGCGCTCGGCGGCGGCTGGGAAAATGCGCCGGACTCGGCCTATGCGGCGCCGGGCGCCCAGCCGCAGGGCCGTCACGCCGCTTTGGGTGTTGCGCCGCAGCGAAACTAAGCATCGCGTTCAGGAAACGATCTTCCATTCTCCCCCTTCCGCTTCCCGGCCGTCCCGGCTAGGGAGGCGGAAAGGGCGCAAGGCGCCAGGAGGAGGATGGAATGGCAGATACCGCCGGCCGCAACACGCGGCCGCTCGCCCTGCACGTACCCGAGCCGCGCTTCCGGCCGGGCGATGCCGTCTCCTTCGACGATCTCGATCTGCCCGCCGCGGGCGCGGTGGGCCGGCCGCCGGTGGATGCCGCGCCGGCGGCGCTGCGCGACTATCCCTATACGCTGATCCGCGTGCTGGATCCCGAAGGCCGCGCGGTCGGCGCCTGGGATCCCCGGCTCGCGCCCGATCGGCTGGTGCGGATGCTGCGCGGCATGATGCTGACGCGCGCCTATGACGATCGCATGTTCCGCGCCCAGCGCCAGGGCAAGACGAGCTTCTACATGAAGTGCACGGGCGAGGAGGCGGTGGCCGTGGCCGCCGCCCATGCCCTGCACCGCGACGATATGTGCTTTCCCTCCTATCGGCAGCAGGGGCTGCTGATCGCGCGGGATTGGCCGCTGGTCGACATGATGTGCCAGATCTATTCCAACGCCGGCGATCGCATGAAGGGGCGGCAGCTGCCCGTCATGTACTCCTCGAAGGAGGCGGGCTTCTTCTCCATCTCGGGCAATCTCGCCACCCAATATCCCCAGGCGGTGGGCTGGGCGATGGCGTCGGCGGCGCGGGGCGATACGCGGATCGCCGCCGGCTGGGTGGGCGAGGGATCGACCGCCGAGGGCGATTTCCACGCCGCCTGCATCTTCGCCGCCGTCTATCGCGCGCCGGTCATCCTCAACATCGTCAACAATCAGTGGGCGATCTCCTCCTTTTCCGGGATCGCCGGCGCCGAGGCGACGACCTTCGCGGCGCGCGCCAATGGCTATGGCGTGGCGGGGCTGCGGGTGGACGGCAATGATCCGCTGGCGGTGTTCGCCGCCACCGAATGGGCGGCGGAGCGCGCGCGCGGCAATCACGGCCCGACCATCATCGAGCATTTCACCTATCGCGTCGAGGCCCACTCCACCTCCGACGATCCCTCGGCCTATCGCCCGGCGGACGAGGCGCGCGCCTTTCCGCTCGGCGATCCGATCGAGCGGCTGAAGCAGCATCTCATCCTGATCGGCGCGTGGGACGAGGCGCGGCACGAGGCGCTGCGCGCCGAGCTGGTGGAGCAGGTGCGCGCCGCCGGCCGCGAAGCCGAGGCGCTGGGCACGCTTTCGGGCACGGCGTTCAACCATGGCTTCGAGACGATCTTCGAGGATGTGTTCGCCACCATGCCGCCGCATCTCAAGGAACAGTCCGAACAAATGGCCGAGGAGCGGCGGGTGGCCGGCGTATGACCGTGATGAACATGATCCAGGCGATCAACAGCGCGCTGGATGTCTGCATGACGCGCGACGAGGCGGTCGTGGTGCTGGGCGAGGATGTCGGCTATTTCGGCGGCGTCTTTCGGGCCACGGCGGGATTGCAGAAGAAGCACGGCAAGACCCGCGTCTTCGATACGCCGATCAACGAGTGCGGCATCATCGGCGTGGCGGTGGGCATGGCCACCTACGGCTTAAGGCCCGTGCCGGAGATCCAGTTCGCCGACTATATTTATCCTGGCATGGATCAGCTCATCTCCGAGGCGGCGCGGCTGCGCTACCGCTCGGCGGGGGAGTGGACCTGCCCGATCACGGTGCGCTCGCCCTTTGGCGGCGGCATTTTCGGCGGCCAGACGCACAGCCAGTCGCCCGAGGGGATTTTCACCCATGTCGCCGGGCTGAAGACGGTGATCCCGTCCAATCCCTATGACGCCAAGGGCCTGCTGATCGCCGCGATCGAGGATCCCGATCCCGTCCTCTTCTTCGAGCCCAAGCGCATCTATAACGGCCCGTTCGACGGCCATTATGATCGCCCCGTCCAGCCCTGGTCGAAACATGGCTCGTCCGAGGTGCCCGACGGCCATTATACCGTGCCGCTCGGCAAGGCGGCGGTGGTGCGCGCCGGCGAGGCGGTGACGGTGCTCTGCTACGGCACCATGGTCCATGTCGCGCTCGGTGTCGCCGCCGAGACCGGGATCGACGCCGAGATCATCGATCTGCGCACCCTGGTCCCGCTCGATATCGAGACGATCACCGCCTCGGTCGAGAAGACCGGGCGCTGCGTGATCGTGCACGAGGCGACGCGCACCGGCGGCTTCGGCGCCGAGCTTTCGGCGCAGGTGCAGGAGCGCTGCTTCCACCATCTCGAAGCCCCGATCGAGCGGGTGACGGGGTGGGACACGCCCTATCCGCACAGCCTGGAATGGGCCTATTTCCCAGGCCCCGTCCGGCTCACCCAGGCCCTCCACCGTGTTCTGAAGGACTGACATGGCGCGCATTCCCTTCCGCCTTCCCGATATCGGCGAGGGCATCGCCGAGGCCGAGATCGTCGCCTGGCACGTCCAGCTCGGCGATCATGTCGAGGAAGACCAGCCCTTCGCCGATCTGATGACGGATAAGGCCACGGTCGAGATGTCGGCGCCGGTCTCGGGCCGCGTGGTCGAGCTGGCCGGCGCGGTCGGCGATCTGATCGCGATCGGCTCGACGCTGGCGGTGTTCGAGACCGAGGCGGGCGCCGAGAGCGCCGCGCCCGTTGCCCCGCCCGCGACCGAGCCGGCGGCGGTGCCGGTGGCGCCGGCGCCGCCCGAGAGCCCGATCACGCCCGCGCCCGCCGCGCCGCCGGCTGCGGAAAGGCCGGCGCCGGCGCCGGTCGCGGCGCCGTCGGACGAGGCGGCGCCGGCGTCCGCGCGCGTGCTCGCCTCGCCGGCGGTGCGTGCGCGCGCCAAGGCGTTGGGCGTGGATCTTGCCGGGGTGCGCCCCGCCCAGGGCGATCGGGTGCGCCATGCCGATCTCGATGCCTATCTCCGCTATGCGTCGCCCGCGCCCGCCGGGGCGGCGGCGCCGCGCGCGCCCCGCGCCGATGCGGAGGAGGAGGCGGACTCGGACGCGGTCGAGGAGATCAAGATCACCGGTCTGCGCCGCCGCATCGCCGAGCGCATGGCCGAGACCAAGCGGCGCATTCCGCATTTCGCCTATGTCGAGGAAACCGACGTCACCGCGCTCGAGGCGCTGCGCCAGGCGATGAACGCCGAGCGGGGCGAGCGGCCCAAGCTCACCCTGCTGCCGTTCCTGGTGCGCGCGCTCTGCCTCGCGGCGGCGGAGCATCCGGTGGTGAATGCCCGCTATGATGACGAGGCCGGCCTGGTGCAGCGCTTCCGCGCGGTGCATCTGGGCATCGCCACCCAGACCGAGGCGGGGCTTTCGGTGCCGGTGGTCCGCGATGCGCAGGCGCGCAGCGTATGGGATCTGGCGGCGGAGATCGCGCGCCTGGCCGATGCCACCCGCCGCGGCAAGGCCAGCCGCGAGGAGCTGAGCGGCTCCACGCTTACGCTCACCTCGCTGGGCGCGCTGGGCGGCATCGCCTCCACCCCGGTGCTGAACCGGCCCGAGGTGGCGATCGTCGGCGTTAACCGCATGGTTGATCGGCCGGTGGTGGTGCAGGGCCGGATCGAGGTGCGGACGATGATGAACCTGTCCTCCTCCTTCGATCACCGCATCGTCGACGGCATGGATGCGGCGCGCTTCATCCAGGCGGTGAAGCGGCGGATCGAGGTGCCGGCGCTGCTCTTCGCCGAATAAGGATCAGCGCCCCATTTGCGGGCGGAACAGGCGGCCGCGCTCGGTGATCAGCACGATCGCCAGCGCGGTCAGCCCGGCGCCGGCGAAGCCGAGCGTCATCGGCACGGTGGTGCCGTTGAAATGCTGGCCGATCGCAAAGCCGACCAGCGCGCCGATTACGGTGGAGACAAAGCCCTGCACCGAGGCCGCCATGCCGGCGATGCGCGCCAGCGGCTCCATCGCCATGGCGCCGAAATTGCCCACGGTGAGGCCGAAGCAGAACATCGTCAGCCCCTGCGCGATGGCGAAGCTCAGCAGCGTCTCATGGCCGCCGAGCGCGATCGCCGCATGGACCAGCTCGATCGCGACAAATCCCAGCAGCGCGCTGTGCGAGACGCGGCGCGTGCCGAGCCGCTCGACGATGCGCGCGTTGAGCATGGAAGCGATCGCGATCATCCCCGCTATGCCCGCGAACGTGCCGGGCATCAGCCGGGGCGCGTGGAAGACATCGCTGAAGATCTGCTGGACCGAGTTGATGAAGCCGAACAAAGCGCCGGTGATCGCCGTCTGCGCCAGCATATAGCCGACCGCCTGGCGATTGCTCAACGCGGCGCGGAACGCCTCCGCCAGCTGGCCGAGCGCGAAGGGGCGGCGATATTCCGGGTGCAGCGTTTCGGGCAGGCGCAGCAGCATCCAGAGGAAGACGATCGCGCCATAGGCCGACAGCGCCCAGAACAGGCCGCGCCACGGGAAGATCAGCATGATGAGCTGGCCGATCGTCGGCGCCAGCACCGGCACCGCGATGAAGATGATGAAGGCGAGCGACATGACGCGCGCCATCTGGCGGCCGCCATAGCAGTCGCGCACCACCGAGACGGTCACCACCCGCGTCGCGGCGACGGCGATGCCCTGCAGCACGCGGAACAGGAGCAGCATCTCGAAGCTGGGCGTCATCGCCGTGCCGGCGCCGAACAGCGCGTAGCAGCCCAGCCCGATCAGCAGGATGGGTCGCCGTCCGAAGCGATCGGAGAGCGGGCCGTAGAGGATCTGCGCGCCGCCGAAGCCGAGCAGGAAGGCGGTGACGATCCACTGCCGCGCATTCTCGTCGGTCACCCCCAGCGTGCCGCCGATCGCGGGCAGCGCCGGCAGCATGGTATCGATGGCGAGCGCGTTGGTGGCCATCATCGCCGCGATCAGCGCGACGAACTCGCGAAAGCCCATGCCTGCATGCGGCCCGGGCTCGACATGCGGCTTCATCGCGGCGGCGGAGGAGGGCTGGTCCATGGCCGAGCCCCTACGCCCCGCCGCCGCGCTTGCAAACCGGTGAAATCCTCTCAGCGGCAGAACTTTTCCGCAAAGGCGGCGGCGGCGCCGAGCAGGCCGGGCTGCTCATGGGTGATGAGCTTCACGGGAATATTGTTCATCCGCGCCTCGAAGCGGCCCTTGGCGGCATAGCGGCCATGGAAGCCTGAATTGGGCAGGTGATCCGCCACGCGCGCGCCGATGCCGCCGCCGATCACCGTGGCCACCGCGCCATGGGCCAGCGCCATGTCGCCCGCGAAGGAGCCGAGCGCGAGACAGAAGCGATCCAGCGCCGCCGCCGCGAGCGCGTCATCGCCTTGCAGCGCGAGCTTCCAGAGGCTGATATCGTCGCCGACCGTGACATTGCGTCCCTCGATCGAAGCGAGCGCCTCATGGATGTTGGACAGGCCCGGGCCGGACACCAGCCGCTCGATCGAGACGCGGCGATAGCGCAGCCGCAACCGGGACAGGATACGATCCTCCAGCGGATCGAGCGGCGCGAAATCGATATGGCCGCCCTCCGTCTCGATGACATGGACATAGCCGTTGGCGCGGAGCAGCTGCGCCACGCCCAGGCCGGTGCCCGGGCCCAGGATCGAGATCAGCCCCTCGGGCGGGAGCGGCACGTCCGGCCCGCAGATATGGCGCAGATGCTGCGGCTTGAGCCGGCTGACGGCATAGCCGACCGCGCCGAAATCATTGACGACGACATAGCGGTCCAGGCCGAGCCGGCTCTGGATCAGATTCTTGCGGACGACCCAGGGGCTGTTGGTGAGCTTGAGCACCTCGCCATCGACCGGGCCGGCGAAGGAGATGGCGCCGGCGCTGGGCAGGGGACGCCCAAGCCGCTGGCCGAACGCCTCCCAGGCGGTGCGCAGGCTCGCATAATCCTTGGTGCCCAGCGTGACCACCTCGCCCAGCTCGATCGAGCCGTCGGGCTCGACTTGGGCGATTGCAAAGCGGGCGTTCGTACCGCCGATATCGACGGCGACCAGTTCTGTCGCTTCCACGTGCATCCTTCCGAGCGGCGGCCCCAATTCCGCCTCGCTGATCGCATACGACGATAACGCTGTCTTTGTGGAGAGGCTTGTGCGTTTTTGTGTCACGATCGTCACCGTCGCGGTGCTGCTTTCCGGCTGCGTGGCGAAAACGGCCTATCATGTCGCCACCCTGCCGGTGCGCGCCGGCGCCAAGGTGGTGGACTGGACGACGACCAGCCAGTCCGAGGCCGATCGCAACCGCGGGCGCAAGATGCGCAAGGAAGAGGCGCGCGAGAAGCGCGAGGCGAGGCGCCGCGCCGAGGCGGGCTGAGCCTCATCGCGGCCCGATCAGCCCCTCGATGGCGCGGGCGACGCCATCCTCGTCATTGCTCGCCGTGACCGCGCTGGCGGCGTCGCGCACCCGCTGCGGCGCCTGGCCCATGGCGATGGCGTGGCCGGCGCGGCGAAACATCGGCAGATCATTGGGCATGTCGCCGATCACCACCGTGTCGGCGAGCGCGACGCCGAGCGCCTCCGCGAGACGTGCGACCCCGGCGCCCTTGTTCGCCTCGGGATGGGTGATGTCGCAATAATAGGTCTGGCTCAGCGCCACCTCGGCGCCATCGCCCAGCGCGGCCGAAACATCGTCGGAGAGGCGCGCCATCAGGTCCGGATCGTCGCACACGGCCACGATCTTGTCGACGCGACCGTGGAGCGCCTCGAAATCCGATACCAGCACGGGCTCCGAGAAGGTGGAGCGGCGCTCGGCATCGGTATGGGGGTTGGTGTCGTCGGTGGAGAACCAGCGGCCGTCGGCGAACAGCCAGATCGTGACCCGGTGCGGCGCGATCGCTTCCACCGCGCGCCGGCTGACTTCGGCATCGAGGCGGTGCGCGTCCAGCACCGCGCCATCGGCGGCGAAGATCGTGCCGCCGTTGAACGCGCCGAACGGCCCCGGCAGTCCCATTTGGCGGGCGAGCGGCAGGATGCCCGAGGGCGGCCGCGCGCTGATCAGCGTCATCTGGCCGCCTTCCGCGATCAGCCGCTGCGCCGCCGCCACCGTGGCAGGCGCCAGGCTCTTGTCGGAGCGGACCAGCGTGCCATCGACATCGCTCACGACCAGCCGGCTCATGCGACCGGGGTCCAGCCATGGCCGTCGCGCGCGAGCAGCGCGTCCGCCGCCTCAGGGCCCTGGCTGCCGGGATCATAGGGCTCGGGCGCGCCGCCCTTGGCCCAATGATCCAGGATGGGCTGCACGATCGCCCAGCCGCGCTCGACCATGTCGGCGCGCTGGAAAAGGGCCGGATCGCCGATCAGCATGTCGTAGATCAGCGATTCATAGCCGGTGCTGGGCGGCAGGTTGAAGGCGTCGGCATAGGCGAAGCGCATCCGCACCGGCGCCGTATCCACCACCGGACCCGGCTTTTTGGCGACGAAATCGAGGCAGATGCCCTCGTCCGGCTGGATGCGGATGGTGAGCCGGTTGGGCGGCAGCCCGCCCACATCCACATCGCGGAACAGGGTGAGCGGGATCGGCTTGAAGTGGAGGACGATCTCGGTCGCCCGCGCGGCCATGGCCTTGCCGGTGCGGAGATAGAAGGGCACGCCCGCCCAGCGCCAGCTATCCACCATCAGCTTGAGCGCGACATAGGTCTCGGTGGCGCTGTCGGGCGCGACCTTGGCCGCCTGGTGGTAGGCGCCGATCTTGGTATCACCGATGCGCCCCGCGCCATATTGGCCGCGCACCGCTTCGCGCCGTGCCTCGGCCTTGGTGGGGATGCGCACGGCCTGGAGGAGCTTGGCCTTTTCGTCGCGCACCGCCTCGGCATCGAAGCTGTTGGGCGCTTCCATGCCGATCATGGCGAGCAGCTGGAAGAGATGGTTGGGCACCATGTCGCGCAGCGCGCCGGTGGCATCGTAGAAGCCGCCGCGCGTGCCGACATCCACCGTCTCGGCGGCGCTGATCTCGACATAGTCGATATAGCGCGCGTTCCACACCGCCTCGAAAAAGGCGTTGCCGAAGCGCGTGGTGAGGATGTTCTGCACCGTTTCCTTGCCGAGGAAATGATCGATGCGGAAGATCTGCCGCTCGTCCATGGCGGCAAGCAGCGTGCGGTTCAGCGCCTGGGCGGAGGCGAGATCATGGCCGAACGGCTTCTCGATCACCAGGCGGCGGAAACCGCCTTCCTCCTTGAGCAGGCCCACGGCCGCGAGATTTTCGGCGATGGGCGCGAAGAAGCTCGCCGCGCTCGCCAGATAGAAGGCGATGTTGTCGGCCCGCTTCAGCGTGTCGGCCAGCCGCTCGAAATCGGCGCGCTGATCGAAGGCGCCCTGGAAATAGCGGATCCGCGGCTCGCGCTTCTTCCACGCCGCCTTGATCCCCTTGTCCTTGAGCGCGAGATGCTCGGTCAGCTGCTTGCGGATCGCCTTGTCGCTGCCCTCGCCATGGCTGACGATGAGAATGTCGAGATCATCGCCGATCAGCCCGTCGCGGGTGAGGTTGACGATCGCCGGCATCAGCAGGCGGCGCGAGAGATCCCCCGCGCCGCCGAAGATCACCAGGCTGGCCGCCGGCGCGGGGGCGCCGGCCTTGGGCGCCCCGGTCGCCATTATTGCGGCATCTCGACATGGCCGCCAAAGCCATGCCGCATGGCCGAGAGCAGCTTCTCGCCAAAGGTGTTGCCGCTGCGCGAGCGATAGCGGGCGAAGAGCGCGGCGGTGAGGACATGGGCCGGCACGGCCTCTTCCATCGCCGCCTCGATCGTCCACTGGCCTTCGCCCGAATCCGCGACCTTGCCGCTATATTCGTCGAGCTTGGCGTTCTCGGCGAGCGCCGAGGCGGTGAGATCGAGCAGCCAGGAGGAGATGACGCTGCCGCGCCGCCATACTTCGGCGACGTCGGTGAGGTTGAGATCGTAGCGCTCATCCTCCGCCACGCGGTCCGACGTCTTGTTCTGGAGGATGTCGAAACCCTCGGCATAGGCCTGCATCAGGCCATATTCGATGCCGTTATGGACCATCTTGACGAAGTGGCCCGCGCCCGCCGGACCAGCATGGATATAGCCCTTCTCGGCGCGCCCGTCCGATCCTTCGGGCCGCTTGGTGCGCGGGATGGTGCCATAGCCCGGCGCCAGCGCGTCGAAGATCGGGTCGAGCCGGTCGACCGCTTCCTTCGGGCCGCCGATCATCATGCAATAGCCGCGCTCGAGCCCCCAGACGCCGCCGGACGTGCCGACATCGACATAATGGACGCCCTTCTCCCCGAGCGTCTTCGCGCGGCGGATATCGTCCTTGTAGAAGCTGTTGCCGCCATCGATGATGGTGTCGCCGGCGCCGATCATGCCGGCCAGCTCGGTGATGGTCTGCTCGGTCGGGCCGCCGGCGGGCAGCATCACCCAGAGCGTGCGCGGCGCCTCCAGCTTTTCCACCACCTCCTGAAGCGAACCGGCGGTGATGCCGCCGGCCTCGCCCAGCTGCGCGACGGCGTCGGCGCTGCGATCATAGACGACGACTTCATGGCCATGGGCCATCAGCCGCTTCGCGATATTGCCGCCCATGCGGCCGAGGCCGATCATTGCAATACGCATACCAACTCCTTGATGCGGGTGGACGCCGGTGCTCAGGCGCCGAGCGCGGCCAGAAGGGCGGGGAGGCCGGCGGCCTCGTCCGTGAGGTGAACGCGCAGCACGCGCTGGCCGCGTTCGGCAAGAACATCGAGATCGCCCCGCGCCTGGGCCAGCTGGACGGTGCCGAAGCTGGCCTTGTTGCCGGGAATGGCGACATCCTCGGCGGGCGTCCGGGTGATCTCGAGGAAGAGACCCGAGACGGGGCCGCCCTTATAGGCCTGGCCGGTGGAGTGGAGGAAGCGGGGGCCGAAGCCCGCCACCGTCGCCACCTTATGCGCGTCGCGCAGCTTCACGCGGATCGCCTCGATCGCCTGCTCGTGCGCGGCGTTGCGCTCGAGATAGGCGAGCACGCCGATATAGTCGCCCGGCCCGGCCTCGTCGAAAAAGGCCTTGAGGATGGCGGCGCCATCGCCCGAGCCGCTCTTGCCCGACGGCGCGTAGAAGGCGAGCGGCCCCTCCTCGAAGAAGGGGCTCTCCGGGGTGAGCGCGCCGGTCTGCTCATAGGCGTTGACCAGCTCGCGCGTCTTGACCTTGGCGTCCTCGACATCGGGCTGATCGAAGGGATTGATGCCGATCACCGCGCCGGCGATCGCGGTGGCGACCTCCCAGCGGACGAATTCCTGCCCGATCTGCTCGGGGCTGTGGAGCGTGATCGTCACCACCGGCTGGCCGGCGGCCTTGAGCGCATCGAGCGCGGCGTGATCGGCGCTGCTGTCGCCCTCCAGATGGAGATGCACGAACAGCCGGTCGTCGCCATACTGATCGGGCGTGCCGAGCGGCTCGAGATCGACCGGAACGATCCCCTTGCCCTGCTTGCCGGTGCTTTCCGCCAGCAGCTGCTCGAGCCAGGCGCCGAACGGCCGCAGCTTGGGCGAGGGGATGATCGTCAGCTTGTCGCGACCCTGCGCGGCGGCGGTGCCGATGATCGCGCCCAGCCGCACGCCGGGATTGTCCGCCGGCGGCGCGTCCGGGCCGCACGAGAAGGTCATCGGCTTGATCGTCTCGAACAGGTGCGCGATGTCGACGCCGGTCGCGGCGGCCGGCACGAGGCCGAACACCGAGAGCACCGAATAGCGGCCGCCAATCCCCGGATCGCCGGCGAAGATGGCCGAGAAGCCCTTTTCCTGCGCGGCCTTCTCCAGCTTGGAGCCGGGATCCGTCACCGCCACGAAATGGCTGCCCGTCTCCGCGCCCAGCACCGCTTCGGCGCGCGCCCAGAAATAGGCGCGGAGCAGCTCGGGCTCCATGGTGGAGCCGGACTTGGACGAGACGATATAGAGGGTCGAGGCCGGGTCGGTCGCCTCGGCGACGGTGCGCACCTGGCCCGGATCAGTGCTGTCGAGCGCGTGCAGCGTGGGCGCGCCGGGGCCGCTGCCCAGGATCAGCCCGATCACCTCCGGCCCGAGGCTGGAGCCGCCCATGCCGAGCAGCACCACATTGCGGAAGCCGCGCGCGCGTTCGGCCAGCGCCGCCAGCTGCGCGCGATCGCCCTGTTCGCCGCGCGCGGCGGCGAGCCAGGCGAGCCACTTGCCCTCGTCGGCGCCGGTCCAGAGCGAGGCATCCTTGGCCCAGAGACGGCGCGACCAGCCACCGGCGCGCGCGCGCTCGATCGTCTTCTCGACCTCGCCCTGCAGGGCGGCGCCCAAATCCTCGTGCATGCCGGCCAGCTTGTCGCCCAGGAACTGGGTGCGCTTGGCGGCGACCGCGCCATAAAGCGAGTCCGCCGCATCGGCGAAGCTGCGCACGCCATCCTCGACGAGCGCGCTGGTCACATCGTCGAGCGACAGGCCCAGCCGCTCCACCTCGGCGAGCACATGGCGCGCCTCCTCGACATCGGCGACGAGCGTGTTGGCGACGGTGCCGTGGTCGCGGAAGGCGTCCATCGTCTTGGGCGGCATGGTGTTGACCGTGTCGCGCCCGATCAGCGTGTCGACGTAGAGCGTGTCGGGATAGGCCGGGTTCTTGGTGCCCGTCGAGGCCCAGAGCAGCCGCTGCGGCATCGCGCCCTTGGCCGCCAGCGCTTGCCAGCGCTGCGACGAGGACACCTCGATATAATGCTGATAGGCGAGCTTGGCGTTGGCAATGGCGACCTTGCCCTTCAGCGCCTTGAGCGCTTCCGCCTCGGCATCGCCGGATGCGACGCGCTCATCCACCTGCTTGTCGATCACCGCATCGATGCGGCTGACGAAGAAGCTGGCGACGCTGGCGATGCGATCCACCGGCTCGCCCCGCGTCACCCGCGCCTCGAGCGCGCTGATATAGGCTTCCAGCACCGCCTTGTAGGCGTCGATCGCGAAGAGCAGGGTGACGTTGATGTTGATCCCGGCGTCGAGCGCCTCCTGGATGGCGGGAACGCCCGGCGCGGTGCCGGGGATCTTCACCATCAGATTGGGCTCGTTCACCTCGGCCCAGAGCCGGCGCGCGGCGGCGATGGTCGTGTCGGTTTCCAGCGCCAGATAGGGCGAAACCTCGATCGAGACATAACCGTCCTTGGCGCCGAGACGGTCATAAACCGGGCGCAGCGTGGCGCAGGCGGTCTTGATGTCGGCGATGGCGAGCGCCTCATAGGCGGTCTCCACCGAGACATCCTCTTCGGCGATGTCGCGCTCGAGCTGTTCGTCATAGGCGTCGGAATGGCCGATCGCCTTTTCGAAGATGGACGGGTTGGAGGTGACGCCGGTCAGGCCATCCTCCTCCACCAGCTTGGCAAGGCCGCCCTTGTTCATGAAGGTGCGGTCGACAAAGTCGAGCCACACCGCCTGGCCGGCTTCGGAGAGTTGCTTCAGCGGATTGCTCACGCGTTCTTCTCCATCACTTCGCGGGCGACCTTCACCACATTCTCGACGGTGAAGCCGAACTTTTCCTGCAATTTCGCGATCGGTGCCGAGGCGCCGAAGGTGGACATGGTGATCGTCTTGCCGTCATGGCCGACATATCGGTCCCAGCCGATCTCGCCCGCCTGCTCGATCGCCACGCGCGCCCGCACCGCCGGCGGCAGCACGCTGTCGCGATAGGCCTGGTCCTGCTTCTCGAAACGATGCCAGCTGGGCAGCGAGACGACGCGGACGGCGGTGCCGTCGGCGGACAGCTGCTCGGCGGCCTTCAGCGCCAGCCCCACTTCCGAGCCCGTGGCGATCAGGATCACCGCTGGATCCGCGACCTCGGGATTGAGGACATAGCCGCCCTTGGCGACGCCTTCGGCCGAGGCGAAGCGGCTGCGGTCGAGCGTCGGCATGGGCTGGCGCGAGAAGATCAGGCAGGTCGGCGTGTGGCGCGATTCCAGCGCCGCCTTCCAGGCATAGGCAGTCTCGTTGGCGTCGCCGGGACGGATCACGTCCATGCCCGGAATGGCGCGCAGCGCGGCCAGCTGCTCGATCGGCTGGTGGGTCGGCCCATCCTCGCCGACGCCGATCGAATCATGGGTGAAGACGAAGATGGTGGGCAGCTCCATGATCGCGGCGAGCCGGATCGGCGGCCGCATATAATCGGAGAAGACCATGAAGGTGCCGGTGTAGGCGCGGATATAGGAGAGCGCCATGCCATTGGCGGCGGCGCCCATGCCATGTTCGCGGATGCCGTAATGAAGGTTGCGGCCGCCATAATTGTCCGCCTCGAACGAGCCGGCATCCTTGATGTCGGTCTTGGTCGAGGGGGAGAGATCGGCGGCGCCGCCGACCAGCCAGGGCAGCTTCGACGCGACCGCGTTGAGCACCTTGCCGCTCGCCTCGCGCGTGGCCATGCCCTTTTCGTCGGCGTCGAAATGCGGGAGCGCCTCGGCCCAGCCTTCGGGCAGCCGGCCGGCGGTCATCAGCTCCAGCTCGCGCGCGAGCTCGGGATGCGCCTCGCGATAGCGGGCGACCATCGCCTCCCATTCCTCGCGCAGCGGCGTGGAGCGGCCCGCCAGGCTCTGCTCGAAATGGCGCTTGGCCTCTTCGGGCACCAGGAATTGGGCGTCCTCGGGCCAGCCATAGCTCTTCTTGGCGCCGCGGATCTCCTCCTCGCCCGGCGCGTCGGAATGGGCCTTGTGCGTGCCCGCGCGAGTGGGGAAGCCGATGCCGATCACCGAATGGACCACGATCAGCGTCGGCTTGTCGGTGGTCGCCTTGAAGCGCTCGATCGCCGCCGCGAAGGCGCCGACATCCTCGGCGTCGTCCACATGGATGGTGTTCCAGCCATAGGCCTGGAAGCGCTTGGCGACATCTTCGTCAAAGGCGAGGCTGGTCTCGCCCTCGATGGTGATGTGGTTGGCGTCGTACACCCAGCACAGGTTGGACAGCTTGAGATGGCCCGCGATCGAGGCCGCCTCGCTCGCCACGCCTTCCATCAGATCGCCGTCCGAGCAGAAGACGTAGACGTCGTGATCGAAGATCGGGAAGCCGTCGCGGTTGAAATGAGCGGCGAGCCAGCGCTCGGCCATGGCCATGCCGACCGAATTGCCGCAGCCCGCGCCGAGCGGACCCGTGGTCGTCTCGACCCCGGTGGTGAAGCGATATTCGGGATGGCCAGGCGTCTTCGACGAGAGCTGGCGGAACTGCTTGATATCGTCGAGCGAGACGGCCGGCGCGCCGGTCGGGCGGCCATCGGCGTCCACCTCGATCACGCCGCCCAGATGGAGCAGCGCGTAGATCAGCATCGAGGCATGGCCGCACGAGAGGACAAATCGGTCGCGGTTGGGCCAGAGCGGCGTCTTGGGATCGTAGCGGAGGAACTTGGTCCACAGCGTCTCGGCGATCGGCGCCAGCGCCATGGGGGTGCCGGGATGGCCGCTATTGGCCTTTTGCACCGCATCCATGGCAAGGGTGCGGATGGTGTCGATCGCCAGGCGATCGGGGGAACCGTCCTCTACGACATGCGTGGAGGGGCGGGCGGATTCGATTTCGCTCATGCAATGATCCCCGATTGCGGACGAACGCCGCTCTGCCCCGCGAAACGGATCGGGGCAAGACCGGTTCCGAGATCACCGCCGTCAGCGATCGCGCTCCTGGCGCAACTCACCGCCGCAGAACAAAAAGTCGATCTCGCGCAGAAACAATCCATGGCCCATCACGCCGGGCAGGGCGGCCAGCTGGTCGGCCAGCGCCGCGGGCGCGTCGATCGGGCCGAAGCGGCAGTCGATCAGGAGATTGCCCTGATCGCTCAGCACCGGCGCACCGGCGCGGACGCGGAGCACCGGTTCGCAGCCCAGCGCCGCCAGCCGATCGGTGACGAAACGGCGCGCGAAGGGCAACACCTCGACGGGCAGGGGGCCGCGACCCAGTTGGGAAACCCGCTTCGAGTCGTCGATGATGCACAGCATGCGGCCGGCGGACTCGGCGACAATCTTTTCGCGCAGCAGCGCGCCGCCCGCGCCCTTGATCGCCCGGAGTGCGGGATCGACCTCGTCCGCGCCATCGATCACCAGATCGACGGCCGCGACATCCGCGAAATCGAGCATCGCAATGCCGGCCGCCACCGCCGCCGCCTCGGTGGCGAGCGAGGTGGCGACGGCGCGCACCGCCAGCCCCCCCGCCACCCGGCGGCCGAGCGCGGCGATCGCGAAGGCGGCGGTGCTGCCGGTGCCGAGCCCGACGAGCATGCCGGGCTCGATTTCCGCGACCGCCGCCTCGGCGGCGCGGCGCTTCTGATCGATCAAGGGAGAGAGGCTGGCCATGGCGCCGGAACGCCTCAGGCCTCGGCGGGTGCCGCCTTGCGGGGGCGGCCGCGCTTGGCCGGCGCGGGCGCGGCGCCGGTCTCGGCCTTGGCGGCCGGCTTGCGGCCGCGCTTGGCGGGCGCGGGCTCGGCCTCGACCTTCTTGCGGCCCAGGCCGATCTTCTGCGCCAGACCACGCCGCTGCTCGGCATAGGCCGGGGCCACCATCGGGTAATCGCGGGGCAGACCCCATTTGGTGCGATAGTCCTCGGGGCTCATGCCGTAATTGGTGCGCAGATAGCGCTTCAGCATCTTCAGCTTTTTACCGTCCTCGAGGCAGACGATATAATCGTTCTTCACCGAGGAGCGGACGGGCACGGCCGGCTCGGGCGCGGCCTGCGGTTCCGGCGCGGGCTGGGCGAGACTGGCGAGCGCGCCGTGCACCTGGGCGATAAGCTCCGGCACGTCCGCCGTGCTGACGGAATTGTTGGCGACATGCGCAGCAACGATCTCCACGGTGAGGCCGAGCAGCTCGTTCTTGGTTTCTTCGTCCATCCTTGCGCCTCCACGATACGCCCGCCGGCAAAATACTGCCTCGGACGGTGCCAATCGCCGCTATTCCGGTAAAAACACGGAAATGCAAGTTTTGATTATTTGTATGTGGGAATTACCCTAGACCGGCGTCAGATGAGTGGAGGACCATTCCCCTAATCAGGCGGCGGCGCGACAGGCTCGTCAGGCCGAGATGGGCGGCTCGACGGTCAAGGCGCCGGCGCTGGCCGTCCGCTCGCCTTTCTCGTCCAGCACCGCGCCGAAGCGCTCCAATAGCCAGCGGGCCGCTGGTCCCGGCGCCTCGTCCGCGCGCCATATGCCTTCCAGTGGATAGCTGACCTCGGGCTGGTCGGGCATGTCGAGCCGCACCAGGGCGCCGGAAAAAAGATCCAGTTCGACCAGCGGCACCGGCATGTTGCCCCAGCCTATTCCTTGCAGAAGCAGCGCATGTTTTGCGCCAAGGTCGCTGATGCGCCAGCTTCGGTCGCTCAGCACCGAGAAATCGCGACCAGCGGTGAGCGAGGATCGGTCGGTAAGCACCAGCTGGATATGATCGCGCCCCGCGCCCGGCAGCTGCGGTCCGGCGGCGAGCGGATGCTGCGGCGCCGCGACGGGCACCAGCGGCACGCGGCCCAGCGCCACCCGCTCCAGCTCCGGGAAATCGGCCGAGAGCGGGCCGCTGATGCCGATCGTGGCGCGGCGATCGAGCACCAGCGCGGTCACCGCGCCCAGCGCCTCGACATAGAGGCGCAGCGACACGGTGGGAAAGGCGGCGCGGAAGGCGTTGAGAACGGTGGCGAGGGGGCGGGGCGGCAGCATCACGTCCACCACCAGCCGCACCTCGGCTTCGAGGCCCTGCAACAGTCCCTTGGCCTTGGCGCGCAGCCCGTCCATGCCATGGGCGATGGTGCGCGCCTCGGCGAGCAGCGCCGTGCCCGCCACCGTCAGCGTGGGCCGCTTGGTGCCCTCGCGCTCGAACAGCGCGAGGCCGAGCTGCGCCTCGAGATTGGCGATGCCGTAGCTGATCACCGAGGTGGCGCGGTTGAGCCGGCGGCCGGCGGCGGCGAAACTGCCCGTTTCCACCACCGCCAGAAAGATGCGCAGCTGGTCGAACGTGGGCGTGCCTGGCGTCTGCATATCGAAAACCTCGAATAGAATGACGAAGTTTATCGCAGTTTCGCGTCAGGGTCAGCGTCGATAATCCGCATGGCGAGGAGACGATCATGACCAGCATGCCGAGCCAGCAGCCCCAGCTTTCCCCCATCGAATGGCAGGCCGTCACCGTGGCGCTGCGCGATGCCGAGCGGTGCGGCTGCGCCGGGCCGGCGCGCGCCAGCGGCCGCATCGCGCGCGTGTGGCGCTGGCTGACGGGCCTGGAGGCGCCGCGTCCGCTGGCGGATCCGCGGCTGGATACGATCCGCCGTTTCGTGTGCGCGGCGCGCCGCCGCGGCGAGCGCGCGCGCGAGATGGTGCCGGAGCTGCTCGGCTTCGGCTTCACCGCCGATCAGGTGGAAGCGCTGCGCCGCGTCGCCGCCTGATCAACCGCCCGCGAGATCGAGCAGCCGTCGCGCGCCCGCGCGGAAGCGGGGTTCGCGGTCCGCCTCGGGCCAGTGGCGCAGGCCCTGGTCGAGCGCCTCGGCCGCCTCGCCGAGCGCGGCCTCGCCGAACAGCGCGGCGCTTCCCGCAAGCTTGTGGAGCTGCGCCGCGATCGCGTCCAGCTCCGTAGGCGCCACCCGCTCTTCCGCCAGCAGCCCGCGCAGCGCGGCGATCGTCTCGCGCCGGCGCGTCCTGTACCGCTCGGCCAGATCGCCTTCGAGTCGCGCGGCGAGCGCCGAGGCGGTGCCCGACGCGGCGACGCTGGGCGGATGCGGCAGCAGCGCCGCCCGCGTCCAGCCATGGATCGTCGCGCGCAGCATGTCGAGCGAAGCGGGCTTGGCCAGATGCGCCTGCATTCCCGCCGCGAGGCAGGCGGCGACATCGTCCGGATAGGCATTGGCGGTAAGCGCCACGATCGGCAGCGTCGCGGCGTCGATGCCGGCCTCGCGGATGCGGCGCGTCGCCTCCAGCCCGTCCATGCCGGGCATCTGCACGTCCATCAGCAGCAGATCATAAGCGTGGACGCGGGCGCGCGCCACCGCCGCCTCGCCATGCTCGACCAGCTCGTAGCGGCAGCCGAGCTGGTCGAGCATGGCGGCGATCAGCCGCTGGTTCACGTCATGATCCTCGGCGACGAGGATGCGCGGCGCGAAGCCCGCTTCGTCCCGGCCCGGTGACGGCCTTTCCCGATCCTCCTCGGGCGGCGCGGGCGCGGCGACGAGGGGCAGGCGCAGCGCGAAGGTGGTGCCGCGGCCCGGCACGCTCGCCACCGCCAGCCCGCCGCCCATCAGCGTGGCGAGCTGGGCGCTGATCGACAGGCCGAGGCCGGTGCCGCCATAGCGCTGCGCCACCTCCGCCTCGGCCTGCACATATTCCTCGAAGATCGCCGCCTGGCGATCGGCGGCGATGCCGATCCCGGTATCCTCCACCTCGATGCACAGCCACGCGCCCTCCGGCCGGGCGCGCAGCGCCACCGTGCCGCTGGCCGTGAACTTGGCGGCGTTGGCGAGCAGGTTGAGGACGATCTGCCGCAGCCGCAGCCCGTCGCCCATCGTCCAGCGCGGCAGATCGGGATGGAAGTCGCAGCGCAGCGTCAGCCCCTTCTGGCGGATGGTCGGGTCGATCAGCCGGCAGCAGCCGGTCAGCGCGCCGGGCAGGTCGAACGGCTCGTCCGCGACCCGCATCTTGCCCGCCTCTATCTTGGAAAGATCGAGAATGTCGTTGAGCAGCCGCATCATGGCGCGCCCGGATTCGGCGATCAGCTCGGCATGGCGACGCTGCTCCGGCGTCAGCGTGCCGGCCAGCAGCAGATCGGTGAAGCCGAGAATGCCGTTCATAGGCGTCCGGATTTCGTGGCTCATATTGGCCAGGAAGGAGGATTTCGCGCCGCTCGCCGCCTCGGCCGCCTTGCGCGCCGAAATATCCTCCACCACCGTCACGAAGAAATCGGGGCTGCCATCGGCACGCCGCACCAAGGACAGCGTCAGCGTGATCCAGACGATGCTGCCATCCTTGCGGATGTAGCGCTTCTCCACGGCGTAGCGCGGCAATTCGCCCTGGAGCAACCGCGCGACGAGGCTGTCGTCGCGTTCCTGATCGTCCGGATGGGTGATGCTGCGGAAGTGGCGGTTGCGCAGCTCGTTCCGATCATAGCTGGTGATCTCGCAGAAGCGGTCGTTCACCATCAGGAAGGTGCCGTCCGGGCGCAGCAGCGCCAGCCCCACCGCCGCCTGGGCGAAAGTGGCGGCGAAGCGGCGGATCACGTCCGAATGCGCCGCCTCGGCAAGGCCGGTGATGATCGGCCCGGCGAGCAGCCGCGCGAGCAGCAGGTCGCGGTTCGAGAAAAGGCGCGGACGATCCGCCAGCAGCTTGAGAACGCCCACCACCTCGCCCTGGAAGGGCAGCGGCACCAGCAGCATGGAGCGCGCGCCGACACGACGGCTGGCGGCGCGGTTGACCCGTTCGTCGCCCTCGGTATCGAGACAGAGCTGCGCCTCGCCGGTGGCGATCACCTCGCCGGACAGGCTGCGCGCCATCTCCAGCCGCAATCCCACCGCGTCGGCCAGCCGCGGGCTTGCGGCGCGATACACAAGCGCGTCGCCCTCGCGCATCTCCACCACCGCGCCAAAGGCCTGGGGCACGATCCGCACCGACCCCTCCGCCACGATCTCGAGGATGCGCTGGACATCGCCGCCGGCCTCGACGACGGCGGATTGAAGCGCGA
This sequence comes from Sphingomonas morindae, assembly GCF_023822065.1. Lineage (NCBI taxonomy): Bacteria > Pseudomonadati > Pseudomonadota > Alphaproteobacteria > Sphingomonadales > Sphingomonadaceae > Sphingomonas > Sphingomonas morindae. Next base: position 2,889,712 of record NZ_CP084930.1, read on the forward strand.
GCAACTCCTGCGACCAGCTCCCGATCGGGATGTCGCCCCACTCGGGTTCCGCCATGCCTACCTCCCGGGGTGCGGAGGTTGGCGCCCCGGCGCGGGCCCGGCAAGCCGCGGCACGGCGGCGCCGGGCTTACTTATACGGAAGTGTGAGGAGCGCTTCCTCAGGCCGCCGGCGCGGCGCAGCGCTCCGCGATGAAACGCGCGTGCGGCACCGCCAGCGCGGCGGCGCGATCGATCGCCGCGCGCATCCGCGCCATCGCCGAGTCCAGCTCATCGGCGGTGAAATAATCGGCCATGGGATCGTGGCGCTCGGGCCAGAGATCGAAACCGGCATACATCGAGAGCCAACTCGGATCCTGGAAGGATTCCCACTCGTAGCGCGCCAGCGCGCCGCGGCTGCGGAACAGGCGGAGCTTGTGCGCCAGCTTGTCCGGCAGCGGCGCGGCGCGCACCGCATCCCAGAGCGGCTCGCCGACGCGGCCATTGGCGGCGTAGTGGAGCAGCAGGAAATCGCGGATGCGCGCATATTCGAGCGCGGCGATGCGATTATATTCGTCCGCCAGCGCGGGATCGAAATGGCGGTTGGGGAAGAGCTGGGTGAGCCGCTCGATCCCCGTCTGGATAAGGGTGATGCTGGTCGATTCCAGCGGTTCGAGAAAGCCCGCGGCGAGGCCGAGGCCGACCACATTGCCCTGCCAGAAGCGGCGGCGATGGCCGGTGCGGAAGCGGATCAGCCGCGGCTCGCCCAGCGCCTCGCCTTCCAGCCGGCCGCGCAGCACCGCCGCCGCCTCGTCGTCCGAGAGGTGGCGGCTGGCATAGACATAGCCGTTGCCGACGCGATGCTGGAGCGGAATGCGCCACTGCCAGCCGGCCGCCAGCGCGGTGGAGCGGGTGAAGGGCGAAAGCGGGCCGCCATGGGCGCAGGGCATGGCGACGGCGCGGTCGCAGGGCAGGAGATCGCCCCATTCCTCATAGTCGACGCCCATCGCCTCGCCGAGCAACAGGCTGCGGAAGCCCGAGCAGTCGATGAAGAGATCGGCCTCGAGCCGGCGCCCGTCGCGCAGGCGGACGGCGGCGACGCGATCGCCCGCCCGCTCGACGCCCTCGATCATGCCGTCGACATGCTGCACGCCGAGCGCCTGGCGCGCGCGGGCGGCAAGGAAGCGCGCGTAGAGGCCGGCATCGAAATGCACCGCCCAATCGAACACGGCGAGATCGTTCGCCGGCGCTTCGGGCGGGAGCATCACCGTGCCGGCCTCGGCCATGCGCGTGCACAGGCTATAGGCCGAAAACGGCGTGGCATCGCCTTCGGCGCGCCGCTTGAGCCAGAAATGGTGGAAGGGCACGCCGCGCGAGGCCATGCCGTACAATCCGAAAGGATGGAAGAAGCGCGTGCCCGGCTTCGCCCAATCGACGAATTCGATGCCGAGCTTCATCGTGCCCTGGGAGGCGCGCATCACCTCCTCGCCGGTCACGCCGATGTCGCGGAAGAAATCGCGGATGCCGGGCACGGTCGCTTCGCCGACGCCGACCGTGCCGATCTCCGCGCTCTCCACCAGCGTGATCGCAACCGATTGCCGGGCCAGGCGGCCGGCGAGCAGCGTCGCCGCCATCCAGCCGGCGGTGCCGCCGCCGACGATGAGGATTGATCGGATGCGATCGGGATCGGCCTCGCGCATTCTGCCTCCGCTGCGCTGTCGTTCAACAAAAACCCCGGCGAGCATGGCGCTCGCCGGGGCCTTTCCGTCAACCCTCGCGGGCGATCAGAACTTCACGCGGGCACCGGCGGTGTACCGGCGCTCGTAGATATTGTTGTAGGCGCGCTCGTCGCGCCAGGTGAGGTAATATTTCTCGTACTCGGACGTGAGGTTCGAGCCCTGGGCATAGACGGTGATGTTCTTGGTCAGATCGTAGCTGACCGAGGCATCGATATAGTTGGTCGGCTGCTGGTAGAGTTCCAGGCCACGAATGCCGCCAAAGTCGGACTGGACGGCGCGCTTGGACCGGTAATTCCACGCCACCCGCGCCTGGAACCGCTCATCCTGGTAGAAGAGCGCGACGTTGGTCTGCAGCTTGGAATTGTCCTGGAAGGGGATCTTGTTCCCCGCCAGGTCCTTCTGACCCGAATTGGAGGGCGAGAAGGTGATGTTCGAGTCGATGCCGAAGTTCGAGAGGAAGCGCGGCATGAAGGCGAAATCGCCGAACGACGCCTTGGCGCCGCCTTCCAGGCCCTGCAGCGTGCCGCCCGTGCCCTGCACCGGCGTCGAGATCGACACGGTGCGGTTGCGCACCACGCCGTCATTGTCGGGCAGATCGGTGCGGACGATATTGCCGCTCTGGATGAAGCTGTCGACGGCGATGCGGAAGGCACCGACGCTGAACAGGCTCGCGCGGCCGACATAATATTCGAGGCTGGCCTCGACATTGGTGGCGCGCCACGGATCCAGATTGGGATTGCCGTTGGAGCTGCCGCCCGTCACGCGGAACACCGGCGAGGCGCCCGACGTGTCGATCGCATAGGTCGGGTTCAGACCGCCGCCCCACTGGTTGAGATCGAGCAGCGTCATCGTCTTGGAATAGGCGAAGCGCAGCTTCAGGTTCTCGGCCAGGTTGAAGGCGATGTTGAAGGCGGGCAGATAATCGGTGAAGTCCCGCTTGGTCCGCACCGTGCCATTGGCCAGATTGGCCAGGCCGTAGGGCTGCGGGCTGCCGGTGACATATTGCAGGATGTCGAGCCGGGTGTTGATGATCTTCAGGCCGGCATTGCCGCCATATTCAAGGCCGAACAGATCGCCCTTGAAGTTCATCTGGAAATAGCCCGACGTCTGCTTCACGCCGACGTTGAACGAGGCGCCGGGGTTCTGCACCTCGACATTGCCCGGGTAGAAGCTGTTCTGGAAGGCCAGCGCGTTGCGCATGAAGTTGGGGTTCAGCACATACATGGCGGGCACGCCGGCGGCGGGCAGCGTATATTGCTTCACCATGTTGGCGAGCGTCGGGTCGGTGGCCGGACGGGTCAGGCCCGCCGTGTAGGCGACGCCGGCCGCGTTGCGCGCCGAGCAGCTGGCGTCGTTGACCGGAACGTCGAACGCCTTCCACTTGACGAGGCAGCCCGCCGGATTGCTGGCCATGCCCGCATAGAGCGGCGCCGCGCGATCGAACTCATAGTCGTTCACCGAGCGCTCGGAATAGCGCGCGCCGAACGCGAAGTTGATCGCGTCGTTCACCTCATAGGTCGCGTCGCCGCGCACCACCTTGAGATCGCCGTTGCGCCGGTAATTGCCCTCGGACGACATCGTCTTGAGCGCGTAATTGGCGGGATCGCCGAGCAGGCTGGTGAGCTGCGAGGGCAGGGTGAAGCGCGGCTGGCTGCCGGTGAAATCCACCACAGCCGGAAGCGAGTTCAGGCCGGCGATGGTGTTGACCGAATAGCCGTTCGGATTGAACACGCGATTGCCGCTGGGATAGATGCCGATGCCGCCCGGCTCCCACTGCTGCCCGTTGGACAGGCTGAACTGCAGGTAGCTCTGATCGTAATATTGGTGCGCCTTGCCGTAGATGCCGCGCAGGCTGGCCTTGAAGCGGCCGCCATTGTCGTACTTCAGCTCGAGATTGTAATTCTGCGACTGCGACTTGTAACGATCTTCCTGGGCGTAGGAGTCGAAATTGCCCAGGTCGTAATTATACACCTGCGTGGTGTTGATATGGTATCCGTCCGAAGTCACCGCGCCGGTGTCGCGCGACATGCCGGGCTGGAACTCGCCCGCCTGCCAGTTGACATTCTGCATCTGGAAGCCGGCGGTGCTGACATATTCCTTCTGCTGCGTGAAGAAGGCGTCGCCGGTCAGCGTCAGCGCATCGTTGATCTTCCACTGCGCCGAGCCGTTCAGGCCGAGGCGGCGGCGATCGTTGACGCGATCCCAGCCGGTGAAGCCCTGCGGCACGATGAAGGCATCATTGGCATCGCCATCGCCATTGATGTCGAAGCCGCCCGGAACGGCGGTGCCGCGCCGGCGATTGGCGGGCGAGAAGCCGCCGCTCGAGGTGGCGTCGGCGGTGCCCTCATTGTGCAGGGCGGCGCCATAGCCTTCCTGGATGCCATTGTGCGAGTTGGACAGTCGGACGCGCGTATAGGCGCCCGAAAAGAGCACGCCGAACCGGTCATTGTGCCAGCCGACAAGGCCGTTGAACGAAGGATCCGCCTTCTTCACCTTGTCGCCGTAATTGCCTTCGGCGGCGGCGGCGACGGTGATGCCCGACTTGAGATCGAACGGCCGGCGCGTGCGCAGATTGACGGTGCCGCTGATGCCCGCGTTGAGCAGATCGGCGGTGGTCGATTTGATCACGTCCGCGCCCGAGAAGAGCTGCGACGGGATATCGTTGAAGTTGGGCTGGATGGTGGTGATCGACTGCGCGCCGAGATAGGATTCGCCGTTGAGCAGCGTGGTTACCTGCGGCAGGCCGCGAATGTTGATGGCGGCGCCTTCGCCGGCATCGCGGCGGATCTGCACGCCCGGGATGCGCTGCAGCGAGTCCGAAATGGTCCGGTCGGGCAGCTTGCCGATATCCTCGGCCGAGATCGAATCGACCACCGAGACGGCGTTGCGCTTGATGTTGATCGCGCGCTGCTGGGCGCCGCGGATACCGGTGACGACGATCGCCTGCGCGCCCTGATCGGCCGAGCCGACATCGCCCTGCTCACCCGCCGTCTGGCTGGGCGAGGCGGCCTGATCGGCCGGCGCGTTCTGCGGTTCGGCGGTGATCGGCGGGGTCTGCGAAGCAGCGGCGGCGACCGGCGCCTGGGCGGCGGCCATGCCCGCATAGGCGAGGCACAGGCCCGAGCTGGCGGCCAGCAGGAGGCCGCGATGGAATGGATAGGCGGTGCGCAAAACTCTTCCCCTCTACTGACGCGCCGACCTCTTGGTCTCGCGCCATCGCAGGGGCGGCGCGGCACTGGTCCCTTATTGGGCTCCAGGCCAATTAATCCCCTCCGATGCGCGGCTTAGCCGTCGCTGTGCATCGATGTTGTCCAAAGCTTCAGAGCGGTCAACTTAAATAATTTGATTTTTCTCTTTCTCGGTGCGGGTTGATCGGGCACCGTAGCAGGAAGGTCACGCCCGGCGGGCAGAGCGGGTTCGGATCGGGGCAGGGAACAGAAGATCGGATGCTTGCCGAAACGGAAAAACGGCACGAGAAGCTCGCTCTCTCCCTCTCCGGCACCAATCTCGTCCGGGCGGGAGACTATAATCAGCGGACCGTGCTGCAGGCGATTCGCCTTGCCGGCGAGACGACCCGGATCGATCTCGCGCGCGTCACTGGTCTTACCGCGCCGACCATCGCCAACATCACCGGACGCTTGTCGGAGCTGGGCTTTGTGCGCCAGGCCGGACGGCGTCAGGGCGGGCGCGGCCAGCCCGCGCTGCGGCTGGTGATCGAGCCCGATGGCTGTTTCGGGCTCGGCATCAATATCGATCGCGATCATATCAGCCTGATCGCGCTGGACCTGGCGGGCGAGGTGCGCGCGCGGGTGACGCGCGAGATCGCCTTTGCCACGCCGGCTATGGTCTATGCCTGTATCGAGGAGGAACTGGACGGGCTGATCGCGGCGGGCAAGGTCCGGCGCGAGCGGATCCTCGGCGTGGGGATCGCGCTGCCCGACGATCTCGGCCGCATCGATCTGCCGCATCGCCCCGCCGAATATGCGGCGTGGAGCGATGTGGATCCGCGCGAATTGCTGGCGCCGCTGCTGCCCTGGCCGATCCATTGCGACAATGACGCCGCCGCCGCCGCGCTCGGTGAGGTGGAGGCCAGCACCGGCTTCGCCTATCCGAGCTTCTTCTACATGCTCGTCAGCTTCGGGCTGGGCGGCGGGCTGGTGATCGACCGCAGCTATTATCGCGGCGCGACGCTGCGCAGCGGCGAGATCGGGCTGCTGCCGGATCCCAGCGCCAATCATCCGGGCGCCACGGTGCAGGATACGGTGTCGCTCTCCGCGCTGCTGGCGCGGCTGGAACGCGCCGGCCGCGCGCTGCCCGCCGAGGCCGATCTCGCGGCGGCGGCGGAGGGCAGCGATCCCGTGCTGTTCGAATGGCTGCACGATGCCACGCGCTCGCTGGTCGGGCCGCTCATCGCGATCAACTGCCTCATCAATCCGGATGCCGTGCTAATCGGCGGGCGGCTGCCCATGCCGCTCATCACGAGCCTTTCGGCGCGGCTGAACGCGCGGCTGGGCGAGCTGGCGCTGCCCGCGCGCGCGCCGGTCCTGCCCGCGGCGATGGCGCAGGATGCCCCTGCCGTGGGCGCGGCGATGCTGCCGTTCCGCAAGGAACTCCTGCCCTCCGATATCAACCTGATCCAGGCCGGACGCGGCGCCGACTAAAACAAGACATTTTACTTTCTCCGCGCCCTGTGGTGTCGTGCCGCCGCACAGCGCCCGGTGTGAAGGGCGCCAGGGGAGAGGTTATGGTTGAATTGCTCGGCGAGCGGATGCGGGACAGCGCCCCGGGGGAGAGCGCCGCGCGCGATTTCCGGATCGGCATCGATTTCGGCGGCACCAAGATCGAGGCGATCGCGCTGGCGGACGATGGCGCGGTGCTGTCGCGCCGGCGCGTGCCCAATCCCGGCTCCTATGCGGCGGCGATCGCGACCGTGGCCGAGCTGGTCGCCGCGACCGAGCAGGCGGCGGCGGGGCGCGGCAGCGTCGGCCTCGGGACGCCCGGCTCGGTCTCGCCCGCCACCGGGGTGATGCGCAATTCCAACTCGCTCTATCTGAACGGCCGGCCGCTGGCGGAGGATCTCGCCGCGGCGCTCGGGCGCCCGGTGCGGCTCGCCAACGATGCCAATTGCCTCGCTTTGTCCGAGGCGAGCGACGGCGCCGCCGCCGGCGCGGCTTCGGTGTTCGCGCTGGTGATCGGCACCGGCTGCGGCGGCGGGCTGGTGATCGACGGCGCGCTGGTGGAAGGCGCGCACGGCATTGCGGGCGAGGTGGGCCATTCGCCCTTGCCGTGGCCGACGCCCGAAGAGGCCGGCGTGGACGCCTGCTGGTGCGGGCAGCGCGGCTGCCTGGAGAGCTGGATTTCCGGCACCGGTTTCGCGCGCGCCTATGCGGCGGAGCATGGCGAGGCGCTGGCCGCGCCGGCGATCGTGGCGGCCGCGCGCGCCGGCGAGCCGCGCGGGCAGGAAGCGCTTGACCGCTATATCGATCGCCTCGGCCGCGGCCTGGCGATGATCGTCAATCTCGTCGATCCCGCCGCGATCGTGCTGGGCGGCGGCATGTCCAATGTCGGCGAACTTTATGAGCACCTGCCCGAGGTGATCCGCCGCCACGCCTTCTCGGACGGCTGGTCGGGCCTGATAGCCCCCGCGCAGTGGGGCGATTCCTCGGGCGTGCGCGGCGCCGCCTGGCTCTGGCCCTGAGGCTGCGGGCGCGGCGGCGCATCGGCCGCCGCGTCCCCAAGCTCTATTGGCCGACCGCGATCGCCGCGGGCGCGATGTTGAACCCGCGCAGCGTCACCTTCGGCGCCGCGCCCGCCAGCAGCGCCGGCGCGCGCACCGTCACCATGCGGCTCTCGCCCGGCAGCAGCGAGACATAATTGTCGCTGAAATAGGCGGGCAGCACCTGCTTGCCGGCCGCATCCACCAGCGCCAGCTTGGTTTCGATCGCCGCCGTCTTGCCCGGGTTGGACAGCGTCACCGCGATCACGCGCTCGCTGCCCTCGTCATGCCCCGTCGCGCTGCTCTGGAGCGTCACCGGCGGCAGCGCCGCGAGCGCGCGATAGCCCTCGTCGCTCGCCGCCTGCCAGTAGAAATTGTCGGAGAGACGGGTGCCGCCGCCATCCTTGGCCTCCAGCCGCACCAGCACCGGTCCGGCCGCCAGGGCGGGGGCGAGATCGAGCGTGAAGGCGGGGTTCACCCCCGGCCGCGTCGCCACCTTCGCCTCGCGCGTCAGCACCACGCGGCCGTCCAGCGTTTCCACCCGCGCGCGCACCGTCGCGGTGCCGGCGGCGTCGGGGCGGCTGTTGACGAGCACCACCGCATGATCGGGCAGGTTCATCTGCACGTGCAGCGGCTCCGATCCCTTCTGGACGCCATAGAAGGCGCCGTGCGTGTCATAGTCGGACGAGAAGATCTGCCAGGCCGAGGACGGCCAGGCGGGCTGGGTCATCCACAGCATGCGGCCGCTGTTGCGCGTCCACAGGCCCGCGTTCATCCCCTCGAAGATCGCGCGGTAGCTGTCATATTCCAGCATCTGCGCCTTGCGCTCGAAATCCTCGAGGCTGGTGGCGGGCCCGAAGCGCCGCGCCATCGCATCGGTGAAGCTGGCGACCGCGCCGTTACCGGTCTGGTGCCAGTCATGATAGGCCCAGCTGTCGCTGATCGGCCAAAGCTCGCTGGCCGGAATGGTGCGCTTCCAGCTCTCCAGCGTGGGGAAGGACGGCGTCCCCACCTCGACCGCGAAGCCGTTCGAATATTCGGTGAAATACTTGTCTTCCGGCCGCCAGTTATAGGGGCCGCTATCGTGCAGGTTGATGCGGTTGGACGAGCCCATGTAGAGGCGCGTGCCATCCTCGCGGCGGATCAGCGCGTCCAGCCCCTCGTTGAGGATCGGCTGGGGCACGCCCTCGTTGCGCCCGAACCACAGCACGATCGAGGGATGGTTGCGATAGCGCCGGACCACGTCTTCCGCATTCTTGAGGAAGAGCGGCACGTCCTGGGCTTCGATGTTATAGTCCTGCGTCGACTCCCAGAAATCATTGAGCACCATCAGGCCGTATTCGTCGGCGAGATCGAAGAAGGTCTCTTCGGTGTTCTGGCCGATCCAGTTGCGCACCACGTTGAGATGCGCGTCGCGCTGCAAGCGCATGAAGGGCTCGAGGCGGCCGCGCTCGGTGCGCTTCAGGAAATCGTCCATGCCGATGTTGCCGCCGCGCGCCGCGATGCGCACGCCGTTGACCCGCAGCACGAGGAAGGGCGACAGGCCGGCATCGCCCTTGATCGGGGTCACCGCCGGCGAATGCAGGGCCTCCGGGGTCAGCGCATAGGCCCAGCCGCCCGGCACCTGCCGGATCGCCTGATGTCGCACATCGACCAGCGGCGTGCCCGTTTCGCGCGCCTTGGTGAGGTTGATCGCCACCCGGTCGAGATCGCCCTGAGGATCGACCAGTGACAATTCATAGCGCACCTCGCGCATGCCGAAGCGCACATCCTTGGCGTCGGAGGGCTGGCCGCCGCTCGTCGCGCTGAGGTGCAGCATGTGGAGCGCCGGCTCGCCATAGCCATTGGGCCACCAGAGGCGCGGGTTGCGCACGCGCAGCTGGGCGAAATCCGCGGGCAGGAAGCGCACCGTCTGGGTCGCGCCGGGCGCGAGCGTCACGCTGCGGCTGACGCGGACATCGTCGAACCGCGCCTCGACCTCGGTGGTCGCCGGCTGCGTGCCCTGATTGTGGACGGGCACGTCGATCTCGATCTCGGCGAGCTTGGTGTCGCCGTCGGGCAGCGCGGTGACGACCTGCGCGTCGCCCAGCGTCACCTCGCCCGTCGCGCGCAGCTCAACATCCTGCCACAGGCCCGTGTTGCGATCGCGCACGGTGGGGATCCAGTCCCAGCCCTCGGTGGCGCCGAAGGTCGGTCCGTCCAGCATCATCACGCCGCCATTCTCGCCGACCCCGGCGGTGAGCGACTCCTCGTGCGCCAGCCCGACATGGGGCGGCGGCGAGACCTTGACGGCGATGGCGTTGCGGCCGGGCCGGAGCGCGGCGGTAAGATCGAAGCGGCCGCGGATAAAGGCGCCCTTCATGTCGCCCAGGCGCTGGCCATTCACCCACAGCTCGGCCTGATAATTGGCGCCGCCCACCACCAATTCGAGATGGCGGCCCGCCGCGCCGGCCGGAAGATCGAACTCGGTGCGGTACCAATAATCCTGATGCGCCAGCTTTTCGGGAATGGCGAGATTGTTGAGGCCGTGCGCGGGATCGGGATAGACGCCGCGATCGATCAGCGTCGTCAGAACCGTGCCCGGCATGGTGGCGACGAGCCAGCCCTGCGCGTCGAAGCCGGCGCGCGAGAGGCGCGGGCCGTCGGCCGTCACGTCCGGCGCGGCGGCGAGCCGCCAGCCATGGACGAGCCAGCGGCCGGGGGCGGTTTCGGCGAGCGCCGGCCCGGTGGGGACGGGCTTGGCCTGGGGCGCATCGGCCGGCGTGCGGCTGGTCGGCCGGGTCGCAGGCGGCTGCGGGCTGGTCTGCCCCATCATCTGACGCACCTGCACCGGCCAGTGCGGGCTGTTGGTGGCGAACTGGATGAGATCGGCGCTGGGCGGCGTGGCGGCGGCGGCGCGCAGCGCGGCGGCATCGCGCGCGCCGGGAACCAGCGCCAGCGCGGCGATGCGACCGCTGAAGCCGGGCGCATCGGGCGATCCGCCGCCGATCCGCAGCTGCTCGGGCAGCGGCGCGGGCGCGGCCGCCACGCGGCCCGCGCGGCGGCCATCCACGAACAGGGTGAGCGCCGCCGGCTCGGCGACGAGCGCGATATGATGCCAGGCGCCCGGCGCGAGCGTGACGCCCGCGCGGAGGAAATGGCCGTCCGTCATCAGGCCCGGCGCGCCATTGCGCAGCACCAGCGCCTGATCGCCGCCGAGCGCGACGAGCGGCGCCGCGCGCGGGGCGGCGCGATCGGCGGCGATCCAGAAGTGCAGCGTCCAAGGCGCGGCGCGCAGCGCGGGCGCGATCGGCTGGGCGGCGGCATCGCCGCCCGCGATCAGCGCGACGTCATACGGCCCCGTCTGCGCGGGCTGGGCATAGGCCTGCGCGGCAGCGAGCGCAGCGAGGGCGATGGCGGCGGTGAGCTTGACGGACACATGTTCCTCCCTGGCTCCGGCTCTGCGTCCGGGCAACGCATCACAACCACGGCCGGGGAAGAAAGACAAATCATTTTAGAAAATACGGCGCTACAGCCAGGCTTCGATCGCCGGCCGCAAGGTCGCGGGCGGCGTGGAGGGCGCGAAGCGGCGCACCGTCACCCCATCGCGCGCCACCAGGAATTTGGTGAAATTCCACTTGATGCGGCGGGTGCCGAGCAGGCCCGGCGCGCGCGTCTTGAGCCAGGCGAACAGCGGCTCGGCGCCCGGGCCGTTCACCTCCACCTTGGCGAACAGCGGAAAGCCAATATCGAAGCGGGTGCGGCAGAAATCGGCGATGCTCGCCTCGTCGCCGGGCTCCTGTTTCCCGAACTGGTTGCACGGAAAGCCGAGCACGGTGAAGCCGCGCGGCGCATAGGCGCGGTGAAGCGCCTCCAGCCCTTCATAATGCGGCGTGAAGCCGCACAGGCTGGCGGTGTTGACCACCAGCACGAGCTTGCCCGCCTGCGCCGCCAGCGGCGTCGGGCTGCCGTCGATCGCGCGCACCGTAAAATCACTCAGGCTGGTCATGACATCACGCTCCCGCAGCCGGGCTATGGCGGCGGGGGCGGTGCGTCAATCGCGATCAGAAGCTCGCCCGGATGGTGCCGCCAAAGGTGCGCGGCTCGGCGGGCTGGCCGACGATCAGCCCGGTATTGCCCGATTGCGTGGCCAGTACCTCGTAATAATTCTTGTCGAGCGCGTTGCGCACCCATCCGAACACGTCCCAGCCCTCGCCGAAGCGGAAGCCGAGCCGGAGGTTGAGCAGCGCATAGCCGGCGATGTCGGTATAGCGCGAACGCGAGGGATTGGAGGAGAAGCGCGAGCGATAGCTGCCATCGACACCGAGATAGAAGCGCCCGTCGAGATCGGCGACATGGCCGGGCAGGCTATATTCGCCGCCATAGGCCGCCGACCAGCGCGAGACGCCGGGCAGCCACTGGCCCGAAATGTCGCAGGCGGCGGGCGATACGCCGCCCGGCGTGCCCGGCGGACTGGCGGTCGCGCCGCTGCTGCCGCCCGACAGTTCGGGCGGGCAGGGCGCATCGCGGAAATGCACGTAGCGTGCATCGGTGAAGCTGCCATTGGCGTAGAGGCTCAGCCGCGTGCTTGGCCGCGCCGCCGCCTCCAGCTCCACGCCGCGCGTCCGCACCAGCCCGGCATTGGCGAGATAGCCGCGCAGCACGCCCAATTGGCCGTTGGTGACGGTCGCCTGGTAATTGTGCACATCGGTCCAGAAGGCGGCGAGGTTGAGCGTCAGCCGCTTGTCGAACCATTGCGACTTGAGCCCCGCCTCGACATGGTCCTCGCGCTCGGGCTTGACGGTGGCGGCGGACAGGATCGGCTGGTTGGCGGCGTCGAGCGGCAGGCCGGACAGGTTGATGCCGCCGGATTTGAAGCCGCGCGCATAGGTGGCGTAGAGCAGCAGCGCCTGGGTGAGATCGTAGGATGCCGTGAAATCGCCTGAAAGGTTCCAGGCGCTGAACCGGGGCTGATAGCTTTGCGGCGCCAGCACGCCGCGCTGGTCGGCGGTCAGGCTGGTGCTGCCGCTGCCGGTCGTCACCGTGGCGAGATAGGCGCCGCTCTTGCGATCGTAATTGACGCGCAGGCCTGGCTGGAGGCGGAGCCGGTCGGTCACGTGCCAGCCGATCTGGCCGAAGGCGGCGAGGCTGGTGGTGCGAAGCCGGATGTCATTGTCGGATCGGAGGCCGTTCAGCACGGAGGGATCGCGCGCGGCGGCGCTGCTGGGGTTGAGCAGCCAGCGGCTGGCGGCCGGCCCCTGCGCCTGCTCGCCGGTGGTGCGCAGCGTCTGGTGGAAGGCGAACAGGCCGCCCACATAATCGATGCGGCCGCTGCTCCCGGCGTAGCGGATCTCCTGCGTCCATTGCCGCTGGCGTGACGGATTGGCCGAGACGGTGGTGATCGGCAGGCCGAGGAAATCGCGATCGTTGGACGGATCCCAGTTCCAGAAGCGCCAGGCGGAGACGGAGGTGAGCGTGCCCGGCCCGATCTGCCAGCGCGCGCGCAGCGAGGCGCCGCCAATCTCCTGCCGGGCGCGCAGCGGCACATCCAGATCGGTCAGCCGGTCGAAGGCGTCGAAGCTGGGCGGCCGATAGTTGAACGCCGCCGCCAGCGCGGCATATTGGCGGTTGAGCGGCCGCTGCGTGGCGCCGGTCCGCACATAGATCTGCGCGCAGCAGTCCGGATCCTGGCGGTTGTAATCGCCCGCCAGCGTCAGATCGAGCGTGTCGGTGGCGCGGAACAGCAACTGGCCGCGCACCGCCTTGTTGTCGATCCCGTTCACATCCTTGTCGGTGGTGACGTTGTAGATCGTCCCGCGCCGGCTGGTGAGCGCGCCGGACAGGCGGAAGGCGAGCCGGTCCGCCACCAGCGGCGCCGATACCGATGCCTTGGCCTGCACGAAATCGAGGTTGCCGAAGGAGAGTTCGCCGCGCGCCTCGGGCGAGAAGCTGGGCGCGCGCGTGGTGATGTTGATCGCGCCCGCCGTGGTGTTCTTGCCGTACAGCGTGCCCTGCGGCCCGCGCAGCACCTCGACGCGCTCGATATCGACAAAGTCGAAGGTCGAGGCCGCGACGCGGCTGTTGTAGACATCGTCGACATAGATGCCGACGCCCTGTTCGATGCCGTCATTGGTGAGGCCGAAGGGCGAGCCGAGGCCGCGGATGTTGAGCGTCGTGTTGCGCGGATTGGTCGAGTAGAATTGCAGGCTGGGCTGGATCTGGGTGAGCTTCAGCACATTGAAGGTGCCGGTGGCGTCCAGCGTCTTCCCGCCGATCACCGAGATCGCGAGCGGCACCTTCTGCACCGTTTCCTCGCGCCGGCGGGCGGTGACGAGGATGTCGCCCTCATTGGTGGCCGGGGCGTCGGCCGTCGTCACCGCCTGCGGGGTCTCGGCGCGGGCGAGGCCGGCGCAGGCAAAGGCGGGCAGCGCGCCGGCAAGCAGCATGGTTCGGCGACCCCGCGAGACGGTCGGCATGGCAATTCCCCTTTCCACGGTAGGCATAGGGAGAAAGGCGCGCCGCTGCCGAGACAGCAAATCTTGTCCGCGCACCAGCCGGCCTTTGGCGCCCGGCCAATCATGTCCGGTTCGCGTCCGCACCTTTGCCGGAGCGTGCCGTGCCTGTCTTGTCGCTTGCTCCATGTTGCTGGCTTTTGCCGCTATGTTATAAGGGTTTTTCGATGCGTCCCGGCGGCTTGACCGGGCTTTTGCCCCACCTAGGTTCTGCTGCGGCTGCGAAGCGCGGCCGCCACGGACCCGCTTGAGGAGGAGGCACAATGAAGCGCGACCTGACCGTGCGCGAGGATCGAATTGCGTGGAACGATGTTGAGGCGCTGCCGCTCTACGGCGCGGCTCTGCTGACCTTCGCGGCGCTGCTCTACCTTTTTGTCGACCGTACCTCGGCGATGGAGGATATGGCGGCCAAGCTGGCGATCCTGGTCGGCTGCCTTGGGCTGCGGCGCGCCTGGGTCGGGATGGATGCGGACGGGCGCTGAACGGCGCGCCAGTGAGGCGAGGGGGAAAGCGGCATGATCATCGGTCGGGCGCCACGGGTCCGGCAGACCTTCTACGAGGTCTGGCGCGTGCTATCGGCGCTGTTCCTCTGGGATGTCGCCGTCACCGTCTTCTACTTCACGTCGCCGTTCAAGGCGCCGTCGCTGCCGCTCACCCTGTTCGGCACCGCGCTCGCGCTGTTCATCGGCTTCCGCTCCAATTCGGCCTATCAGCGCTGGTGGGAGGGCCGCACCCTGTGGGGCGCGATGATCAACGCCTCGCGCAGCATCGCGCGCGCCTCGATCGCCTTTATCGAGGGCGAAGGCGGCGATGCGGCGCGGCTGCGCACCATCATCGTGCGGCGTCAGATCGCCTATGTGCAGGCGTTGCGCTGCCAGCTGCGCCGGCAGGATCCCGCGCCCGAAGTGCATCGGCTGCTCGACGCGGCGGAGATCGGCGACGCGCTCGATCGCACCAATGTCGCCAACGGCCTGCTCGACGGCACCGCGCGCCGCATCGCGGAGGCGCGGCGGGCGGGGCTGATCGATACCATCCAGCAGACGCGCATGGAGGCCGTGCTGGTGGATATCGCCAATGCCCAGGGCGGCATGGAGCGGCTCAAGAACACGCCGCTGCCGTCGCAATATCGCAGCTTCCCCACCTTCTTCACGCGGCTCTTCTGCGTGCTGCTGCCGATCGGCCTGGTCGAGGCGCTAGGCGTGGCGACGCCGATCGGATCGGGCGTGGCGGGGCTGATGTTCCTGGCGGCGCTGCGCATCGGCGACGATCTCACCGATCCGTTCGGCAACACCGTGCACGATGTCCCGCTCTCGGCCATGTGCCGGACGATCGAGATCGATCTGCTCCAAGCGATCGGCGAGGCCGCGCCCAAGCCGCTGGCGGCGGAGCAGGGCATACTCTGGTAGAGAGGCCGCGTGGCACGCGCTTGTGCCCGCGCCGAAGGGCTTTAAGCTGCGCTGCGTGATGGAAACTGCGCAGCCGCCCGGAAGGGCGCCGGATCGAGGCCTGTTCGCGCTGATGCTCGGCGTGTTTCTGGGTGGCGGCCTGCTCAACGCCACCGTCGCGCTGCTCGTCCCCCGGCTCAGCACCTTGGCCGGGCTGGGGCTTACCGAGGCCGCCTCGGCGCAGCTCGCTTATTATGCCAGCTATCTGCTCTTCGCCCTGCCGGCGGCGGCGCTGCTGGTGCGCTGGGGCGCGGGGCGGGCGATGGCGGGCGGCCTCGCGGTGATGGCGATCGGCTGCGCGCTGCTCGCGCTCGCGCTGCTCGAGCGCGTGTCCGCCATGCTGTTCCTCGCGCTGCTGCTGGTGTCGAGCGGGGTGACCCTGCTGCAGATCACCGGCAATGGCGTGATGGCGACGATGGGCGCCGGCGCGACGCGCCGTTTCACGCTGCTCCAGGCGTTCAACTCGCTCGGCACCGTGCTCGGCCCGCTGCTCGCCAGCCGCTTCCTGCTCGATCCGGGGGCGCCGGGCGGCGCGGCGCCGCCATTCCTGGCGGGCGCTGTGCTCTTCGCGCTGCTCGGCGCCGGCTTTGCGCTGCGCGCCCGATCCTTGCCGCCGCGCGGCGACGATCTGCACCCCAGCCTCGGCGCCGTCGCCGGGCTGATGACGCGCTCGCCCCGGCTGATGTTCGGCGCCACCGCCATCTTCGCCTATGTCGGGGCGGAGGTGAGCATCGCCGCCTTCGCGGTCGCCTATCTCACGCGGCCCGATCGGCTGGGCGTCGACGCGATCGCCGCCGGGCGGCTGGTGAGCCTCTATTGGGCGGGCGCCATGGCGGGGCGGTTCGCGGGCGTCGTGCTGCTGCGGCGCATCCCGGCGGCGCGGCTGCTCGCCGGCGCGGCCGCGCTGGCGCTCCTGCTGATCCTTGTCGCGGGCCTCGCCACGGGGCTGGCGGGGAGCGCCGCGCTGCTCGCGCTCGGGCTTGCCAACGCGATCATGTTCCCGACGATTTTCGCGCTTGCCATGCCCGAGCGAGAAGGCGAGATGCCGATCGCATCGATGCTGCTGTGCATGGCGGTGGTCGGCGGGGCGCTGGTGCCGGTGGCGGCGGGCGCGGTGGCCGATACATTGTCGGTGCCGGCGGCGCTGCTTGTGCCGGGGCTGTGCTACGCCCTTATCTTCGCCTTTGCACGCCAGGGAGCCGGATGGCGATCGTAACGATCAAGGATGTCGCCGAGCGGGTCGGGGTATCCGCCAAGACGGTGTCGCGCGTCATCAATGGCGAGCCCCATGTCCGGGCCGCGTTGCGCGAGCAGGTGGAGCGGGTGGTGGCCGAACTCGGCTATCGTCCCAATGCCCATGCCCGCAGCCTCTCGAGCGCGCGCTCCTATCTGCTCGCTATGCTGTTCGACGATCCGAGTTCGGGCTACGCCATCGCCATGCAGCAGGGTGCGATGGCGCAGTGCCGCGCGCGCAGCTACCATCTGCTGGTGGAGCGGCTGGACGCGCAGCAGCCGCGCTTCGTGGAGGAGCTGGCCGATACCGCCGCCGCGCTGCGCCTGGATGGCGTGATCCTGCCGCCGCCCCTGTGCGACATGCCCGAGCTTCTCGACGCGGTGGAGCGGCTGGGCCTGCCCTATGTGCGCGTGTCGCCGGCGGCGCCGGGCGCGCGCGCGGCGCCGTCGCTCGGGATCGACGAGGAGGCCGCCGCCGCCGAGATGGTGCGCCACCTTATCGCGCTCGGCCATCGCGCGATCGCCTTCGTCGCCGGCGATCCCGTCCACGCCAGCGCCGCGCGCCGTCGCAGCGGCTTTGTCGCGGCGATGACGGCGGCGGGGCTGTCGGCCCGCGCGATCAAGCCGGGCGACTTCACCTTCCGCGCCGGGCTGGCCGCAGGCGAGGCGCTGCTCGGCCGGCGCGCGCCGCCCAGCGCCATCTTCGCCGCCAATGACGACATGGCCCTGGGCGTGCTGGTGGCGGCCCTGCGGCGCGGCCTGGCGGTGCCGGAGCAGCTCTCCGTCGCCGGCTTCGACGATGGGCCGACCGCGCGCATCGCCTGGCCGGCGCTCACCACGATCCGCCAGCCCACCGCCGAAATGGGCGCCGCCGCCGTCGACCTGCTGATCGACCGCGCCGCCGGCGATCACCACGCGCTGCTCGACTTCGCGTTGGTCGAGCGGGACAGCACCGCCGCGCCCGGTCCGGCGCGCGCGGGCTAACGCGGCGAAGCCTCGGGCGCCACCAGCGCCAGCGGTACCGCCTCGGCCATGGCGCGATAGCCGGCGGGCGAGGGGTGGAGATGATCGCCGCTGTCGAAGCCGGGCAGGAGCCGCTCGGGATGCGCGGGGTCGCGCGTCGCGCGATCGAAATCGATCACGCCGTCGGTGTGCCCGGGCGCGCGCAGCCACTGGTTCACCGCCACGCGGTCCGCCTCGTCCTGCGGCGTGGGAGCATAATAGTCGGACCCGGTGAAGGGCATGATGGTGGCGCCGTAGAGGCGCAGCCCCTTGGCATGGGCGCGCGCCACCAGCTGCGCGTAGCCGGCGGTCAGCCGCGCCACCAGCGCGGCATGGGCGGCGGGATCGCGCACATGCGTCCGCGCGAAGGTGCCGAGATCGTTGATCCCCTCGAGCAGGATCACCGCATCGGCGCCGGTCGTGGCGAGGACATCGCGATCGAACCGGGCCAGCGCGCTCGGGCCGAGCCCGTCGTCCAGCACGCGGTTGCCGCCGATGCCCTGGTTGGCGAGGCCCCGCGCCGGCGGCAGGCGCCGCGCCAGATAGTCGGTCCAGCGCGTATCGCCATTGGTGATCGCGCCATGGCCGTCGGTGATGGAATCGCCCAGCGCCACCAGCACCGGGCCGCAGCCCGCGCTCTCGACCCCGGAGAGCCAATACCAATGGTCGAGCCCGCGCGCGCCGGTCAGCATGGCGGCGGCGCTCTGCGCGCCCGGCGCGAGCCAGCTTGTGGTGCGCGCGCCGGGATGGCCGGTGACGGGCGCCGGCGCGGCGGCGAGGTGAAGGCTCACCGCCAGCACCGTGCCGCGCCGGGCGGGCAGCGCGACCGGATCGGACAGATAATCGACCCCGGCCGGGATCTCCACCGCCGCCGCCCCCGCGAAGCGCACCGGCAGGGCGGGGCCGGCGAGCGAAGCCGCGCCCACGCCCTGCGCCAGGGCCAGCGTGACATGATCGATCCGCAGCGGCGTGGTGCCGAAGGCGTTCGAGAAACGCAGCCGCTGGCGCGGGCCACCGGCGCTGAGCGTCACCGTCTGCCGCAGCGTGGCATCGGCGAGCGCGGCGGTGGGCGGCGTGTCCTCCGGCTTGGGCACCATCTGCGCCGAAGTCCAGGCGGCATGCCAGCCATCGCCGCAGACGGGCCGCGCGACCGCGGGTGTGAGCGCAACCAGCGCCGCAAAAAACATGGCCGGCTTCGCGAGGAAGCCGGCCATCAGGGGGGAGGAGGGGGAGAGGAAGGACATCAGAACTTGGCTCGCACACCCATCAGGAACTGGCGGCCGGGATAATAGGTGCTGTAGGCCGCGTTGGAATAGCCGAAATAGGTGCGGATCGGCTGGTTGGTGAGGTTCAGCGCATCGAAGGTGAGGCGGAACGCCTTGTTGAGCCAGGGCAGCTGATAGCCGGCGGAAAGATCCAGCTGGCCCCGCGCATCGGACACGAGCGGAACATTGACGTTGTTCTGCGGCCCGTTGGCCGAGACATTCTTGTCGTTCCACACATAGTTCAGGCTGATCGAGATGCCGTGATTCTCGTAGAAGCCCTGAATATTGTAGCTCCACGGCGCGATGCCGGGGGCGAACAGCCCGTCGCTCGAGCTTTGCGTGATGCGCGTGCCATTGGCTGAGAAGCCCAGCCCCTTCACCAGGAAATCGAGCGGCTGCACCCAGGTGACCTCGACGCCGCGGACCAGCAGCTTCTGGAGGTTGACCGGCTGGTTGACGAAGATCAGCGCCGCATCCGGGCCGCCGCGCGAGTTGATCGCGTCGCGCTGCGTGGTCTGGAGCGTGTTGAAGTCGATGCCGAGGCTGTTGAACGGCACGGTGCTCTGCTGGATCGCGGTGAAGCCGTCGATGTCCTTGCGGAAATAGCTGACGCCGACATAGCCGATGCCGCCCGTGTAATATTCGCCGCCGAGATCGATATTGTTCGACGTGTAGGGCTTGAGATTGGGATTGCCGCGCGTCGCCACCTGCGCCGAGGTATCGGAGAAGGTCAGCCCCGGCAGCAGCGAGCCGGCATCGGCGCGCGTCACCGCGCGCGAGGCCGAGGCGCGCAGCTTGAGCCGCCGCGTCACGTCGTAGGTGAGGTTGAAGGAGGGCAGCCAGTCATTGTAGCTCGCCTTCTGGCTGAGCGTGGAGAAGGTGTTGCCGACCTGGATCGGCCCTTCCACGAACTGGTCGGTGTGGAAGTAGCGCACGCCCACATTGATACGCAGATCGCGATCGAGGATCTGCGTCAGCCCGTTCAGCTCGACATAGCCGCCAAAGGTCTTTTCGCGGATATTGCCGACCGCGCCGCCCGTGACCGCGCCGCTCGTCACGGGCGCGTTGTCGCGGAAGCTGGCATAGTTGGTGGCCTGTTCGAGCGCCGAGAGATCGGGCTGGATGAAGCTGGTATAGCCCACCGGCCCATTGGCGAGATGGCCAAAATCGGTGATGCTCAGCCGCTGGAGATATTGGCTCACCTGGCTGTTGGGCACCGATCCGGTGGTGCCGTCGCAGGTCGCGCCGCACACGGCGGTCTGGAAGGCGACCGAATTGTCGAAGGCCTGGATCGAGCGGAAGGCCTCGTCATAGGCGGCGCCCGCCTTGAGGTTCACATCCTTGCTGCCCCAGGTCACGTCGAAATGCGCGCCCTTGGTGTTGGTCTTGCGCTCCACATTCTGGACGTTGACGCGATACCAGCGCCAGCCGAGATTGGGATCGCCGAGATCGCGGTTGGTGGTGATCACCGGCTGCGGGTTGCCGTTGGTGTTGTCGAAGAAGACGTTGAGGCCCGATTGCGGCGGCGTCTGGAAGTCGAATTGCGGCTGTTCGCGGAAGAAGGTGCTGCGCCCATAATTCACCTGCGCGTCGATCTTCAGCGTGTCGGTGGGCTGCCACGTCATGCTGGGATTGACGTTCCAGAACTTGGTCGTCTGGTTGAACACGTCCGCCTCGAGGAAGAAGCTCGAATTGGCGAAGGTGCCGTTGGTGACGACGCCGTTGGGATCGACGGTCAGGTCGATCGGCACCATGCCGCCGGTCGAGGTGGGCGAGGTGCCCGGCGCCGAGTTGCGCACATACCAGTTCATGTTGAGCCGGGTGAAATCGCGCTTGGAATAGGCGTAGAGGCCATCGAAGGCGAAGTGCAGCCGGTCGCTCGGCCGCCATTCCAGCGCGAGCAGCGTGGAGATGCGCGAGCGCGTGCCGGTGGTCAGGCTGTTGCGGGCAAGGCGCGGGATCAGCGCGGTGCGCAGCACGTCGAGCGGCACGCCCGAGGTGGCGGCGAGATCCACCGGAGCGCCCGGCACCAGGCCGAAGCCGGTATTGGCCGGCACGGTGGGCGCATAGATGAAGCCGTTGCCGCCGGCATCGGCGCGGCCGGCGACGCCGGTGGGGATGTTGCCGTCGGTCCAGCCCACCGTCTCGAAGCCGTCGATCCGCGACTTCTGCTGCAGCCCGGCAACGCCGACGAGCACGCCGAACGTATCGCCGAAGGTGTGGCTGGCGACGATCGCGCCGCGCGGGCCGGCCTTGCCGTTGCTGTCCGAATATTGCGCCTGGCCGACCACGGTGACGTGCGTGCCGGGCGTGTCGAAGGGCCGCGCGTTGCGGAGATTGACCGTGCCCGCGATGCCGCCTTCCAGCGTGGAGGCGACCGGGCTCTTCAGCACGTCGAGGCGCGTGAACAGCTCGGACGGGAAGAGATCGAGATCGACTTCGCGATTGCCGCCGCCGAAGCCGGTGGTGCCGCCGTCCGACGCGATGGCGATCTGCGTGTTGTTGAGCAGCACCTTGGAGAAGCTGGGGCCCAGCCCCCGGATCGAGACCTGCACGCCTTCGCCATTGATGTCGCGGGCGAGCTTCACGCCGGGGATGCGGTTCAGCGTCTCGGCCAGGTTGGTGGCGGGCAGCTTGCCGATATCCTCGGCGAAGATCGAATCGGTGAAGCCCACCGCCGCGCGCTTGGCGTTGGTAGCGCTCTGCAGGCTCTTGCGGATGCCGGTGACGACGATCTCATTGCCGCCGCCGGGCGCCGCCTGGGTCGCCACCGCATTGGCAGGCGCGCTGGCCGGGGCGCCATTATCGGGGCTGAAGGGATTGCTGGAGGTGACGCCGCTCGCCGCCGGATCGACCGGATCCGAAGGACGCGCCGCCGGATCGCTGGCCGGGTTGGCGACGGGCGGGATCTGGGGCGCCTGGGCATGGGCAAGGCCGGCAAGGCTAAAGGCGGCCAGCCCGGAGGCCGCCAGCAGACAGGCGCGCACGGATTTCGGATGCGAGAAAGCGTTCATCTACCCCTCCTGGTCACGCCCGCTTGGTCGCGGGCTGTTATCGGATGATATCCGGCGCCTCATTTTGATAGCGCTAACAGGACTATGTCTACGGCGTTCGTTTCCGAAGTCAAGCGCGATGATTTAGCGGTAACGGGAAATCTGTTCAGCGGTAGCGATAGTAGCGCACCTGCTGGATCGAGACGGTATCGAGCGGCAACCGGATATGGCGGCCCTGGTGCGTCTGATCGCCATTGAGCAGCCGCCCCGGCTGCCAGCGGCCATCGGCATCGAACGTGCCTTCCCAGGCGCTTTCGATCCCCGCGAGCGGATCGCCCGGCCCGATCGGCTCGGCGGTGACGGTGATGCCCGTGCCCGCGATCAGAACACTGTCGGGCCCCGTCGCCACGATCAGCCCGCCATGCGCGGCGATGGTCTGCTCGGCGCGCGGCGTCCACGGGTCGACGAACGAGACGGTGAAGCGATAGCCGTTGATCTCCGCCTGTTGCGGCTGATCCAAAACGGTGCCGTCCTCCAGCACGCGGGGCCGGAAGCCGGCGCGCGCGCCCGGTCCCGCGGCGAGCAGCGTCGGCGCGATCTGGCTGAGCACGGCATAGCTGTCCGCGATCGCGCCGGGCTTGGCGTCGATCGATTCGATCGAAAAGGGGCTGAAGCCGATCGCGCCGAGCTGGCCGAAGGCGTAGAAGGCGTTGGCCGGCCCCTCGGGGGCGCCGGCATTGTTCGCCTCGGGGATGAACAGCGCATTGTCCGGCCGCGCGAAGCGCCCGGCAAGATCGCTGAAATTGGGAAAATAGATGTCGGGCGCCAGCATATCGAGCGTCGGCGCGCCCGCTTTCCAGATGTCGATCAGATGCGGAATGGGGCCGCCGGCGGGATAGTCGCCCGGCGCCTTGCCGGTGCGGTTGAGCGCCGCGTTGACATACAGGGGCAGGGCATATTCGGCCTTGCCCGCCGCCGCGATCGCATCGGCATAGCGCGCATAATGCCAGGCGGTGAAGATTTCCGCCGCCGCCGCGCCGTGGCCGAACAGGCTCGTCCAATCGCCGCTGGTGCGCGCGCCCTCGGCCTCCCACAAGCGCTTCAGCTCGGGCGCGAGCGTGGCGCGATGGCGGACGAGATAGGCGGTCAGCGCGGCGGGCACGGGCGCGTGCCAGGCCGCCTCCGCCGCCGGACCGTGATCGCGCGCGGTCGGCAGCATGCCGATCTCGTTTTCCACCTGCACCATCAGCACCGTGTCGCGTCCGCCATCGACCGCCTTGAGATGCGCCATCAGCGCGGCGAAGGCGCGCGCGTCGGCGGCGCGGTTGGCCGGCGCGAAGGCCGACAATATCTCGGCGCCCTGACCATCGGGCAGGGTGACGCGCGGGAATTGCGCCTGATCGCGCTTCACCCAGGCCGGCACATAGCTCGACATGCTGTTCTTCCACGCGCCGAACCAGAGCAGCACGAGGTGAAGATGCTCGGCCCGCGCCGATGCGAGCAGCGCATCCACCGATCGCCAGTCGAAACGGCCCGGCGCCGGCTCGATCAGCTCCCACGAGACCGGCGCGAGCACGGTGTTGAGGTGCATGGCGCGCAGCTTCGCCCAGTGCGGCGCCATATAGGCGGCGCTCGAGGCGGAGGAATTGCCCAGCTCGCCGCCCAGGATCAGCATCGGCTTGCCGGCCACGCGCAGCTGCCAGCCGGCGTCGCTGTGGACGAGGCGCGGCGGCTCGGCGCGGGCGGGGGCCGCCGCCGCGAGAAGCGCGGCGAGCGCGGCGCAGGCGGCGGCGCGGCGGCGGCGGATCATGCGGCGTCCTCGGTCGCCGTCTCGGCCAGCGCGGCGCGGGCGCCGCCGCGCTCCAGCCGCTCCAGCGCGGCGGCCACCGGGCCGATGAAGCGCGGGTCGCTAGCCAGCGCGGGCGGCACGATCCCCGGCAGCGCGGCGAGCGCCCGCACGCGCGCCTCGGCCGAGCCGGCGTCGCGCAGCGCGGCGGCGGTATCGGCCGCGCGCGGATCGTCGACCACGAAGGCCGCGCCCTGATCGTCGCGGCCGCCCTGCCAGCGCATCCAGGCCGCCACGGCGAGCGCCAGCGCCGGGATCGGCAGATCGCGCGCGATCCGCCAGCCGATCGATGCCAGCAGGCGTTGCGGCAGCTTCTGCGATCCGTCCATCGCGATCTGGCGCGTGCCATGGGCAAGCGCGGCGTTGGCGAAGCGCGCCATCAACGCGGCGCGATAGGCATGAAGGTCGAGCCCGGGCGGCGGCGTCAGCGTCGCGCCGGCCTCGTCCCACAGCCGCTCGACGAAGCGGCGCGCCTCGGGCAGGGCGACGACCTGGTCAACGGTGGCGATCCCCGCGAGCCCACCCAGATAGGCGATGGCGGAATGCGCGCCGTTGAGCAGCCGGAGCTTGGCGTCCTCCCAGGGGCCGACCGTCTCGGTCAGCTGCACGCCGAGCGCGGCGAGATCGGGGCGCGGGCCGCTGAAGCGATCCTCCACCACCCATTGCAGGAAGGGCTCGGTCTTGACGAGGCCGAGATCGGTGACGCCGGCGCGCGCCTCGAAGCCGGCGATGTCCGCCGCGTCGGTGGCCGGCACGATGCGGTCCACCATCGTCTGGGGGAAGGCGATCTCCGCCTCGATCCAGCGGGCGAGCGCGGGATCGTGCCGCTCGGCGACGGCCCGCACCTCGGCCGCGAGCCGCGCGCCGTTGTCGGGCAGATTGTCGCACGAGATCACCGTCAGCGGCGCCAGCCCGGCGGCGCGGCGCGCGGCGAGCCCGGCGGCGAGATAGGCGGCGGCGCTGACGGGCGCGGACAGGCTGTCCCCGGCGGCCGCATAGCCCTTCTCGGTGATGGTGAGCGTGACGATCCGCGTGTCCGCCGCCGCCAGCGCCGCCACCACCGCCTGCGGCGCCTCGGGCGCCACCAGCACCTGCCGCACCGCGCCGATCACCCGCGCCCGCGCCGTCGCGCCCTCGCGCTCGATCAGCGTGTAGAGCCCGTCCTGCGGCGCGAGCTGGTCGCGCACGCCGGCGGCGCGCAGCGATACGCCGGTGATCGCCCAGCGCGGATCGCCCCCCGCGAGCGCCGCCTCGAACACCGCCGCCTGGTGCGCGCGGTGAAAGGCGCCGATGCCGAGATGCACCACGCCCGTGCGCATGGCGGCGCGGTCATAGCCCGGCCGGGCGATCTCGGCGGGCAGCGCCGCCAGCGTCGCGTCCGCTAGTCTCACAGCTTGTACGCCTCCTTGGCCAGCCGATAGGCGAGATCATGCGCCAGCGCCGCCGCCTCGTCCTCGTCGAGCCGATGCTCGGCGACAAGGCGGGCGAGGAAGCCGCAATCCATCCGCCGCGCGACATCGTGGCGCGCCGGAATGGACAGGAAGGCGCGCGTATCGTCGTTGAAGCCGACCGTGTTGTAGAAGCCGGCCGTCTCGGTCACGCGCTCGCGGAAGCGGCGCATGCCTTCGGGGCTGTCGTGGAACCACCAGGGCGGCCCCAGCTTGAGCGCCGGATAATGGCCGGCGAGCGGCGCCAGCTCACGGCTGTACACATCCTCGTCCAGCGTGAAGAGGATCAGCGTCAGCCGCGGATCATGGCCGTGCGCGTCGAGCAGCGGTTTGAGCGCGTGGACGAATTCGCTGGCCACCGGAATGTCCGCGCCCTTGTCGCGGCCGTGGCGGGCGAAGATGGCGGGCGCATGGTTGCGGTGCACGCCGGGGTGGAGCTGCATCACCATGCCGTCCTCCAGGCTCATCCGCGCCATTTCGGTCAGCATCTGCGCGCGGAACAGCTCGGCTTCGGCCGGTGTCGCGCCGTCGCCGCGCACCCGGTGGAACAGCGCCTCGGCCTCGGCGGCGGCGAGATCGGCGGTGGCCGCGCTCGGATGGCCGTGATCGGTGGAGGTGGCGCCGGCGGCGCGGAAGCGGGCGCGGTGGAAGCGGTGCGCCGCGAGATAGCCCTGCCAGCGCGCCGGATCCTCGCCCGCGCTGGCGCAGAAGCGCTCAACATTGGCGGCGAAGCCCGATGCCTCGGGATCCACCACCGGATCGGGCCGGTAGGCGGTCACGACGCGGCCGCCCCAGCCGCTCGCCCGAATTGCGGCGTGGTGCTTCAGCGGATCGAGCGGGCTCTCGGTGGTGGCGATCACCTCGATGTTGAAGCGCGCGTAGAGCGCGCGCGGGCGGAAGGCGGGGGTGGCGAGCGCCTCGGCGATGCGATCGTAGTAGAGATCGGCGGTCGCTGCCTCCAGCCGCACCTCCAGCCCGAACACCTCGGCGAAGACATAGTCCAGCCAGAGGCGCGAGGGCGTGCCCTGGAACAGCGCATAATGGTCGGCGAAGCGCCGCCAGATCACGCGCGGATCGCGTTCATGCGGCTGGCCGTCGCGGCTCGGCACGCCCAGCGCGTCGAGCGGCACGCCCTGGCTCACCAGCATCCGCAGCACATAATGATCGGGCACGATCAGCAGCTGCGCGGGATCGGCGAAGGCGGCATCGGTGGCGAACCAGGCCGGATCGGTATGGCCATGCGGGCTGATGATGGGCAGCCCCGCCACCTCCGCATGGAGGCGACGCGCGATCGCGCGCGTGCCCGGCTCGGCGGGGAAGAGACGGTCGGGATGGAGATGGAGTCTGTGGGTCATGCCGGATCGCGTACCAGTGCCTCGGTGGCGGCGGGCACATAGCCCGGATTGATGAGGTGATAGATGGCCAGCGCCAGCAGATAGGCGATGCCGCAAAAGGCGAAGATCGGCGTGTAGCTGCTGACGGTGCCGAGCACCCAGCCCGCATATTTCGCCATCAGCATGCCGCCCGCCGCGCCGGCGAAGCCGCCCAGCCCGACGATCGAGCCCTGCGCCCAGCGCGGGAAGAGATCGGCCGGCATGGCGAAGAGGTTGGAGGAAAAGCCCTGGTGACCGGCGCAGGCGAGGCCGATCAGCGCCACCGCGACCCAGAGATTGGGCGCCTGCACCGCGAACATCACCGGCACCACCAGCAGCGCGCAGCCCAGCATGGCGCGCTTGCGGGCGCGGTTGGGGCTCACCCCGCGCGCCAGCATGCGCGAGGAGGCGAGCCCGCCCAGCACCGATCCGATGTCCGCGAGCAGATAGACCGCGATCAGCGGCGGCCCAAAGCCCTTGAGATCCACGCCATAGCGTTTGGAGAGGAAGTCCGGCAGCCAGAACAGGAACATCCACCAGACGGGATCGATCAGGAAACGCCCCAGCACATAGGCCCAGGTCTGGCGGAGGCGGAACAGGCGCAGATAGGGGATGGGGCGCTGCGTGATCGGCGGATCGCTCTCGATATAGGCGATCTCGGCGGCGCCGATCGCGGGATGCGCGCGCGGCCGGCGATAGAAGCCGAGCCACGCCACCAGCCATACGATGTTGATCGCGCCGGTGATCCAGAAGGCCGCGCGCCAGCCGAGCGCGAGCGCGATCGCCGGCACCAGCAACGGGGTGACGATCGCGCCGACATTGGCGCCGGCGTTGAAGATGCCGATGGCGAGCGCGCGCTCGCGCTGCGGAAACCATTCCGAGGCGGCGGCGAGCGCGGCGGGATAGGTGCCGCTCTCGCCAAGCGCGAGCGGCAGCCGCGCCAGCACGAAGCCGGCGGTGGAGGTGACGAAGGACTGGCAGAGATGCCCCAGCGTCCAAACCGCCATCGCCAGCGCATAGCCGGCGCGCGCGCCGATGCGGTCGATCAGCCGGCCGAACAGCAGGAAGCCGATGCCATAGGCGGCCTGGAACCAGAAGGCGACATCGCCATAGCCGCTTTCGGTCCAGCCATATTCGGCCTGCAGGCTGGGCTTGAGCACCGACAGCACCAGCCGGTCGACATAGCTCAGCACGACGGCGAGGAAGATCAGCGCGCAGATGATCCAGCGGATCCGGCCGGCGGGGCGGGGCGGGGTCACCAGCTCCACAGCGTGCCGTCCTCGAGCCGGGCGACCGGCAGATAGGCACGTTTATAGGGATAGGTGGCGGCCTGCGCCTCGTCGATATCGACGCCGAGGCCGGGCGCCTCGCCCGGGTGCATCTGCCCCGCCTCGAAGCGATAGGCGTGCGGGAAGACGCGGTCGGTCTCGTCCGTCTGCGCCATATATTCCTGGATGCCGAAATTAGGCACCGAGAGATCGAAATGCAGCGCCGCCGCCATCGCCACCGGCGAGAGATCGGTGGCGCCGTGGCAGCCGGTGCGGACCTGATAGAGATCGGCGAGCGCGGCGATGCGACGCAAATGGGTGAGGCCGCCGGCATGGGTGACCGTCGCCCGGATATAGTCGATGAGCTGGTTCTCGATCAGCGTCTTGGCATCCCAGATCGCGTTGAACACCTCGCCCACCGCCAATGGCGTGGTACTGTGCTGGCGGATCAGGCGAAAGCCGTCCTGATTTTCGGCCGGCGTCGCGTCCTCGATCCAGAAGGGCCGATAGGGTTCGAGATCCTTGGCGAGCCGCGCCGCCTCGATCGGGGTGAGGCGGTGATGGACATCGTGGAGCAGATGCACGTCCGGGCCCAGCGCCTCGCGCGCGGCGGCGAAGAGCGGCGGCACGATGCGCAGATATTTCTCGGTGGACCAGATCGTCTCGGTCGGCAGATCGCTGTCCGCCGGTTCGTAGCGGTCGCGCCGCTTGGAGACGCCATAGGTGCCCGCCATGCCCGGCACGCCGCATTGCAGCCGCACCGCCTTATAGCCTTGGTCGATATAGCCGCGCGCCGCCGCGATGGTGTCGTCGATGCCGACGCCATTGGCATGGCCATAGACCATCACCGCCTCGCGGCTGGCGCCGCCGAGCAGCTGATAGACCGGCAGGCCCGCGATCTTGCCCTTGATGTCCCACAGGGCCATGTCGACGGCGGCGATCGCGCTCATCGTCACCGGGCCGCGCCGCCAATAGGCACCCTTGTAGAGGAACTGCCAGATATCCTCGATCCGGTGCGCGTCGCGGCCGATCAGGCAGGGCACGACGTGCTCGGAGAGATAGGCCGCCACCGCCAGTTCGCGGCCGTTGAGCGTGGCGTCGCCCACGCCATGGACGCCGGCGTCGGTCTCGATCTTGAGCGTCACGAAGTTGCGGCCGGGGCAGGTGACGATCACCCGGGCATCGGTGATTCGGGGCATGGCGGCGCCGCTCAGCCGCGCGCGCGGCGCAAAAGGGCCGTGCGTCTTGAACCAAAATGCATGATCGTCTCCTCGCCTGCCTCGCCACCGGTCGACCGGTTGTATCTGATAGCGCTACCATGATAGCAGCGGGCCGGGCTTGTCAACGGCCGCCGGCAAAAGCGGGCCCGTTATCGCCGACGCCTCGGAAGGGCGCGGCAAGGGAAGAGGGGATGCACATGGGCTTGAGGCTTTGGCGCTGGGCGATGATGGTGGCGCTCGCATCCGCGCCGCTCGGCGCCGCGCGCGCCGATGATGGCTATGATCTGTGGCTGCGCTATCGCCCCGTCGCCGCGCCGGCGCGCGCGGCGCTGGCGGCGCAGGCGCGAAGCCTCGTCATCCCCGGCCGTTCCGCGACGCTGGATGCCGCCGCGGCCGAGCTGCGGCGCGGCCTGGGCGGCATGGCGGGCGTCGCGCCGCCGGCCGCCGCCACGCTCGCCCCCGGCGCGATCCTGCTCGCCCGCCCGGCCGAGGCGCGCCGGCTCGGCGTGGCGGTCGCGGATGCGCCCGAGCTTGGCCGCGAGGGCTTTCGGCTGCGTGGCATGGCGTGGCGCGGCGGCCGGATCACGCTGGTTCTCGCCAATAGCGACCTGGGCCTGCTCTATGGCGCCTTCCGCCTGCTCGAGCGGATCGAGGCGGGCGAGCGGCCGGACCGGATCGATTTCGCCACCGCCCCGCATTTGGCGCTGCGCATGCTCGACCATTGGGACAATCTGGATGGCGGGGTGGAGCGCGGCTATGCGGGCCATTCGATCTGGGACTGGTGGCACCTGCCGGATCGCGCCGATCCGCGCTACACCGATTATGCGCGCGCCAACGCCTCGATCGGCATCAACGGCACCGTGCTCAACAATGTCAATGCGAGCGCCGAGTCGCTGAGCCCGCGCTACATCGCCAAGGCGGCGGCGCTGGCGGATATTTTCCGTCCCTATGGCATCAAGGTCTATCTCTCGGCGCGCTTCTCGGCGCCGATCGAGCTGGGCGGATTGAAGACGGCGGATCCGCTCGATCCCGGCGTGCGCGCCTGGTGGCGGGCCAAGGCGGACGAGATTTACCGCGCCATTCCCGATTTCGGCGGCTTCCTCGTCAAGGCCAATTCGGAAGGCCAGCCCGGACCGCAGGATTATCACCGCAGCCATGCCGAGGGCGCCGCCGCGCTGGCGGACGCGGTCCGCCCGCATGGCGGCGTGATCCTCTACCGCGCCTTTGTCTATGCGCACGACAATCCCGAGGACCGCGCCAAACAGGCCTATGACGATTTCAAGCCGCTGGATGGCCGGTTCGCGGACAATGTCATCGTCCAGGTGAAGAACGGCCCGATCGATTTCCAGCCGCGCGAGCCCTTCCATCCGCTGTTCGGCGCCATGCTGCGCACGCCGTTGATGATGGAAGTGCAGATCACCAAGGAATATCTCGGCTTCGCCACCCATCTCGTCTATCTCGGCCCGCTCTTCGAGGAAGTGCTGAGAAGCGATACCAGCGGCGCCGGCGGCCCAAGCGTGGCGCAGGTGCTGGAGCGCGGCGCCGGCCGCCCGGGGCTTGGCGGCATGGCTGGGGTTGCCAATATCGGCGACGACCGCAACTGGTCGGGCTCGATCTTCGATCAGGCCAATTGGTTCGCCTTTGGCCGGCTCGCCTGGGATCCGGAGGCCAGTTCGGAGGCGATCGCGCGCGAATGGACCGCGATCAGCTTCACGCCCGATCCGCGCTTCGTGACGCCGGTGGTGGCGATGATGATGGGCTCGCGCGAGGCGGCGGTGAACTATATGACGCCGCTCGGCCTCGCCCATCAGATGGCGACGGGCCATCATTACGGTCCGGGCCCCTGGGTCCATGATCTCGCCCGGCCCGAATGGAACCCCACTTATTACGCCCGCGCCGATGCCGATGGGATCGGCTTTGATCGCACCGCGACGGGTAGCAACGCCATCGCCCAATATGCGCCCGATCTCGCGCGCCGCCTCGCCGATCCGCGCACCACGCCCGAGGCGCTGCTGCTCTGGTTCCACCATCTCCCCTGGAGCTATCGCCTCGCCGATGGCGAAACCTTGTGGGAGGGGCTGGTGCGCCACTATGATCGCGGGGTCGCCAGCGTGGCGGCGATGCGCCGGCAATGGGCGGCGCTCGCCCCCTATGTCGATCCCGAACGCTTCGCGCTGACCGAGACCTATCTTGCCATCCAGCAGCGCGAGGCGCAGTGGTGGCGCGATGCGAGCATCGCCTATTGGCGCTCGGTTTCGCACCGCCCGCTGCCGGCAAATGTCGCGCCGCCCGCGCATGATCTTGATTATTATGAATCGCTCCGCTTTCCTTACGCACCCGGTCACATATGAAGGCGATGCGCTCCAAACCCCCAAGACGCCCCAGCGGCGCGCCCACCCTCAGCGATGTCGCGCGCGCCGCGGGCGTGTCCGCGATGACGGTGTCGCGCGTCATCAACCGGGAGGACAATGTCCGCGCCGCCACGCGCGATGCGGTGCAGGCGGCGATCGAGGCGCTCGGCTATATGCCCAACGCCGCCGCGCGCTCGCTGGCCGGCGCCAGCCAGATCCGGCTCGGCCTTTTGTTCAGCAATCCCAGCGCCTCCTATCTCAACGCGCTGCTCGTCGGCGGCCTGGATCAGGCGAGCCGCGCCGATGTCCAGCTCGTCGTCGAGAAATGCGAGCCCGGCGTGCATGAGGGGGAGGTGGCGCGGCGGCTGCTGTCCTCGGGCATCGAAGGGCTGATCCTGCCGCCGCCGCTGTGCGACAGCCCGCGCATCCTCGACGTGCTGGCCGCGCAGGACGGGCTGGCGGTGGGCATTGGCAGCGCCGGCACCGCGCCGCATTTCTCCACCGTGGGCATCGACAGTTTCGAGGCCGCGCGCGCGATGACGGCGCATATCGTCGCGCTCGGCCATCGCCGCATCGGCTTCATCCGCGGCAATCCCGCGCAGACCGCGAGCGCGCGCGGCCTGGCCGGCTATCGGGAGGCGCTGGCGGCGGCCGGCATCGCCTTCGAGCCCGAGCTGGTGGCGCAGGGCCTGTTCACCTACCGCTCGGGGCTGGATGCGGCGGAGCAGCTGCTCGACAGCGCCAATCCGCCCTCGGCGATCTTCGCCAGCAACGACGATATGGCCGCCGCCACGGTGGCGGTCGCGCACCGGCGCGGGCTCGATGTGCCCGGCGATCTCACCGTCTGCGGCTTCGACGACACCGCGCTCGCCACCACCATCTGGCCCGAACTCACCACCATCCGGCAGCCGATCGGCGATATGTCGCGCGCGGCGGTGGATCTGCTGCTGGCGGCGGTGCGGCGGCGGCGCGCCGGCGAGGCGCCCGAAGCCCAGCATCTCGTGCTCGAGCACGAACTGATCCGCCGGCAGAGCGACGCCGCACCGCGTCGCCGCCCGCCGGCGCGCGGCTGAAGTCCGGCTCAGCCCCGGGCGGCGATGATGATGATCTCCACCTTATAGTCCGGGCTCGCGAGCCGCGCCTCGCCCGTGGCGCGCGCGGGCGGCGCGACATCGGCGATCCAGGCGTCCCACACGCCGTTCATCTCCTCGAAGTCCGCCATGTCCGCCAGCCAGATCGTGGCCATCAGCAGCTGCGCCTTGCTGCTTCCCGCCTGGGCGAGCAGCGCCTCCACCTCGGCGAGCGCGGTGCGCGTCTGCTCGGCCACGCTCTCGCCCGGCGCGCCGACCTGGCCGGCGAGATAGATGGTATCGCCATGGATCACGGCCTGGCTCATGCGCGGGCCGGGTTCGATGCGGGTGATGGTCATGCGGAGGCGCTCCGATAGCGGCTGAGGGCGAGATCGTCGGCCTCGATCGCCGGCGCGCGGCCGGAGATGAGGTCGGCGATGACATGCCCCGAACCGCAGGCCATGGTCCAGCCGAGCGTGCCATGGCCGGTGTTGAGGAACAGGTTGGAAAGCGGCGTCGCCCCGATCACGGGGGTGCTGTCGGGCGTCATCGGCCGCAGCCCGCTCCAGAAGCGCGCCTGCTCGAGATCGCCCGCGCCGGGAAAGAGCGTGCCCACCGATTTCTCCAGCGTGCGCCGCCGCGCCTCGGGCAGATCCTTGGTGAAGCCGCTGATCTCCGCCATGCCGCCGACCCGGATGCGATCGCCCAGCCGCGTGATCGCCACCTTGTAGCTCTCGTCGAGCAGCGTCGAGACGGGCGCGCGCGCGGGATCGGTGATCGGCACGGTGATCGAATAGCCCTTCACCGGATAGACCGGCAGGCGCAGCCCCAGCGGCGCCAGCAGCGCGGGCGAATAGCTGCCCGCCGCCACCAGATAGGCATCGGCCAGCACATCGCCCTGATCGGTATCGATCCGGCTGATCCGGCCGCCGCTGCGCACCAGCCGCTTCACCGTGCGGCCCATCAGGAAGGTCACGCCTCGCGCCGCCGCCATGGCCGCGAGCGCCTGGGTGAATTTGAAACAATCCCCGGTCTCGTCGTGCGGCAGGCGCAGGCCGCCGGCAAAGGCCACGTTGCTGGCGCGCAGCCCCGGCTCGGCGGCAAGGCAGCCATCATGGTCGAGCAGCTCGAACGGCACGCCGTCCGCCTTGAGCACCTCGATATCCTTGGCCACGCCGTCCATCTGCTTGGCCTCGCGGAACAGCTGCAGCGTGCCCTGGCTGCGCTCGTCATAGGCGATGCCGGTGGCGCCGCGCAGCTCCACCAGCCGGTCGCGGCTGAACTCCGCCAGCCGCACCATGCGCCGCTTGTTCACCGCATAGCGCTCGGCCGTGCAGTTGCGCAGCATCGCCGCCAGCCAGCGGAGCATCGCCAGATCGGCGCGCGGCTTGACGATCAGCGGCGCATCGTCCTGGAACATCCAGCGCAGCGCCTTGAGCGGAATGCCCGGCGCCGCCCAGGGCGAGGCATAGCCGGGCGAGATCTCGCCGGCATTGGCGAAGCTCGTCTCGAGCGCCGGCTCGGCCTGGCGATCGATGACCACCACCTCATGGCCCGCCTCGGCGAGATACCAGGCGGAGGTGACGCCGATCACCCCGCTGCCGATGATCGCCACCTTCATGCCGCAACGCATCCTTCTCTGGCGGCGCGGACCGGCTGATAGATCCGCGCGTAACGCGACCCGAGCTGGGTCAGAATTTCATAGGCGATCGTGCCCGCCTCGGCGGCGACCTGATCGATGCCCTGATGCGGGCCGAGCAGCTCCACCGGCGCGCCCGGCGCGAGCGCCGCCTCGGGTACGTCGGTGACGTCGAGCGTGATGCTGTCCATCGACACGCGGCCGGCGATCGGCGCGCGCGTGCCCGCGATGAAGGCCGCGCCGCGATTGCTGAGATGGCGGGGCCAGCCATCGGCATAGCCGACCGCGATCGTGGCGATGCGGCGCGCATGGTCCGCCACCGAGGTCAGGCCATAGCCGACGCCCGCTCCGGCGGGCACGTCACGCACCTGCACGATCCGCGCGGTGAGCGAGACCACCGGCCGCATCGGATTGGCCTCGCCAAAGGTCGGCGCGCCGCCATAGAGCGCGATCCCCGGCCGGACCAGATCGAGATGATCGCCGCGCGGGAGGAAGGCGCCGCCCGAATTGTCGAGCGAGCGCGGCACCCCCGGCCACGCCGCCGCGCGCGCCTGGAAGGCGCGCCACTGCGCCGCGTTCGCCGCCACGTCGCCCTCGTCCGCGCAGGCGAGATGGCTCATCACCAGCGTCAGCTCGATATCGGCCAGCGCCGCCGGATCGGCCGCGAGGCGCGCCGCATCCTCGGGCGCGAGGCCGAGCCGCGCCATGCCGCTGTCCAGTTGCAGCGCCGCCCTCAGCCGCGCGCCGCGCGCGCGCGCCGTCTCCGCCCAGCGCGCGATCTGGTCGGGCGCATTGAGCACGGGAATGGCGCCGATCTCCGCGCAGCAGGGCTCGGCGCCGGGCTGCAGCCCGTTGAGCACATAGAGCGCCGCATCCTGCGCCAGGCTCGGCCGCAGCACCACCGCTTCGCCGAGCTGCGCGACGAAGAAATGGCGGCAGCCGGCGTCGTAGAGCGCGCGCGAAACCGGCTCGGCGCCCAGGCCATAGCCGTTCGCCTTCACCACCGCGGCCACCCGCGCGGGGGCCGTGCGCGCCTCGATGCGGCGATAATTGTCGACCAGCGCGTCGAGATCGATGCGCAGCGTGGCGCCGGCGATCAGCGCGGGATCGAAATGCGTCATGCGGCTCTCCTTGTCCGCACGTTAGCAGCCCGGAGATTGCATGAGCGGCCTCATCGCGCAACAATGTGCGAATGCCGAACGCTCCACGCAAGCCTGTGCGTCTCTCCATGGCGATCGCACGATGACGCTCGACGATCGCGACCGCGCGCTCCTGCGCCTGTTACGGCTCGATGCGCGCCAGCCCAATGCCGCGCTCGCCGCCGCCGTGGGCCTGTCGCCCTCGGCCTGTCTGCGTCGGGTCAAGCTGCTCGAGGATCGCGGCGTGATCCGCGGCTATACCGTCGTCACGGGCGGCGCGGAGGAGGGCGAGCTTGTCCACATTCTCGTCCAGGTCACGCTCGAGCGGCAGACCGAGGAGTGTCTCGGCCGCTTCGAGGCGGCGGTGCGCGCCCATCCGGAAATCCGCGAATGTTTCCTGATGACGGGCGCGGCCGATTACTGGCTGCGCGTCTCGGTCGCAACGGCGGCGGAGTATGAGGTGCTGCACACCGAGGTGCTGTCGCGCCTTCCGGGCGTGATGCGCATCCACTCCAGCTTCGCGCTGCGCGACGCGCTGCGGCCGCGCCGCCGGCGCTGATCCGGCTCAGTCGATCAGCCGCGCGCGGTCATCGTCCAGCGCCAGCCGCAGCACCGGCGCGGCGGTGCCGGCAAAGGCGGCGCGGGCCTCTTCCACGGTCGCGGGCGGGGCGGCGAGGCCGATCAGATCGGCGAAGCCCCACACGCTGAGATCGGGCAGCACCTGCCAGCTATAGGCCTGGAAGGGCGCCGCCTCGGGATTGCCGAAGACGAGGCCGCTGCCGTTGATCGGGCGCCACGGCCCGGTGATGCTCTCGCCCACCAGCCCGTAGAGCCCGGTCGGACCGATCGGGCCGCCCTCGGCGAACACCTTGGCCTGGGTGGACCAGAAGAGATAGGTCCGGCCCTGGTGCACCAGCGCGTGCGGCCGCTCCAGCTCATTGTTGAGGCCGACCGCGCTGACGATCGGCGGATCGAGCCGCCAGCCGCCCTCCACCTGCGTGCCGAGCCCGATCACCCCGTTCCACGGCGAATCGACCCGCGCGCTGGAGCCGGCGAACAGCAGATAGTCGGTGCCCGTCGCGGGATCGCGGAAGAGATAGGGATCGCGAAAGGCCTTGATCGTGCCGACGCCGCCGCCGCCTTGCAGATCCACGACATAGTCGATCCCGTCGGGGCGCAGCGTCTCTTCGGGGCTGGTCCATCCCTCCAGCCGCGGCACGCCGTCGACCAGCGAGAGCCGCGCCTCGGTGACGAACAGCCGCTGCTCGAAGCCGAGCACGGCCTCGTCGCGCCGGCCGGCGGCGGTGAAATGAAGCGTCAGCCGCCTGTGCGTCGGGTCCACCACCGCGCAGCCCGACCATTCGCGGCTGCCCGGCGAAAAGCCCTGCGGCAGCAAGGGGCCGAGATCGCGCCACGCGCCTTCGGCGGTGCGGTGCAGCAGCTGGAGCCGGGCAAGCCCGTGGCGGCTCTCCGGATCGGGCAGGATGGAGGCGGCTAGCGTGATCACGAGCAGGCCGCCCGCGATCTCGGCGAAACCGCCATCCTCCTCCAGCACCGGCCAATGGTCCCACATGTCCAGCCCGGGCAGCGCCCGCGCCACGGCGCCCGGCGCGATCAGCGGCGCACGCGGGTGCGGCGTCGTGGCGATGCGGGCGACATGATCGGGAGTCCAGTGGAAGAGGCTCATGGCAGGCGCGTCTTTCGACAGAGGAGAGGAAAGGGCGGCCGGCCGGAGCATGGCCGCCCGTCGCATCAGAATTGCAAGCGGACCGCCGCCGCCACCGTGCGGCCGTTGATCGATCGCGCGCGGACGATGCCATTGGCCGGGATGGTGGCGTCCTCGGCCTCGGTAAAGCCCTTCACGTCGAACAGATTGTTGGCGTTGATCGAAAGCTGGACGCGCTCGAGCGGACGCACCTGCACAAAGGCGTTGACGGTGGTGTAGCCGGGCAGCTTGAGCTTGTTCGCATCCTGCGTGTAGCTGTCCGTCGTGCCGACGATGCTGGCGCCAAGGCTCACCCGCTCCCAGCTCAATTCGGGCGCCAGCTGATAGGTGAAGTCCGCCTGGCGGCGTGGCTTGTTGCCCACCACCGCCGGGGTCAGCGGATCGGCGGTGATCTTGGCGTTGGTCCAGGTGCCGCCGGCGCTGAGCTGAAAGATGCCGCGCTTCACATTGCCTTCCAGCTCCACGCCATAGGAGCGATATTTGCGATCGAGGAAGCGCTGCTGCGTGGCCTCGTAATTCTGCTCCTCGGTACGGGCGTAGAAGCCGGTGGCGTAGAGCGCGATGCCGCCCGCGCGATATTTCACGCCGCCTTCGGCCTGGGTGACGAAATCCACCGCCGCGCTGCTATCGGCCAGCCCGCCATCGCTGGTGCGGACCGCCGGGCCGAAGAGCAGCCGGTCGGCATTGGCGCGCGCGCCGCGGCTATAGCGGCCGAACACCGAGAGATCGTCGCGCAGCCGGTAGTTCACGCCGAACGAGTAGGAGAGATAATCGTAATTATAATGGACCGGCGCGGCGCTGCCGAGCGGGAGGACGGCGACGCGGGTTTCGGGCGCGCTGATCGTGCCGTCGCCATTGATGTCGAAGCTCTGCACGCCCACCCGGCCGCCGCCGAGATCGGCGCCCGCGATGCGCCCGCGGGCGTTGCCGAAATCATAGCGGAGGCTGGCGTCCAGCGTCAGCGCGTTGAGGTTCCAGCTGAACGAGGCGAAGGGCGCGTTGACATTATAGTGCAGCCGGTAGCTGCGCCGGCAGCAATCGCCGAAATAGGTGGCGCTATAGGCATAATAGCCATTCTCCGTCACCGGCGTGCCGGCGGCGTTGCGCACATCCACCAGCGCCGCGCGGCCACCGCCCTGCACCGCCAACAGGGTCGAGGTCCAGAGCCAGTCGGTATTGATCGTCTGCCGGGATTTGTAGAAGCCCAGCGTCACGTCTAGCGCGCCGCCGCCGAGCTGGAAACTGCGGTTCAGGCGAAAATCATTGGTGATGTTGTTGAGGCTGTTGAGCGAGACATCGAACACCACCACCCGGGCCAGATAGGCATCGCCGGGCACCGCCTGGCCCGCCTGCGGTCCGTTGAAGTAGCGCGCGGTCGCGCCCGCGCCGCCCAGCGCGACGGCGGTCGCGTCGGCGCGGTCCACGGCGGATGGGAAGTTGGTGATGAAGCGGCCGGATATGTCGGCGTAGCGGAAGCGCTCGGTCGCGGTCCAGCCGGCGCCGAGATCCAGCTTGCCTTCCAGCCCCACCGCCTTGACGAGCGGATGCTGGCCATCGCGCAGATCATGGGTGGCGGGGCGATTGTCGCCGTCCAGCGTCACGTTGCGCGTGTCGTAGCGCGAGTGCAGCGTGTCCTGGGTGATGCTGAAGCCGGGCAGATCGGTATAGTGGGGATCGGCGTCGGTGCCGGTCACGCGCACCGGATTGGGCATATAGGCGATCGCCCGGTCATTCAGATATTTGCCGTAGAGGCGCAGATAGCCGCCGGTGAACTCCTTGGTGATGTTCGCCTTGATCTGGCCGCCCTTGTTGCCGTCATAGCCGGCGCGGCGCGGGCCTTCGCCCTGGCGGTAGAAGCCGCCGACATGGAAGCGCACCGTCTCGCTCAGCTTGCCGCCATAGTCGCCATCGAAACGATATTCGCCATAATTGAGCCCGATCCCGGCCTGGACCGCGCCGCCCTGCGTCTCGCCCGTCTTGGACAGGAAGTTGATCACGCCGCCGGGCGAATTGGAGGCGAAGGTGGAGGCGGAGCCGCCGCGCACCGCCTCGATCCGCGCGATATTGGTGTCGGCGCGCAGGAAGATGTCGGCATTGCCGAAGGTGATGTCGCCGAATTCGAGGACGGGCAGGCCGTCCTCCTGGAGCTGGAGGAATTTGGCGCCGCCCGAGGCGACCGGCAGGCCGCGCACCGAGATGTTGGCGTTGCCTTCGCCGCCCGAGGCCTCGGCGCGGATGCCGGGAATGTTGCGGAACAGTTCGGCGGTGGAGCGCGGCGCGGACTGGGCGATCGCATCGGCCGAGAGCGAGCTTACCGACACCGCGCTCTTGAGCAGATTCTGCCCGCGCGAGACGGCGGTGACGACGATGTCCTGCGGCGCGTCCTGCGCGGGCGCCTTCGACTCGTCCGTCTTGGGTGCGGCCTGCTGGGCGGCGGCGGCGGTGCTGAGCGCGATCAGCGAGCAAGCGAGAAAACGGATCCCCCCGGTCATATCCCCTCCTTTGGGCCGGCCGCTGCGTGGCCGGCTCGCTGGCGCAGTGGCTAGCAAAACTACAAACGTTTGCAAGTCCTATTTGCAAACGATTGTGGACACGATAGAACAGGCCGATGGCGCGGGCAGGGGCCCGGCCGCCGGGGAGAGGCTGGGGATGAGCGAGCGGCCGCAATTGTCCTTCTGGAATATCGTCCAGATGAATCTGGGTTTTCTCGGGCTGCAGTTCAGCTTCGGGCTGGAACAGGGCAATATGGGCCCGATCTACAGCTATCTCGGCGCCGATCCGGAAACCATGCCGCTGCTCTGGCTTGCCGGTCCGATGACGGGGCTGATCGTGCAGCCGCTGGTCGGCGCGCTCAGCGATCGCACCGTCACCCGAATCGGGCGGCGCACCCCCTATTTCCTGATCGGCGCGGTGCTGTGCAGCCTGGCGCTCGTCGCTATGCCGTTCAGCCCCGCCCTGTGGGTGGCGGCGTCGCTGCTCTGGATCCTCGATGCCGCGAACAACATCACCATGGAGCCCTATCGCGCCTATGTGAGCGATCGGCTCGATCCCGCGCAGCGGCCGCTCGGCTTCCTCACCCAGAGCGCCTTTACGGGCCTGGCGCAGACGCTCGCCTATCTGGCGCCGTCGCTCTTCGTCTGGGCCGGCTTCAATCCCGATGCGGTGGACGGCAACGGCATTCCCCATGTCACGCGGCTCGCCTTTCTGGTGGGGGCGGGGCTGGCGCTCGGCACCGTGCTCTGGTCGGTCTGGCGCGTGCCCGAACTGCCGCCGCCGCCGCGCGCCGAGACGCGGGAGGCACGGCTCAGCGCCGCCGGCGCCTGGCGCGATTTCGTGGCCGCCATGCAGGACATGCCCCGGCCGATGCGCCAGCTGGCGCTGGCCATGCTCTGCCAATGGTATGGCATGTTCTGCTACTGGCAGTTCGTGGTCTTCTCGCTCGCGCGCGCGCTGCACGACAGCGATGCGACCGCGGCGGTGCGCGATGCGACTCTGGTGAATGGCCGGCTCGCCGCCTGCTACAATGTCGTCGCCTTCGCCTCGGCCTTTCTGCTGGTGCCGCTGATGCGCCGGATCGGCGCCGCGCGGGTGCATGCGCTGGCGATGCTGGCGGGCGGCGCGGCGATGATCGTGCTGCCCGGGCTGCACCGCGAATCGCTCTGCTATCTGCCGATGATCGGCATCGGCATCGCCTGGGCGAGCCTGATGGGCAGC
Organism: Sphingomonas morindae; assembly: GCF_023822065.1. Lineage (NCBI taxonomy): Bacteria > Pseudomonadati > Pseudomonadota > Alphaproteobacteria > Sphingomonadales > Sphingomonadaceae > Sphingomonas > Sphingomonas morindae. The sequence goes on from NZ_CP084930.1 coordinate 2,930,366, forward strand.
CCCTATGTGCTGCTGGCGAACAGCGTCCCGCCCGAGCGGACCGGGGTATATATGGGCATTTTCAACATGTTCATCGTCGTGCCCATGATGATCGAGACGGTCACGCTGCCGCTGCTCTACCGTCCGGTGCTGGGCGGCGATCCGCGCCACGTGCTGGTGCTGGCCGGGGCGCTGCTGTTGCTGGCGGCGCTCGCCACGCTGCGCGTGCGGACCCGCGCCGAGGCGCCGCTGACGCCGCAGCCCGCCTGATCCCGCGCCGCCCCGGCTTTGTGCCGGGCCGCCGGGCGGCTAGAGCGGCGCCATGACCGAACGTCGCGCGCTCCTCGCCCAGGCCCTGCCGATCATGCTGGGCCAGGCGCTGGTGCCGCTGGTCAACATCGTCGACGCCGCGCTGATCGGGCGCAGCGGAGGTGGCGCGGCGCCGCTGGCGGGCGTCGCGCTGGGCGCCACCCTCGTCAATTTCCTGTTCTGGACCTTCGGCTTCCTCCGCATGGGCGTGACCGGCCTGACGGCGCAGGCCGAAGGCGCGGGCGATGCCGCCGAGCGCGATCGGCTGCTGCTGCGCGGGCTGATGCTGGGCGCGGCGCTGGGCCTGATGCTGATCGTGGCGGCGCCCCTGCTCGCGTGGCTCGGCCTGTGGCTGCTCGGCGCCGGCCCCGGCGTGGCCGCGCCCGCGGGGCACTTCGTGCGCGCGCGCCTGCTCGGCGCGCCGGCGGCGCTGGCGCTCTATGCGGTGAGCGGCTGGCTGCTCGGCCTCGGACGCAGCCGCGATGCCCTGCACGTCCAGCTGCTGCTCAACGGCCTCAACATCGTCTTCGATCTCGCGCTGGTGCGGCTCTTCCACGCGGGCGTGCGGGGGATCGGCCTGGGAACGAGCGCGGCGGAATGGTGCGCGCTCCTCCTCGGCCTACGCCTCGCGCTGCGCGCGCTGGGGGGCGCCGGCCGGTTGCGCGCGCGGATCGACCGCGCCGCGCTGTTCGCACCCGCCGCGCTGCGCCGGCTGTGCGCGGTCCAGGCCGAGATATTGGTGCGCACGCTGGCGCTGCTCGCGCTGTTCGGCTGGTTCGCCCATGTCGGGGCGCGGCGCGGGGCGGTCGCGCTCGCCGCCAACCATGTGCTGCTCCAGATGGTGAGCATCAGCGCCTTCATGCTTGATGGCATCGCCTTCACCGCCGAGGCGCGGGTCGGCCAGGCGATCGGCGCCGGCGCGCGGGCCACGTTGCGCCGCGCGATCAGGCTATGCGCGGAATGCTCGGCGCTGGGCGGCCTCGGCTTCGCGCTGGCGATCGCGCTGGCGGGAAGCCGCTTCGTGGCGCTCGTCACGCCCGATCCCGCGGTGCGCGCCGCCGCCGCCGCGGCGCTGCCGGGGGCGGCGCTGGTGCCGGCGCTGGGCTGGCCGAGCTGGCTGCTCGACGGCATCTTCCTCGGCGCGGCGCGCGGGCGCGCGCTGCGCAACGCCGCGCTGGTGGCGCTTGGCGCCTATCTCGTCACCGACGGGCTGGCGCGGCCCTGGGGCAATGGCGGCGCCTGGGTGGCGCTGCTCGCAAGCTACGTGTATCGCGCGCTGGCGCTGGGCGTGGCGCTGCCGGGGCTGATGGCGGCCGTGGGCGCGTCACCGCGCGATGCGGCCAAGGATCAGGTCCGCAGATAATTGTGCAGCGCACGCGTGCGGCGGCGGCGCGCGCCCACCACCGCCAGTGCCACCAGCAGGCAGCTCGCCGCGAACAGCGTGGCGAGCAGCAGCAATTGCGCCCAGGCCTGGCTGCGCAGCAAGAGCGCGCAGGAGGTGGCGATGGACAGCGCCAGGATCATCGCCGCCGCCGCCAGCAGGCGCCGCCTCCGCCCCGACGCGGCATCGGTGACGGTGTTGGGCAGCACGACCAGCGCCCCGACCATGCTCGGCACGAGCGCGATGCCATAGCCGAGCCGATCCCAGCTCGACACGGTGAAGTCGACGATCAGCGCCAGGGCGATGACGGCGGCGAGTAACCGAACCTTGTGCACCTCGGCCCTCTTTCAGCAAACAGTGCGTTGCGCTGCACAATGGCAGCCATCTTAGGCGTGGCATCCGGCCGGACGCAAGCGGCACGCAACAGCCCGTCCAGGGCGCAACAGACACGTTCCGGCACAGCCGCCCCGCGCGAGCCTTGACGCGACTCGCCCGGCGGCCGAGAGCGGGGACGTCCAGCTCGCCGGGAGGCTCGATCGTGCCACGCACCATTCCGCTCTGTCTAGCGGCAGTCTTTGCGGCGATCCTCGCCGCGCCGGCGGTGGCGGGCGATTGGCGCGTCACCAGCCGCGCCTTCGCCGAGCAGCGGGTCACCGTCGATCGCGAGAGCCTGAAATGGCAGGGCGACGTCGCCACCATGTGGGCGCGCATCCAGGCGCCCAAGGCCTTGACTCCGCCCGAGGCGAGCGGCCCGAACGCGCTGGCCGAAGGCGTCACGCCGGCCACCTCCGAGATCCGGCCCGAGGCGCTCTACCTCGTGCAGGTGGCGTGCGACGCGCGCCGCGTGCGGCTTTCCACCCAGTCGGCGGGATCGGGGCAGGTGGCCAATCCCTTCGGCCTCGGCAACACCTCGCCCTATACGTTCCAGCCGCTCAACTCGGCGGTGGCCTGGGCACTCTATGGCGGCGCCTGCTATGCCCGGCCGATCCCCGTCGCCAAGGCGGACGCGGATACCGATCCGGCGAGCGGTCCGCTCACGCCGCGCCGCACCGTGCCGCGCCGCAATCCCTGGCCGCTGATGCGCATTCCGGGCTCCTAAGCCGCCGAAAAGCTGCATTTCGCGCAAAGTTGCCGGTTCGCACTGGACGCGGGCCACGCGCGGCGGCACCGTGTTTGCGGCCGGAGCAGGGTCGGCGGGCGAAAGGGCTGAGTAATGGTGCGTAAGCTGGGGCGATGGCTGGCGGCGGCAGGCGGAGGCGTGCTCCTCCTCACACCCGCGGCGGCATCGGCGCTGACGCTGCAGGAGGCGCTCGCCGCCGCCTATGCGACCAACCCCTCGCTGGATGCGCAGCGCGCCTCGCTGCGCGCCACCGACGAGGATGCCGCGATCGCGCGCGGGCAAGGCCGGCCGCAGCTCGGCGTCAGCACCAACTATACCTATGGGCTGGACGGCCTGCGCGCGCTCGCGGGCTATAATCGTGCGCTCCTCGCCGGGGTCCAGGGCCAGCTGCCGCTCTTCCAGGGCGGCCGCGTGCGCAACGCGGTGCGCGCGGCCGACAAGCGCTCGGCGGCGGGACGCGAGGCGCTGCGCGGCATCGAGGGCGACACGCTGGTCGAGGCGGTGACGGCCTATGTCGATGTGCTGCGCGATCGCGCGATCCTCGAACTCAACCGCCAGAATGTCGCCGCGCTGAACCAGGTCTACCAGTCCAGCCAGGCGCGGCTCAAGGCGGGCGATGTCACCCGCACCGATCTCGCCCAGACCAGCGCGCGCATCCAGCAGGGCGGCGCGGGCCTGGCCGGCGCGGAGAGCGACATCATCGCCAGCGAGGAAAGCTTCCGCCGCGTGATCGGGCTCGATCCGGTGCAGCTCGCGCCGCCGCCGGCGCTGCCGCCCGTGCCCGCCACGGTGGCGGATGCGGTGGCCGGCGCGCTCGCGCACAATGGCGCGCTCGCCTCGTACAAGGCGGCGGCCGAGGCGGCGCAGCGCGACGTGTCGGCCGCGCGCGGCGCGCGGCTGCCGACGCTCTCGGTGGGCGGCGCCTCCACTTTCTATTCCTATCGGGATCGTTTCGCGGGCATCGGCAATGTCGACAGCAACGCCTCGCAGGTCAGCGCCACGCTGACGCTGCCGCTCTACCAGGGCGGCACCGTCGCCGCGCAGGTGCGCCAGGCGCAGGACCGGCTCGACGAGGCCGAGGCGCGCCGGCGCGGGGCGGAGCGGCAGGTGGACAGCGCCGCGCGCGCCGCCTTCGCCGCCTTCCAGGCCGCGCAGCGCACCATCACCGCCTATCAGCAGGCGGTGACGGACAATGAGGACGCGGCCAAGGGCGTGCGGATCGAGGCCAATGGCGGCGAGCGCCAGGTTCTGGACATCCTCAACGCCGAGCTGGAGCTGCTCAACAGCCGGATCGGCCTCGCCCGCGCCCAGCACGATGCCTATGTCGCGGCGTTCCAGCTGCTCAACGTGATGGGCCTCGCCGACGCGCATACGCTCGGCGCGGATAATGGCCATGGCTACAATCCCATGGTCAATTTCCGCCACGCCACCCATGCGGTGAGCGATTTCTCCGGCCGGCCGTCGCGGGCGCGGATGGGCTATGGCCCGCTCCAGCCCGCCGCCGATCAGCCCTGACGGAGACGGGCGAGGCGCGCCCGGCGGCGCGCCTCGCCCGTCGCGACCATCGGCTCGGGCTCAGCGCTCGGTGAGCGCGCGCGAGAAGCGGCTGGTCAGCGGGCCGATCCAATATTGCAGCGCGGTGCGCGGCTTGAGCGGCACCGACACTTCGGCCGGCGTGCCCGGGCGGATCGTGCCCGCATAGCCCGCCTCGCGGCTCACCGCGTCCAGCTCGGACCGGGGGACGCGGACCTGCGCGGTGAAGAAGGAGCGGCCGCTCTTCTCGTCGGTCAGGCTGTCCGCCGAGACGCGCGTCACCGTGCCGTGCAGCGCGGGCAGATTGCGGCCGCCCACCATGTTGATCCGCACATCGGCCTTTTGTCCGGGATGGAGATCGTTCGCGTCGGTCGGCGCGACCTGCGATTCGATCACCAGCGCGGCGTCGCTGGGCACGATGTCCATCAGCTTCTGGCCGGCCGCCACCACGCCGCCCACCGTGTGGGTGGCAAGCCCCAGCACGACGCCGCCGACGGGCGCGCGCACCTCGCTCAGATCGCGCTGGTCGCGCGCGGCGCGCCATTGCGGCAGCAGCGATTGCAGCTCGGTCTGCGCGGTGCGTTCGCGATCGGCGTTTTCCTGCTGATGCTGGCTGTCGAGCTGCATCATCTGGAGGCGCGTTTCGCCCGCCGTGCTCCGCAGCCGCGCCATTTCGGCGTTGGCGGCGCCCATATCGCCTTCGATCGAGGCGGCGTTGCGCTGCAGCGCGAGCACGCGCGACTTGGTGGCATAGCCCTGGCGGTAGAGATCCTGCACGCTGGCCAGCTCGTCCTTGTTCAGCTCGCTCTGCTTGGCGTTGGAGCTTTGGCGCTCGCGATAGCCCTCGATCTGATCGCCGACCTCGGCGACGCGCTGGCCGAGCACCGCGCGCTGTGCGCTGAGCAGCCCCTGCCGGGCATCGAGATTGGCCTGTTCATGCGCGAGCGCGGTCATCGCCGTCTCGCGATCCTCCAGGGTCAGGCTCTGCCAGGCCGCCGGCGGGGCAACGCGGCGCGCGCCCGTCCGTTCGGCCTCGATCCGCGCGATTTCCGCCTGAAGGCCGAAGACGCGGTTGGCCAGCGAGCGTTCCTGCGCCTGCTGCTCGGTGCCGACGAACTCGACCAGCAGCTGGCCCGCCTTCACCCGATCGCCCTCATGCACGAGGATGCGCGCGATCAGCCCCGGCGCGGCGGCCTGGACCGATTGCCGCTCGCCCGCGACGCGGACCACGCCGGCGCTGTGGACGGCGGCATCCAGCCGCGCCACGGCGGACCAGCCGATAAAGCCGAAGACGAACAGGCCGATCAGCGCGCCGCCGGCGATAAGCTCGCGGCGCGGATCCTGGAGGCGGGGGGCGTGCCGGCCCGCCTCGATCGGCGAGAGCGGCAGCGCGGGCGAGTCGGTGCGGATCAGGGAGCGCATTACGAAGCCTTACGGGTGACGGCGGGGGCGGGACGCTGCGGCATCGCCTCGGAGAGCGGGACGAAACGTTCGACCCGGCCCTCCCGCAGCACGAGGATCTTGTCGGCGGCGGTCAGCAATTCGCCCATATGGCTGGCGAACAGCACGGTGGTGCCGCGTTCGCGCAGCCGGGCCAGCGTGGCGAGAAAGGCCTGGGTGGCCTCGCCGTCGAGATGCGCGGTGGGCTCGTCCAGCACGACAATGCGCGGGGTGCCGAACAGCGCGCGCGCGATCGCGATCCGCTGCGCCTGGCCGGAGGAGAGGCCGAGGCCGCCCGCGCCGATCGGCGTGTCATAGCCCTGGGGCAGGCGCAGGATCATCTCGTGCGCGCCGATCGCCTGGGCGGCGGTCACGGCGGCGGCGTCCAGCGCCTCGGTGTCGCCGTCGATCACGGTGCGGAAGCGTGCGATATTCTCCTTCACCGTGCCGGGGAAGAGGATGAAGCTCTGCGGGAGATAGCCGATATGCTCCGCCAGCCGATCGGGGTTCCAGTCGGCGAGCGAGGCGGCGTCGAAGCGGACATGGCCGCGCGCCGGCGGCTCGGCATTGGCGAGCGCGCGCAGCAGCGTCGATTTGCCCGCGCCGCTGGTGCCGACCACGCCGATCACCTCGCCCGGGGCGATCGCGAAGCTGGCGTCCGCCAGCGCGACACGGTCGCTGCCCGGCGCCACCATGGTCAGCCGCTCCACCTGCACCGCGCCGCTCGGCACGGGCAGGGCGGTGTGGCTGCGCTCCTGATCCTGGCCCAGCAATTCCCGCAGGCGGGCATAGGCGGTGCGCAGCTGGATGATGGATTTCCAGCTGCCGACGATCTGCTCAATCGGCGCCAGCGCGCGGCCGAGGATCAGCGAGGAGGCGAACACCGCGCCCGCCGACATGCTGCCCTCCACCACCAGCAACGCGCCGACGGCCAGCGCGGCGGACTGGAGGGTGAGACGCAGGAACTTCATCAGCCCGGCATGATTGCCGCCCGTGAAGCTGGCCTCGGCCTGAAGCTCGCCGACAAAGGCGCGGTGCTGGAGCTGGCGCAGCGTCAGCGCATCGGCCATGCCCAGCGCGCGGATCTCGCCGGCATAGGCGACGAGCTGGTTCTGGCGCGAATAGACGCCGCTGGCGGCTTCGGCCGCGGCGCGCACCGGCACCCGGATCTTGCGCTCATTGTCCCAGGCGAGGCCGAACAGCAGCGCCGCCGAGAAGAGCGTGAGCACGCCCAGCCACGGGTGCAGCAGGAAGGCCGCGATGACATAGATGGGCGCCCAGGGCGCATCGAACAGCGCGCCCATCGCCGGGCTGGCGACGGTCTGCCGCAGCGTGTCGAGATCGCGCATCGCCTCGTTGCGCTGCACGACGTTGAGCCGCGGCGTCGACATCACCATGCGGAGCGTGCGCCCCGAGAGATCGGCATCGAGCGAGGCGCCCGCGCGCAGCAGCAGGCGGCTGCGCAACCAGTCCAGCGCCGCCAGCACCGCCAGCCCGGCCAGCGCGACGAGGCTGAGCAGCGCCAGCGTCGCGGCGCCGCCCGTCGGCACCACCCGGTCATAGACCTGGATCATGTAGATGGAGGGGACGAGCGCGAGCAGGTTGCTGAAGGCGCTGAAGCTGGCCGCGGCGACCAGATGGGTGCGGCAGCGCGACAGGGCGTCCCGCACGGGATCGAAGGGGGTCCGGGTGTCCGTCACGCAGCAACTCTCTGTTTTAAGCCAGTCCGTTTACCACGATCCGGCTATAGCTGTCGCGCGTGCACAAAGTCTTAAAAGGCCGGGACGCGGCGCTTTCTCGGCCGCTGTGGCGGCCGCGTCACCGCCGGACGCGGAAAGGGCCGGACGCATGTCGCGCCCGGCCCATCCTTGAGCCCCGACTGGGGAAGATCAGAAGAGGAAGTCGGTGGCGGCCAGGCTGTGGTGCCCGTCGAGACGGATCGAGAAATCCGCCACCTTGTCCCCGTTCAGATCGCCCTGGACGAAGCTGTTGCCGTCGATATCGACCACATGCACCGCCCCGGCGACACCGTTGAAGGCATCGGTGCCGAGGAAGGTGAAGCCGGCATGGCCGCTGATCGCATTGGCCATGGTCGAGACGTCGATCTTGTCGCCCTGGTGGAAGTCGGTGATGCGATCGGCCAGCTTCGTGTCGGCCGCGGTGTCGCCCAGGCCGAACCAGAAGACGTTGTTGCCGCCGCCGCCCGTCATAACGTCGCTGCCGCGACCGCCCATGAGCAGATCGTTGCCGGCGCCGCCGATCAGCGTGTCGTTGCCGAGGCCGCCGTCGAGCAGGCTCGCCGCGCTCCCCGCCACCAGCTTGTCGTCACCGGTGGTGCCGGTGAAGCTGTTGCCGATCTCGCTATGGGTCGAGGCCGCCACCGCCGTGACATGGGCCAGCAGATCCGCGCCGGGATCGGCCTGGCTCGTCCCCGTCAGCGCACCCTTGGCGGTGTAGCTGGAGGTGCTGACCACGCTGTGGCCGTCGCTGCCGAAGCGGGTGACGCTATAGCTGCCATCCGCGTTGGTGAGGCGATAGCCGGTGGCGGTGCCCGACGCATCATATTGATAGCTGGCGGTCAGGCCATGGACATAGTCCATCGCCGTCAGCACATGGCCCGCGGCATCGGCGCGCATGCCGTAGATCAGCGTGCCGTTGGCGCTGCGCTCCAGCGTCTGCTGCGCATAGTCGCGCCCGGTGATGCCCAGCGTCGTCTCCGCGCGCGTGCCGTCGCTCGCGTAGAAGGTGGAGCTGGTCACGGCCCCCGTGCTGGTGGAGAACACGTCGCGCGTGCTGCCATCCTGATATTTGATGGTCGTCTCGGTCACCTGGCCGTTGGCGTCGTAGCTGGTGCTGCCCACCAGCGTGCCGTCGATGGTGCGCGTCACCGTGTAGCTGCCATCGGCCTTGGTGTTGTGCGTCACCTGGATGTTGCCATGATCCAGCTCGTCCATCGTCTTGGTGGCGCCGCTGTAGCGCTCGATCTGCAGGCGGTTGCCCAGATGATCGAAGGTCTGCACCTGGTGATCGTAGCTCTGGTTGGTGATGGTCTGATCCAGCTTCAGCAGCGCGCTGGCATCGCCGCTGACCGCATCCGTCTTCAGGCTCATCTGAAGATCGGCCATGGTCGCGAACACATGCACCGCGGGCGCCTTCACGGCCACGCTGTCGGGCTGCGAGATCACCGGCGCCGCCGCCTTCACCACCACGCTGGCGGCGTTGGACACGCCGGTATGGCCGGCCGCGTCCGCCATCACGGCGGTGAAGTTATGCTGGCCCGCGCCGCTGATCTGGATGATCTCGGCGAGCTTGCCGGTGCCGTCCACCACGGTGGTGCCGACCACGGTGTTGCCGTCCATGATCGTCACCGTGGCGCCGATATGGCCGGTGCCGGTGAAGGTCACGGTGGCCACGCCATTGTCCTGCGACGTGACGGCGGCGGCGAGCGTCGGCGCCAGCGAGTCCAGCGCCGGGGTCATCGCGACCGGCTGGGTGCTGGCCTCGATCGCGGCCTCCTTGGCGAGCGCCGCCAGCACGGGCGCGGCCGCCGCCGGCGCCGGATTGCCCGTGTCGGTTCCGGTCAACACATTCTTGTTGGTGTAATATTTGGTCGAGAGCACGGTGCTGCCATCGGCGCCGAAGGTGGTGATGCTGTAGCTGCCATCGGCCTTGTTCATGCGGTAATTGTTGAGCGTGCCGCTGGCGTCATAGGTGTAGGTGGTGTTGGCGCCGGTCGCGTCGGACGCCCACACCAGATGGCCCGCCGCATCGAACCGGCCCTGGCTGAGCAGCTTGCCCGCCGCGTCGTAGACGATCGTCTGGCTGACATAGGTCTTGCCGGTGAGGCCGTAGCTGTTCTCGATGCGGCCGCCCGCCGCCGGATAGGTGATGGTCTTGTTCACCGTGCCGGTGGCGTCGAAATAGACATATTGCTTGCCGCCATCGGTGAAGTAGACCTGCCGCGAGGTCTCGATGCCGTTGGCGCCGAAATTGTCCGCCGTCACCGTCTTGCCGGCGACATTGTGGATGATCGACGAGGTGCCGTCCGCCGCATAATTGTGCGTGACGGTCTCGGTGCCGCTATAGGTCTGGTCCATCGTCAGGCGGCCGGCCGAAAAGCGCTGCATCTCCAGCAGCGTGCCCGACGCATCATAGGTGCGGACCTGCTGATCGTAGCCGCTGCCCGCCACCGTCTCGGTGAGCTTGAGCAGCACCGTGCCCTGGATCTTCGCGAGGAAGTCCGTGGCGTGCAGATAGCGGCTGAGATCGACCGAGTTGCTGACGTTGATCACCGGCGTGTCGGTGATCACCACCGCGCCCAGCCCGGTGTCCTTGGACAGCGTGTCGAACTGGCTCGCGATCGAGGCCGCCGTGCCGATCACGACATGCATCGCCTGCGAGGTCACGCCGGCGCGGCCGCTATCGTCCACCGCGGTCGAATAGATATTGTGCGTGCCCGCGCCCGAGGTCTGGACGGTCAGGCTGACATGGCCCTGCGCGTCCGCCTTGGCGGTGCCGATCAGCGTCTTGCCCTCATAGACATTCACCACGGCATTGGCCTTGGCGGTGCCGGTGAGCGTCACGCTGTAGCTGCCGGCGGCGGCGGCGGCGGGGGCCGCGCTGGTCACCAGCTTCGCCTGGGCGAGCAGCGCATTGACCGCGTTGGTCTGCGGCAGCTGCTCCACCACCGTGCTCACCGCCAGCGTCGGCGCGGCGATGAAGTCGCTCGCGCTCGGAATGCTGACGTCGCTGCCGGTGCTGATCTTCAGGTTCGAATAGTCGGCGGCGATCGTCTCGGTGGCGTTGCCGTCGCGATAAATGCCTTCCGCCCAGTAGACGCCCTTCATCGAAGGATCGCCGATCTGGCCCGAATAGTCGGCGATGGTCACGCCGTCGCGGGTCACCACGATCCGGCCCACCTTGCCCGAAGGATCGGTGATCGCCTTGATGTCGAACTGATACTGATGGCCGCGATCGATGTCGTAGGGATCGGAGAAGATCGTCTTCTCGACCTGCTTGCCATCGGCGCCGGTGTAGCGGACGATGACCGTCATCTTCTCGCCGTTGAGGCCGATCGCGAAGGGGGGCGGGCCGGGGCCAACCGAGTCCAGATCCTGGTGCAGCTGGCCGAGCACGACCCAGCTCGCCGTGTTCGGCGGACCCTTTTCCAGCGTGAAGCCGTAGCTGACATGCAGCGGCGTGCCGTTCAGCGCGACATTGTCGCGCGTCGCCAGCTCAACCCGGCCGACATTGTGACCGACCGAGGCGTCCCACCAGTTATTGTCGCCCTGGTGCAGTTCGAAACGCACCGTGTTGGCGTCCGGCGCACTCATAGCATAGCTTTGAGCAGCACCCTGATAGGAGAAAAGATAACCTGCCATGTCGATCGAATAATAGCCAGTGAGATTGGCATTCCACTGGCTAACAGTATAGACGGGTTTGGTAGCCACTGTTCCGGTTCCTTGTCGGGGAGACCGTTTCAGCTAGCGTTTCAATGCCGAACATCCGGTGTCGGGAAGTGGTTAAATTTCTGCTCTCGACGTCCGCAGGCCCCGAGAATCGGCCGGATTTCGGGCGATTCGCCCCGTCCCGCCGGGGGCTGGCGTTAGGCTTTGGACCTTTGGCGAAGCGGGGCTCGCGGGTCAGTCCCGGCCGCGCCAGCCCGGCTCCTGATCCCGCCGCGCGCTCGCCCGCAGCCCGCGTCCCCAGAGCAGGCCGAGCAGCACCGCGCCGAGCGTGACGATCGCCGGCACGTCCAGCGTGATGTCCACGGTGGAGGCGGCGCCGATGATGGCGAGCCCGACAAAGGCCGCGCGCACCACCGGATCGTCCTGCCGCTTGAGCCCGCGCAGCGCCACCACGAACATCAGCAGCACCGTGCCGCTGAGCAGCACCGCATAGGGCCAGCCACCCTCCAGCACCATTTCGATCAGCGAGTTATGGGCGGAGTTGATATACCAGAAGGAGAAGGCCTCGGCGGCGGAGTGGAGCGTGGCGCGGTTCATCTCCTCGAAGCCGATCAGGCCATAGCCGAAGGTTGGCGCGGCGCGTGCCAGAGCCGCATAGTGGCGCCAGATGGCGATGCGGTCGAAACTGTCGTCGCCGAGCGTCACGAAGCGATGGATCGCCGTCGCGCCGAGCAGGCTGCCCAAAAGGATCGCCAGCGCGGCGGTGCCGAACAGAAAGGCGAGACCGCGCCCGCGCCCGAGCGCGCGCCGCACCACCGTATCCCGCAGCACCATCACCGCCAGCGCGACCAGAGCGAGCGTGAGGCCGGCGCGCGAGCCCGAGATGGTGATGACGCCCAGCCCGAGCAGCACGCCCAGCACGCAGCCGATCCGCGCCAGCGCGGCCTTGAGGCTGCGCGCCGGGCCGTCGCGGAGCAGCGCCTGAACGCGGCCGAACGCCAGCACCGTCGTCACCGCCGCCACGCAACCGCTGGCGTTGGCGTTGATCATGGTGCCGCTGAAGCGCAGCCCCGTGATCGACTTGTCGTAGCCGAACACGCTGCTCGGATCGATCTGCCGCGCCATCAGGCCGATCAGCATTTGGAGGATGCCGAGCAGCACCAGCCAATCCACCGCGCGCCGCGCGAGGCCCCGGCGATGGCCGACAATGCCGGCGGCCATCAGCATGGCGGCGCCGCCCGCCAGCCGGACGAAGCCCGGCAAAGCGAGATCGGGCGTCGGCGTCACGTCCGGCGCCAGCACCGGCACCAGCCCCCAGAGCACCACCAGGCCGAGCGCGATCAGACCCGGCGCGGCGGCGCGCCAAAAGGTCGCGCCCGGCCAGAGCAGCAGCAGCACGAGCAGCGCGGCCGCGATCTCGGCCATGGCGGCGAGCACGGCGAGCACCGGCCCATTGGCGCCCAGCGCCAGCAGCTCGGCAAAGGTCAGGAGCGGAAGCAGCGCCACCGCCGCGCGGACCCGGGTGGAAGACCAGGGAAGCGCGCCCTGACTCATCATCTTCGTCATGCCAACTCCTGCCTCGTGTCCCGCCCCCGGCGCGATCCGGATCGGGATGGGTCGCTCGGGCCCGCCCGCTTGTCACCGCCGGGCCGACGTGTCACGCATCGCCCATCCTCAGCAATAGGGAATAGACCTGTCATGGAAATCGTCCTGCTGACCGTGCGGCCGGCGAAGAGCGACTTCCGACTGCATCTCGCGCGCGAGCTGCAGGCCCTCGGCCATGCTGTTACCTATATCTTCCTGAAGCGCCATCCGGAGATCACGGACATGGCGACGGGCGAAACGGTGCGCTGGTCGCTGCCGCGTCTGGTGCGCTGGTTCGCCGTACTGCGGCGGCGGCGCCCTGCGGCGCGGCCGATCGTGTTCAATTCCACCAACCTCGCCTTTCCCGGCCTGTCGATTCTGCTCCGCGCGATCAGCGGGACGCGCTGGTGCCTCGATCTGCACGACGATCTGCTCTACAATTTGCGCGGCGCGGCACGCACGCGCGCGGCCACCGCGCAGCGCCTGCTGGTCGCCTCCTCCGATCTCCTCGTCCATGCCGCGCCCAGCCTGAAAACGCTGTTCCCGCGCTCGCACCATCTCGGCAACGGCTCCTCGCTCCAGCCCCTGCCCAAGACCGACGCCGACGAGCGCCATGTCCTCATCCTCGCCAGCCTCGACGGCCGTTTCGATTTCGCGCTGATGCGCGCGGCGGCGGCGGCGTGCCCGGATCGCGTCTTCGAGATCTGGGGCCGCGTCTCGCAGGATGATCCGGCGATCGCGGCGGCGCTCGAGCGGCTCGTCGCCGACACCCCCAATATCCGCTATAACGGCCCCTATACCGATCCCGAACTGCCCGCGCTGCTGGCGCGCTATCTCGTCGCCTTCGCGCCCTACAAGGTGGGCGACCGGCTGACCGAGTTCATCGATCCGCTGCGCTTCTATCATTGCCTCGCATCGCGCACCGGGCTCGTCTCCACGCCGATTCCGCAGGCGCTCACAATGGCCGACCAGATCGTGCTGGTGCGCGATGCTGCCGAGGTGGATGCCGCGCTCACGCGCGCCGCCGCCGATCGCCCCGCGGGCGGCCGCAGCTGGGCCGATGTCGCCAAGAAACTCGTTCCGCTGCTCGAAACCATTAATTAAAAAAGCAATTCTTAACACTTTTCTGCGGTGCAGCGCGGAAAGCGGCTCATTCTAGCACAGCTGCAAGGCTACCGTTTGTTAACCGGATTGTCCTGAGGGCGCCCGCCCTGCCATCTGGCTCGTGAAGCGAGATGAGGTGTGGCGTGACTCTGATTACTCCTGATGATCCCAGCGGATACACCCTTGTGGGGGCGCAGCAGAGCTGGAGCTGGAGCGCCACGGACTCGAGCACCTTCCGGTTCGAGGTGCGGCCCGGCGATGAGGTCGCCTATCGCGGCGGCCTCGCCGATGAATCGCAGATTTCCGTCGCCATGCCGGCGGCCAACGGCATCCCGACGCATATCGGCTTCGATCTCACGGTCGAACCGGGCGATCCGAACGACGCCAGCTATCTCGTGCTCGGCGAGCTGGCGCAGACCGCGTCGGACGGCAGCGTGCTGCCGCCGCCCTATGAGATCGGCCTGGTTGGCGACCAGCTCGTCATCTACGCGCGCTATATCGACAGCAGCGGCACGCTGCGCGCGGCGCAGGTCTATACCGATGTGAACAATCTGGTGCGCGGCCAGTCCTATCACATCGATATCACCGCCGTGCTGGATCCGGGCGGCAATGGCCGGCTGGTGGTCACCCGCGATGGCCAGGTCGTCGCCGATTATGCCGGCGCGCTGGGCTATACCGATGTCGCCACCTCCAATTGGGAGGAGGGGATCCGCCGCGCCACCAACGCCAACACCACGATCGCGGCCGATTTCGGCCATACCAGCATCGACATGGGCGACAGCGTCCAGCTGCCCGCCACGCAGACCACCTTCATCCCCGCGCCCACGCTGCGCATCAACACGATCACCGTGGCCGATGCCGCCAACGATCTCTACACCGTCAAGCTGTACGGCGCCGGCGTGTGGCGCGCGCCCGTCAGCATCTATTCCAACGGCCAGCTGATCGGCACCACCACCGCCGACGCCACCGGCAATTACGCCCTTTCGGTGCAGGTGTCCGGCGACGGTCTGCACAATATCTTCGCCGTGTCGGACGATGGCTCGGGCCGCATTCCCTCCGCCTCCTATCCGGCGACCTTCACGATCGAGAGCGCGAGCGACCCCGACGTGAACACCGTGGGCAACCACCTCGTCGAGATCGCGGGTGAGACCTATTGGGTGCAGAATGCGCTCAAGTCCTACAGCCTGACGCAGCCCGAGCCGGGCGTGATGCGCTTCGAGGTGCATCCCCGCGACGTGTACTTGTGGGATTTCCAGAACAACCACGCCACCACGCGCAGCGAGCTGTGGGGCCAGAAGGTCTATAACGACGGCACGCCGATCCAGATCAACTACAGCCTGATGATCGAGCCGGGCGACAAGAACACCTCGGCCTTTCTGGTGCTGGGCCAGCTGCACCAGGACAATGACTCGGTCACCGCCGGCGGCGAGCCGGACTTCGCGCTCGGCATGACGGGCGAGCATATGACCGTCACGCTCAACGGCACCGACGCCAATGGCAAGGCCGTGACCAAGGTGCTGTGGACCGATCCCGATGCGATCGTGCGCGGCCAATATTACAACATCCAGATCCAGGTCGTGATGGATCCGAGCGGCAATGGCCGGCTCGTGGTCACGCGCGATGGCGTCACCCTGGTCGATTATACCGGCTATACCGGCTATGCGACCGAGAAGGGCGTCTATTGGAAGGAAGGCATCTACCGCGACTATAAGGCGCAGGAGACGATCGCCGCCAACTTCAAGGATCTCGTCGTCACCAGCGGCAGCGACGTGACCTTCCCCGACAAGGCGGACTTCATTCCCGCGCCCGTGCTCGCGGTCAGCGCGGTGCAGCTCACCGGCGACAATGTCTGGACGACCGTGGTCAACGGCACCGGCAAGGCCGGCACGCTGGTGACGCTCAAGGAGAATGGCAGCGTCATCGGTTCGGTGACGATCGGCGACGACGGCAGCTTCCAGACGGTCGTCACCATGACGGGCACCGGCACCCACGCCATCTCGGCGGTCGCCACCGATGGCACCGGCCGCAGCGGCCCCGCGTCCAACTATATGCGGATGGAGATCGGCACCGCGTCCGACATCGTCGCGCGGATGGACGCGATCGCCGATGCCGGCGGCATCGGCGCCGTCGTCCTCACCGATACGCATGCGCTGCCGGTCGCTTCGATCTCGCAGATGAACACGCTGATCAACCGCGATGCGTCGGTCCTCGCCAAGGTGCAGGGCGGCTATAATTTCGCGCTCACCACCTTGTCGACCAGCACCGCCTACGACACGCAGGTGGAAACCTACGACCCCACCGGCACGCTCGTCGATCGCAGCCGCTTCCTGCACGGCACCAAGATGTACGAGCAGACCTTCTCGGGACAGACCAGCGTCGCCACGACCTGGGCGGCCGATGGCAGCTACAATCAGGTGACCACCGTCGCCGGCAAGACGCTGCTGACCCAGAGCTTCGACTCCGGCGGCCATCTCACCTCCGAAGTCGTCACCATGCCCGATGGCGGCCGCGAGGTGGACACGTACAACGTCAAGACCGGGCTGATCAGCAAGGCCACCGTGAGCCGCGTCGACGGGCAGCGGATCGACGTGACCTATGGCGTCACCAATCAGAATTACGTCACCCAGGCCAATGTCATCATCGGCGGCAAGACGGTGATGACCGGCCGTTACGATGCGTCCAACCGGCTGGTGCTCGCGATCGATGCGGTCAGCGGCTATACCGGCGCTTCCACCTATGATCCGGTGTCGGGCATTCTCGCCACCTACAAGCTGATCGCGCCGGATGGCACCTTCAGCGTCAGCACCTATGGCGCGGACGGGCGCACCGTCACCGGCACCAATTATTACACCTCGCGCGGCGTGCTGCTGAGCAGCGACACGCGGCCGCCGGCGCTGATCGTGGACGGCATCACCAAGACGATCAACCTCGCCGCCGGCCTGGCGCCGAGCCTGGCGATCGCCTCGATCACCGCCAACGCCGCCACCAGCGACTATAGCGTCCTGCTCGGCGGCTTCGGCCAGGTCGGCAGCACCATGGCGCTGCTCGACAATGGCGCCGTGATCGCGGCCGGCAAGGTCGATGCGACCGGCCATGGCGGCTTCCTGCTCACCGGGCTCAGCGCCGGGGTGCACAGCCTTCAGGCGATCGGCACCGATGGCGCGGGCAACAGCCTTGTCGGCGCCGCCACGATCGACATCGCGGTGGGCACCACCGCCGCGATCGTCGGACAGCTGGATGCGCTCGCCGCCGACAGCGCGCTCACCACCATCATGATCAGCGATCCGCGGCCGATCGCGCTCACCAGCATGGCCGATCTCGCCCGCTATCTGAGCTACAGCGCCGTCTTCGCCAAGGCGCAGAGCCAGACGCTCTTTTCGCTCACCGAGAGCGTGACGGCCGGCAAGGGCTATGACCAGCAGGTGCGGCTGTTCGATCTCGGCGGTCAGATGGTGCTGCTGGAGCGCTACGCGGCGGGCTTCCAGACGCTGGCGCAGACCTTCCATGGCGATCTCTCGGTCACCAGCTTCATGGCGACCGACGGCTCCTATGGCTCTTCCTACACCATCGCCGGCAAGAGCGTCGGCTCGGTCAATTACGACGCCACGTCGCACATGATCGCGTTGCAGGAGCGCTTCGCCGATGGCTGGTCGCATCGCGACACGATCGATCCGCTGACCGGCAAGATGACCGGCAGCATCGTCTACCAGCCCGATAATTCGCGCCTGGAATGGACGATGGTGACGGGACGCGATTATGCGCAGCAGGTCACCAGCCGCGATGCCACGGGCAAGATCCTGTTCACCGCGCGCTACGATGCCGCCGGCCATATCGTGCAGTTCAGCGATACCAGCGTCGGCGGCGCCACCACGCTGCAATATGGCAGCTCGGGCGTGCTCGCCAGCGACAAGGTGATGGCGGCCGATGGCAGCTACAGCGTTACCAGCTTCGCCGCCGATGGCGCGACGGTGACGGGCACCAACTATTACTCCGCCAAGGGCGTCTTGCTGAGCAGCGATCTTCAGGATCCCGGCCATGCCCGGCTGGTCGCGATCAGCAGCGCGGTGGCGATGGCGTCGGGCCATGCCCATACGAGCGGCGTGCTGATCGGCACCAATGCCGATGATACGCTCACCGCCACCAGCGCGGCCACGCTGCTGGTCGGCGGCACCGGGACCGATGTGCTGATCGGCGGCGCCGGCAATGATCTCATCATCGGCGGCCCCGGCGCGGACATCATGACCGGCGGCGGCGGCAAGAATGTCTTCTGGTTCGGGCCGGGCGACATCGCCGCGACGAGCGCCACCACCGGGGCGGATCGCATCACCGATTTCGGCCAGGGCGATCGCATCGATCTCTCGACCATGGAGAATCTCGTGGCCGGCCGGGTCGGCTTCCACTTCATCGGCGCTTCGGCGTTCGACGGCGTGGCGGGTGCGGTCCACCTCTATGAGACGGGCGGCAACACCTTCATCCAGGGCGATCTCAACGGCGACAAGGTGGCGGATTTCACCATCCAGCTCGATGGCCATCATGTGCTGAAGGCGACCGACTTCTTCTTCTGATCCGAGCGGCGGGGGCCGGGCCGCAGCGCGGCCTGCGCCTCCGCCCCGCACCACGAAAAACGCCGCGCGGGCAGGGGCTCGCGCGGCGTTTTGTCCTTTGGGAGAAGGCAGGGCGCCGGGCCGGAGCCCGCCGCCGCCGGAAACGGCGTCAGGCGGTGCTGCCGCCATCCACCGTCAGCACGGTGCCGGTGATCGTCGCCGCGCCGGGAGAGAGAAGATAGGCCACCGCCGTGGCGACCTGGTCCGGCGTGGGCAGGCCGAGCGGCGCGCGCCGGCGCACCGACTCCAGCTTGTCGCCCTGCAGCGCCTTGGTCATCTCGGTTTCCATATAGCCGGGGGCGACGCAATTGACCGTCACCTTGAGCTTGCCCGCCTCGCGCGACAGCGAGCGCGTAAAGCCCTCCAGCCCCGCCTTGGTGGCGCCATAGACGGCAAGGCCATGGAAGCCCGTGCTCGCGATGATCGAGCTGATGTTGATGATCCGGCCTTCGCGGCGCATCAGCATGGGGCGCATCATATATTTGGTGAAGATGATCGGCCCGGTCAGATTGGTGGCGATCAGCGTCTCCACATCGGTGCGGTGCATGGTGGCGAGCACGCCATCCGTGCCGATGCCGGCATTGTTGACCAGGCCATAGATCGGCCCGCGCTTCTTCAGAATGTCGCGCGCGACCTCGGCCACCTGGTCCAGATCGGACATGTCCAGCGGCTCGTAGGAGAAGCGCTCGCCATATTCGGCGCTCAGCGCGTCCGCATCGTCGGGCTTGCTCCGGCTCAGGCCGTGCACCGCATAGCCCTGTTCGAGCAGCAGCTTGACGATCGACGCGCCGAGACCGCGCGACGCACCCGTGACAACCACTGTCTTCATGCTCAAATCCTCGAGATCTTGCCGGCCGCCGTCACCTCGAGCGCGTCCACGACGCGCACGGTGGCGGGCTGAGCCTCGCGTTGCAGATGGACGCGGCACCAATCCTTCACCGACTTGCGCAAAGCGTCGCGATCCGCCTCCGGGTCGCGCGGCGCGATGGTCAGGCTCAGCACGGCGCCGACAATGGGGTTGGGCTTGGCGGTGACGACGCATTCGGCGACGTCGGGATGCCGGGAGACGATCTGCTCGACATCCTCGATCTGCACCTTGGTGCCGCCGATGTTCACGGTCGAGGATTCGCGCCCGAGAAAGCGCACCCGCTCGCCGACCTGCTCCACGCGATCGCTGGTGCAGAGATAATTGTCGGCGTCGCGCTGCATGTGCGGCGCGAGATCGCGCGTGGCGGCGCCGGGCGGCCGCGCCCAGAGCAGCCCGTCGACGATCTTGAGCTGCACGCCGCCCACGCCGTCGCGCAGATAGCTGGCCGGAAAGCCCGCCTCGCCGTCGGTCACGGCGAAGCCCACGCCCACCTCGGTCGAGGCATAGACATGGGTGAGGCGCGCATCGGGAAAGCGGCGGCGCAGCTGGGTGAGCAGCGGCTGGTCGGCGATCTCGCCGCCGAGCGTGACCTGCTTGAGCGCCAGCCCGTCCGCCTGCGGCAGCATCAGGATCTTGCGCCAGAGCGAGGGCGTCGCGGAGAGATGCGTGCAGCCCTGCGCCGCGAAGCGCGTCAGCCGCTCGGGCAGCGGCTCGTCATAGGCGGCGGCGAGCAGACGGCCGCCGCCGAGCAGCGCCTGCAGCACCACCTGGAGCCCGGCGAAGCGGCTCGGCTCGTACAATAGGCCCCAGATCGGCACGGCCATGCCGGCGCGCGGCGGCCGCACGCTGCGCGTCAGCGTATCGAGATCATGCGCGACGATCTTGGGCACGCCGGTGGTGCCCGAGGTCGTCATCAGCCAGCGCGTCGCGCCATCGGCGCGCGGCGCGGCGGGCGCGGCCTCGATGGTCCGCGTCTCCGCGTCGCGGATCAGCCGCGTGCACCCGGCCGCCGCGGCGCGTTCGGCGGCGACGTCATCGGGCAAAGCGGGCGCGAGCAGGAGCAGCGCGCTCGCGCGCCCGTCCAGCGCGAAGAGGTGCCGCACGAAGAGCAAAGGATCGTGCAGCTGCAAGGCCACGGCCGAACCGGCGGCGATCGCCGGCAGGTCCGCGTGCAGCGCCTCTGCGACCGTCAGCCGGTCGATCGCGTCCTCGACGAGGACATGATCGCCGGCCAGGCCGGTCGCGGCGAGCCGATCAGAGAGGCGCGCCACTGGCGTGTTTCTCGTAGAACGCCACAAAGTCGCCGAAGGTGCGCGGATAGACCGCGTTCTCGTCGGCGGTAAAGGGATC
This sequence comes from Sphingomonas morindae, assembly GCF_023822065.1. Lineage (NCBI taxonomy): Bacteria > Pseudomonadati > Pseudomonadota > Alphaproteobacteria > Sphingomonadales > Sphingomonadaceae > Sphingomonas > Sphingomonas morindae. The sequence continues at coordinate 2,951,046 of NZ_CP084930.1, forward strand.
GAAGCCCAGCTCCTCGTCGAGCGCGGTCACCAGCACGGCGAAGGCCATGCTGTCGAAGCCGGTCTCGAGCAACACCGTGTCGTCCTTCAGCTCGGGCGGCGGCGTATCGTGATCCTCGCTCCACATCTCGTTGAAGAGCTGGAGGATACGGTCCCTGATCTCGCTCATTGCTGGTCATCCGTTGCTGGAGTGGCGGCGGGCAGAGCGGCCGCGCTGGCGCCCGCGATCCGCTTGCCGAATTCGCCGGTCATGATGTCCTTCTCGATCACGCGGGCGGGATTGCCCATGACGATCGAGTGGGACGGAACGTCGCGCATCACCACCGCGCCGGTGCCGATGATGCAATGGTCGCCGATGGTGACGCCGGGCATGATGGTCGCGCGGGCGCCGATGAAGCAATAATCGCCGATCCGCGTCTCGCGGTGCACGCCGTTGACGAAGTCATGCGTGAGAATCGCGGAGCCGAAGGCGCAGGCGCTGTGCTTGCCGATGATGACGCCGGCCGGATTGGTCCGGTCGATCTTCGTGGTCAGCGAGACCCGGCTGCCTTCGCCGATCTGCGTGCCCCACAGCACATTGTAATAGTTGCGAACGAGCCCAATCAGCGTCTCGTGCGCCTTGGTGCGGATGCGAACGAGCGGATTATGTCGCGTCTTCATGTATCTGCTGGCCCCCGGCTGATGATGGCCGGCCACCCCGCGCCGAAACGGGGGTGCGCCGGGCGACGCCCTGGCGTTTCTGCATTGCGGGGGCGCATGCGTCAAGTCGAGCGAACGAGTTTATGTTGCGATGCAAGATAAGCCGCTCAGGATCGCAGCGTCGCCGCCTCCATCGTCCGCCGCGCCGCGATCGGCGCCGGCTGGCGCGGCGCCGGCCGCGTCGCGCGCCGCTCCAGTCGGCCCACGCGCAGCGCGATCGAGGCCCAGACGAGCAGGAAGACGCCCGTCGTGCCCGGCTCCTCGAACTCGACCTCCGACATGGAGCGGATGATCAGCACGACCAGAAAGGCGAATGGCAGGCTCGCCTGCGCCGCGCGCGGATCGAACAGCAGGTCGCGAAAGCCGGTCGCCAGCGAGCGCAGCAGGTCGAAGGCGATCGCGAGCAGGCCGAGCAGCCCGACCTGCAGCCACAGGTCGAGCCAGTTATTGTGGGTGTGCAGGGCCATATAGCCGACTTCGGTCCAGATGCCCTCGCGTTCGGGCGTATCCATCTGCCAGAAGGCATAGCCATAGCTGCCCAGCGGCCGCTTCTGGATCAGGTCCCACACCGCCGACCAGACTTCGGTGCGCCCCGTCAGCGTCAGATCGCGTCCGATCATGGCGGCGATCAGCTCGGGCGCCGCCTGCACCAGCATCGTCAGGCTGATCAGCGCGAAGACGATGATGCCGACCACGAGCAGCCGGATCTCGGGCCGCATGATGCGGGCGCCGCGCAGCAACAGGGTGAGGCCGAGCGCGGCGCTGACGGCGAGCACGGCCGTCATCGAGTCCGCCATTACGATCATGAAGGCGCAGGTCAGCCCGCACACGACCGCCAGCCGCCGGTCGATCAGCCGGTCCAGCCAGCCGACCGTCGCGGTCAGCAGCCCCAGCGAATAGACGAAGCCCGCCGTGTTCTTGTGCCCGAGCGCGCCGCGCCACGCGGAATCGTACATGCCGCCGAGATTGCTGTGCCCGAGACCGGGAAAGGCCGCGCCCATCACGATCGACAGCAGCGCCGAGATGGTGAAGGCGATCGCCATCAGCCGGATCATCGCGCGATAGGGATAGAGCTGCGCGTAGAGCACCGCCAGGCCGATCGGCGGCAGCAGCCGCAGCGCGCGATTGGCGGCGGCGCCCGGCTCGGGCGAATAGGCCAGGCTCAGCGCGACGGCCAAGAGATAGACATAGATCGCGATGTCGTGCCGGATCTTGGTGCGCCGCCGCAAGGCCACATAGACGACCCCGACGCTCGCGGAGATCAGCACCAGCAGCACCGGCATCAGCTTGGAGGAGCTGAACTCCTGCTCGTTAAAGGCGCCCGCGAAGAAATAGGTCTCGGGGGGATAGAAGGTGCCCATGATCGGCACCACGAGCATGGCGACCACCCAGATGGCCAGCCACAATTCGGCCCGGCCGCGCAGCTGGAGGCGGGAGGCGGTCGTTCCGGTCGAGGGGGTCAAAAGGATACTCCCGCTAATCGGCGAAATCCTAGGTGAAGTGGCGCGCCCTTGCAACGCTTGGCGCCGGCCGCGCTGCGATCCCGTCCCGCAGGCGCAGCGCGAGCGACGCCCAGATCAGCCAGAACAGGCCGTTGACGTTGGGTTCGGAAAACTGCACCTCGCTGCCGCTGCGGACCAGCAGCACCACCGATACGGCGAAGGGGATGCTGGCGGTCGCCACCGCGTCGGCCCGCGCGAGCCGGATCAGCCCGGTCGCGATCGATCGCAGCAGGTCCAGTCCCACCACGATCATGCCGAACAGCCCTACCTGCAGCCACAGGTCGAGCCAGCTATTGTGCGCGTGCGAAGCGACATAGGCGATGACCTTGAAGATATGGGCGCGCTCGGGCGTGTCGATCTGCCAGAAGGCATAGCCCCAGCCGCTCAGCGGCCGCGCCTCGATCAGCGTCCAGACTTCCGACCAGATCAGCGTCCGGCCGGTCAAAGTCAGGTCGCGTCCCACCATCGCGGCGAGCAGATCGGGCATGCTCAGCGCCAGCATCAGCGCGCTCAGCAGCAGCCCCGAAAAGGCGCCGAGCAGCAGCAGCCGCACCGTGCCCGGCAGCAGCGCCGCGCCGCGCAGCGCGAGCGTGAGGAAGAGCGCGCTCGCGCCCGCGACCAGCGCGGTGGCGGAGTCGGACTTGACCGCGATCAGCGCGCACAGCAGCCCCGTCGCCAGCGCCAGCCGGCGATCGGCCAGCCGATCGATATAGGCGAGCCCCGCGATCAGCCCGCCCAGGCCATAGACGAAGCCGGCGGTGTTCTTGTGTCCGATCGCGCCGCGCCAGCTCGTCTCGTAAGGCCCGCCCATATGGGCCAGCCCGAGCACGGGGAAGAAGGCCACCATCACCAGCGAGCAAAGGGCGGACAGCAGGAAGGCCACCAGGAACAGGCGGATCATGCGCCGCATCGGGTAGATTTGCGCGGCCAGCATGGCGAAGCCCGTCAGCGGCAGCAGCCGCAGCCAGCGGTTCAGCGCCTCGGCGAAGGCGGGCGATTGGGCGAGGCTGGTCGCCACCGTGGCGAGGTAGAGCAGCGCGAGGACGGAGAGGCGCGGCCGCCGCACGCGCGCCAGCAGCAGCCAGACCAGCGCCTGGCTCGCGCTCATCGCCAGCAGCAGCACCGGCATGATCGCGGAGGGCTCGAAGCTTTGTTCGGCGATGCTGTAGCCGGTGAAGAAGTAGCTTTCCGGCGGGTAGAAGGTGGTCAGCACCGGCATCATCAGCATCAGCACCACCCAGGCGTCGAGCCAGAGCGAGGGCGGCAGGAAGCGGACGGGGGTGGTCAGGGTTTCCGGCGCGGGGCGCATGTCGATCTCCGGCAGCGCGTGATGCGCGACGGGACATGCCAGCGGACGATCAGGCGGTGCGTCGCGGCTCCGGCACCAGCCGCCCGACCAGCGCGACGAGGCGCCGCTCGAGCAGCAGATGATAGCCCACGCCCACCGTCACGGCGATGGCGGCGAGAAGCAGCGACGCGACATCGGGCGGCAGCGCGCGGCCGCCGAGACGGACCACGGCCTGGCAGCCGAACGAGAGCAGAACCGGGTGGACCAGATAGATGGCGAAGGAGGCCGCGCCCAGCAGGCGCGCCAGCGCCGGCAGCCGGATCGGCCGGCGGCGTTCCAGCTCGGCCGTGCCCAGCACGAACAGCACCGAGGGAATGCCGAAGGCCATGCGCCCGCGCAGCGGATCGTCCTGCACGTGCAGCGCGAACAGCATGAGCGCGAGAAAGCTCGCCACGCCGATCAGCACCAGCAGTCCCGGCGCGGGGATGGGGTAGCGCGCCAGCACCAGCGCGCTCGCCACCCCCATCATGAATTCGAGATTATAGGGGCTGAGCAGGAAGCCGATCGGGAAGGGCTGCGGCGGCAGCGCGGCATAGGCGATCAGGATCGCCGCCGCCCAGATCGGCAGCGCGATCAGCGCCCGCCGGCCGGCGAAGATGATGCAGGCGAACAGCGCGTAGAAGAAGATCTCGTAGGTCAGCGTCCAGGCGACGCCCAGCACCGGCTGCACCGGATTGGGCAGGAGCAGCAGCGAGCGCAGGATGTTGGCCGGATCATGCTTGGTCGGATCGCCGCCCGCGGGGAAGGCGAGGTAGAGCAGGATCAGCGGAATGGTCACACCCCAATAGGGCGGGTAGATGCGCAGGAAGCGTTTGCGCGCGTAGTTGCCCAGCCGCTCCGGTCGGCCAAGATCGCCGCGATGCACCCAGGTGATGATGAAGCCCGACAGGACGAAGAAAAAGTCCACGCCGACATTGAAGTTGCGGAAATGGCCCGCAAAGGGCTCGGCGCCCCAGAAGCGCGGCTCGCGCATGATGCTGCCGCTGTGATGCAGCACCACGAAGATGGCGGCGAAGGCGCGGCCCAGCTCGATCGCGCCGAACTTCAGGCCCGGCCGGGTCGTGCGGGTGGCGGCCGTTCCGGCCACGGAAACGCCTTCCATCACGCCGCGATCGCCTGGCCCTGGAGGCGATCGAGCAGCGTCGCGTAATGGCGGGCGCAGGCGCGCACGGTGAAATCCTGGCCGCGCGCGCGCAGCTGGTCGGCGGGCAGCGGCGCGGCGAGCGTGCGCGCCATGGCCTCGGCCAGCGCTCCGGCATCGCCCACCGGCACCAGCGGGCCGAACCGTCCGTCTTCCAGAATCTCGTCGGGTCCGAAGGGGCAATTGGTGCTGGCCACCGGCGTGCCGCAGGCCAGCGCCTCGGCCAGCACATTGCCGAATCCCTCGAAGCGCGAGGAGAGCACGAACAGCCGCGCCGCGCGCAGCCAGGGCAGCGGATTGTCGACAAAGCCGGGCAGGGCGATCCGGTCGGCCAGCCCGGCCGCGGCGATCTGCGCCTCCAGCGCCGGCCGCAGCGGGCCTTCGCCCAGGATGATCAGCTTCGTGTCCGGCGCGCCCGGCGCGAAGCGCGCGAAGGCGTCGACGAGCGTGGCGAAATCCTTCTGCGGCACCATCCGCCCCATGGCCAGGATGACCGGCCCCGCGGCAAAAAAGGGATGATCCGCCCTGCCGGCGGCTCGTGTTTCAAAATCCTCGTCCACAACGCCATTGTAAATCACGTCCATGCCGCTCCGGGCAAGGCCGGTGCGCGCCGCGAGATCGTCCGCGACCCCGGATGAGACACAGAGGATGGCGTCGGCGGCGGCGAGCGCGCGCCGGTATAAAGGCGGCAGCACCTTCCACTGCCAGTTCGCCCGCTTCAGCTGCTCGCCAAAGGCATTGTGCTGGGTGATGATGAGCTTGGTCGGCACGCGCGCCACCGCGCGCGCCGCCGCCGCGATCACCGCCATATGTTCGGTGTTGACGATCAGCGCGCCGGGCGGATCGGCGCGGAGATGGCGGATCAGCTTGGGCAGGGCGGCGAGCGGGCGCGGCGCGGCGAGCGCGTCCACCCGGCAGCCCGGCGGCACCGCGTCCATCAGCGCGCCGCCCTGGCGGTCGAGCAGGAAGCGCGGCCGATAGCCGAAGCGCGGCAGCAGCCCGGCCAGGCGGACATGGAGCCGCTCGGCGCCGCCCCCGCTCAGATCGGGCAGATAGACGGCGACGTCGCGCGGATCGGGCGTGCGGCTCACGCGCGCGCCTCCGCGCGGCGCGGCTTGCGGATCTGCTCGAGAATGCGGCGGATGCGGCGCACCGAGGCGGGGGTGGCGAGCGCGAGGAAGGGCAGCGGAATCGTCCACCAGCCCAGCTGGCGCCAGAACAGCCCCAGCGCGGCGGCGACGAACCACAGCCCGGCCAGGCGATAGTCGGGCGAGCCGATACGCCGCGCCAGCGCCCAATGCACCAGCCCATAGGCGAGCAGCGCCAGCATTTCGCCGAAGCCATAGCCGATCATGCCGAAATGCCGCACGCCCAGCCAGGTGCCGAGCCCCAGCAGCAGGATGTGCACGACATAGCAGAGGCCGAGATCGGTGTTGCGATCGATCACCGACATCACCGCCGAATGGATGTTGAACGCCGCGATGGCGAGATAGGCGAGCGCGACATAGGGGTAGAGCTGCATCACCGGCGCCCAGCGCGCGCCGAACACGAGCGGCACCGCGATCCCGCCGAACCAGGCGAAGCCCAGCAACAGGCTGCCCACGGCGATGATCTGCAACTCCATGCCCTCGGTCACGGCGCGGCGGATCTTCTCGAAATCGCTCTGCACGCGGCCCAGCACCGAGACCGAGAGCCGCCAGGCGATCGTCTTGATGATGCTCAGCATCTCGAGGATGCCCACGGTCATGCCGACAATGCCCACGGCATGCTGCCCGGCGACCGGTCCGACGATCAGCGGATTGACCAGCATCCGCGCCTGCCACACCCAATTGGCGAAGGAGAAGGTGCCGGCATAGCGGATCACCGATTTGGCGGTGCGCCCGTCAAAGCCGAAGCGCGGGCCATGGCCGACATAATAATGGGCGAGCACGAAGAAGAGCAGCTCGCGCAGCACCAGCGAGACGGCGAGCGACATCGCGCCCGTGCCCGTCAGCGCCAGCGGCACCGCGACGAAATAATAGGCCGTGTCGCCGCCGATCTCGATCGTCGCCACGCGCTTGTAGTTGAGCGCGCGCTCCAGCGCGATCGTGGGCGGGATGGTGATGAGCTTGAAGGGCAGCGCCAGCGCCATCACCGCCATCACCGGGCCATAGCCGGGCACCCCCGTCCAGCCGGTCAACAGCCCCCGGCTCGCCTCCAGCCCCAGCATCAGGCCGATGCCGAGCAGGGCGAGCAGCGCGTAGCAGGTGCGCACCGCCAGATCGGGCACCTCGCCGGGATGGCGCAGCAGATAGACGCCGACGCCCGCCTGGCCGATCAGCGTGGAGTAGAGATAGACGTTGAAGGCCGCCACATAGGCGCCATATTCGGTGGGCCCCAGCACGCGCGTGATCAGCATCACGCCGATCAGCTTGAGGAACACGTTCAGCCCCTGGCGCACCACCAGATAGATGCCCCCGCGCATCGCGCTGGAGCGGAGCGAGCCTTCGCCTTCCTTGGCCTGCTCGGCGGGTTCGGGCGCGGTCACCGCGGTCATGGGCGCACGCCGCCGGCCAGGCGCAGCGTCACGATGTGCGCGCCTCGCTTCTGTAGCGCGTCGAGAATCATGGGGAGCAGCTCCAGCGTATGGGATTGGCCGTCATGTAGCAGGATCACGCCGCGATCGGGGAGGCGGCCGAGCAGGCGGTGCAAGCTGACCGGCGCGGGATCGTTGCGCCAGTCCTCGCCGCTGGCGTCGAGGCCCGCCAGCACCAGCCGGTCGCGCGCCAGCCCGTCCAGCCAGGCGGGCGGCGGCACATTGGGCACGCCCGCGGCGCCGGGAATGCGGAACAGCCGGCGCTCGCCCGCGGCGCGCGGCTTTTCCTGGGCGGCGCGGTCCACCGCATCCACCGAGCGCATGATCTCGTCCTCGCGGGCCGCGTCGCTCATCGTGCTGAAATTGGCGTGATCCCAGCTATGGCTGCCGACGCCGCTGCCCGCCGCGATGATCCGCCGCACCAGCTCGGGATGCTGTTCGGCATTGCGCCCCAGCAGCATGAAGGTGGCGGTGACGCAGCGCTGCTGCAGCGTGGCGAGCAGCGCCGGCGTGGTGGCGGGGTTGGGCCCGTCATCGATGGTGAGCAGATATTCGCCTTCGCGCAGCGGCAGCGGCGGCATGCCCTGCACGCTGCCGAAGCCGGGCTGGCCGGCCGGCACCGACACGCTGCGGCCGGTGAGCGGACCGGAACAGGCAGGGCCGGTAAAGGCCGGCGCCTTGGTCGCGCAGCCGCCGGCAAGGCCGATCGTCAACAGTCCGGCGAGCATCGCCAGCGATCGGTGTCCGAACATCAGTCATCCTTTGCACCGAGGCGATGGCAGGGCTCTTGTGCCACCGCACAATTTCCTCGACAAGCCCAGCCGGGAGGCGCCCCGCTTTTGGCGGGAACGCGCGACGAAGATTGAGCGAGGGAGCTATTCAAAAAAATGCTGCACCGCAATCTCGGGCCGCCGCTTTCCAGCATCTTTTCGGGACAGGCAAGGCCTTTGAGGGCGATCGCGCGCGCGGGCGCGCCTGATCGGCGGCAGGCGCTGGCGCTCGTGCTCGGCGCGCCGGCGGCGTTGATGTCGTGCGCCTCGGCGCCGGTCGCGCCGACCCCGCTGCGCGAGCATGCGCGCGCGCGCGGCATGCGCTTCGGCCTCGCGCTCCGCCCCGAGGATGGCGAGGATCCCCGCACGCTCGCGCTGGTCACGCGCGAGGCGGACAGCATCGTGTCCGATCGGCTCTTCAAATGGGCCAGCATCGAGGCCGAGCGCGATCGGCCCGATTTCACGGCCGCCGATGCGCTCGCGGAGGAGGCGGCGGCGCGCGGGCTCGGCCTGCGCGGCCATGCCGGCTTCTGGTATCGCAGCATTCCCGCCTGGCTGCGCCCCGATCTCGCCGACGGCCGCGCCAACGGCCTCATCGTCGAGCATGTGCGCGCCATGGTCGCGCGCTATCGCGGCCGCATCTTCGAATGGGACGTGCTGAACGAGGTGATCGAGCCGGACGACCGCCAGCCCCTCGGCCTGCGCGCCGCCCCCTTCGGCCGCGCGCCCGATCTCGGCCTCTATGTCGACTGCTTCGCCGCCGCGCGCGCCGCCGATCCGCATGCGCGCCTCTATCTCAACGACTATGGCGTCGAGTGCGATTCGGACAATAACGCCGCGCGGCGCACATGCCTGCTCAAGCTGGTCGAGGCGCTCAAAGCGCGCGGCGCGCCCTTGGACGCGATCGGAATCCAGAGCCATCTCGCCACCAACCGCCGCTTCTCGGCGCGGATCTTCCGCGATTTCCTCGGCGAGCTGGCCGGCCTGGGCTGCGCCATCAAGCTCACCGAATTCGATGTCTGCGATACCGGCGTGCGGGGCGACACCGCCGCGCGCGACCGCGCGGTCGCCGACTATGCGCGGCGTTTCCTCGACGCCGCCTTTGACGAGCCCCGCGTGATCGGCCTGGTCGCCTGGGGCGTGCGCGATGGCGGGTCCTGGCTTCAGCAGGAAGCCTGGGCGCGCCGTGCCGATGGCGCGCCGCTGCGCCCCTTGCCCTTTGACGATGCCGGCCGGCGCACGCCGCTCTGGACGGCGATCGCCGCCTCTTTCGATGGAGCGTCCGCCCGATGAGCCGCCCGATCAACATCATGGTTTGGAATGCCGCGCGCGGCGGCATGCGCAGCGTGGTCGAGGCCTATCGCCGCGACGGGCTGATCGACTCCGAACATATCGAACTGGTCGCCGCCTATGCCGATGGCGGCTTCGCCAAGCGCCAGATGGTGCTGGCCGCCGCGCTCGCCCGCTTCGCGCGCCTCATCGCCACCCGCAAGATCGGCTTCGTCCATATCCACGCCTCGATGCGCGGCAGCTTCTGGCGCAAGGGGCTGTTCGCCTCCATGGCCCGCGCGCGCGGCATCCCCGTCGTGCTCCACCTGCACGGCTCGGAGATGAAGCTCTTCTACAACAGCCAGCCGGCCTTCGCGCAGAAGCTGATCCGCCAGCATCTCGAGGCGGCGACGCGGGTGGTGGTGCTCTCGGAAAGCTGGCGCGTCTTTGTCGGCTCGATCGCGCCGCGGGCGCAGATCACCGTCCTGCCCAATTATGTGACGGTGCCGCCCGCGGTCGATCCGGCGTCGCGGCCGGACGAGGCGGTGCTCTTCCTCGGCCTGGTGGGCGATCGCAAGGGCGTGTTCGATCTCCTGCCCGCCTTCGCCGAGGTGGTGCGCCACCACCCCGCGGCGAAGCTGGTGATCGGCGGCAATGGCGAGGTCGAGCGCGGCGAGGCGGAGATGCGCCGGCTGGGGCTCGATGGCCCGGTGCGCTTCGCCGGCTGGGTGGATGGCGCCGCGCGCGATCGTCTGATCGCCGAGGCGGGCATCTATGTCCTGCCGTCGCACAATGAAGGGCTGCCGATGAGCGTGCTGGAAGCGATGGCGGCGGGGCTCGCCGTCGTCACCACCCGCGTCGGCGGCATTCCCGAGCTGATCACCGATGGCGTCGATGGCCTGCTCGTCGATGCCGGCGACCAGGCCGCGCTAGCGGCGGCGCTGGGCCGGCTGATCGGCGATCCGGCGCTGCGCGCGCGGATCGCGGCGGCAGGCCGTGCGCGGATCGAGGCGCAGTACAGCGACCGCGCGGTGCTCCCGCAACTGCGTGCGATATACCAGCAATGCCTGGCGGGGCGCGCCGGCTGAGCCACCAGTACGAGGAAGCGGCATGACGCGACGGATCGGAAGCAAGGCGGGCGCGACGCTCGCGCTCCTCATGGCCGCCGGCGTCATCGCCGCGCCCGCGCCGGGCGATCCGGCGGCCGGGGCGGGGCTCGCCTGGCGCGGCAATGGCCAGGGCTTCCGCGTCGCCGTGCAGGGCTTCAACAGCGCCCGCCTGCGCGCCATCACCTGGCGGATGCGCCAGTTCAACCAGCAGCCCTTCCGCCGCTGCCGCGTCGTGATCGCGCTCACCCATCCCGCCGACACGCGCTTCTCCGGCTTCATCGCGGGCGATACGCTGACGGTGACGGCGATGACGAGCGGCACGCTCAACCCCGGCGCGATCATCGCCGGGCGCGGCGTCGCCACCGGCACCGCGCTGCTCCGCCAGATCGGCGGCACGCCGGGCGGGGTCGGGCGCTACCAGGTCAATCTCGCCCAGCAGGCGGGGTCGGCGGCGGGCCCGCTCGCGCTGGCCGGGCCGATCGCGGACAGCTTCTATCCCTATGCGATGCGCTTCCAGACGGCGGTCGAGCCGCGCTGGACGGCGGCGACCAGCGGCATCCCCGGCGATCGCCCGCTCGTCACCTGGCACGGGCAGGACAGTTTCGCCTATGATCCCGCCCATTGGGATCGCCGCCAGGGCTATGCCGTGTCGGATCCGGTGGATTTCGGCCGCGTCGTGCCGGCCAACACGCCCTATGGCATCTGGCACACGGTCGAGCTGCCCGCGCCCGCGGCCAACCAGATCCCCTATACCAAGAACGCCTCCGCCTTTCTCGACCGTCAGGAGGGGGTGATCCCGTCGCCCGGCGAGGGGCAGATCGCGGCGCGGGTCGCGGCGCGCGCCACCTCGGTCCAGCCCTGGCCGCGCGCGCAGAATGGCGCCGCCGGGCCCTTCACCCCGGCCTTTCTGCTGTGCGCGGTGCCCGCCGCCGCGCCGGCGGTCGGCGTGCTCGGCGACAGCATCGGCTATATGGTGGGCGAAGGCGGCGCGGGCTCGGGCAATGCCGGCGATGCCGAGGGATCGGCGCGCGGCAATGGCGGCTTCATCGAGCGCGGCCTGGTGGAGCACGCCCATCTCAACGAGGCGGTGAACCTGTCGCGCGGCAGCGACAAGGCGGCCTTCTTCGTCACGCCGCCCGAAAATGGCCGGTATCGCCTGCAGGGGCTCAAGCTCGCCAATCCGACGGCGGTGATCGTCGAACTTGGCCATAATGATCTCGCGGGGGGCACGCTCTTCCTCCCCTGGTCCGCCGCCACCCGCTATCCGGCGGGCATCCTCGTCGCCGCCGGCTCCACCCTCTATCGGGTCGAGCAGGCCGGCCAGTCCGGCGCGCGACCGCCCGCCGGAGGGTCACCGGGGCAGGTGGTGCGCGATGCGGGCCTCGTGCTGCGCGTCGTGGCCCAGGGCGCGAGCGACACGCCGCACCGCAGCGCGCTCGCCACCTTCGCCAATCTCGCCGAAATCAACCATGCGGTCCACGCCGCGCTGGGTCCGGTGCCGATCGTGCAGACGCTCGTCACCCCGGATGCCCTGTCCGGCAGCGGCTTCGCGACGCTGGCGGCGCAACATGCGCGGCCCGGCTGGCAGGGGCCCGGCGCGGCGCGCACCCTGCTCAACCAGGCGCTCCAGGCGCTGCCCGCGAGCCTGGGCGCGCGCCATGTGCTCGATCCGCGCCCCGCGATCGAGGCGGAAGGCGCGGTGTGGCGCGCCGGCGCGAGCATGGACGGCGTCCACCCCAACAGCCAGGGTCACGCCGCCGTCGCCGCGCTCGTCACGCCGGCGCTGGCGCGCTGACCGCCGCCGGACGGGGCGGGGCGGCGACGCACCCCGTCCGGCCCCGGCCTCAGCGCCAATAGCCCCGATCATAGCGGCGGCCGCCATGATTATACCAATAGTCCCGAACCTCGCGGGGATTGTCGCGCCAGCCGCGATCCTCCTCGTAGCGGCCGCGATGGTTCCACCAATAGTCATGGCGCTCGGCGGGGCTCATCCCGTCATAACCCTGGCGCGCATAGCCGCCGTCGCCATAGCCATAGCCATAGCCATAGCCATAGGGCTGCGCCATGGCCGGCGCGGCGGCGGCAAGCGAAAGAGCGGCGAACGTCAGTCCGATGATCTTCTTCTTCATGATCAGGCCTCCTCTTCTCAAGGCATGACCTTCTTCTAGGGCCTTTGCTGTGAATGCCTGCTGAGCCCCCGGTTTCTCTGCCGTTCATCCTGCGGATGACGGGAAGGGCCGCTTTCGCCGAAAGCCACGCCTTCAAAATTGGCGCCGCACGGCGCGTTCCGCCGCCCCCGGGCCGTCGCGAGGCGGGCGAAGCCGCACCCGCCGCGGGGAGCCCGGACCATCGTCGTTCGGCGGCGATGGTCGAAACAGCCGCCCCAACCGCCCGCGAGGCGCGAATCGCGCCCAGCCGCACCGCCGCACCGCCCGCTACGCCGCAAGGCCGATTCGCTCCGCCCGGCGCCTCTGGCGCTCCCCTCAGCCCGCGCAGCCGCCCAGCGTGTGGGCATGCTGCCGAAGGTCACGCCAAGCGCGGCGCGAAATCGGATGACGGGAATTGCGCCGGGCCGGCCGGCCAGCGTCGCGCCGATCGCACGGCCCTAACGGAGGTGCCGACGCCGAGCCGCAGCGACGCGAGCAACCCGAGCCCACGCACGGTTCCATGGTGTCGCCATGGCCTCCGGGTAGCGTCGAGACGGAGGCGGAGTCCTCGAAGAGATCGCCGCGCGTCGGCCCGTCGCGTAGCCACCAGACCCGCAGGCCATGCGGATGCGCCACCCGAGCCCCGCCAGGCCGGCGGAGGGCCGGACGGTCGGACTGTCCGGGCCGCCGAGCGCCTCTAGCCCGCCGCCCCTCAACCGCGCGCCCGCTCAGCCCCGCTCAGCCGCCCGGCGTATGCGAGACATGGGTGCCGAACATGCGGTCGAGCGCGGCGCGCAGGCGGAAGACGGGGACTTCGGCGGGCTGGCCGACCAGCGCCGCCATCGTGTCGCCATAGCCTTTGGGCAGCGTCGAGAACCAGGCGGCTTCCTCGATGAGATGGCGCCGCGTCGCGCCGTCGAGCTGCGGCCAGACCTGCAGGCCATAGGGGATGCGCCATGCCGCGGCATCGTGGAGGAAGCCGGCATGGCGGTAGCTCTGCGCGAGTGCGGCGAGGGCGGCGGGGCTCGCCGGGCCCTGCGCGACGCTGAGCAGATAGGCGCGGCCGATATCGGCATTGCCCCAAAGGCCGCGCTGCGCGTCCGCGCGATCGATCAGGCGCGCGGCGGCGCGAAGTTCGGGATCGCGGAGCGCGGGATCGCGCTGGCGCGCCGCCTCGCCGGTGAGCACCGCCGACCAGAGCAGGGCGGCGCGCGCGGGCAGCTCGCCGGCGGCGGGGCGGGGCGGCGCCGCGCCCTGCTGCGCCAGCGCCAGGCCGCGCCGCGCGTCGCGGACGAGCAGCTCGTCGCGCAGCGCGCGGCCGGCGGGAAAGAGGGCGAGGAGCAGGAGCAGGGCGACGAGGCTGTTGACCAGCGTCACCCCGCCCGCGCCGCCCCGCCGGGCGGCGTCACGCCGTCTGGTAGTAGCGGGCATAGGCGCGGGAATAATAGAGCGCGCCAAAGGCTTCCGCCTTGGGGCTGACCATCGTCATCACCGCGCCGAGCACCGGGGCATTGTCCAGCCGCAGCCATTTGAGCGCCTGCGACACCGCCCCGCGCGAGGTGGCGTTCCACTTCAGCGCCAGCACCACCGCATCCGACATGGAGGCGATCGTCCGCGCGTCGGCCACGCCCAGCACCGGCGGCGTGTCGAACACGATCCGGTCGTAGCGGGTGCGCAGCGTCTTGAGCAGCGCCGCCATCGCCTCGCCGCCGAACAGATCGTCGGGAAGGAAGGAGGCCTCGGCGGCGGTCAGCACGTCGAGATTGGGCACCTCGTCGGCGATGATCGCCTCGTCGACCGGGCGGCCGTCGCGCAGCACCTCGACCAGCCCGGTCGCGGGACGCTGCGGCATCAGCGCGCCCAGCCCGGCGCGACGGAGATCGCCGTCGATCACCAGCGTGCGATCGCCCGCCATCGCCATCACCCGCGCCAGCGACAGCGCCGAGGTCGTCTTGCCCTCATTGGGCAGCGTCGAGACCAGCGCCACCACCTGGGGCGAGCGGCCGCCCGAGAGGATCAGCGAGCTGCGCAGCACGCGGAACGCCTCGGCATAGGGCGACATGGGCGCGCGCACCACCAGCGTCGAGGGCGCGTCGCTGTTCTTCATCTCGCGCGCGCCGATCAGCGGCACGGTGGAGAGGACGCGCAGGCCGAACTGCTGCTCCACCTCGCTGGTCGAGCGCACGCCGCTGTTCATCAGCTCGAGCGCGGCGACGCTGGCCAGCGCGGCGGTGGCGCCCACCACGATGCCGGCGGCGATCAGCAGCAGCGCCTTGGGGCTGCTCGGCTTGAGCGGCACCGTCGCGCGTTCGATGATCTGCGCCTGGGATTGCGAGCTGCGCGCCCCCTGGTCGAGCTGCTGGGCCAGATCGGCGAGGCGGTTATAGGCATTGTGCTTGGCGTCGGCGTCGCGCTGCAGCGTGTCGGCCGTCACCGAGGAGCGGGCGTTGGACGCCTGCTCGCCGCGCAGGCGCGAGAGATCGCCGGCCAGGCTGCCTGCCTGCGCCGCCGCCGCCGATTTGCGCGCCTGCAGCTCGCCGAGAATGCGCTTGGCTTCCTCGTTGATCTGGCGGTCGATTGCCTCGAGCTGCTGCTGCGCCTGCACCGTCTGCGGATGCTTGGGGCCATAGCGCGTGGAGAGCTGGCTGAGCGTCTGCTGCACCTGGGCGCGGTTGCTGCGCAGCGCCGAGATCGCGGGCGTGTTCAGCACGCTCGACGCGGCCGCCGCGCCGCCCTGCGACATCTGCGCCCGCGCCACCGCGAGATCCGAGGCCGCCGCCGCCGCCGCCGCCTGGGCGGTGGCGAGCTGGGTGGACAAGGGCGCGATCTGCTGGTCGGTCACCGTGCCGAGCTGGCCGCCCTCGGTGATGCCGCGCGCCGCCTTATACTGGGCGAGCGCCTCGTCGGCCGCGCGCGCCTGGTCGCGCAGCTGGGCGAGCCGCTTGTCGAGATAGGCATATTGCTGCTCGGCCGAGCCGGTGCGGCGCTGCACGGCCGCCGCCAGATAGGCGTCGGCAAAGGCGTTGGCCACCGCCGCCGCCCGCGTCGCGTCCACCGACTTGAAGCTGATGTCCACCAGATAGGTGGATTTCTCGCGCGTCACGTCGAGCTTGCGGCTGACCTTGTTGATCACCGCCTCGAGCTGCTCGTCGGGCGAGAGCTTGGCGGCGGCATCGTCCTTGGCCAGGCCGAATTCCTCGGTCCGGTCGAGATGGAGCTTCTCCACCACCGCGCGCGCCACGTCGTGCGAGCGGATCACGCTGACCTCGGTGTCGACGATCGACTGGTCGGGCATCGAGGGCTGGTCGTTGCTCATGCCCGCGATGGTCAGCGGCTTGGGATCGATCTTCACCCGCGCGGTCGCCGAATAGCGCGGCGTCATCAGCAGCAGCGCGACGATGAACAGCCCGAGCACCGCCGCGAAGACGCTGATCAGGATCAGATAGCGCCGCTTCAGGATGTCGATCACCCCTTTGACGAGATCGCCCGATTGGCTTTCGCCGATCGGCGGGGGCAGGTGATCGGGAGGGGAGACAATATCCATCAGCGTCGGCTTTCCTTGCAGCGGCGCCAGCCGCACGGTCTGAGGGTCGTCACTTCTGCACAAAGACGGTCAACAAGCCGCTCGTCTCGCCGAACACCGGCCCGACCGACACGCCGTCATTGCGGCGCCGTCCATAGGTCACCGTTCCGGCGATGCCCAGCGTGCGGCTGATAAGATAGCGCGCGCCGCCATTGACCGCAAAGACCTTCGCGGTCGCGTCGATGCCGCGGTAGGAATCCTGCTCATAATCCGCGCCGGCGGTGAGGATCAGGTTGCGCAGCAGCTCGTGGTCGACGCGGCCGCCCACGCCGGTGTTGAAGAAGCCCGAGCTGTTCACGACCTGCGAATCCTGGATCACGCGCCGCGCGGCCAGGGTGAAGGTGGTGAGCTGGGTCATGAAATATTCGAGCCGGCCCTCGAAGGAGAGGCCCTGCACCCGCTGGTAGAGCGGCGAATTATAGGTGCGGCGGCTATAGCCGATGCCGAAGCTGCCCCGCACCAGCGCCGACAGATCCATGCTGACGCCGGCGATCGCCCGCCATTGCTTGGAGGTGCGGTCGTCCGAGCTGCCGGGCACCGCGCTGATATAGAAGGTGCGCGTGAAGCCGCCCTGGACGAAGGTGGAGATGGACGGCGTCACCGCATATTCCACCTGCGCCGTGGCCGTGGTGGCGTGGCGGTCGCGGAAGGACTGGTCGCGGGTGTCGCCGGCCAGGGTGGTGATCGGCCTGAAGCCCAGCGTGGTGAAATCGCCGATGCCGACGAAGCGGAAGCGGCCCTGCACCGAGGTGGCGGTCAGCTGGCCGTTGGTCAGCTGATAGGGCACCGCCGAGGAGACGTCGGCCGGCGTCGCGCCCGAAAAGCGGGTCTCATATTGCCGCGCGGTCGAGGCCGAGGCCGAGAGGCTGCTGTCCGAGCCGATGTCGAAGCGGCTGGTGGTGCCGACATGCCAGCCATCCTGGTCGCGCACGGGCTGCGCGGTGTAGCGGCGCAGATCCCCGCCCGCGGCGAACTGCAGGCTGTTGCGCGACCAGTCGGAGACGACCTTCAGCTCGGGAACGATGGTGAAATAGGCCGAGCTGCGCTTCTTCAGATCGGTCTGGAAGGCGTTGGTCGTGAAACCGGTGCCGAGATCGAGCCGCGGATAGAGCGAGAAGCTGCCCGCCTGGATGCCGATGGCGGTGTATTCCGGCCGGTCCCGCTCGGTGACGGAGACGTTGCGACCCCGGTCATAGTTGAACGGGATCACCGGCTGGAGCACCGGCGTGGTCAGCTGCGCGAACGCGCCGCTTCCCACGCAGGCAAAGGAGAGGGCAGCCGCGCCACGCGCGACGAGACGACGGACCATAATCAAACTCCCTGCGTCTTATTTTTTGTTCGTTTCGCGGGGTCTATTTAGCCGCGCACATAATCCGAGGCCCCGCCGTCGATCGCGTAATCGGGGCCGAACGCCACGCTGATGTCCGGGCCGCCGGCGATGGCGCCGGTACCGCGGGCGAGCCGGCCGCGCGTGGCGCGGATCGCGCGGAGCGCCGCCTCGGCCGAGGCGCTGAGCGTCTGGCCGTCGACCGGCTCGAGCGCGGCGAGGACAACCGACATGGGCTGGTTGGCCTGGTCGATGGCGAAGACGAGCGCCGCCTCGATGTCCGTCTGCGAGGCATCGGCGGGCACGCCGGCAATGGCGCGGTTGATCGACTCGCGCAGCGCCGCCACGGCGGCCGGATCGGCCGGGCCCTGATCGGCGACGAAGCCCGGGCCGGGCGCGAAGGCCGGCGCCGCGCCGGTGATCTGCGCCGGGCCGCCATAGAGCGCCGGCGGGATCGCCATGGCCGTCCCCACCATGCTCGTCATCGCCACGCCTACCAGGATCTGCTTGAGCTTCATCGATAGCCTCCCTTGGATCTGTCCGAAGGCCCATCCGGGCCCGCCGTCGACGCCGACACCTACCAAAAACACGTAAGTAGCGCTAAAAACTCAGAAGTAACGCTCGACCACGCGAATTTGGTCCCCCGGCCCGACCGCGAGCGACGGAGTCAGCGGCTCCGCCTTCTCGACATCCGATCCGGCCCGCTTGATATAGACCTTCCGCTGGTTCGCGCGGTAGGTGAAGCCCTCGGCCGTGGCGACGGCCTTCTGCACCGTCAGCCCCTCGGAATAGGGATATTCGCCCGGCTTGGTGACTTCGCCCAGAATATAGAAGGGGCGGAAGCTGAGCACCTCGAGCGCGACGTGCGGATCCTTGAGATAGCCGTCGCGCAGCTTGGTCTCGATCTTGCTGGCGGCCTCGCTCGAGGTCTGGCCGAGCACCGGCACCTCGCCGATCAGCGGCAGCGACAGGACGCCGTTGGAACCCACGGTGAACTCACCCGAAAGATCGGGCTCATTATAGACGGTGACACGTACGCGATCGGCATTGCCGAGCCGGTAGCCGGCGGGGCCGGACGCCGCGTCCGGGCCGGGCGCGGAGTCGCCGGCCGGGGCGGCCGCGACAGGCGCCTGCGCCTGCGCGAGCATGGGCGTGGCCGACAGGAAAAACGCTGCCAGCGCCAGAAGATAGGCGCGCAAGGGCTTCGTCACTAGCAATCCTCCAAGTCGATGCGCATCGCGGTGGGACCATGGCACGATCGCGCGCCGAGGTGAAGTGCTGCGTTGCAACAGCGACGCTCCTTTGTCTCCCTTTGGCGCAGATGGGGTCAACCTGTGGAGAACCGAAAGTTAACCACAAACATCCACCCGAGCTAAAAGCCCCAGGCCGCAGAGAAGCTTCCGACAGGAGGCCCTTATGCGACGGAAATCATGGACGATTGGCCTGGCTTCGGGGCTCTTGATGGCGTGCGGCGCGGCCCATGCCGCCGATATTCCCTTCATGCCGGTCGGCAGCAGCAACGAGGCGCCGCGCGGCTTTCTTGAGATGTGCCAGCGGGATGCCACCTTCTGCGCGGCCGCGCCCGCGGCGCCCGCCACGGGCAGCGATCTGGTGACGGGCGGGGTGACCTCGCCCGTCCGCTACCAGGCGGCCCGCTTCCTCGCGCATGCCGGCGAGGAGGGCGGCGCCGGCGCCGATATGCACCTGCTCCGGCAGGTCAATCGCAACGTCAACCAGCATGTACGCCAGCGTACCGACGATCAGGTCTATGGCCGGGGCGAATATTGGCAGCGCAGCGGCGTCGGCCCCCAGGCGCAGGGCGATTGCGAGGATCTCGCGATCGAGAAGCGCTACGAGCTGATCGCCGCCGGCTTCGATCCCGCGCGGCTGCGCTTCGCCGTCGCCTATCTGCCCTCGGCCGGTCTGCATGCGGTGCTGCTCGCGCGGCTCGCCGATGGCGACTTCGTGCTCGACAGCCGCACCCCCTATATCAGCCGCTGGGACAAGACCCGCTACAGCTGGGTGAGCATCCAGTCCGAACGCGATCCGATGCACTGGTATCGGCTGGGCAGCGTGCGCAGCTGGCAGCCGCAGCTCGCCGGCCAGCCGGGCGCGCCCGCCGCCTGATCTTCCGCGCGGCCCGCTCCGGTTCGGCCGCCCGGCATCGCGGCGGGGCGGGATCGGCCCGCCCGCCGCGATCCGCGCGCGCTCAGCCGCGCGCCGCCGCCACCGCGCGCGGCTCGGCCGGGAGCAGCGCGTCATAGACGCCGACGAATTTGGCGGCTTCCTTGTCCCAGATGAACTTGGCGTCGGCCAGCGCCTTGGCGGCGGCGCCGGCGGCGTGGCGATGCGCCTCGTCCTGGATCAGCGGCAGGCAGGCGCGCGCCAGGCCTTCGGGGGTGGCGTCATCGGCATAGCTGGCGGTATCGCCTAGCAGCCGCCGCGTCTCGGCCAGATTATAGGCGACCGAAGGCACGCCCAGCGCCGAATATTCGAACACCTTGTTCATGCTGATCTTGTCATTGTACGGATTGACCGGATCGGGAATGATGCCGATGTCGAAGCTGGACAGCGCCGCCATCAGCGCCTCGCCGCTTAGATAGCCGGTGAAATGGATATGCGCGCCGAGATTGAGCTCGGCCGCCAGCGCGCGCACCGAGGCGAGCGCGGGGCCATCGCCCACCACCACCGCGCGCACGCCATCCGCCGCGCCCTGCGCGACCAGGGCGGCGACCATGCGGACCAGATGATCCACCCCGTCCTGATCGCCGATGATGCCGACATAGCCGAGCACGACGCGGGCATTGCCGCGCAGCACCGGATCGGGCGCGACCCGCCGGATGCGGCGCGTGTCGGGCACGCTATACACCGAGGTCACCTCGTCGGCGCGGCGCTTGCCGCGAGCGATGGCGTTTTCGCGATAGCTCTCATTGGCGGTGACGATGCGGTCGGCGACCTTGAAGGTCATCCACTCGAACAGCCGCAGCAATTTGTAGAAGGGGCCCTCGTCGCCATATTTGGCGACATAGAGCGAGGGCGCGCTGTCGTGATGATCGAACACGAAGCGCTTGCCGAACAGCTTGTAGGGCAGGGCGACGAGGAACATCAGATCCGGCGGGTTGCACGCCTGGATGACGTCGAAGCCCTTCTTGCGCGCGATGTGGAAGAGCAGCCGGCTCTCGTGCCACAGCGCGCTGCCATATTCGAGCAGGAAGGCGGCCTTGCCGCGCGCCTCCAGCGGCAGCGGGTGGCGGAAGATCTCGATCCCGTCGATGATCTCGTGGCGCTCGGGATGGCGGTCGCTCACCGGGCAGATGGCGGATACCTCCCAGCCGGCGTCGCGCAGCGCCTGGCATTCCTGCCACACGCGGCGATCGAACGGCAGGGCGAGATTCTCGACGATGATGACGACGCGGCGCGGGCGCGCGTGACGGGTAGGCGCAGTCTGGTGCGCGTGCTCCAGGGCCGGCTTGTGGATGTCGGTCATGGCTTCACCTGATCGCTTGAGTGTCGACGCGGATGCGCGTCCCATGTCGCCCTGGTGTCGCCCCCGGCTGACGAGACGAGCCTCCTTCGCCCGGCATCTTCCCTAGCCCTGCTTCGCAGCCCCGCTGCCGCTTTGCAACAGCCAGCGTTCGCTTCCCTCCAGCCCGACGGCCGAGAGCGTGTCGCTGGCATAGGCGCCGGTATCGACATTGATGCGCGCGCCGTCCAGCGCCACCGTGCTGGTCACCGAATGGCCATGCACCACGACCAGGCCGAGCGCGCGGGAGCTTTCCAGAAAATCCTTGCGGATCCAGAGAAGATCCTCGTCCTTCTGGCGCTTGAGCGGAACGCCGGGGCGGATCCCGGCATGGACGAAGACATGGCGGTCCACCACCAGCATCGAGCGCATCTTCTTGAGATACTGATATTCGCGCGCGGTGACGACATCGCGCAGCCGCTCCGCCAGATGATCCAGCGGCGCCGTCTCGGCATAGGCCGGGTCCACGCCCCAGCTCGCCAGCGCCGCCAGCCCGCCCATCCGCATCCAGGCGGGCAGCAGGCCATGCTCGCCCTCGAGAATGTCGAGCAGCACCGCCTCGTGATTGCCTTTCAGCGCCATCAGCTGGAGATCGCGCGGCGGCTCCATGGCGAAGCGCAGCACGCCGCGCGACTCCGGCCCGCGATCGATCAGATCGCCGAGCAGCACCACCCCGGCCTGGGCCGGCGGCCGCGCGGCATTGTCCTGGCGGATCGCCGCGATCAGATCCTGCAGCAGGTCCAGCCGGCCATGCACGTCGCCGATGGCGTAGAGGCGGCGGCCCGGAGCGAGGCTGGGCGCGGCGCGCGCCCGGGTCATGAGCTTCATGCGTGGGGGTGCGATCCAGAAGGGCGATGATCCAGGATCGCCAAAAAGCGCGCCCCCGGCAAGGCGGGGCACACGCAGGCCGGCGGCGCCGGACCCGTCCGCTTTCCTAGAGGCTGGCGCCGCCGCGCGCCAGCGCCCTGTCCGGGAGGCGGGCGCCTCGACGATGCGGGGCGGCGGGGCGATCCCCGCAAGGGCGCGGATAAATGCCCGATTTGGTTGGCCATCCTCCGGCCGCCGCGTGGCCGCGGCGCAAGGGTCCCGGAGGGCGCGGCGGCCGCTGGCCGCCCCCGCTGCGGCCCGTTCCGCCGATCGTGCGGGGCGGGATGGCCCGACTAAGGATTTGCCGCAGGGTGCGGCGGCGGCCGCGCGGCGCGCCTGCTCCGGCGCCGCGACGCGCAAGGCTTGACCGGGCCGGGCCGCCCCCCTATGGCGCTCTCGCCGCGCAGTCGGACGTGGCGATCGTAGCTCAATTGGTTAGAGCGCCGGTTTGTGGTACCGGAGGTTGCGGGTTCAATCCCCGTCGATCGCCCCATTTTCCGCCGATCCGCCGCCGGTGATCCGGGTTGGTATGGGCCGGGCCCGCTCAGGGTCTCTCGCAGCTCCCGGCCGGTGAGTGAACCCCCGATGGCGCCTTGGGATTATCCCGATTACGACGCGCACGAAGCCGTGCATTTCTTCCACGACGCCGCAACGGGGCTGGCGGCCATCATCGCCATCCACTCCACCGTGCTCGGCCCGGCGGCCGGCGGCTGCCGCTACTGGTCCTATGCCCGCGCCGAGGAGGCGGTGACCGACGCGCTGCGCCTGTCGCGCGGGATGAGCTTCAAGAACGCCATGGCCGGCCTGCCGATCGGCGGCGGCAAGGCAGTGATCCTGGCGGATGCCGCGCGCCCCAAGACGCCCGAACTGCTCGCCGCCTTCGGGCGCGCGGTCGAGTCGCTCGGCGGCCGCTACGTCACCGCCGAGGATGTCGGCATCTCGGATCGCGACATGGTCGAGATCGCCCGCGCGACGCGCTACGTCTCCGGCCTGCCGGTCGCGGGCCATGGCGATGCCGGCGGCGATCCCGGCCCCTTCACCGCGCTCGGCGTCTATCTCGGCGTGCGCGCCGCCGTCCGCCGCGGGCTCGGCCGCGCCGACATGGCGGGCGTCCACGTCGCCATCCAGGGGGTCGGCTCGGTCGGCGGCGGGCTCGCGCGGCTGCTCGCGCGCGACGGCGCCCGGCTGACGCTCGCCGATGTCCATGCCGATCGCGCGGCGGCGCTCGCCGCCGAACTCGGCGCGGAGACGGTGGCGGCCGATGCCATCCTGTCCGTCGCGGCGGACGTGGTGAGCCCCTGCGCGCTCGGCGCGGTGCTCGATGCCGGCAGCATCGCCGCGCTCCAGGCGCCGGTGGTGGCCGGCGGCGCCAACAACCAGCTCGCCACCCCCGAGGATGGCTGGCGCATCCACCAGCGCGGCATCGTCTACGCGCCCGATTACGTCATCAATGCCGGCGGCATCATCAATGTCGGGCTGGAATATCTCGGCCAGGGCGATCGCGCCGAGGTGGAGAGCCGGATCGCCGAGATCCCCGGCCGGCTCGACCGGATCTGGGAGGAAAGCGCCGCCACCGGCGATCCCGCCGCGATCGTGGCCGACCGTTTGGCCCAGAAGCTGATCGGGCGCTGATCGGGCACCGCGCGACGGGGCGGGCGGGGCGGGCGCGCAAGCGGCTTCCCCGCGCCGCGCCGCTCGCGTAAGAAGCGGCGGAGATCATGCATCTGCTCGCCAACCCCGCCCGTTTCCTGCGCATCGCGCGTCCGCTCACCGGCTGGCTCGGCTGGCTCGGCGCGGCGCTGGCGCTGGCGGGCATGGCCGGCGGTCTGTTCGTCACCCCGCCCGATTATCTCCAGGGCGAGACGGTGCGCATCCTCTATATCCATGTGCCGGCGGCATGGCTCGGCATGGCCGGGTGGAGCGGCATCGCCGCCGCCAGCCTGGCCGAACTGGTGTGGCGCCACCCGCTCGCCCGCGTCGCCGCGCGCGCGCTGGCCGTGCCCGGCGCGGTGTTCACCTTTCTCTGCCTCGCCACCGGATCGATCTGGGGCCGGCCGACCTGGGGCACCTGGTGGGAATGGGATGGCCGGCTCACCTCGATGCTGGTGCTGCTCTTCCTCTATATCGGCTATATCGCGCTCGCCCGCGCGCTGGACGAGGCGGGGGCCGATGGCCGCGCGGCGGCGCTGTTCGGGCTGATCGGCGCGGTCAACCTGCCGATCATCCATTTCTCGGTGCTTTGGTGGCGGACGCTGCATCAGGGCCAGAGCCTGGGGCTCAACGGATCCAGCATCGCGCCGGCGCTGCTCTGGCCGCTGCCGCTGACGGTGCTCGGCGCCTCGCTGCTGTTCGGCGCGCTGGTGCTGATGCGGATGCGCGCCGCGCTCGCCCGCGCCCGGGTCGAGGCGCGGCTGCGGCGGCTCGCGGCATGAATCCCTGGCCCTTCGTCGTCGCCGCCTATGCGCTGGTGATCGCCGGTACCGGCGCGCTGTCCCTCGCGAGCTTCGCCGCCATGCGCCGGGCCGAACGCGTCGCCGAGCGGCTGACGCGCCGGTGAAGGCCAAGAACCAGCGGCTGGCGCTGGCGCTGGCGGCGCTCGCGGCGCTCGGCGGGGCGACCTTGCTCGCCATGTCGGCGCTGCGCGACCAGGCCAGCTATTTCTACTCGCCGAGCGATGCGCTGCGCGACCATGTCGTCCCCGGCCGGGTGGTGCGGCTGGGCGGGGTGGTAAAGCCCGGCTCGCTCACCCACGCCGCCAACGGCGTCGAGATCGGCTTCCGCGTGACCGACGGCGCCGCCGAGGTGGCGGTGCGCTATGCCGGCATCGTGCCGGATCTGTTCCGCCCCGGCTCGGGCGTGATCGCCGAGGGCCGCTTCACCGCGCCGGGCCAGTTCCGCGCCGACACCATCCTCGCCAAGCATGACGAGCGCTACCGCCCGCCCGAGCCGGCGCGCGGCATGCACAAGAGCGACAGCCTGTCATGATCGCCGAGGCCGGGCTGATCGCCCTGTGGATCGCCGCCAGCTTCGCCGCGCTGCAGACCGTGCTGGGCTTTGCCGGGCTGCGCGCGCCGGCGCCGCCGCGGCTGCTCGGCGGGATCAGCCTCATCCAGGCGGTGGCGACGCTCGCGGCCTTCGCGGCGCTGCTGCTGCTGTTCGCGCGCACCGATCTGTCGGTGCGGCTGGTGGCGGCGGAGAGCGCGTCGACGCTGCCGCTCCTGTACCGGGTGGCGGGCGCCTGGGGCAATCACGAAGGATCGATGCTGCTCTGGGTGACGATCCTCGCCGTGTCCGGGGCGGCGGTGGCGCTGTTCGAGCGCCGCCTCGCGGCCGCCACGCTGGCCGCCACCATCGGTGCGCAGGGCCTGATCGCGCTCGGCTTTTTCGGCTTCCTGCTGTTCGCGTCCAATCCCTTCGCGCGGCTCGATCCGGCGGCCCCGGCGGGGCTGGGGTTCAACCCGCTGCTCCAGGACCCCGGCCTCGCCTTCCACCCGCCCACTCTCTATGTCGGCTATGTCGGGCTGTCGGTGGCCTTTTCCTTCGCGGTGGGGGCGCTGCTGGCGCGCGATGTCGGGCCCGCCTTCGCGCGCGCGATGCGGCCCTGGGTGCTGGGCGCCTGGACCTTCCTCACGCTCGGCATCACCGCCGGCAGCTATTGGGCCTATTATGAGCTGGGCTGGGGCGGCTGGTGGTTCTGGGATCCGACCGAGAACGCCTCGCTGATGCCGTGGCTGGCGGCGACCGCGCTGCTCCACTCGGTCACCGTGCTGGCGACGCGCGACGGGCTGCGCGCCTGGACGGTGATGCTCGCGGTGGTGGCCTTCTCGATGAGCATGGTCGGCACTTTCCTCGTCCGCTCGGGCATCCTCACCAGCGTCCACGCCTTCGCGCTCGATCCCCGGCGCGGCGGGGTGATCCTGCTGCTGCTCGCCTTCTATGTCGGCGGCGCGCTGGCGCTCTTCGCCACCCGCATCGCCACCGTGCAGGCGGGCGCGCAGTTCCGACCGGTGAGCCGCGAGGGCGCGCTGGTCGCCAATAATCTGCTTCTCTCGGCGCTGCTCGGCGTGGTGCTGATCGGCACGCTCTATCCGCTCGCGGCGGAAGCGCTGACGGGCGAGAAGCTGTCGGTCGGGCCGCCCTATTTCAACGCGACGGCGGGCCCGCTCGCGCTGCTGCTGGTGGCGACGATGGCGGCGGGGCCGCTGATGCGCTGGCGGCGCGAGGAGGCGCGCGCGCTGGCGCGGCGGCTCGTGGTTCCGGGGCTCGTGCTGGCGGCGGCGCTGCTCGCCTCCTTCTGGGCCGCGCCGGATCTGTCGATACTGCCGCGGCTGGGCCTGACGCTGGCCGCCGGCCTGGCGGTGGCGAGTGTCGCGCCTTTGGCCGGCCGCCGCCTGCGCCGCACCCCGCTGTTCACCTGGGGCATGGTGCTCGCCCATCTGGGCTGCGCGGTGAGCCTGGCGGGCATGGCGAGCGAGAGCGGCTTCTCCGCCGAGACGCTGGCCGCCGCACGCCCGGGCGAGACGCTGCATGTCGGCCCCTTCGCGGTCCGCTTCGACGCGGTCGATCCCGTCGCCGGGCCGAACTGGACGGCGGTGCGGGCGACGCTGGCGGCGACACGCGGCGGCGCCGGCGCGGCGCTGCGGCTCGCGCCCGAACAGCGCACCTTCGATACGCCGCCCCGCCAGACGAGCGAAAGCGCGATCGCGACGCTGTGGGACGGCCAGCTCTACACCGTCCTGGGCGAGCGCGTGCCCGATGGCCGCTGGCAGGTGCGTCTCTGGTGGAAGCCGTTCGTGACGCTGATCTGGGCCGGCGGCGCGCTGATCGCGCTGGGTGGCGTGCTGGCGCTGATCGGCCGCGCGCGCCCGCGCCGCCGGCCCGCGCCCGAGCGGGAGGGATTTGCGCCATGGCGTTGAAGACCGTGCGGCTGCTCCTGTGGCTGCCGCTGATCGCCTTTGTCGCGATCGTGGCGCTGGTGGCGGGCGGCCTGATCCACCCGCACGAAACGGTGGTGCGCTCGCGGCTGATCGGCCAACCGCTGCCCGGCTTCACGCTGCCCCGGGCGGAGGGCGGCGCGCCGCTCACCCCGGCGGCGCTGGCCGATGGGCGGCCGCATCTGCTCAATCTCTTCGCCAGCTGGTGCGTGCCCTGCGCGGCCGAGGCGCCGCAGCTCCGCCGGCTACGCGCGGCGGGCGTGCCGATCATCGGCGTCGCGATCCGCGATCGGCCGCAGGATCTCGCGGCCTTTCTGCGCGAGACCGGCAATCCCTATGCCATGGTGGCGCGCGACGACGCCGCCGCGCTGCAGGTGGCGCTCGGTTCCTCGGGCGTGCCCGAAAGCTTCGTGATCGATGGGCGCGGCGTGATCCGCTACCAGCATATCGGCGCGATCGGGCCCGATCAGATCGCGCTCATTCTCGAGCAGCTGCGGGCGGCGCGATGAGGCGGCGGCGAAGCCGGGGCGCCCTCGCGCTTGCGCTGGCGGCGGCCGCGGCGGCGCTCGCCCCGCGCGCGCCCGCGCGCGCCGATCCGGTGATGGCGCAGGATCCGCTCGCCTATACCCAGCTGCCCGATCCCGCGCAGGAGGCCAAGGCGCGCGCGCTGATGGCAAGCCTGCGCTGCGTCGTCTGCCAGGGCCAGTCGATCGCGGACAGCGATGCCGATCTTGCCGGCGACATGCGGGCGCTGGTCCGCCACCGCATCGCCGCCGGCGCCAGGCCCGCGGCGGTGCGCGCCTGGATGGTGGAGCGCTACGGCGCCTGGGTGAGCTATGACCCGCCGCTCTCCGCGCTCACCTGGCCGCTCTGGGCGGCGCCGCTGCTGCTGCTGATCGCGGGCGCCTGGCTGGCGCGCGGCGCCTTTCGGCGGACGCGGCGCTGATGGGCGGGTGGCTGGTCTTCCTCCTGCTCGGCGCGGCGGCGATGGCCGGGCTTTTCTGGGGCGCGCGGCTGCGCGGCGCGGCGCTGTTGCCGCCGCTCGCCGCCTTGTTCGTCGCGGCGGCGGGCTATGCCGTGGAGGGGCGCCCCGATCTGCCGGGCGCGCCGCACCAGGATCGCGCCTCGCGCGGGCTCGCCCCCGATACGCTGTTCATGGTGGAGCATCAGCGGCTGCTCAAAGTCTATGGCGAGCCGGCGCAATGGGCCGTGTTCGCCGATGGCCTGACCCGCGCCGGGGAAGATGGCGCGGCGGTTTCGGTGCTGGCGCGCGCGGTGGAGAAATATCCCGCCAACGCGGCGCTGCGCGTCGCCTATGCGCACAGCCTGCTGGTGCTCGCCGACGGCCATATGACGCCAGCGGTGCTGCTGGCCTTCGAGCGCGCGCGCGCCGTCGCCGGCAGCGACCCGAGCGCGGCCTATTTCGAGGGGCTGGCCTGGTTTGAATCGGGCGATCCGCTCGCGGCGGAGCAGAGCTGGCGGGCGCTTTCCGCCGCGCTGCCGCCGGCATCCCCCTGGCGGCTGGTGCTGGCCGAGCGGCTGCATGTCTTCGATCTGCTGCGCGCCGGGCGGCTCCCCGCCGCGCCGCCGGATGCGGCGGGCGGGGCGGGGCCGGGCTGAGCCGGATCGGGGCGCTGGTGTTCGGTCCCGACCTTAACGGCTAAGGGATCGACCGGGCTCGACCGGGTAGCGGCGCGAGCCAAACACGTTCAGCGCAACTTTGGCGCTGAGAACGCCGAGTCTGCCCCGCTTATGGTCACTATGCGTTCCGAATGCGCCGCCAGAAGAAGAAGGAATAGATCACGGGGTTGGCCGCGATCACAAGCAAGGTCGCGCGCACCAAAGCGGTTCGCGCGCCCGGGTCGATCGGCGCGAGCGCGAGCATGATCAAGGCCGCGCCACCCGCGATCATGATGCGCGCGGCATAGCGGTGCGTCGCGATCCAGTTGGCTTCATCGTGGAGCGTCCATGGCGTTCGGATGCCCACGAAAAAGCCGGGCCGCGACTTGGGCAGGGCGTTGCCGAGCAGGATCAGGAAGAGCCCGAGCGCGACGAGCAGCGTGCCGCCCGGCAGGGCGATGCCGAAAGCGCCCGCCGCCACCATCAGTTCGACCACGGCCATCATCGCCAGCAGGCCGCTCCAGGCGGTGCGATAGAGAGGCGCGCTCGCCTCCAGCCGGTGCTGCATCGGCTCGATGTACGGAATGGCCGCCATCGCGGCGGCGAGGAGCGCGGTCAGCACGACCGGGCCGAACAGCGCGAACACCGCGCCCGCGCTGCGGTCGGGCCGGCCATCCGCAGCCCAGTGCGTGGGAAGCCGGGCGCCCGGCGGCAGCCAGCTGAGCGCGGCGGCGGCGAGGCCGGCCAGGGCGAGCACGATGACGACCGAGGCGACGATATGAGCACGGTAGCGCATCTCTATTCCTCTTTCTCGCCGACCCCGAGCCGGCCCATGAAGCCCATGACCACTTCGTCCAGCACGGAGAGGTTGATCGTGTAGAGGATCGACGTCCCGCGCTGCTCCGCGCGGATCAGGCCCGCTTCGCGCAGCTTGGCGAAGTGATTGGACATGGTCGGCTTCGAGACGCTGAACGCATCGGCCAGCTCGCCGGCGGTCCTGGCGCCGCCTTTCAGCAGCTCGAGGATCCGGCGGCGCGTCGGGTGTGCGAGCGCATCGAAGACGCTGTCCATGGGGGCGCTATATTAGCTGACAGACTAATTAGCAAGGGCTCTAAGAAGCGATCGATGACGGGCTGCTGGCCTTGCAACCGCCGGACGAGGGGGCGAGGGCCGGGCGCCACGCCTGGCGATGCGCGCGACCGAGCGGCCGGTCCGTGTCGCCGCGCACCCTTTGGAGGGCAAGCCGGGGTCGCGGGCCTTTCGTCTCCTCGGCCTCCGCGCGCCATGGGGCGGCTATATGCGGGCTATATGCGAAAGCCGGGCTTCGCTCTCGAAAGCCTATGTCCGACGCCGTAGCTCGGGGCCGGGCGGCAGGCCCGAGCAAGCGAGGTCAAGCAAGATGGTGGCGTCGACGATATTGGAGCCGGACCCAGGGCCCGCGATTCTGTACGTAGGACAGGATGGGGCCGGGCATTGGCTGGTGCAGGACAGCCGCAAATTGCTCGAGGGATGTTTCATCTCCTTCGCGGCGGCGCTGCACTTCGCGCAGAGCGAGCGGCACCTCTATCATGCGGTCGTCGAGGTGTCCGTCGCGCCGCTGTCGCCGCGCATCGCCTATCGCCCCGTCGACGCGCATGTGCATGCGCGCGCCGCCTGAGCGCCCGGCATGACCAGGCTTTTGCGACACCGCGGCGGACCCGTCACGGTCGCCAGCACTTTTCCCACGGGGCCGATCCCGGGCCGCGCGCGCCCGGCGCACGACGAACGCTGGCCGGCGATCGCGCGCGCGCTTCAGGCGCTGCGCGCGACGGGACGGCGCGCCGTCCGCATCGTCGATGCGGAGTGCGGCGCGGGTGCGCTGCTGCTCGAGGCGCTGCACCATGCGCGGCTGCTCGGTTTCACCGCCATCGAGGGGCGCGGGATAGACGGATCGCCGGCGCTGATCGGCCGCGCGCGCGCCGCCGCGGCGCGGCGGCCCGATCCTGCGATCGGCGTGGTGTTCGAGATCGCGGACATGCGGACGGCGCTGGCGGAGGAGGCCGCGTTCCCGGCGGACATTCTGCTCTGGCACGACACCCGCGCGGCGGATCGCGCGGCGGCGCCCCTACTGCGTCGCGCCGCCGACCGGGTGATCGGCGCTGCCGGCGATGATCGGAGCGATCCGCATGCGTAGGCGGGACAGGGCATGGCGGGCCGCCGGCGCGGCGCTGCTGACCTTTTCCTGCGTCGCGGGGCGGATGGACGTGGGCGGCCCCGTGGCGGTGCTCGCCGCCTTCGCCGGGGCGGTGCTGGGCGTGATCCTGCTCGTCAACGGCCATCATGTGCAGACGGCGATGCGCGCCGAGCGGCGCGGCCATGCCCTGACCGCCGAGGTGATCCATGCCGCCCGGCTTCGCCGGCGCGCGCGGCCCGCGCCGCGGCCCGACGATGCCCGACAGCCGTAACGCGGGCCGCGTCCGCAACCCAGAAGCGAGATCGGCGAGGCGCGGACGGAAGGCCATGCTTGCCCGGCCCGGCGCGGTCGCCTAAATCCGGGGCATGACCTCGACCAACGACATCCGCCGCTCGTTCCTCGACTATTTCGGTGGCGCCGGCCATCAGCTGGTGCCGTCGGCACCGCTGGTGCCGCACAATGATCCGACGCTGATGTTCGTCAATGCCGGGATGGTGCCGTTCAAGAACGTCTTCACGGGGCTCGAGACGCGCCCCTACAAGATCGCCGCCTCCTCGCAGAAATGCGTACGCGCGGGCGGCAAGCACAATGATCTCGACAATGTGGGCTATACCGCGCGGCACCACACCTTCTTCGAGATGCTCGGCAATTTCTCCTTCGGGGATTATTTCAAGGAACAGGCGATCCACCATGCGTGGACGCTGGTGACGAAGCAATGGGGGCTCGATCCCGAGCGCCTCACCGTGACCGTCTATCACACCGACGACGAGGCCTATGCGCTGTGGCGCAAGATCGCGGGCCTGCCCGAGAGCCGGATCATCCGCATCCCGACCAGCGACAATTTCTGGGCGATGGGCGATACCGGTCCGTGCGGCCCCTGTTCCGAGATTTTCTGGGATCATGGCGATCATATCTTCGGCGGCCCGCCGGGCTCGGCGGATCAGGACGGAGACCGGTTCGTCGAGATCTGGAACCTCGTCTTCATGCAATATGAGCAGGTGGACGCGGCGACGCGGCTGGATCTGCCGCGTCCCTCGATCGACACCGGCATGGGGCTGGAGCGGATCGCCGCCGTACTCCAGGGCGTCCACGACAATTATGACACCGACACGTTCCGCGCGCTGATCGCCGCTTCGGGCGAGCTTACCCGCACCGCCACCGACGGCGCCAACACCGCCTCGCACCGGGTGATCGCGGATCATCTGCGCGCCGCCGGCTTCCTGGTGGCCGATGGCGTGCTGCCCGCCAATGAGGGGCGCGGCTATGTGCTGCGGCGGATCATGCGCCGCGCCATGCGCCACGCGCATCTGCTCGGCGCGGCCGAGCCGCTGATGCACCGGCTGGTGCCCGCGCTGGTGGCGGAGATGGGCGTGGCCTATCCCGAGCTGGTGCGCGCCCAGCCGCTGATCCAGGAGACGCTCAAGCTGGAGGAGACGCGCTTCCGCCAGACGCTCGACAAGGGGCTGCGGCTGCTCGACGAGGCGACCGCGTCGCTGGCGCCGGGCGCGACCCTGGCCGGGGCGGTCGCCTTCAAGCTCTACGACACCTATGGCTTCCCCTACGACCTGACCGAGGATGCGCTGCGCGCCCAGGGCATGAGCGTGGATCGCGCCGGCTTCGACGCGGCCATGGCCGAGCAGCGCCGGGCGGCGCGCGCGGCGTGGAAGGGCTCGGGCGAAAAGGCGTCCGACGAGCTGTGGTTCGATCTGGCCGAGGAGATTGGCGGCACCGAATTCACCGGCTACGCCGCCACCGAGAGCGATGCCGTGGTGGTCGCGCTGGTGCGCGACGGCGGCCGTGTCGAGACCGCGCAGACCGGCGACGAGGTGGTGCTGCTCACCAACCAGACGCCCTTCTATGCCGAGAGCGGCGGCCAGGTGGGCGATGTCGGCACGGTCAGCGGCGGCAACGGCTTCGCGGCCGATATCGGCGATACGCAGAAGCTGGTCGGCCGGTTGCACGCGATGCACGCCACCGTCACCGGCGGCGAGGTGCGCGTGGGCGACGCGGTGCGCCTGGTGGTGGATGGCGAACATCGCAACGCGGTGCGCGCCAACCACAGCGCCACCCATTTGCTGCACGCGGCGCTGCGCAACCATCTCGGCCCGCATGTCGCGCAGAAGGGAAGCATGGTCGCGGCGGACCGGCTGCGCTTCGATTTCTCGCACCAGAGCGCGCTCAGCCCGCTTGAGATCGCCGAGGTCGAGGCGGAGGTGAACCGCCATATCCGCGAGAACAATAGTGTCGGCACGCGGCTGATGACGCCCGACGCGGCGATCGAGGCCGGCGCCATGGCGCTGTTCGGCGAGAAATATGGCGAGGAGGTGCGCGTTCTCTCGATGGGCCGGCGCGGCGAGGCGAGCTATTCGGTCGAGCTGTGCGGCGGCACCCATGTCTCGGCGCTGGGCGACATCGCCTTGTTCAAGATCGTCTCGCAGAGCGCGGTCTCGGCCGGAGTGCGGCGCATCGAGGCGCTGACCGGCGAGGCGGCGCGGCTCTGGCTGGTGGAGCGCGAGGAGCGGCTGAAGGAGGCCGCGGCCGCGCTCAAGACCCAGCCCGAGGAGGTGCCCGGCCGTATCGTCAGCCTGATCGAGGAGCGGCGCCGGCTGGAGCGCGAGCTGGCCGAGGCCAGGAAGGCGCTGGCGCTGGGCGGCGGCGGCGCGGCGGCGGCGGCGCCGGTTGCGGTGGAGCAGGTCGGCGGCCATGGCTTTGTCGGCCAGGTGCTCGACGGGCTCGAGCCCAAGGCGCTGCGCGGGCTGGTGGACGAGGCGAAGAAGACGCTCGGCTCGGGCGTGGCGGTGCTGGTGGCGGTGCATGAGGGCCGCGCCTCGGTGGCGGTGGGCGTGACCGAGGATCTGCTCGGCACGCGCAACGCGGTCGAGCTGGTCCGCGCGGCGGTGGCGGCGCTCGGTGGCCAGGGCGGCGGCGGCCGGCCGGACATGGCGCAGGGCGGCGGCCCCGATGCGGCGGCGGCGCCGGCGGCGATCGCGGCGGTGCGCGCGGCGCTGGAGGGTGTCGCGCAGGCCGCCTGAGCGGGCGGGCGCGTGGTCGGGGGCGGACTGGACCCCGGCCTGCGCCGGGGTGACGGTTTTGGGGTGCGGGTCCGCTCGCTTTAGCCGTCGTCATCCCAGCGCAGGCTGGGATCCAGGCTTCGGCATCCTTGGCGGGAACGCGCGTGGCGGGCGGCGGACTGGACCCCGGCCTTCGCCGGGGTGACGGTTTTGGGGTGCGGGTCCGCTCGCTTTAGCCGTCGTCATCCCAGCGCAGGCTGGGATCCAGATTTCGGCATCCTTGGCGGGAACGCGCGTGGCGGGCGGCGGACTGGACCCCGGCCTTCGCCGGGGTGACGGTTTTGGGGTGCGGGTCCGCGCGTGTTGCAGTCCGTCATCCCAGCGGAGGCTGGGATCCAGATTTCGGCATCCTCGGCGGGCGGGCGCGTGGCTGGCGGCGGACTGGACCCCGGCCTGCGCCGGGGTGACGGTTTTAGGGTGCGGGTCCGCGCGTGTTGCAGTCCGTCATCCCAGCGGAGGCTGGGATCCAGATTTCGGCATTCTCGGCGGGCGGGCGCGTGGCTGGCGGCGGACTGGACCCCGGCCTCCGCCGGGGTGACGGTTTTCGAGAGGGGCCGCCTCGCGTGCTTCGCGCTCCGTCATCCCAGCGCAGGCTGGGATCCAGATTTCGGCGCGTGCGCGGCGTGGTCGAGCGTGGTCAGGCGTCGCGGAGGCGGCGGCCGCGTTCGCGGGGGGCTTCGGCGAGGCCGCCCATATCCTTGATCGAGGCGCGCTGTTCGG
Source organism: Sphingomonas morindae (assembly GCF_023822065.1). Taxonomy (NCBI): domain Bacteria; kingdom Pseudomonadati; phylum Pseudomonadota; class Alphaproteobacteria; order Sphingomonadales; family Sphingomonadaceae; genus Sphingomonas; species Sphingomonas morindae. Next base: position 2,985,423 of record NZ_CP084930.1, read on the forward strand.
CGCGCTTGTCGTGGATCGAGGCGATCACCGGGCCGACGGGCACGCCGATCTCGGTGAGCACCGCCTCGGACAGCTGGAGCGAGCTTTCCAGCTGTTCGGGCACCGCATCGGTGGCGCCGGCGCGGTAGAGGGCGGCGGCGTGCGCGGCATCGCGCGCGCGCGCGATGATCGGCAGATCGGGATGATCGGCGCGGATGACGCGGGTGAGGCGGAGCTGGCCCACGGGATCGTCCATCGTCAGCACCACCGCCTCGGCGCGCTCGAGCGCGAGATGCGCGACCATGGCCGGGCGCGAGGCATCGCCGAACACCACGGGGAAGCCGTCGCGGCGGCCGCGCGAGACCGAATCGATATCGGCATCGACCGCGATGAAGGGGCGATCATGCGCGCGCAACATGGTCGCGACGGTGCGGCCGACGCGGCCAAAGCCGATCAGAACGACGCGCCGCTCGGGCCGGTCGATGCGGTCCGCCTCGCGCGCCTCGCGGCGTTCGACGCGCTTGGCGAGCGCATGGCCGAGCGCGGCGAGCAGCGGCGTGATGGTGAGGCCGATCGCGGTGACGCTCTGCCAGAAGGCCGCGACCGGGCCGCCGATCAGCCCCGCGCCCTCGGCGGCGGCGAGCACGATCAGCGTGGTTTCGGAGGGCGCCGCCATCATCGTCGCCACCTCGGCGGCGATGCCGCGGCGCAGCCCCGAGAGGCGGAGCAGCGCGCCGGTGATCAGCGTCTTGGCGATCACCACCCCGGCGATGGCCAGCGCCAGCTGCTGCCACGCGCCGGTGATCGCCGCCAGATCGAGCCGCATGCCGACGGTGATGAGGAACACGCCCAGCGCCAGCCCGCGAAACGGCGCGGTGATGATCTCGACCTCCGTGCGATATTCGGTCTCGGCGATGAGCAGGCCCGCGATCAGCGCGCCGACGATCGGCGAGAGGCCGGCGGTGGCGGTGGCGAGCGAGGCGAGGATCACGGTGAGCAGGCTGACCGAGAGGAACAGCTCCGGGCTCTTGGTGCGCGCCGCCTGGGCGAAGAGCGGGGGCAGCGCGACGCGCCCGGCCACCAGCAGCACCAGCACGGTGATGCCGCCCTTGAGCAGCGTCCAGGCCATGGCCTGCCAGCCGCCCTGGTCGGGGCCGAGCGCCGACAGGCCGAAGATGATCGGCACCAGCGCCAGATCCTCGAACAGCAGCATGGCGAAGGCGGCGCGGCCGACCGCGCTGGTGGTGCCCGCGAGCGGCAGGACCAGCGCGGTGGAGGAGAGCGCCAGCGCGAGCCCGAGGCCGACCGCGCCGGCCCGGTTCTGGCCGAGCAGCACCAGCGCGCCGGCGATCGCGGTGCCGGACAGGAGCAGCTCGGCGACGCCCAGGCCGAAGACCTGGCGGCGCATCTCCCACAGCCGGCGGAAGCTCAGTTCGAGCCCGATCGCGAAGAGCAGCAGCACGATGCCGAATTCGGCCACGGGCTCGACCCCGTGCGGATCGGAGATGGTGACATGGTAGAGCCAGGGCAGGCGCGGCTGGAGCGCGCCCAGCCCGTGCGGACCGACCAGCACGCCCACCAGGATGAAGCCGATGACCGGGCTGACGCGCAGCCGCGCGAAGGCCGGGATGACGATTCCCGCCGCGCCGAGGATGACCAGCGCATCGGACAGGACGGTGGACGAATCGAAAGAGGCCATGACGGGGACTGTGCCCGTTCGGGGCAGGCGGCGCCACCGGCGCGCCCGGCGACGCCGCGCCAGGGGGGCGGCGTCGCGCGAGGCGGGCGGGCGCGCCAAGGCGCCCGCCCGGCGGGGCTCAGGCCCAGTGCGCCATCGCGGCTTCGAGATTGGTGACGATCGCGTCGAAGAATTGCTCGGTCGTCATCCAATTCTGGTCGGGGCCGACGAGGATGGCGAGATCCTTGGTCATCTGGCCGCCCTGCACGGTATCGATGCAGACCTTCTCGAGCGTTTCGGCGAAGCGCACGACATCGGGCGTATCGTCGAACTTGCCGCGGAACTTGAGGCCGCCGGTCCAGGCGAAGATCGAGGCGATCGGATTGGTCGAGGTCTGCTTGCCCTGCTGGTGCATGCGATAATGGCGGGTGACGGTGCCGTGCGCCGCCTCGGCCTCGATCGTCTTGCCGTCGGGCGTCATCAGCACCGAAGTCATCAGGCCGAGCGAGCCGAAGCCCTGGGCGACCTGATCCGACTGCACGTCGCCATCGTAATTCTTGCAGGCCCAGACGAACTTGCCCGACCATTTCAGCGCGGAGGCGACCATGTCGTCGATCAGGCGATGCTCGTAGACGATGTGCGCCTCGGCGAACTTCTCCTTGAACTCGGCCTCGAACACCTCGGCGAACAGATCCTTGAAGCGGCCGTCATAGGCCTTGAGGATGGTGTTCTTGGTGGAGAGGTAGAGCGGCCATTTGCGATCCAGCGCATAGTTCATGCTGGCGCGCGCGAAATCGCGGATGGAATCGTCGAGATTGTACATGCCCATGGCCACGCCCGACGAGGGGAAGTTGAACACCTCCTCCTCGATCTGCTGGCCATCGGTGCCGGTCCACACCATCTTGAGCGTGCCGGGGCCGGGCACGCGGAAATCGGTGGCGCGATACTGATCGCCAAAGGCGTGGCGGCCGACGACGATGGGATCGGTCCAGCCCGGCACCAGCCGCGGCACGTTGCGCATCACGATCGGCTCGCGGAAGACGACGCCGCCCAGGATGTTGCGGATCGTGCCATTGGGCGACTTCCACATCTTCTTGAGGCCGAACTCCTCCACCCGCGCCTCGTCGGGCGTGATGGTGGCGCACTTCACGCCGACGCCGTGCCTGCGGATGGCGTTGGCGCTGTCGATGGTGATCTGGTCGTTGGTCTCGTCGCGTTTCTGGACGGAGAGATCATAATATTCGAGATCGATATCGAGATAGGGCTTGATCAGCCGCTCGCGGATCCACTCCCAGATGATCCGCGTCATCTCGTCGCCGTCGATTTCGACGACGGGCGTCTTCACCTTGATCTTGGCCATTGGGAGGCTCCGCTGTTTGGCGCGCGCGGAATGGCGCGCAGGGCTGATGATTGGCAGTGCGCCTAGACCGAGCGGCGGCGACGATCAACCGTGACAGGCCCGGCGCGACCGCCTATTCACGGCCCATGACTTCTCTCGACAAACCCGAGCTCGGCACGAGCACGGTGCGCTGGCGCTTTCCCGCCGTGCATCCCGAAGGCTATAAGTTCGCGGCGATCAGCGCCGGCCTGACCCTGCTCCTCTTCTGGCTGCTGCCCGATCTGTTCGGCTGGCTGGGGGTGGGCGTCACCCTTTGGGTGCTGGCCTTTTTCCGCGATCCGGTGCGCACCACGCCGCTGCGCGCGGGCGCGATCGTGGCGCCGGCGGACGGGCTGGTGACGATGATCGCCACCATGCCGCCGCCGCGCGAGCTGATCGGCGAGGGCGCGCTTTCGGCCGAGCCGGTGGTGCGCGTGTCGATCTTCATGTCGGTGTTCGACGTGCACATCAACCGCACCCCGATCGGCGGCACGATCGCCCGGGTCGTCTATATCTCGGGCAAGTTCCTCAACGCCGATCTCGACAAGGCGAGCGAGGAGAATGAGCGGCAGCATATTCTGGTGGAAGGGCGCGACGGGCTGCGGATCGGCTTCACCCAGATCGCCGGACTGGTGGCGCGCCGCATCGTGCCCTTCGTCAAACCGGGCGACATCGTCGCCGGCGGCCAGCGCATCGGCCTGATCCGCTTCGGCAGCCGCGTGGATGTCTATCTGCCGGCGGGCACCAGCCCGCAGGTGCTGCTCGGCCAGCGCACGCTGGCGGGCGAGACGATCCTCGCGATCGCCGGCCGCGACGAGCGGATCGAGGGCGTCGCGCAATGACAGGCGGGCGCTGAGCGTGGCGCAGTTCCGATCGCGGCTGCGGCCGCCTCCGGCGGCGCGGCGCGGCATTCCGCTGCGGGCGGTGGCGCCCAATGCGGTGACGCTGATGGCGCTGTGCGCCGGGCTTTCGGCGGTGCGCTTCGCGATCGGCGACAAATGGGAGTTGGCGGTCGGCGCGATCATCGCGGCGGGCGTGCTGGACGGGCTGGACGGGCGCGTCGCACGGCTGCTGCATGGCGAGAGCCGGTTCGGCGCGGAGCTGGATTCGCTCTCCGACGTGATCGCCTTCGGCGTCTCGCCGGCGGTGATGATCTACCTCTGGTCGCTGCAATATCTGCCGCAATTCGGCTGGACGATCGCGCTCAGCCATGCCGCCTGCTGCGCGCTGCGCCTGGCGCGCTTCAACGCCCAGATCGATGCCGCCGAACAGCCCCGCAAAAAGGCCGGCTTCTTCACCGGCATTCCCGCGCCGGCCGGCGCGGGCACGGCGATGGCGCCGATCTTCCTATGGCTGGCGACGGGCGAGGATCTGTTCCGCTCGCCCTATCTGGTAGCGCCCTGGACGGCGATGACCGCGCTGCTGATGGTGTCCAACCTGCCCACCTTCAGCTGGGCCTCGCTGCGGCTGCGGCGGGGGATGCGCTTCGGCGCGCTGGTGGGGTGCGCCCTGTTTTTCGCGGCGCTGATCAACCTGCCCTGGCCCACTTTATCGGCGGTGGCGATCGCCTATCTCGCGTCCATTCCCTTTGCGTGGCGCAGCTATGCGCGCGTCAGGCAGCGCGTCGCGCGGCTGGGGAGCGAAACGCCGCCGCCGGCCGCACCGCTTTGACGCGCACGCGGCGCGCGGCCGGGGTGACGCGGACGGCCATGGGGGCAAGGCCGAGCGCGGCGGAGATGGCCGCGCGGTTATCCGCCAGCATCGCCCAAATCACGGCTCCGGCGAAGAGCCCGGAGAACAGGAAGGCGAGAGTGGCAAGACTGTGAATCATGATCGCAATCCTCTGCTGGCGCTGAACAACCGCCAGAATGGACCGGGTTAACGGCCCGGCGACTGTTCGCGTTCCATGTTCACCATATGTTCCGGCCCGTCAAGCCTTGATCTTGGCGGAGGCCTGCGCTAAGGGCCGCCGCTCAATCCACATGCGGGGCGACATAGCCCGGTGCCAGGGGCCGCACGGCCCCCGGTTCCTGCCCCGCAGCGGCTCAACCGGAAGGAGATATCCCCATGGCGGTTCCCACCGTCTCGATGCAGCAGCTTCTCGACGCCGGCGCGCATTTCGGCCACCAGACCCACCGCTGGAACCCGAAGATGAAGCCCTACATCTTCGGCGATCGCAACGGCGTCCACATCATCGACCTGTCGCAGACCGTGCCGCTCTTCGCGCGCGCGCTCGATTTCATCTCGGCCACGGTCGGCGCCGGCGGCAAGGTGCTGTTCGTGGGCACCAAGCGCCAGGCACAGGAGCCGATCGCCGACGCGGCGCGCGCCTCGGGCCAGCATTTCGTCAACCACCGCTGGCTGGGCGGCATGCTCACCAACTGGAAGACCATCTCCGGCTCGATCAAGCGCTTCAAGGCGCTGGAAGAGCAGCTCTCGGGCGACACCCAGGGCCTGACCAAGAAGGAGGTGCTGCAGCTCACCCGCGAGCGCGACAAGTTCGAGCTCAGCCTGGGCGGCATCCGCGACATGGGCGGTATTCCGGACGTGATGTTCGTGATCGACGCCAACAAGGAAGAGCTGGCGATCAAGGAAGCCAACACGCTGGGCATCCCGGTGGTGGCGATCCTCGATTCGAACGTCAGCCCCGAGGGCATCGCCTTCCCGATCCCGGGCAATGACGATGCGAGCCGCGCGATCCGCCTCTATTGCGAGCTGGTGGCCGAGGCCGCCACGCGGGGCGGGCAGGGCGCGCGCGCCCAGGCCGGCTTCGATCTCGGCGCGATGGACGAGCCGCCCGCCGAAGCGGCTTTCGCCTGACCGTAAATTGTAACGAACCCCCGCCTAGGCGGGGGCCCAATCCCTGTGGTTGGAACCGGGCGCCCGCGCGGGCGGGCGCCGCTTAGAAAGGATTCGGAGATGGCGGAGATCACCGCTGCGATCGTGAAGGACCTGCGCGAGCGTTCGGGCGCGGGCATGATGGACTGCAAGAAGGCGCTCGCCGAGACCAATGGCGACATGGAGGCCGCGGTCGATTGGCTGCGTTCCAAGGGCCTCGCCGCCGCCGCCAAGAAGTCCAGCCGCACCGCCGCCGAGGGGCTGGTGGGCGTGGCCGTGTCCGGCACCAAGGGTGCGGCCGTGGAAGTCAATTCCGAGACCGACTTCGTCGCCAAGAACGACCAGTTCCAGGCCTTTGTGAAGAACGTCGCCGAGATCGCGCTGACCGTGGGCGGCGATGATGTCGAGGCGCTGAAGCAGGCCCAGTATCCGGGCGGCGGCACGGTCGGCGATGCGCTGACCGCCAATATCGCCACCATCGGCGAGAACCAGTCGCTGCGCCGCGTGCGCGTGCTGACCGTGGGCAAGGGCGCGGTCGTGCCCTATGTCCACAACCAGCAGGTGCCGGGCATGGGCAAGATCGGCGTGCTCGTCGCGCTCGAGTCCGATGCCGATGCGGCGGTGCTCGAGCCGCTCGGCAAGCAGCTGGCGATGCACATCGCGGCCGCCTTCCCGCAGGCGCTCGACGCCAGCGGCCTCGACGCCGAGACGATCGAGCGCGAGCGCGCGATCGCCCGCGAAAAGGCCGCCGAGAGCGGCAAGCCCGCCGAGATCATCGAGAAGATGGTCGAGGGCGCGGTCGCCAAGTTCAAGAAGGAGAGCGCGCTGCTCAGCCAGCTCTTCGTGATGGACAACAAGACCCCGGTCGCCGACGTGGTCGCCAAGGCCGGCAAGGATGCCGGCACGACGATCGTGCTGAAGGACTATGTGCGCTTCCAGCTCGGCGAGGGCATCGAGAAGCAGCAGAGCGACTTCGCCGCCGAGGTCGCGGCGGCCGCCGGCACGCGCTGAGCGGATCCGTCGCCTTTCGCGACGTACTGACCGAAGGCCCCCGTCGCCCGCTTGTGGCGGCGGGGGCATCTCTCTAAGGTCCGCGCCGACCATCCCGATCGACAGGACCCAGCCTCCGCGATGACCCGGCCGCGCTTCGACCGCATCCTCCTCAAATTGTCCGGCGAGGTGCTCATGGGCGCCCGCCAGTTCGGCATCGATCCCGAGACGGTGGATCGTGTCGCCACCGAGATCGCGGCCATTCACGGCGCGGGCTATCAGCTCTGCATCGTCGTGGGCGGCGGCAACATCTTCCGGGGGCTGGCCGGCGCCGCGCGCGGCATCGAGCGCGCCACCGGCGATTATATGGGCATGCTCGCCACGGTGATGAACGCGCTGGCGGTGCAGAGCGCGCTGGAGCGCCAGGGCGTCGTCACCCGCGTCCAGTCCGCCATTCCCATGGCCTCGGTGTGCGAGCCCTTCATCCGCCGGCGCGCCGAGCGGCATCTCGAAAAGGGCCGGGTGGTGATCTTCGCCGCCGGCGTCGGCAGCCCTTTCTTCACCACCGACAGCGGCGCCGCGCTGCGCGCCGCCGAGATGAAGTGCAACGCGCTGTTCAAGGGCACCTCGGTGGACGGCGTCTATGATGCCGATCCGAAGAAGGTGCCCGATGCCAAACGCTATGACGAAGTCAGCTTCAACACGGTGCTGGCACAGGATCTGAAGGTGATGGACGCGAGCGCCGTCGCCCTGTGCCGCGACAATGACATTCCCATCGTCGTCTTCAACATCCGCGAGCAGGGCAATCTGGCCAAGGTGCTGGCGGGCGAGGGCGTGGCGACGATCGTGCGCAACGGAGAGTAAGATGGCAGGACCCGTGTACAACAAGGCCGATCTGGAGCGGCGCATGGCCGGCGCCGTGGAGGCGCTGAAGCATGATCTGCAGGGCCTGCGCACCGGCCGCGCCTCGACCGCGCTGCTCGATCCGATCACGGTCGAGGTCTATGGCGCGCACATGCCGATCAGCCAGGTGGCGACGGTGTCCGCGCCCGAGCCGCGCATGCTATCGGTGCAGGTGTGGGACAAGTCCACGGTCGGCCCGGTCGACAAGGCGATCCGCTCCTCGGGGCTGGGGCTCAACCCCATCGTCGACGGCCAGACGCTGCGCCTGCCCATTCCCGACCTGACCGAGGAGCGCCGCCGCGAGCTTGCCAAGCTGTGCGGCCAATATGCCGAGAAGGCCAAGATCGCGGTTCGCAACGTGCGGCGCGACGGCATGGACAATCTCAAGACCGACGAGAAGAAGAACGGCCTGTCCGAGGACGAGCGCAAGCGCCACGAAGCCGAGGTGCAGAAGCTGACCGACGCCACCATTGTCGAGATCGACACGGCGACGGCGGCGAAGGAGAAGGAAATTCTCGGGAAGTGAGCCTGTTGGGGGGCTTTGCGGCGGCGGCGCCGGAGAGCGGGGGCGCCGCCGGCGTGCCGCGCCACGTGGCCATCATCATGGATGGCAATGGCCGCTGGGCGAAGGCGCGGCGCCTGCCGCGCATCGCCGGCCACCGCAAGGGGGCCGAGGCGGTGCGCGCGACCGTGCGCGCGGCGCATGAGATCGGCATCGAGGCGCTGACGCTCTACGCCTTCTCCTCGGAGAATTGGCGCCGCCCCGCCACCGAGATCGCCGACCTGATGGGGCTGCTGCGCCATTATATCCGCGCCGAGCTGGCCGAACTGGCGCGCAACGGCGTGCGGCTGCGCGTGATCGGCGACTGGCGCAAGCTCGAGCCCGATATCGTGACCATGCTCGACGAGGCGATCACGGGCACCGCCGGCAATGCCGGGCTGACGCTGACGATCGCGCTCAACTATGGCGCGCAGGACGAATTGCTGCGCGTGACGCGCGACCTGATGCGGCAGGCGCGCAGCGGCGCGATCGATCCCGAGGCGCTGACCGAGACCATGATCGAGGATCGGCTGGATACCGCCGGCCTGCCCCGGCTGGACCTGCTGATCCGCACCTCGGGCGAGCAGCGCCTGTCCAACTTCCTGCTCTGGCAGGCGGCCTATGCCGAGCTGGTGTTCACCGACCGGCTCTGGCCCGATTTCGACAAGGCCGCGCTGCTCGATGCCTGCGCCGTGTTCGCACGGCGCGAGCGCCGTTACGGCGGGCTATGACCGGGCCGGGCGCGCCACGCAAAGCTTCCGAACTGGCGCTTCGCACGGCCACGGGCCTCGTTCTCGGGGCGGTCGCGATCGCCGCGATCGTGCTGGGCGGCGATCTCTTCTGGGTGTTGCTGAGCGCGGCGGCGCTGGTGATGCTGACCGAATGGGCGGCGATGATCCGCGTCGAGCGGTGGCGGCGCTGGCTGGCGCTGATCGGCCTCGGCATCGCCCTGCTGCTGGAGCAGCCGCATCTCGAAGTGCCGGTGGTGGCGGCGCTGCCCTGGCTGATCGGCGCGTCGCTGCTGGTCGGGCTGATCACGCGGCGCGCGCGGCTGGCGCTGGGCATGCTCTATGCGGGGCTGCCGGTGCTCGCGCTCTTCTTCCTTCGCGATCAATATGATGGCGTCGCCCTGTCGATCTGGGCGCTGATCGTGGTGATCGCCACCGATATCGGCGCCTATTTCACCGGTCGCGCGATCGGCGGCCCCAAGCTGGCGCCGGCGCTGAGCCCCAACAAAACCTGGGCCGGGCTGATCGGCGGGATCGTGGCGGCCAGCCTTGTCGGCCTCGGACTTGGGCATGTCTTCCATGTCCCGCAGGCCCTTACCGCGTTCAGCGGCGTGCTGGCGATTGCCGCGCAGGCCGGCGACCTTTACGAAAGCGCGATGAAGCGGCGCGCGGGCGTCAAGGATTCGGGCCATGTCCTGCCCGGCCATGGCGGGGTGATGGACCGGCTCGACGGGATGGTGCCCGTCGTCACGATCGTCGCGCTTATCGTCCTGACGGGGATGCTCTGAATGCGAAGTGTAACGATTCTCGGCGCGACCGGCTCGATCGGCACGTCCACGCTGGACCTGATCGAGCGCGCGCCGGACCGGTTCCGGGTCGAGGCGCTGACCGCGCACAGCGATGTCGCGGGGCTGGCGGCGGCGGCGCGGCGGACCGGGGCGCGGATCGCGGTGATCGGCGATGCGGCGCGGCTGCCCGCGCTGCGCGAGGCGCTGGCCGGCAGCGATACCGAGGCGGCGGGCGGCGCCGAGGCGATCGTCGAGGCGGCGGCGCGCGGCGCGGACTGGACCATGGCGGCGATCGTCGGCCTGGCCGGGCTGCGGCCGGTGATGGCGGCGCTCGCGGCGGGCGCGACGGTGGCGCTCGCCAACAAGGAGGCGCTGGTTTCGGCGGGCGAGATCATGATCGCCGCCGCGCGCGATGCGGGCGCCCGGCTGCTCCCGGTCGACTCGGAGCATAATGCCGTCTTCCAATGCTATGAGCCGGATCCGGCGCGGATCGCGCGGATCATCCTGACCGCCAGCGGCGGCCCGTTCCGGCGCGCCTCGCTCGAGGAGATGCGCGGCGTGACGCCCGCCCAGGCGGTGAAGCATCCCAATTGGTCGATGGGCGCCAAGATCTCGGTCGATTCGGCGACGATGATGAACAAGGGGCTCGAGCTGATCGAGGCCTTCCACCTCTTTCCGGTGGGCGCCGACCGGCTCGACGTGCTGGTGCACCCGCAATCGGTGGTCCACTCCATGGTGGAATATGTCGACGGGTCGACCCTGGCCCAGCTCGGCACGCCCGACATGCGCACGCCGATCGCGCACACGCTCGCCTGGCCGCAGCGGATGGAGACGCCGAGCGCGCGGCTCGATCTCGCGGCGATCGGCCGGCTCGAGTTCGAGGCCGCCGACGAGGTGCGCTTCCCGGCGCTGCGGCTGGCGCGCGCCGCGCTGCGCGCGGGCGGGGCGCGTCCGGCGGTGCTCAACGCCGCCAACGAGTCCGCGGTCGCCGCCTTTCTCGCCGGCCGCATCGGCTTCCTCGATATTGCCGCAATCGTGGAGGAGGTTCTGGCCCACTATGAGCCAGATGCGCCGACCTGCCTCGCCGATGTCCTCGCCATCGACGCCGAAGCCCGGCTTCATGCCGAACGTCGCATGGAAAGGGTAACGGCGTGAATGGTTTGGCGATGCTGATCTGGTCGGCGGCCTGTTTTTTGCTGGTCATCGGGCCGCTCGTCTTCATCCACGAGATGGGGCATTATCTGGTCGGCCGCTGGTGCGGGGTGAAGGCGGAGACCTTCTCGATCGGCTTCGGCCGCGAGCTGATCGGCTGGACCGACCGGCTCGGCACGCGCTGGAAAGTGTCGCTGCTGCCGCTGGGCGGCTATGTGAAGTTCGCCGGCGACATGGGGCCGGCCAGCGCGCCTTCGCCCGAATGGCTGGCGCTGCCGGCGGCGGAGCGGGCCCGCACCTTCCAGGCCAAGCGGGTGTGGCAGCGCTTCCTCATCGTGCTGGCCGGGCCGGCCACCAATTTCCTGTTCGCCTATCTGGTGCTGGCCGGCATCCTGCTGGCCTTTGGCGAACCGGTGACGCCGCCCGTGATCGCCACGGTGGTGCCGCATTCGGCCGCCGCCGCCGCCGGACTGAAGCCGGGCGACCGGATCGTGGCGATCGACGGCATGGCGATCCGGCGCTTCGAGGATATTGCGACCTACACGCTGGTGCGGCCCGACACGCCGATGGCGATTCGCATCGAGCGCGATCATCGCCTGCTCAAGGTGGCGGCGCGCACCGGCGCGATGGAGCGCCACGATGAATTCGGCAACAGCGCGCGCACCGGCGTGCTCGGCATCGGCGCCGCCGCCGGCACGGTGCGGCCGGTGCCCGTGGCCGAGGTGCCCGGGCGAGCGAGCGCCTATGTGGGCGACGCGGTGCGCACGACCATCGTCACGCTCCGCCAGATCGTGACGGGCACGCGCTCGGTCAAGGAGATGTCCGGCCCCGTGGGGGTGGCGCGGATCGCGGGCGAGCAGGCGACGCTGGGCTGGTTCGCGCTGATTCTGCTGATGGCGGGGATTTCGATCAATCTGGGGTTCATCAATCTGCTGCCAGTCCCGATGCTCGATGGCGGGCATCTCTTCTTCTATCTGGTGGAGGCGGTGCGGCGGAAGCCGGTGGAGCCGGCGGTGCAGGAATGGGCGTTCCGCTCGGGCCTGGCGCTGCTGCTCGGGCTGATGCTGCTGGTGACGGTGAATGATCTCGGCAGCGCGGGCCTGTGGCAGCGCCTCGCCGGGTTGATAAGCTAGGCCCGATCGGGCAGGGCAACAGACTGTAAGAGAGCGGGACCGGCGGCCTTGCCGCCGCCAAGCGAGGGCGGATTACAAGCGTGGTCATCGAAGGAAAGCACAGCCGGCGCGTGTCCGTGCTGCTGATAGGTACGATCCTCGGCACGGGCCTGGTGATCGCCCCGGCCGAGGCACAACGCCGCAAGCCCAAGGCGGTGCCCGTGCCGACCGCGCCCGTTGAGCCAACCGCCCAGGCGGCCAACCCCGTGGTCGGCGCCGAGGTGATCCGCTCGCTCAAGGTCAGCGGCAATCAGCGGCTCGAGCCCGAGACGGTGCTCTCCTATGTCAAGCTCAAGGTCGGCGATCCCTATACCCGCGACGCCGGCGACCAGGCGCTGAAGGCGCTCTACGCGACCGAGCTGTTCGCCGATGTGCAGATCGTCGACGATGTCGCCAATCCGGGCGCCATCACCATCAAGGTGCGCGAGAACCCGGTCGTCAACCGGATCGTGCTCGAGGGCAATAAGCGCCTGAAGGCGGACAAGATCATGCCCGAGATCAAGCTCTCGGCGCGCGAGATCTTCAGCCGCGCCAAGGTCCGCGCGGACGTGGCGCGGATCATCGAGCTGTATCGGCGCCAGGGGCGCTACGCGGCCACCGTCGATCCCGAGATGGTGCTGCTCGACCAGAACCGCGTCGACGTGGTGTTCGAGATCCACGAGGGCGACAAGTCCAAGGTCCGCGCGATCAACATCATCGGCAACAGCCATTTCTCGGACGGCCAGCTCAAGGGGCAGATGGCCACCAAGGAAGCCTCGCTGCTGCACGTCTTCTCCTCGGGCACGAGCTACGATCCCGATCGCCTCGCCTATGACCAGCAGAAGCTGCGCCAATTCTATCTGACGCAGGGCTATGCCGATTTCCGCGTCGTCTCGGCCGTGGCCGAGCTGACGCCGGACAAGAAGGATTTCGTCATCACCTATGTGGTGGACGAGGGGCAGCGCTACAAGTTCGGCAAGCTCGACGTGCAGAGCGACATCCGCGATCTCAAGCCGGATACGCTGCGCACGCTCATCAAGGTGAAGCCGGGCGACTGGTACAACGCCAAGACGATCGAGGACACGGTCGACACCATGACCGACACGGCGGGCGCCTTCGGCTATGCCTTTGCCGATATCCGTCCGGAGTTCGATCGCAACGCCTCCAAGCTGACCATGGGGGTGACCTTCCATGTCAACGAGGCGCCGCGCGCCTATGTCGAGCGGATCGACATCGCCGGCAACACCCAGACCCAGGACAAGGTGATCCGCCGCGAGTTCCGCCTCGCCGAGGGCGACGCCTTCAACGGCTTCCAGGTGAAGCGCTCGCGCGATCGCATCAAGTCGCTCGGCTTCTTCCAGGAAAAGTTCGAGATCAACCAGAAGCAGGGCTCGGCGCCGGACAAGGTGGTGCTCGAGGCCAATGTCGAGGAAAAGTCGACCGGCCAGCTCCAGGTGTCGGCGGGCTATTCGAGCCTCGAAAAGTTCATCGTCTCGCTCTCGATCGAGCAGGCCAATTTCCGCGGCAAGGGGCAGACGGTGCGCGCCAGCGCGGACTGGTCGACCTATTCCAAGTCGGTGAGCGTGGGCTTCACCGAGCCCTATCTGTTCGACAAGAACCTGGCGCTCGGCTTCGATATCTTCCGCCGCGACTATCGCTCGTTCAACTATACGAGCGACAACACCCGCAACACCACCTACAATCAGGTGAGCACCGGCTTCCAGATCCGCCTCGGCATCCCGCTGACCGAATATTGGACCATGGCGACGCGCTACTCGCTGAGCTATGACCAGGTGTCGCTCGACAAGAACCAGTATTATTCGGACCTCAACGGCGACGGCAAGCTGGAGTGCGATCCCATCATCGCCGGCCAGTATCTCTGCGATTCGATCGGCAACCGCCTCAATTCGTCGGTCGGCTACAGCCTCGCCTATGACACGCTCAACAACCGCATCCTGCCCACGGCGGGCAACCGCTTCGTGTGGAACCAGGATTTCGCGGGCGTGGGCGGCAGCGTGAAATATCTGCGGAGCACCGCCCAGGCCGACAATTACCGCAATCTGGGTGCGGGCTTCGTGCTCAACACCCATCTCGAGGGCGGCTACATCCTCGGCTATGGCGGCAACCGCTACGATACGGCGGGCAATCTGGTCGACAAGATCCGCATCAACGATCGCTTCCAGCTCGGCCAGCCGCAGCTGCGCGGCTTCGACATTCGCGGCATCGGCCCGCGCGTGATCCGCTACGGCGTGAACAGCGACGGCACGATCAACTATGCCAAGAATGCCCGGGTCCAGGAGGATCCGCTGGGTGGCCGCGCTTATTATATGGGCCATCTCGAGATGCAGATCCCGCTCGGTTCGGGCGCGCGCGAGGCCGGCTTCCGGCCCTCGATGTTCGTCGATGCCGGCTCGGTGTTCGGGCTGAAGCGGCCGGTGACCTTCCCGGCCTCGCAGACCAAGAACGGCATCAACCGTCCGGCCAAGGATGCCAACGGCAACACGCTCTATTACGCGGATTCCTCGCTGAACCAAAACAATACGACGACGACGCCGACCAGCTTCGGCATCGTGCAGCAGCAAGTCTATCCGGCGTTCATCGAGCAATATTATGGCGGCACGTGGAAGCCGCGTGTATCGGTGGGTTTCGGCGTTTCGTGGAACTCACCCTTTGGTCCGCTGCGCATCGACATCGCCAAGGCGATCGTCAAGCAGGCGGGCGACGACACCAAGCTCTTCTCCTTCAACGTGGGAACACAGTTCTGATGACCAAGTCGTTCAAATCGGCGCTCTTCATCGCCGCCGCCGTGGTTGCCGCCGGTCCTGCCTTCGCGCAGGTGCTGGTCGTGGACTTCAACCGCGTCTTCCAGGAATCGGCCGCCGCGAAGAGCGGCACGCAGCAGCTGCAGACCAAGTTCAACACCCAGCTGACGCAGCGCCGCACCAGCTTCCAGTCGGCCGCGCAGGCCTATAACAGCCAGCTCGAGAGCGCTCGCAAGGCCGCCAAGCCGAACACACCGCTGCCCGCCGCCACCCAGACGGCGCTGCAGCAGGCCGGCGAGGCCGCGCAGAAGGCGCAGCAGGAGCTGCAGGAGACGCAGGAAGACGTGAACGAGGCGGCCGGCTATGTGCGCCAGCAGATCATCGAGCGCGCCACCCCGCTCGCCGAGCAGATCCGCGCCGAGCGCAAGGCGCAGGTCGTCGTTGCCAAGGAGCAGGTGCTCGCCGCCGATCCGTCGATCGACGTGACCTCGGTGCTGATCCAGCGCCTCGACGCCAGCTTCCCGACGCCGAGCGTCACGCCGCCGCAGCAGGGCGCCGCGCCCGCCGCGACCGGCAACCGCGCCGCGCCCACCGGCCGGTGAGCGCGGGCGACCAGGCCGCCATCGGCCCGCTCGATGTGACGCGGGTGATGGCGGCGCTGCCGCATCGTTATCCCATGCTGCTGGTCGACCGTGTGGAGGAGATCATCCCCCACCGGTCGATCCGCGCCGTCAAGGCGGTGACGATCAACGAGGGCTTTTTCCAGGGCCATTTCCCAGGACGCCCGATCATGCCCGGCGTGCTCATCGTCGAGGCGCTGGCCCAGGCGGCGGGCGTGCTCGCGGTGGAGAGCCTCGGTCTCGCCGGATCGGGCAAGCTCGTCTACTTCATGGCGATCGAGGAGGCCAAGTTCCGCGCGCCGGTGGAGCCGGGCGTGCTGCTGGGCCTGCAGGTGGAGGTCGTGCAGATGCGCGGCAAGATCTGCAAATTCGCGGGCCGCGCGATGATCGGCGAGACGCTCGCCGCCGAGGCGCGCTTCACCGCCATGATCGCCGATCCGCCCGCCGCCTGAGCGGGCGCGATCAGCCTTCGGGCCCGGCCGCGAGCCGGGCGAGATCCTCGGGCCGGTTGATATTGGCGAGCGGGGGCCCGGCCACCAGCCGCGCGCCCGCCGCCATCGCCCAGGCGCGCACCGCGTGGCGCGGTACCGCCTCGAGCCAGGCGGCGAGCGGCTCGGCCTGACGGCTGCGCCAATGGCCGATGGTCGGCTGGTCCGCCAGGATCGCGTCGGGCGGCCCGAGCAGATCGGGCAGCGCGGGGGGCAGGCGCGGCAGATCGCAGCCGCAGCTCAGCACCGTGTCGAAGCCATGCCGGGCCGCGTGCGCGAGCGCGCCGGCCAGGCCGCCCAGCGGCCCGAGCCCGGGGCGGGGAAGATCCTCCACCCGCGTCAGCCCCGGCCAATCGCGCCCCACCACCACCAGCGCGTCGCACCAGCCGCCCAGCGCCAGCGCGACATGATCGAGCAGCGCGCGGCCGCCGAGCCGCGCCGCCGCCTTGTCGCCGCCGAAGCGCGACGCGGCGCCCCCTGCCAGGATCGCACCCAGCCGTCTCATGGCTTGCCCCACGCGGCGGCTTGCGATAACGGCGGCGCTTCGCTTCGCCGGTCGGAAACCGGCATCATCCAGGAGCAGCGACCGTGAAGAAGAATGTCCATCCCGACTACCACATGATCAAGGTCCAGATGACCGACGGCACCGTGTACGAGACCCGCTCCACCTGGGGCAAGGAAGGCGACACGCTGCTGCTCGACATCGATCCGCTCGCCCACCCGGCCTGGACCGGCGGGCGCGGCCAGATGCTCGACGCGGGTGGTCAGGTCGCGCGCTTCAACAAGCGCTTCGGCAGCATCAATCTCGGCAAGAAGTAAGCGTCCGGGGGCGGTACGCCGTCCCGGCCATGCTTCGGCGCAAGGGGCGCTTCGGACGATGGTCCGGAGCGCCCTTTCGCATGGGCTCAGGAATTGGCGGGCGCGAGCGCGATGAGGCTGCGCGCCTCCTCGGCGTCAAGCGCCTGCACCGAAGCGAGCGCGCGCTGCGCGGCCGCGGCGAGCCCGCTATCCGCCTCCACCTCGGGCCCCTGCGCGGCGGCCTGGGTGGCGGTGAGCGCCTCCACCATGGGCCCGCGCAGCGCCTGGAGGCGGGACAGCGCCTGCTGCGCCGCCGACCAGGCATCGCTGCCGATCGCCGCGCGGCGGCCGGCGGCGAGCACGGGCGCGCTTTCCGCCACCGCCGCCTTGAACTGATCGGAGAGAGTGCGCGCCCGGGCGAGCAGCGGGGCGTAGCGCGCATCGGCCTCCCTTTGGGGCGTGGCGGGCGCGGCGGGCTTGGCGGCGGGCTCGGCCAGAGACACCGATTCGACCGCGCGCGGCGCCAGCGACGGATAGCCGGGGCCGGCCATGCAGCCGCTGGCGAGGAGGCAGACCAGGGCGAAACGGGGCGGGCGCGCGGCGTTTTCCATGGCCTCGCTCTAGGAGTGCGAGAAACTTGTCGCAATGGGGTTGCGCTCCCCGAAAGACCCCACTAGAGACCCCCTCCACAGCGCGCCCGTAGCTCAGCTGGATAGAGCATCAGACTACGAATCTGAGGGTCGGACGTTCGAATCGTTCCGGGCGCGCCAATCACTTCCAGGGCCGATCCAGGCCGGGCCGAATGGTCCATGCCGCCGCCGCTTGTCGCGCGCGCGGCGGCCGCGCCGAGGCGCTTGCCCGAAAAGCCAGATCGCGCGCGATCCTCCTTTGGATGCGGCGGTCGCGCGCATGCTGGCGGAGCGCGGCGCGGGACCAGAGCGCCGCCGGCAGCCATCCCAGCAGCGTCGCCTGCAGCATCAGACAGGCGCAGCCCGATATGGGCCGTTCGATCAGGAAGAATCGCCGCCATGGCACGATGAGGGCCAGGAACCGGCGCATGTCGACACCCTTGGGCTGCGCGTGGAGATGCGGGCGACGATGCGGGCCCCGCGTTTCGCCGGCGTAAACACGGCGCTCCGGGATTCACCGGCACCCGCCGGCCGCCGCGCGGTGGCGGACGGCTTGCGATCGGCGCGGCAAATCAGCACTGTACCCCGGCTGACCCCGCCGATAGGGCGGGGCGCGATGGCCGGCCGGCAGCGGGCCCGGAGGAAGGGACGCGGATGGGCGGATCGATTTTGTGCTTCGGCGAGATCATGCTGCGCCTGTCGCCGCCGGGTCGCGAGCTGCTGCTGCAAACCCCCAAGCTCGACGTCTGGGTCGCCGGCGCCGAGGCCAATGTCGCGACCCAGCTGGCACGGCTCGGCCATGACGTGCGCATGGCGAGCCGCGTTCCGGACAATGATCTGGGGCGGAGCGCGCTGACGGTGCTGCGCGGCCATGGCGTCGACATTTCGGGCATCGCCTGCGCGGGCGAGCGGATGGGGCTCTATTTCGTCACCGCCGGCGCCGGCCTGCGCGCCACCGAAGTCGTTTATGATCGCGCGCATTCGGCCTTTGCCGAGGCGCCGCCGGCGGCGTGGGACTGGCCGGCGCTGCTGGCGGGCGTGGACCGGCTGCACCTCTCGGGCATCACGCCGGCGCTGGGGCCGGGGCCGGCGGCGGTCGCGCTGGCGGCGGTGGAGGCGGCCGCCGCGCGCGGCGTGCCGATCTCGTTCGACGGCAATTTCCGCGCCAAGCTCTGGGCGCGCTGGGATGGCGACCCGCGCAGCATCCTGGGCCGGCTGGTGGCCGAGGCGGATCTGCTGTTCGGCAATCACCGCGATATCGCGCTGCTGCTCGACCGCCCCTTTGCGGGATCGGGCGAGGCGCGCCGCCGCGCCGCCGCCGAAGCCGCCTTCCAGGCCTTTCCCAAGCTTCAGATGATCGCGTCGACCGCGCGGCATGTCGAGCATGTCGATCTCAACCGGCTTTCGGCCCGGGTCGATACGCGCGACGCCGTGGCCGAGACGGAAGAGGTGGTGCTGGCGGGCATTGTCGACCGGATCGGCGGCGGCGACGCCTTTTGCGCGGGCGTGCTCCACGCGCTCCGCACCGGCGGCGATCCCGCCCGCGCGGCGGCGACGGGGCTGGCGCTGGCGGCGCTCAAACATTCGCTGCCGGGCGATGCCTCGCTGTTCCGCCAGGCCGATATCGACGCCTATCTCGCCGGCGGGCTCGACGTGCGGCGCTGAGCGCGGGAAAAATCCCGCGGGGCGATGTCACAGCGGCGCGCGCCGCCTCGTCTTGGTGTCGACCAACACGAGGAGACGACCATGACCGCGACGCTCGACCCCTATGCCGCCGCGCCCCAGCTGATGAAGAGCTGGACGGCGGCGGCGATCACCATCGGCGCCAGCCTCGAGCCCGAGCTGATCGAGCTGGTGAAGATCCGCGCCTCGCAGATCAATGCCTGCGCCAATTGCCTCAACATGCACACCGCCGAGGCGCGGGCCAAGGGCGAGACCGAGCAGCGCCTCTATCTGCTCTCGGCGTGGCGCGAGGCCCCCTGCTATACGGATCGCGAGCGGGCGGCGCTGGGCTGGACCGAGACGCTGACCCGGCTCGCCGATCAGCCCGAGATCGGCCCGGCGCGCGCGGCCCTGGCCTTTCTCTTCAGCGCGGAGGAGCAGGTGGCGCTCACGCTGATGATCAACATCATCAATGGCTGGAACCGGCTGGCGGTGGGCTTCGGCATGTGGATGGAGCCGCGCGTGCCGGCGGCGCCGGCGACGGTGGCGGCGTGAGCGGCGCGGGCGCGGCGGCGGCGCTGGAGCCGCTGCGCCCGGCCTTGCAGCGGCTCGCCTATCGCATGCTCGGCTCGATCGCCGATGCGGAGGATATCGTTCAGGAGGCATTTCTGCGCTGGCTGCGCGCCGCGCGCGACGAGGTGCGCGTGCCCGAGGCGTTTCTGCGTCGCACCGTGACGCGCCTGTGCCTCGATCAGCTCAAATCGGCGCGGCACCGGCGCGAGACCTATATCGGCCCCTGGCTTCCCGAGCCGCTGCTGGAGGCCGAGGCGGCGGTCGGCCTGTCCGGAGCCGGCGACGACTTGACCCTGCCGCTGATGCTGGCGCTGGAGCGGCTCTCGCCGCTGGAGCGCGCGGCCTTTCTGCTCCACGACGTGTTCGGCGCGGGCTTTGACGAGATCGCCGCCACGCTCGACCGCGATGCCGCCGCCTGCCGCCAACTCGCGGCGCGGGCGCGGGGCCATGTCCGCGCCGCGCGGCCGCGCTTCCCCGTGGCGGAGAGCGAGGCGATGGCGATCGCCCAGGCCTTCTTCGCCGCCTCGCGCAGCGGCGATCGCGCCGCCCTGGCGGCGCTGCTCGCCGCGCAGGTGGCGATGCACGCGGACGGCGGCGGCAAGCGGTCGGCGGCCGCGCGGCCGATCCTGGGCGCGCGCCAGGTGCTCCAGATCCACAAGGCGCTCGGCGTGTTCTGGCGCAAGCGGGGATCGACGCTGCTGCGCTGGTGCCGGATCGACGGCCTGCCCGGCTTCGTCACCCGCGAGGCGGACGGCGTGGTGCAGACCACCGCGCTCGCGATCGAGGCGGGGCGGATCACCGCCATCTATGTGGTGCGCAACCCCGACAAGCTGCGCCATCTCGGCTGACCAGTCGCGCCGGCGTAACGAAGAGGTTGACCATGGGGCGACTCTGTCCCTAGCCTCGGCGCATGAACGAGACGGGAGAGGGGTCGCGGTCCTACTGGCGGCTGGCGACACAGCTCGCCCGCCGAATCCGCGATGGCGAATTCGCCGCGCTCGGGCGGCTGCCTTCGGAGCGCGAGCTGGCCGATCGCCATGGCGTGAGCCGCCCGACGGTGCGCGACGCGCTGATCATGCTCGAGGTGCAGGGGCTGATCGAGGTGCGCCACGGTTCGGGCGCGCACATCCTCGGCGCCTTCCCGGCGAGCGATCCCGGCGAGACCGAGGCCGAGCCGGCCGGCCCGTTCGCGCTGCTGGAGGCGCGGCAATGGGTGGAGGCGCAGGTGGCGCGGTGCGCCGCGCTCGCCGCCACCGACGCGGATCGCGCCGCCATCGTCGAGCTTGCCCAGGCCTATCGCGCCGCCGCGCACGATTCCGGCCGGGAGGCGCTGGACGCGCGCTTCCACCAGGCGATCGCGCGCGCGACGCACAATGACGAGCTGGCGCTGCTGGTGGAGCAGCTGTGGCGCCGCAAGAGCCGCAACCCGATGTGGCGCCGCCTCAGCCGCCGCCCGCGCGACACCCGCTACCGGGCGCGCTGGGAGGAGGATCATGACGCGGTGGTGGCGGCGCTGCTGCGGCGCGACGCCGAAGGCGCCTATGTGGCGATGTGGAGCCATATCGAGCATGTCAAGGCGCTGCTGGCGGAGGAGGAGGGCGCGAATACGCCGATCGCCCGCCGTCCCGCGCCCGCGCCCGGCCCCGATGACGCCGCCGCCGGCGCCATCGCCCTCCGCCCCCCGGGGCTGAAAGGATCCTGATGTCGATCGCCTATCCGCTCGAGCAGACGATGCGCTGGTTCGGCCCGGACGACCCCGTGTCGCTCGCCGATATCCGCCAGGCGGGCGCCACCGGCGTGGTGACGGCGCTGCATCATATCCCCAATGGCGCGGTGTGGCCCGTGGCCGAGATCGCGGCGCGCCGCGCGATGATCGAGGCGGCGGGGCTGCGCTGGTCGGTGGTGGAAAGCCTGCCGGTGCATGAGGCGATCAAGCAGGGGGGCGCCGACCGCGACGCCGCGCTCGCCCGCTATCGCGAGAGCCTGGTCAACCTCGCCGCGTGCGGGCTGCGGACCATCACCTATAATTTCATGCCGCTGCTCGACTGGACGCGCACCGACCTCGCCTATGAACTGCCCGACGGGGCACGCGCGCTGCGTTTCGAGCCGGTCGCGCTCGCCGCCTATGACATCCATGTGCTGGGCCGGCCCGGGGCGGCTTCGGACTATGCGCCCGCGATCGTGGCGGCGGCGGCGGCGCGGTTCGCGGCGATGGACGAGGCCGCCCGCACCCGGCTGGAGCGCACCATCATCGCCGGCCTGCCGGGCAGCGAGGAAAGCTTCGGCTCGGCCGACTTCCTGGCCGCGATCGGCGGCTATGCCGCGATCGACGCGGACGCGCTGCGCCGCAACCTGATCCTGTTCCTCGAAGCGGTCTGCCCGACCGCCGAGGCGCAGGGGATGCGGCTGGTGATCCATCCCGACGATCCGCCCTTCGCGCTGTTCGGCCTGCCGCGCATCGTCAGCACCGCCGCCGATCTCGCTGCGCTGTTCGAGGCAGTGCCGAGCCCGGCCAATGGCCTGTGCTTCTGCGTGGGCTCGCTCGGCGTGCGCGCGGACAATGATCTGCCCGCCATGATCCGGCAGTTCGGGTCGCGCATCCACTTTCTTCATCTGCGCAACACCAAACGCGACGCGGAAGGCAATTTCCACGAGGCCGCGCATCTCGCCGGCGATGCCGACATGGTCGAGGTGATGCGCGCGATCCGCGCGGTGGCGCGGTCCGAGCGCCGCGCCATCCCGATGCGCCCCGATCATGGCCATCAGATGCTGGACGATCTCCACAAGTCGCGCAGCAATCCGGGCTATACCGCGATCGGGCGGCTGCGCGGGCTGGCGGAGCTGCGCGGGCTGGAACTGGGCATAGCGGCGCTGGAGCCGCGCGAGGAGGCGCTGGCATGATGCGGATCGATCGACGCGGGCTGATCGCGGGCGTCTGCGCGCTGCCTGCGGCGCGGCTCGCCGCCGCCGCCGGGCCGGCGCGCCCGGCGCTGATCGCCGGCACCTATGCGCGCGAGGGCGGGGCGGGGCTGGTGACGCTGCTGCCGGGCGCCGAGGGCTGGCGCGCCGGGCCGGCGGCGCCGATTCCGGATGCCTCGTTCGGCGTCTATAGCCGCCGCTTCCGCCGCTGGTACCTGCTCGACGAGCAGAGCGCGGGCACGGTGACCGCCTATGACGCGGGCTGGGCGGCGCGGGGCCGCCAGTCGACGGGGGGCGCCGATCCCTGCCACGCCACGCTCGACGCGGGCGAGACCTGCCTCGCCATCGCCAATTACAGCAGCGGCAGCGTCGCGCTGGTGCCGCTCGATCCGCGCACCGGCGCGCCGCTGCCGGCGCAGATTGTGGCGCATCATGGCCATGGCCCCGATGCCGATCGCCAGAAGGGGCCGCACGCGCATTGGGTGGGGTTCAGCCCCGATGGCGCCTGGCTCCATGCCGTCGATCTCGGCGCCGACGCGATCTTCGCCCATCGCTATGACGCGGCCGCGCGGCGGCTCGGGCCGGGGCGGATCGCCTATCAGGCGCCGCCGGGCAGCGGACCGCGCCACCTCGCCCGGCATCCGCATCAGCCGCGCGCCTATCTGGTGAGCGAGCTTGCCAATAGCGTGACCGAGCTGGCCGTGACGCCTGCGGGCGGGTTCACCGCCGTGGCGCGCCATTCGACGCTGCCGGCGGGCTTTGCCGGCCACAGCCAGGCGGCGCATATCCGGCTCGATGCCCGGGCGCGCCGCCTCTATGTGTCGAACCGGGGGCATGACAGCATCGCCGTCTTCGCGGTGGACGCGGCGGGCGGCCTGCGGCTGGTCCAGCACATCGCCAGCGGCGGCCAATGGCCGCGCTTCTTCCTGCTGCTGGAGGCGCAGCAGGCGATGCTGGTGGCGAACGAGCATTCGGGCTCCCTGGCGGTGCTGCGCGTCGCGCCGGACGGAGGGCTCGCCGATAGCGGCACGCGGATCGCGCTGCTGGGCACGGTGTTCCTCGCGCCGCTGGCGGGCTAGCGGCCGCCCGCCAGGCTGCGGAAGGTGATCGACCAGCGCGGCGCCGCGAGCGGGGCGATGCTGTGTTCCCACAGGCCGCGCGCCTCGCCCGAAAGCGCATAGCCGCCGCGCGGCGGCAGCGGCACCGTCACGCGCTCGAAGCCGCGCTCGGTGCGGCGGCGGAAGCGCATCGCCGCCGCCGCGCCCAGCGACACGCCGACGACGCGATCGAAGACCGGCCGGTCGCGATGCCAGCCGATGCCGGCGCCGGGATCGTAGCGGATCACCAAGGCCTGTTCGAGCGCGGCGGCGGGCAGGCCGGCGAGCGCGGCGGCGCGCGCCCGCACGGGCAGCAGCCATTCGGGCAGCGGCGCCGCCTCGGCCACGGTGCCGCGCGCGAAATCATAGTGCCAGCCAAGGGAGCGGGTGAGGCGCAGCCCCTCCCATTGCTGGAAGCGGAAGGGGGTGAGGCCGCTCGCGTCGATCGCGGCGATCAGCGCGGCCTCCTCGGCGGCATCGATGAGGTCCGCGCGCTCGGCGAGGCCGGGCAGGGGCGGCACGTCGAACAAGGGCAGGCCCGCGCTCATGCCGCGCCCGCGCCCGCCGGCGCGCGGGCCGGGCCGAACACGGTGCGGCCGCCATAATCGGGCGAGCGCCGGCGTTCCTCGGCGATCAGCGCGGCGACGCCGGGGCCGCGCGCGGCCGCCTCGAGGCGGCGCGCCTCGCCATCCAGCCGGCGCAGCGCGGCGAGCCGATCCTCCCGTCCCAGCCGCGCGCGCGCGACCGCCTCGCTCATCACCGTGATCGTGCGATCATAGACGCGGAGCGGAACCGGAAAGGGATGGCCGTCCTTGCCGCCATGCGCGAAGGCGAAGCGGGCGGGATCGCTGAACCGGCATGGGGCGCCGTGGATCACCTCGGCGACCAGCGCCAGCGCGCGCACCGTGCGCGCGCCGATTCCGGGCACCAGCAGAAGATCGGCGAAATCCTTCGGCCCACAGGCGGCGGCCGCCGCGAGAGCGCCGTGGAGGCGCCGCGCGACCACATGCTCCGGGCCGATCGCATGCGCGTCGGGCAGAAGGAGGTGGGGCAGCACCGGCTCGGCCTTGGGCGGGGGCGGCGGCGCGGCGGTGACGCGCGCGATCTCGCGCACCAGCCGGTCGGGCGCCATTTCCGTCACCAAAGCGAGCTGGCCCGCGCGCGCCGAGGCGGCGCGGCGATCGGCGAGATTGACGATCCGCCCCTGATCGCGCCCCGCGATCGCGGCATGCGGGGCGTCGGTGAAATCCTCCAGCCCCTCGCTCAGCCAATGATAGCGCCGCGCCTGGCGGCGGGCATCGCTCATGCCCTGCTGCACGACCACCCAACGACCGTCATCGGCGATGATGAAGCCGTGGAGATAGAGGGTGAAACCGTCCTGCACGGCGGCACTATCGACCTTGGCGACGAGCCGGCTGGCGCGCCCCAGCGCGGCGCCGTCGAGCCCGGTGCGCTCGCCGACGCGGAGCAGCTCGTCCGGCGTCGCGCGGCTGTGCCGGCCGCGCCCGCCGCAGACGGTGAGCCCCAGCTCGGCCGCGCGCGGGGCTAGGCCGCGCTTGAGCGCGCCGAGCACGCTGGTGGTGATTCCCGAGCTGTGCCAATCCATTCCCATCACCGCGCCGAAGCTCTGGAACCAGAATGGATGCGAGAGCCGGCGCAGAAACTCGTCGCGGCCATATTCGAGCAGGATCGCCTCGGTGAGGATGGTGCCGAGCCGGGTCATGCGTTCGCCCAGCCAGGCGGGAACGCGGCCGCCGTGCAGCGGCAGATCGGCGCGGCCGGCGGCGCGGCTCATGCGGGGCCGGACATCGGGTGCACAGCCGGCAGGATAGCGGAATCCGAACAGAATGGGAACGGGGTTGCGCGTGCGGCGTTGCGCCGGCGAGGAGAATGGCCATGCCGCGCCTGTCGCCATCGCTGCTGCTGCTGCCGCTGATCCTGGCCGGCCTGCTCGCCACGTCGCCCGCGCGGGCCGCCAATCTGCGCGCGCGGCCGCGCCTGCTGATCGTCTCCGTCGCCGCCGCCGACGATCCGCGCCTCGCCCGACAGCGCGCGATCATGGCGGCGTGGCGCGACGGCGCGGCGGAGCGGGATCTGCGGCTGGTGGTGCTGGTCGGCGGGCGGGGCCGCCATCCGGTGCCGCGCGGAGGCTTCGCGGTGCGGCTGCTCGGCAAGGACGGGCATGTCGCGCTACGCAGCGACGCGCCGCTCGACGCCGATCGGCTCGCGCGCGTCATCGACGCCATGCCGATGCGCCGGGCCGGGCTGCGCTGAAGCGGTTGCATCCGCGGCATCTTTTTCGTCGTTCTCCGCAACCGTTTCATCTTGCATTTAGCTTCGATCGATGTATCTGACTGTGCAGATACTGCGGAGGCTGAGACATGGCGGTGATGACGCCGGAAGATTGTGCCACAAGCCGCGCGCCCGGCCGGCTCATCCGCCGCATCAACAAGGTGATGACGGGGCTGGTGGCGATGCGGTTCGAGGATCGCGATCTCAGCTTTGAGCAGTGGATCGCGCTCAAGACGACGCATGAGGGCATGGTCGGCAACGCCGGCGAACTGGCCCGCGAGCTGGACATCACCAGCGGCGCGACCACCCGGATGATCGATGGGCTGGAAGCGCGCGGGCTGATGCGTCGCGTCCGCGATGGCGGCGATCGCCGCGTCGTGCAGCTGGTGGTGACCGAGGCCGGCGCCGAGGCGGTGCAGGCGCTCTACCCGCGCGTGGTGGGCATGTGGAACGAGGTACTGGCCGGGTTCAGCGAGGCGGAGGTCCATGATCTCTCGGCCGCTTTGGTCAAGCTGCTCGATGCCGCGCTGGGCATCGCGGCACAGGCGGAGTCGCGGGAGGCGGCGGAATGACACGGCTTACTTCGCTGGCGGCGCTGGTGCCGCTGCTGCTCGCGGGCTGCGCGTCGGTGCCGAAGGTGGCGCCCCAGCTCGCCCCCGTGCGGGCCGAGGCGCTCGGCCTTTCCGGCCGCACCGCCGCGATCGATCCGCGCTGGTGGACGGCCTTTGGCGATCCGCAGCTTGATTCGCTGATCGATCAAGCGCTTGCCGGCAATCCAAACCTGGAGGAGGCGCTCGCGCGGGTGCGCATCGCCGAGGCGCAGGTGGAAGGGCAGGGCGCGGCGCTGCGGCCGCAGATCAACGGCTCGGGCCAGATCTCGCGCGCCCATATCGCCGATCGCCTGCTGCCGCCGCCAATCGGTGGCAGCACCGCCAATCTCGGCCTCGCCTACGCCAATTTCGGTTGGGATCTTGATCTGTTCGGCCGCCAGCATGCGGCGATCCGGCAGGCGGCGGCTTCGGCCGAGGCGGCGCGGCTCGACGCGGATGCGACGCGGCTGACGCTCTCCGTCTCGATCGCGCGCACCTATGTCGGGCTCGCCCGCGCCGAGCGGCAGATCGAGGTCGCGCAGGCTTTCGTCAAGACGCGCCAGGATGCGCTGCGCTTCATCCAGTCCCGCCGCCGCAACCAGCTGGCGAGCGATTTCAACCTGCGTCAGGCCGAGACGCTGGTCGCCGAGGCGGAGCAGGCGCAGACGCGCGCGGTGGAGCAGCGCGACCTGCTGGTGCATGCGCTGGCGGCGCTGACCGGACGCGGCGCGGACGCCTATGCGCAGATCAGGCGGCCGACGCTGTCGCTGGACACGGTGCCCGGCGTGCCGGCCGATCTGCCCGCCGATCTGCTTGGCCGGCGCCCCGATCTGCTCGCCGGGCGCGCGCGCATCGCGGCGGCGGAGCAGGGGCGGGCCGAGGCCAAGGCCGCCTTCCTGCCCGATGTCAGCCTCTCGGCGCTGGCCGGCCTGACGGCGGTGGGCCTGAGCCATTTCTTCACCGCCGGCGCCGGCACCTGGAGCGGCGGCGCGGCGGTGTCCTTGCCCATCTTCCAGGGCGGCCGGCTACGCGCCAATTACAGGGGCGCCACCGCCGATCTCGACCGCGCCATCGCCAGCTATGACGATGCCGTGCTCGGCGCGGTGCGCGAGGCGGCCGATGCGCTGACGGCGGTCGGCGCCGGCGATGCCGATCTCGCCCAGCAGGCGCGCGTGGTACACGGGCTGCGCGAGACGGTGCGGCTCGACCAGGTGCGGACCCGCACCGGCCTGGGCTCGCAGCTCGATGCGATCGACTCCGGCTTCCGCCTGCTCGAGGCGGAGCAGACACTGGTCGATCTCCAGGCAGAAACCCTCACCCGCCGAATTCAGCTCATCGCCGCCCTTGGCGGCGGTTTCGACCCCCAAGGGCCGCGCGCCGCGGCCCGTGCGACGGACCCGCGCTCATGACCGACAGCAGCACCCGGATGGACCGCGACGAGGATATCGCCGCCGAAGCGCGGATCGAGGAGGATCTGGCGCGGCCGGACACACGCCCCCCGGCGGCGCCCCCGCCCGCGCGCGGCAAGCCGCGTGGCCGGCGGATCGGCTTTCTGCTGCTCGGCGCGGTCGTACTGCTCGCCGCGATCGCCTATCTCGTGCTGCGGCTCACCGCGCCGCCGGCCGAGGAGACGGACGATGCCTATGTCGGCGGCGACGCCGTCACCATCACCGCGCGCGATGGCGGCACGGTGCTCGGCCTTCATGCCGACAATACGCAGCAGGTGACGCGCGGCCAGCCGCTGATCGATTTGGATCCGGCCTCGCTCAACGCCGCGCGCGACGCGGCCGAGGCGGCGCTGGGCCGCGCCGTGCGCGCGGTGCGGTCCAACAGCGCGCAGGTCGACGAGGCCGGCGCCGAGATCGTCTCGGCGCGCGCCGATCTCGCCCGCGCCCGCGACGATTTCAACCGCCGCAAGGCCGCCGCCGCCGATGGCGCGATTTCGGGCGAGGAGCTGAGCCACGCCCGCGACGCGGTGACCACCGCCGAGGCGGCGCTCAACCTGGCCAATGCCCGCCGCGCGCAGGCGGCGAGTACGGTGCAGGGCACGAGCGTCTACGACAATCCGCAGGTGCTCGCGGCGATCGCCGAGGTGCGCCAGGCGGCGATCAACTCGAGCCATGCGCATATCGTCGCGCCCGTCTCGGGCGTGGTGGCGCAGCGCACGGTGCAGCTGGGCCAGCGGGTCGCGCCCGGCACGCCGCTGATGGCGGTGGTGCCGATGGACAGCCTGTGGGTGGACGCCAATTTCCGCGAGACCCAGCTCCAGCATCTGCGCGTCGGCCAGCCGGCCGAGATCACCGCCGATGTCTATGGCGGCGCCTATCGCTTCCATGGCCGCGTGGTCGGCCTCGGCGCGGGCAGCGGCAGCGCCTTCTCGCTGCTGCCGCCGCAAAACGCCTCGGGCAACTGGATCAAGATCGTGCAGCGCGTGCCGGTGCGGATCGCGCTCGACCCGGCCGAGCTGCGCGCGCACCCGCTGCGTATCGGTCTCTCGGTCAACGTCACCGTCAGCACCGCCGACCGCTCCGGCCCCTTCGTGGCGGGCGCGCGGCCGCCGGCGGGCGGCATGCAGCAGAGCCTGACGGGGGGCCCCGAGGTGGAGGCGCGCATCCGGCGCATCATCGCCGAGAATATGGGCCAGGGCCGGTGAGCGCCCCCGGCGGTGCGGCGACGCCGGCGCCGCTGGCCGGCCTGGCGCTGGCGGTGACGAGCCTGGCGCTTGCGCTCGGCACCTTCATGCAGGTGCTGGACGGCTCGATCGCCAACGTCTCCTTGCCGACCATCGCCGGCAATCTCGGCGTGTCGACCGACAATGGCACCTGGGTGATCACCAGCTTCGCCTGCGCCAACGGCGTCACCGTGCCGCTCACCGGCTGGCTGATGGCGCGGTTCGGCGTGGTGCGGACCTTCACCGTCTCGGTGATCGCCTTCACCATCACCTCCTTCCTGTGCGGCATCGCCTGGAGCCTGCCGTCGCTGATCCTGTTCCGGCTGCTGCAGGGCGCGGTGTCGGGGCCGATGATCCCCGGCAGCCAGGCGCTGCTGCTCGGCATCTTTCCGCCGCACAAGCGCGGCACGGCGCTGTCGATCTGGTCGATGACGACACTCGTCGCGCCGGTGATGGGGCCGGTGCTGGGCGGCTATATCTCCGACAATTACCACTGGGGCTGGATCTTCCTCATCAACGTGCCGGTCGGCCTCGCCGCCGGCTTCGTCACCTGGCGCTCGCTCAAGAATCGCGAGACGCCGACGATGCGGCTGCCGATCGACACGGTCGGCCTGATCCTGCTCGCCTTCTGGGTCTTCTGCCTCCAGACCATGCTCGACCTCGGCAAGGACCGCGACTGGTTCCATAGCGGGCTGATCGTGGTGCTCACGCTGTGCGCGGTGATCGGCTTCATCGCCTGGGTGATCTGGGAATTGACCGACGGCCAGCCGGCGGTGGATCTCACCTTGTTCGCGCAGCGCAATTTCGGGCTCGGCGTGCTCGCGCTCTGCCTCGGCTATGCGCTGCTCTTCGCCAATAATCTGCTGCTGCCTTTGTGGCTGCAGGAGCAGATGGGCTATACCGCGACCTGGGCGGGGCTGGTGGCGGCGCCCAGCGGCGCGGTGGCGGTGTTGCTCACCCCCTTTGTCGGCCGGCTGAAGATTGATGCGCGCTGGCTGGCGAGCACGGCCTTCGCGGCCTTCGCGCTCTCCTTCTTCCTGCGCTCGCGCTACACGCCCGATGCCAGCTTCTGGACGCTCGCCTTCCCGCTGGCGCTGCAGGGCGTGGCGATGAGCATGTTCTTCGTGCCGCTCATCACCATTTCCTTCGACGGCATTGCCGGGCCCAAAGTGCCCTCGGCCAGCGGCATCTCCAACTTCGCGCGGATCACCGCGGGCAGCTTCGCGGCCTCGCTGATCACCACCTATTGGGATCGCCGCGAGGCGCTCCACCAGAGCCGTCTGGTGGAGGGCAGCACCAGCTTCTCGCCCATCTATCGCGAGACGGTGGGCCGGCTGGAATCGATCGGCATGAGCCCGCTCCAGGCGGCCGGGGCGGTGATGCGCCAGGCGGTCAACCAGGCCTATCTGCTCTCCTCGCTGGAGCTGTTCTGGTTCTGCGGCTGGGCGGCGGTGTTCATGCTGCCGGTGGTGTGGATCTGCCGAAGGCCGACCCCGAGCGGCCATGTCGTCGCGGCCGACTGAGCCCGGCCCAAGTCAGGCGCGGTTCAGGCCGGCCGCGCCAGTCGTGGCGGCATGAAGGCACCGCGACCGGGATCGGCTTGGCGCGGCGGCCGCGCGACGCGGCGCGCCGCCGGCGGCCTTCCGCCCATGGGCCAGGGGCTGGTGGTGATCGCCGCGCTGGCGCTGATCGCGCTGCTCTCGGCGCTGGCGATCGGCTCCTATCTGCTCTCGCTCCATGTCGCGGCCGCGCGCGACAAGGCGCTCGCGCTGGACCAGCGCATCGCCCGCGCCGGCCGCGAGGTGGCGGTGCTGCGCCGCGATCTGGCGATCCGCGGCCGTTATGTGGAGCTGGAGCGCTGGGGCGACCGGCTCGGCCTCGCCCCCGCCGATGCCCGCCACTATGCCGCCGATCGCGGCGGCCTGCTCCACGCCGCCGCCGCGCTCGCCGCCGAGCGCGAGGCGCGCGATCCCTGCGGCGTGGGCGTGGATTGCGCGGTGGCAGGCGGCGGCCGGCGCAGCAGCTACACGCCGCGCGCGCGCCAGGCGCTGGATTCGCTGATCGACAAGATCGGCTGACGCACGCGGCGCGACTCCGCCGGGGCGATCGGGTGCTGTTGAAGAGATATCGGCCTGCGAGACCTGCGCAGCTAAAACACTCAATTATAATGGTATCTGCATATCAGTCAGTCTGGCCGCTTTAGCAAAGACCTGCGCAATTTGGCCTGTTTCCATCGAAAACTGCGCACCTGGGTTTCGCTTGTCCACGCCCCAAGGAGTCTTGCCCACTCCCGCGCACGCTCGGCGGGGGGCGAAGTCGACTAGGCGGCGTGGACAAAATCAGGATGCCTGCTGCTCAAGGGACGTGCACCGACTGGACCTCAAGTCGCGCCTCTGGCGCGTCCCGCAATCGGGCGTGGAGGGTTAGACCCGGCGGTGGAGCGAAGCCGGGGTTTGGGAGATCGTGGCGGTGACGCTGGCCGAGATCATGGCGGACACCGGCCACTACAGCATCGACAGCCCCACGGTCCGCGCCCGCGTCTCGGCAGCGGGCGGGAAAGGAGGGCTCGTCGACGCGCTCTTGGCCGCTCGTGGGGCGGGGTCACCAGTAAGCTTCATCGCCTGGCTGACGGCCCCGGACGACCGCTCGCCTTCCACCTGACCGGCGGAGAGGCGGCAGACTGCAAGGCGTATGACGCCCTGATCGTCCTGCCGGAGCGCCCGCCCGATAACTTGCTGGCGGACAAGGGCCACAATGCCGACGCCGTGCTGACCTTGCCGAGCGGAAGATCGAAGCCCGTATTCCCGGTCGATCAAGCCGCCGCGTGACGATCGAACATGA
Organism: Sphingomonas morindae; assembly: GCF_023822065.1. Taxonomy (NCBI): domain Bacteria; kingdom Pseudomonadati; phylum Pseudomonadota; class Alphaproteobacteria; order Sphingomonadales; family Sphingomonadaceae; genus Sphingomonas; species Sphingomonas morindae. The sequence goes on from NZ_CP084930.1 coordinate 3,017,491, forward strand.
CCGAACGCTCTACACGCGGCGCAACCAAATCACGCGCATCTTCGGGCACCTCAAGATCAATCGTGCCATCGCCCGCCGCTACGACCAATTGGCCAGCAGTATCCTCGGCATGGTCCATTTCGTCACCGCCAGATACTGCGTCAAATTTGTCCACGCCGCTTAAAGCATCACCTTAACCCCACCTTCGATCGTCACGTCGTAGAATTCCCGCTGGATAGGCCGGTTCGCGGATCCTTCGTAGAAGCGTAGCGGGGCGTTGGTGAGGTTCTTGACGTTCGAGTAGAGCGAGAGGCGCGGTGTCAGGCGATAGCTGCCGTTGAAATCGAGGGTGAAACGCTGATCCTGGAAGACGTCGGTCGATCGGCTGCCGCCAATTCCAAACAGCACCTTGGACTCATACTGACCTGACAGACGCACCTGCACGCGGCCCAGCTCGTAGAACAGCGCCCCGTTCCCGGTATATTTGAACGTGCCCGGCAGCGGCACCGAGCCCTCGCCCTCGCGCAACGCGACTGCGGATGCGACGTAGGAGAAGTTCGCATCGACACCGAGGCCCGACAATAGGCCAGGCAGCGCCTTGAAGCGATCGACGAACGCCGCTTCCACGCCGCGCGCGTGCGACGAGCGGACATTCTCGTAGGTGTCGATGGTCGCGATTCCCGAAATCCCCGGATAGGTCGTGCGCACCGTCCGCGCGACGATGTAGTTCCTGAACTCCTTGTCGAACACGCCGATCGAGACGATGCCGTTGTCGGGCAGGTAATATTCGAGGTCGACATCAAAATTATGCCCATAGGTGGGCTTCAGAGCGGGATTGCCGACCGACACGGAGCCGGCGCCGAGATCGACATTGGCGTTTTGAATCGTCTGGAAGAAGCCGGGGCGCGCGATGCCGGTCGAATATGTTGCGCGCGCGATCAGGTGCGGATCGATCTGGTAGCGCAGCTGCAAAGTCGGGAAAGCGTTGGTGTAGCTCCGCTGCTCCGATGCCGCGACGGACGAGCTATTGCCGTCCGCATCGGTGACGGTCGAGGTGCCGCGATAGGTCGCCTTGGTATGTTCGACGCGAACGCCGGCCAATATGCCCAGCTGCCCGATCGTGCCCTTGTACTGGACGAAGCCCGCATAGACATCCTCATTGTCGTCGAACAGCGGCGGTGCGTCGTCGCTGGCCGGGTCGGCCGCGGCGTAGAGGGAACGCAAGCCGTTCTGATCGAGCCCGGCGCCGATCTGATAATGATCATCGTAGAAGCTGTAGGGGCCGCCGCTTTGCAACCCGGTCAGGCTCTGGCCCGAACCGGCATAGGAGAAGCGGTTCACCTGCGCGAGCTTGTGGCGGAAACGCAGTTTGCCGCCGATTGCCAGTTCGCCATTGTCCAACAGGTGCAGCGGCGCCGACAGCTTGGCCGAGCCGGACCATTCACGGTCGCGATCATGCTCGGTCTGGTTGCTGATGCCGTCCAGCGCGTAATTGGCGCTGTCGAGAATGTCCGCGCCGTTCGTGACGGCGAAGCGCGGATAATTGGGATTGGTGATGTTGTCATAGGCGACCGTCAGCCCCGAGGGGCCGTTGAAGGTCGAGTTCAGGTCGTAATGCTTGTCATAGGTGGCGCGCGAATAGGCGGCAAACCAGTCGAACTTGATCGCGCTGAAGCGATGATCGCCGCCGATCTGCACCACGGTGTTGCGGTGGCTCTCGTCCTCGTCGCGGAGCGTCTTGACCGTCGATGCGTCGGTCGCGACGAAGCCTTTCGGGTTCGCCGGATCGGCGGTCAGTGGATCGCCTAGGCCGTCGATTTCGAGACGGTTGCGCGAGACATGCTCACTGTAACCGGCCACGCTGGCACGCGCATAGAAACGCTGCTCGTCGCTCGGGGTGAAATCGACCTCGCCGCTATAGCCGTAGCGCCGACGGTGATATTGGTAACGGCGCAGCTCCAGCGCATCGAAGGCCTTGTCGGGCGTGGCGGGCTGGTTGTCGAGATAGGCGGCCTCGACGTCGTCGATCCCGCGCCGGTCATTGTATAGGAATTGCGTCAACACGAAGGAGACGAGCGGATTGCCCTCCGCATTGCGGCCGATCGGCGCGCCGACCACGACCTCGTCGCGATACAGGCCGGTGCGGCGGAGCGGCTCGTACCCGCCACCGACCGTGATGTCGGCAAAGGGCTTTTTGAGGCCGATCGCCGTCCGCGGGGTTAGTTCAATCGAGCCGCCAAGCCCCTCCGCCTCGTGATCGGGCAATCCGGTCTTTGTGACGACGATCCGATCGATCGCGCCGATCGGCACGGTGTCGAACTCCACCGCGCGGCCCGAGCCGTTGAAATAGGTGCCGCCGGGCTGCGTGTTCAGCAGCACGACGCCGCCGAACGTCGCGCCGTTGAGGTTGCCGTCGAGCCCGCGAATGTTGACGAAGCGCCCTTCGCCGGTGTCGATCGACAGCGCGACGCCGGGGATCCGGCTGATTGCCTCGGCCGCATTCACGTCGGGATATTTGGCGATCGTCTCGGCGGGCTGAATATTGACGAGGTTTGGCGCGGCGGCCTGCTCGGCGCGGGCGGTGGACTCCAGCCGCCCCGTCACGACGATGTCCTGCGAAGTCGAGCCGGGCGCGTTCTCTGCCGAGGCGCCGACCGCAGGCAGCGCCACGGAGCAAAGCAATAGCGTGAACCTTGTCATCGATCTTGTCCCCGGAGACTTCTATTCTTCGGGTGGTTTCTAGAGAGACCGTGACACTCCGGTTGCAGCTGCGCGCGACGCTCGAAACATTGGGACTTTGCAATCTTCACCGTCCCAGAAGTACCGCGGACGGTGCTGCCCTAGATGGTCGGCTTGATTCTTCCAGCATCCGGGACGGGCCTGCCGACACAAGGTCGGCAGGGCCTGGGGCTATCGACCTGGAGAGAAGATCAGGAGGCCCAGCGATCCGGGCACCGGGCGCGGCCGCCCGCCGGGCGTGGGGGCGGGGGTCGTCGTCGCGGCCGCGACAAACAGGCGGCCTGTCTGCGGGTCGAGCGACATCGTGCGTCCGCTCACTTTGGTTGCGATAGGCTCGAGCGGAACATAATGATCTGCCGACGCCTGCTGGATCACGCTGATCGTCCCGTCCGCGCCGTTGGAGCTGAACACGCGCCGGCGAACCGGATCATAGGCGATCGCATCATTGCCCCGGCCGATCGGCAGCGTCGCGAGCACATGGCCGTCCGATCCGTCGAAGACGAGCATCACGCCGTTGGCGCATCCCATGAAGAGGCGATGCGCAGCTTTGTCGATCGCGAGGCCGTGCGGGCTCGTGCAGCCGGCGCCCGGATAATGCGCGACCACGCGGTTGCCGGCCGTGTCGATGCGGACGAGATCGCCTTTCTCCTCGCCCGCGACGAACAAGGATCCGGCATCGTCGCTAACCGCGAACTCGAGCTTCTCGCCCACCTTGATCGTCGCGATCCCGGCATCGGTCGCGGGATCGATCACGGTGATCGAGGCGGAGTCACCCTCTACCACGAAGATGTGCTTGCTCGATCCGTCGATCGCGATCGCGTCGGCGTCAGGCGCGGCAGGAATCCTCCGGACAATCTTGAGCGTCTTCGGATCGAATGCGACCGCCAGCCCGGCCTTGCCGTCGTCGGTGAAGCCCTGGCCGGTTTCCCTGGAGATAGCGATGCCGTGCGTGCCGCCGGGCACCCCCTCGACCTGCCCGACGACCGTACCGGCGTCAGGATCGACAAGGGTGACCCGGTCGCCGTGCGCGACATAGACGCGGTTGGCACCGGCATCGTAGGTGACGTAGTCCCAGCGATCGGGAGCGCCGAGCGGCACCGTCGCGACGAGAGTATAGGCCGGTCGAGCGAGCGCGGCCGAGGCGGACAGCGCCAGTCCCATGGCGCAGGCGTGCGTGAGTGTCTTCATCATCAAATCTCCTGAGTCGGGGCATTCCGGTCCGCCCAGCCGACGAGGATGGGCATGGCGAGCAGGACGAGCGGGTATTGCAGCAGCAGGCCCGCGACGATTGCGATGGCGAGCGGCTGCTGGATGCCGGATCCCTGACCAATCGCAAAGGCGAGCGGCAGCAGCGTGAGGATCGCGGCGAGCGTCGTCATCGTGATTGGGCGCACGCGATTCCGGCTCGCCTCGCGCGCCGCCTGCGCGGGCGGCTGCGTATGGCGAAGCTCCTCATATTCGGAGACGTAGAAGATCGCCATTTCGGTGCCGATGCCGATGATCATCGTCATACCCATCAGCGCGGTAATGTTGAGCTCGACTCCGGTCAGCCACAGCGCGGTGAACACCGCGGTGGTTGAGAGCAGCGAGCAGCCGATAATGATGAAGGGTGTGGCAAAGCGGCGATACAGGATGAGCAGCAGCACGAACTCCGCGATCAAGGCCGCGACGAACACCTTGGCGAGGCCGGCAAAGGCGATCTGCTGCTGCTGATACAGCCCACCCAGCTCGTAGCGGATCCGGGGGGCGAGCACGCCCGGCCTGTCCAGCGCGGCCTTCACATCGGCCACCGCCGCGCCCATCGAGCGCCCCTCGATGCGGCCGGTCACCGCCACCATGGGCTCCAGATTCTCGCGTGCGATCTGCGGCTGGCCGGTAACGCGCGACACCGTCGCGACACGGTCGAGGGTGACAATATGGCCGTCGGTCGCGCGCATCGGCAGGCGCGCCAGATCGGCCTCGCCGATCGACAGCGCCTGGGGCAGGCGCACCCGCACGTCCACCACCTTGTCCGCCTGCGGCAGCGAGGTGGCGACCGCGCCGGTGAGAGCGTCGCTGATCGCGGTCTCGACGTCCGCCGGCGCGATCCCTTCAAGCGCGGCGCGATCGGGATCGACCTTGACGTCGAGCGCGTCGCCGGCAAGCTGGAGCCCGCTCTTCACCTCCACGACGCCGTCGATCCGGCCGATGAGCGCCGCGATCTTCTCGGCCTGAGCGCGCAGCGGCGCGGGATCCGCCGAATAGAGCTTCACTTCGATCGGCTGCGGCACGGCTGTCAGGTCGCCGATCAGGTCCTCCATGAGCTGCGCCAGTTCGATATCGACGCCCGGCACCTTCTCGTTGATGGACGCGAGCGTGTCCGACATCACCTGCTCGGTGGACTTGGCGTGATCCGCCTTGAGCCGGACGAAATAGTCGCCGTGATAGCTCTGCCCGAGATCCCCGCCGAGGCCGGTGCCGAGGCGACGCGAGAAAGTCTCTACCTCCGGATTAGCGCGAAGGATGGCATCGACTTGCGCCATCTCGCGGCTGGTCTCGATGATCGAGGTGCCAGGCCGGGTGTAATAGTCCATGACGAAGCCGCTCTCATCGACCTTGGGCATGAAGCCGGTCGGCACGCGGGCGGACGCGAACCAGCCGAGAGCCACCAGCGGAGCCAGCATCGCCGCCAGCAGCCAGGGCCGCGCGCTTAGTCGCGCGAGCAGACCGGCATGGCGGCGGGTCAGCCACCCGTCATGCCCGGCACCGGGTTCGCGCCACGTCTCGAAATCCACCAGCCGACGCGCGAGCAGCGGCACCACGAACGCGGTCATCGCCCAACTGATCGCCAGCGCCGCCGCCATCGTCACCGACAGCGCCTTGGAGAATGCGCCGGTCACGCCGGTGAGGAACGACAGCGGCAGGAATACGATCAGCGTCGCCAGGCTGGAGCCCGTCAGCGGCTTCACGAACTCGCGCGCGGCGGGAAGCACCGCCGCGCGGCCGACACCGGCCGCGCGCCGCGCAATATGTTCAACCATCACGATGACGTCGTCGATCAGCAGGCCGACCGCAGCGGCGATGCCGCCCAGCGTCATGATGTTGAAGCCCATGCCCAGGAGCGCGAGCATCAGCACGGTGATGGCGAGTGTCGCCGGTACCACGATCAACGCGATCAGCGTGACGCGCGCGCTCCGGAGGAACAGGAACAGCACCAGTGCGGCGAGCGCGAGACCGATCAGCACGGCGTCCCGCACGCTCGCGACGGATTGGGTGACGAGCTGGCTCTGGTCGTACCAGCAGATCAGCCGGACGCCGGGCGGCAACCTGAACGCTGCCAGCTTCGCCGCGACCGCATGGGCGATCCGCACCGCGTTGCCGTCGGGCTGCTCGTAGATGTTGAGCAGCACCGCCGGCCGCCCATCTTCGACGATGCGCCGCCACACCGGCACCACCCCGCGCTGGACAGTGGCGACGTCGCGGACGCGAACGACGCCTTGCGGCGACGCCTTGACGACCACCTCCCCGACCTGGCGCCCATCGGTGAGGCTGCGATCGGCGATGACGAGCGAGAGTCGGCCGCGATCCTGGACCTGCCCGACCGCGCTCAGCACATTGCCATTGCGGACGGCCGTCGTGAGATCGTTCATGCCGAGCCCAAAGCCCGCGAGCCGCTGGGGATCGGCGAGCACCTCGATTTCGGCCGTGTCGCCGCCCTGCACATCGACCCGCGACAGCCCCGGGATGGCAGAGAGCAGGGGCGTGATCTGGTAGCGGCCAAGATCATGCAACGCGACTGGATCGGGATGATCCGCGACCAGCGCGTAGGAGATGATAGGGAAGACGGTGGGGTCCATCCGCCGGACACCATAGGCGGTGCCCGCGGGCAGGCCGGGCAGGGCGCGCGACAGCGCGGCATCGACCAGCAACGTCGCCGCAACCATGTCGCGACCCCAGCCGAAGTCGATCGACACCTGCGCCGAACCGCGGGTCGTCTCGGATCGCACGTCGGCGACCCCGGGGATCGTGCGCAAGACTTCCTCGACCGGGCGCGTGACGAGCATGGCGGTTTGATCGGCCGGACGGCTCCCGGCATCGAGATCGACCACCACGCGCGGGAAGGAGACCTGCGGAAACAGCCCGACCGGGAGCGTCAGCGCCGCCACCATGCCCGCAAGCGCCAGCGCCAGCGCGACGATCAGTACCGCGCGCGACTGGCGCTCCACCAGAGTTTCAAGCGCCATGTCAGCGCGCGGTGCGGACGGCGCCGCCGTCCTCGAGCTGAAAGGCGCCGGTGACCACGACCGGACGGCGTCCGTCGATCGCGCCGCTCACGACGTCCACGTGATCGCCGCTCCGGATCACCGTGATCGGGACCGCCTTGGCCTTGCCGTTCGAGATCTGAAACACGCGGTCGCCCTGATCGCCGGTCACCACGCTGTCGTGCGGCACCAGCCAGCCGGACGACTCGCCCGCGGCGAGATCGACTCGCACCGCCTCGCCGCTCAGCAGGGCACCGGTCGGGAAGCCGACATCGACATCGACAAGGTGAGTCGTCGGATTGAGCTGCGCGTCGATGCGACGGACCGTTCCGGGCAGCGTGCCGCCGCCGTTCAATCGCGCGACCCGCGCCGCGCTGCCGGGGTGGAGACGCGCGCGCTCGGCCGGATCGACGCCGACCGTCGCGATTAGAGCGCCGCGCTTGGCAATCGTGGCGAGCGCGACCCCGGCCTGGGTGCGATCCCCCACCGCCACCGGGATCGTCGCGACCACGCCGTCGAACGGTGCCCGCAGCGTCTGGACCGCATTAGCCGCACCCTCCCGCCGCTGCGCGGCCAAGGCCGCCTGCGCATCAACGACCGCCTTCTCGGCCTGGGTGAGCTGGTCGCGAGTGGCGAGCTGCTGGGCGAGCAGCGCGCGCGTCGTGTCGCGCTGATGGATCGCGACGGCCAGCGTGGTCGATGCCGCCTCGAAGCCGGCCAGCGCGGACGGGGCGATCGCGAAGGTCAGAATGGGCTCGCCGGCCCGCACGGCGGCGCCGGGCGTCACCAGCATCGCGGTTACTTGGCCCGGCTGGGCGACGCTCAGCGTCGCCGTGCCGTTCGAGGCGGCCACGGCGCTGCCATAGCCGCTGATCCACCGGGTCATATGGCCCTGGCGAGCGGTGGCGGTGGTGATCGCCACGCTGCCGCCGCCCGATTGTTCGGCCTCCGGGCCGCCGCACCCCGCGGCAAGGACGAGCAGGGCCAAGCCCGCGCCTCGCCTCATCGGACCGCCTGCTCGATTGGCAGCGTCTCCACGGCGGGCAGCCCCGCGCCGATCAGGGTCTGCACCGCCACCTGCCGATCCTGCAGCGCAAGTTCGAGCGCCATCACCTCCTGCTCCTTCGTGAAGCGCGTCGCGATCAGATCGACGAACGCCACCTCGTCGATCGCCGAAACGCTGCGCGCCGCCTCGGCACGCTGCGCCGCGATTCGCGCTTCGGGCAGATCGCGCCGCGCCTGGGCAAGCTGCTCACCGAGCTGGGTCATCTCGGCGAGCGCGGCGCCGACCTCGCCCGCCGTCGTGGCGAGTCGTGCGGCATATTCGGAGCGGAGCTGCGCGCGCGTGGCGCGGGTGATCGCGATATTGCCCTGGTTGCGATCGAACAGCGGCAGCCCGATCGTCGCCTCCGGGCCGACATTGACGACCTTGCTCGAGTCGCTGGTGCGCGACAGGCCGAGCACGAGGTCCGGGAATTGCGCCAGGATCGCCTGCCGCACGGCCTCTTCCTGCGCGGCATAACCGAGGCGGAGCGCGAGCAGGTCGGGCCGACGCTGGGGCAGCGTCGAGAGACCGGCGCGGACTGCGGCCGGATCGAAGGGCGGCAGCGACGCCTCCCGCACCAGCGTGATCGGCGCGTCGGGAGCAAGGCCGAGCAGCGCGCAGAGCTGGTGATGGAGTTGAAGTTCGCGCTGATCGATTGTCTGAAGATTGGTGCGCGCGCTCTGCATCGCGGCGCGCGTCGGCGCGGCGACGATCAGGGTGGTGTCGCCCGTCGCAAGCGCTCGGTCGGTCGCCGCCACGCGCTGGCGCAGGATGGCATAGGCTTCGGCGGCAACCGGCTGCTGGCGGCGGGTGCCAATCAGATCGACGGCCAGCTGACGCGCCTGGCCCGCGACCTGCCACTCCTGCCAGAGCAGGTCCGCCGCCGCCTGGCCCGCCGCATCGCGAGCCGCGCGCCTGCGGGATCGATAGGTTATGAGCGCCTTGAGGTCCTGCGACAGCCCGGCGCTCCACGCCGGCACGGCGCCCGCGCCGGAGACGAGCGGCAGGAACGCGCCCGCGAACGTTGGGTTGGGGAGGATGCCGCTCGCCAGCAGCTGTGCGTCCGCGATCCCGCGCCTCGCGCGCGCAGCGCGTAGATCGGGGTTGTTCTCGAGCGCGAGGCGGACCACATCGTCGATGGCGAGCGGCGCGACCGCTGGCGCGGCCGGCGCGAGAGCGGCGCTCTCGGGCAGCCGCGCCGCCTCGTAATGCTGGCAGGCGGCCAGCGACAGCAGCGCGGCGATGGCGGCGGGCCGCCTCATCGCGCGAACTCGATCGCGATACGGAGACCAGGTGCGTTGTCCTCGATCGAGAGCCGCGCTCGGTGGGCTCGCGCGATCGCCGCGACCAGGCTGAGCCCGAGGCCGTGGCCCGGCCGCGACCGGCTCTCCTCGAGGCGTGCGAAGCGCGTCACGATCCGCTTCCGATCGCCCGCGGGCACACCCGGCCCGTCATCCGCGACGATCAGGCGGATGCAACCCGCCCGCTCGTGCAGCGCAAGCCGGATCGCGGTGCCCGGCGGCGTGTGGGTCTGCGCGTTTTCGATCAGGTTGACGAGCGCCTGCGCGACCAGCTCGCGATCGCCGGTGATCGGCTCGATCTGCTCGATCGCGCAGTGCAGCGTGCGCCCGCGATCCTCGACAGCGGGCGCGTAGCTTTCTCCGATTTCGGCGGCCAGCGCGGACAGGTCGATCACGCGAAACGATGCCGCCAAACGCCCGGACTCGATTTCGGACAGGCGGAGGATCGCGGCGAACAGCGCCAGCGCCTCGTCGACCCGCGCGATCGCGCGTTCGATCATCGTTGCATCGGCACCATGGACGAGGCCGGTCTCGAGCTGGTTGCGCAGCTGCGTCAGCGGCGTGCGCAGATCGTGCGCGATCTCGCCCGAGACCTGACGGAGATTTTCGAGCAGCTCGGCAATCCGATCGAGCATGGCGTTGAGCACGCCTGAAAGGCGATCGAACTCGTCGCCCCGCGTGCCGATCACGATCCGCTGCGCAAGGTCGCCGGCCATGATCCCCTCCGCCGCCACACTGATCGCCGACAGCCGCCGCCGCAGATAGGCGCCGAGCAGGAGGGCGCCCGCCGCCCCGATCAGTCCCACCGCGACGCAGGCGGCCGCGAGCAGCGAAAGGATCAGGCGGTCGCTATCCTCGAGCGCATCCCAGTCGGCCGCCACCACCAGCCGCTCGCCGCCGCGCAGATCGGCGGCGAGTGCGCGCTGGGGATCCTCCTCGCCGGCCATGTCGCGCACCATCAGGGTCTGAAGACCAGTCGCCGGGCGGCGGCCGAGGAAGTTTCCGACGAGTCGCGTCCCGTCCGGCGCGAACAGCGCGTAGCGCAGATCGCTGGCCGCGGCCGCCGCCTCGCGCTGCACGATCTCTCGGCGCAGTTCGCCTTCGCCGCCGAGCCTGTATTCGTCGACGAGCGCGGCCAGTTCCGATTTGATCCGATCGTCGAACTGGCGACGCAGCCCGTTGTGCGCCGCCCAATATACGGCGATGCCGAGCGTCACCGTCGCCGCCGCATAGGCGAGCGACGACACGATCGCGATCCTATAGGCCGCGCTGCGGATCATACCGCCGATGTCGTCCGCAGCCGGTAGCCGGCACCGCGCACCGTCTCGATCACGTCCTTGGCGCCGCCGAGCGCCAATTTCGTCCGCAATCGGCTCATATGCGTTTCGACAAGGTTGGTTTGCGGATCGAAGTGGAAGCCCCAGACCCGCTCGAGCATCATCGATCGGGTGACGATCTTGCCGGGATTGCGCATCAGCTCCTCGAGCAGTCGGATCTCGCGCGGCTGAAGCGCGATCAGGCGGCCGGCATGGCGCACCTCGCGGTGCAAAAGGTCGATGGCGAGTGGTCCCGACGTCAAGGCGGTGACCGCCTGGCCGGTGCTCCGCCTGCGCGTGATCGCGGTCAGCCGCGCGGTGAGCTCGGCCATCGCGAACGGCTTGACGAGATAATCGTCCGCACCCGCCTCCAGGCCGTCGACCCGGTCGGCGATCTGTCCGAGCGCGGTCAGCACCAGGACGGGCATGGTGACGCCGCCGGCCCGTGCCGCGCGGAGGATCGTCAACCCATCCATGCCGGCGAGCATGCGATCGAGGATGGCGACATCGTGGCGGCCATCCGTCATCGCGCGCAGCGCGTCATCGCCGCCGCGCGATCGTGAACATTGATAGCCAAGGCTCTCCAGCCCGGCGCTGATGAACAACGCTGTCGCGTCATCGTCTTCTACGATCAAGGCGCGCATTGTCTCGATTTGGCTGGCCACGGAGTGAGAGCCCGTGTAGCCGAAACGCACCTCGGGCGCTCCATACAAAGCCCCAATCTAGCGGTGCATCCTGGTCGTGGCTCTCAGCCGATTTCGACCTTCCGGATGGAAACGGCCGGATGCCTGCAGGCCCGCGCAGCCATGGCACAGCGTCCGACCTTGGCCCGGGACCGCGTCGTCAACGCAATTGCCTGCTTTCACCGCGGGTCGATGCGCCTGGCTGAGTCCGGCGTCATCTCTGAATGGACTCCCCAACCTGCGTCCCATCAGGCGGTCGCGAACGACCGCGAGTGGGTCCAGACGAACAGCCGCGCATGCCTCTCAACACCAGCGCCGCTAAGGCATCGGCCTGAAGGATTTAGGATTTGCGGAAGCGCGGTCGACTTTGCCGCGGTAAAGCGCCGACTTCGGTAAGCCGCTGCTCGAAATCGATAGCTTCTATCAGAAGAAAGTCTGCCCAGCGCTTGTCGGTGAACGCGCGCCACACGTCCGCAGGGTCTCCCGGGCGCACGCCACTTTCTATTTCATCGGCGTACGTCCACCAAATCCACCAAGCGTGGGTCCGCGCCGTTGGTAGGTCTTTTTCGATCAATCTCGAGCGCAGAGCCGGATAAGGCGCACTTACGTCCGATCCGTCCTTAAGCTGAAGACCGTGGTAAGGTTGTCCGAACCGAAGCGCGTCGAAGCCGAGGTCGAACGTGAAGGGCGCGATCTCGTCGAATACGACATGGAATCCAGTGGAACGGGCTAGCGGGTCGGGCGTCTCGTTGAGCAGGCGCCATCCCGCCGGGAGACGCGGCACTCTCACCTTGCGGCATGTCACCGCAATTTTCTTGAGCACCGCACCACCCGCAGCGATGACGTCGAGCGCCGCCGACAGGCTCTCGCCCTCTACTATGTGTTTTGCGAGATCGGTGGCTGACGCCCTTGGACGATCACTCGCCTTCCACCTGACGGCCGGCGAGGCGGCAGACTGCAAGGCGTATGATACCTTGATCGTCTTGCCGGAACGCACGCCCGATGCCTTGCTGGCGGACAAGGGCCACGACGCCGACGCCATTCGTGCTGAGCTTACCGAGCGGAAGATCGAAGCCGTCATTCCCGGTCGATCCAACCGCTGCGTGAAGATCGAACATGACCGAACGCCCTACAAGCAGCGCAACCGGATCAAGCGCATATTCGGGCACCTCAAGATCAACCGTGCCATCGCCAGCCGCTACGACCAATTGGCCAGCAGCTTCCTCGGCATGGTCCACCTCGCCACCGCCAGATACTGGCTCGAATTTGTCCGCGCCGCCTAGGAACAGTCTACCACGTGACTGGCCGCGGACTGGTCATTGTTGGGTCCTGCAGCTATCAGGGCATCATCAGCACCGTTCGCCGTCCCCGGGCGGAGTCCGGCATCGATCGGATCCATGCCATAGTCGGTGGCTTCCTCCTCGTGCGACCTCAGACTAAGCAGCAGGCGCTTGAGGCGGTGGCGATGATGCAGTCGATCAACCCCGACTACGTGATCCCAGGGCATTGCTCAGGTGATCTGCTCATCGCGGCGCCGTCCCAAGCGATGCCCGACAAAGTTATTCGCTCTGTCGTGGGGAGCAGCTACCGCTTTGGGCAGAACTATAGGCGGCCGGCCAGACCCAAAGACGGTCGCTCAGGCCACCTTCCCCGCTTCCCAACTTCAGACATTCGTTAAACGAACCTGTTCGACCGACCGCGACGGCGGAGAAGGGACGAAGCCGTAGATCCCGTCGACATGCCGAGGCGGTAGCTTCCGCCGGAAACGGTCATAGCCGCGTCGCCGAATGATCCAGCGCGGAGGGAGCAACTGATTCAAACGATCGCTCCGCTACTGACGGTCGACCAGGCCCGTGATGTTCGTCTCGATCCAGTCGGTCAGTCGGGCGAGATGCTCTGCCGCCTCGTAGCCAAGGGGCGTCAAGGTATATTCGACGTGTGGAGGCACCACCGGGAAGCTGCGCCGCTCCACCAGGCGGTTCGCGGCGAGCTGGCGCAGGCTTTCCGCCAGCATCCGCTCACTGACGCCGTTCACCCGCCGCCGCAGCTCGGCAAAGCGCATCGTCCCGCCGGCGAGAGCGACCAGGATGAGCACGCTCCACTTGCCCGTGATGGCGACCAGCACGTCGCGCGATCGGCAGTCGGCGTCGAAGGTGTCGCCGCGCAGCATCTGGCGCGCGAGATGGCCGTCTGTCTGCATCTGACACTTACCTCCATGTGCGTACTTACACTTCGTCAGTTAGGCGCATAAGTGCATCGGCTCAATCTTCAAAGGAGCCATCCATGTTCGCGATCACCGGAGCCACCGGCCAGCTTGGCCGCCTGACGATCACGTCGATGATCGAGCGGCAACCGCAAAGCCGCGTCGTGGCGCTCGCCCGCGATCCGGCGCGTGCCGCCAATCTCGCCGCCTCCGGTGTCGAGGTTCGCGCGTTCGACTATGACGCTCCCGATGCCTTGGCAGATGCGCTGGCCGGCATCGATCGGCTGCTGCTGATCTCGTCCGACGATGTCGCACGCCGGACTGACCAGCATCGCGCGGTGATCAAGGCCGCAACCACGGTTGGAGTCGGCTTCATCGCCTATACCAGCGTCCTGCATGCGGACACCAACCCGCTCAGCGTCGCGCCCTCGCATCGAGCGACCGAGGCGATGCTGCGCGACAGCGGCATCCCCCACGCGATCCTGCGCAACGGCTGGTACAGCGAGAATTATCTGATCGGCGCCGATGCCGCGATCGCCCAAGGCACGCTGCTCGGCAGCACCGGGACCGGGCGTATCTCCGGCGCGGCGCGCGCCGACTATGCCGAAGCTGCGGCCGCGGTGCTCGCGGCCGGCGCGGCTGCCTCCGGGGTGTACGAGCTGGCGGGCGACGAGGCGTTCACCCTGTCCGATGTCGCCGCGGCGCTGGCGGAAGTATCCGGTCGCCCGGTCGTCTATTGCGATCTGTCGGAGGCGAACTATGCGCAGGCGCTCGAACAGGGCGGTGTTCCCGCGGCCTTTGCCGCGACGCTGGCCGGGTTCAGCGCCGGTGCGGCTGGCGGTATTCTCGCTGACGACTCGCGTGCGCTCAGCCGTCTGATCGGGCGCCCGACGATGCCCCTGCGCGAGGTCGTGCGACGCGCCTTAGCGAGCGTCGCGGCCTGACCGCCGCGCCGCCTTTCGATTTCTTCTACGATGCCGGTTCCTGCTCGCTTGCGGTCCGCATCGTGCTGGAAGAGCTTGAGTTGCCTTATGAGGCTCATCGCGTCACCGCGCGCGACGCCACCGACAAGGCGTCGCAGCCGCTGTGGCGTGCGCGCAATCCCAAGGGCGGCGTTCCGGCGCTGGCGCCGGTTGCCGGCCGCGTTCACTCTGCGCTGTAAGGCTGAGGCTGACGCTGTTGATGCTGTCGGCAACATCATGCGCCAGCACGGCGATCGACATAAACCTGCCGACCTCCTGATCGATGCCGAAGGAGACGCCGATCCCGAACCCGTCCAGTTAGCTGTGCATGGTCGGCGTTGCCGCGCCGAGACGAGACCGCCATGCGGGAGGAGCATCACCCGGCGAGGCGGTCACGCTAGTCAGAAGCATGTAGAAGCCGAATCCGGCTGCCACCCAGGCGGCCAGCGCCTGTGTCGACCATGCGCCCCGTGACAGCTCCAGTGCTTTGGGCAGAAGGTCCAGAAGGCCGATTCCAAGCACGATCCCCGCGGCCAGGCCAAGAACGACGACAAAGCGCTGCCGCATCCGAAAGGGAGTCCGCCGAGTAGGGTGACGATGCCTGCTGCGGCGCCGAACAGCAAAGGCGGGATCATGGCGTGTGATCTTTCTCGACCCCTGACGCTTCGAAGGCCGGATCACCATCGGAAAGGCCTCTACATTTGGAACAGTGGCCTGTCGCCTCCAGCGCCAGGCCCGTGACTGCAAAAGCTGAATTGTGCATGATGCGCACGAGGCTTCGGTGCTCCACCGGCACAGCAAGCGATGTTGTGCGCCCGCATACCACGCAAATCATCAGAACGGCTTCGGCCTTGTCCCTGATGCGATAGGCCGATCGCGTTTCGACCTTCTGTATGGCGCCGGCCGACACCATGCGGTCAAGCGCCCGGTAGATCGAGGGCATCGGCACACTCAGGCTGCGTACCCGCAGTCCTGCCGCCAGCGAGTAGGCGCTGAGCGGCACGTCATCATCGGCCAGAATGTCGAAGAGCGTGCGTTCCAGCAATGGCCCAGGGACAACCGCCGCCCGTTTGCGGCTGGGCCGTACCGCCTCAGGCGGTTGCGTGCCCATGCGCTCGGCATCCGGGTCTACCATGACGACCTCACGTTAAAAGATGTGGTCAAGGCTGTACGCCGCCACGCTCACGGCGTGGCGGCGGAGAGCGTCAGAAATTGGCGAACTTGAGCACGAAGCGGACGTTCCGACCCGGCAGCACCACCTCATCCTTGTTGAGCGCGGTGGCGGCGCGCTGCACGTCGTTGGTCAAGTTCTGGCCGACGACGGCAAGTTGGATCCCGGGATAAGCCTTGAACGGCCGCAGCGCGATCTGCGCGTTCAGCTGATTGTAGTGCGGGGTCGGCGTGTCGAACGCCCCGAACTTATTCTGCCGGCCGACATACAGGTACAGCAGGCTCGCATCCGCCATCTTGCTCGTGAAGGTAAAGCCGCCGCCAACCCGGTAGGGCGGGATACGCGGCACGTTGCCGCCCTGGGTCAGCGTGGCGCGGGTATAATCCCCGAGCGCGTTCAGCTCGAACTTGCCGCCTCCCGCGGTGTTGAGGAGCGCATAGGACGCCTGCCCCTCAAGGCCCCGGAAACGCGCTCCACCTTGTCGATAATTGAGCTCGCGCAGTTCCTCGCCATCACCGTCGACGCAATTGCCGTCATCGTCGCAGGTGCGCCCGGTCAGGTCGCCGTAGATGTAGTTGTGGAACCAGGTGTAGTAAGCGCTGCCCTCGAAGCGGAACTTGCCGCTATTGACCCGGATCGTACCTTCAAGCGAGTTGGCGCGCTCGACCTTGAGGTTGGGATCGCCGGTCTCGAACGTATTCGGCCCGTCATGCCCGCCCCGCGCGTAAAGCTCGGTCTGAGCGGGCGCGCGCCCCGTGCTCGAGCCGGTCAGACCCAGCTTCACCGTCGACGTCAGATCGAACAGCGCGCCAAGCGACCCGCTCACCGGCGTGAAGCGCGCCTTGTTGAACACGTCATCCGCAGGCGTACCGTTGATTTGCGTATGCTCGACGCGACCCGCGGCCTGGAGCCTCAACCGCGTGGTGAGCGGCATCTCGGCGAAGATGTAACCCGCCTCGCTCTGGGTGAGCGTCGGGAACAGATAGCTCGAGTCGACTCCAAGCGCCGAGAAGCGGCGACGCTGTACCTCGGCACCCACCGCGATGTTGCTGATCGGCCCGATCGGGTTGAGGGTCAGCTCGGTGCGGCCGTCCCATTCCTTGTTCTTGAAGGTCGTGTCGACCTCGCCATCGGGCTCGACTTCCTGGTGCTGATAGTCGGCATAGCTGCCCCAGACGTCCAGCGCCTTCAGCGCGCCCGACGAGATGTCGATATGGTCGCGCGTGATGCCTTTGGTCTGGTGCATCACGATGTGCGTGGTGTCGCTCGGGATGCCGTAATCGGCGTCATAGTGGGTGATGGCAGCACCGAGCTGGGTATCGCCGGTGAAGTAGGAAGCGCCGCCCGACAGGCCGTCGCCGTGGAAATAGCTGTTCTGCTGCGTGCCCAGCGGCGTGTCGTAGTTGTCGGTGTAGCGGTAGAAGGCATCGGCGTGCAGCGCGAAGCCGCCGCCTGCGTTCACGTCCGCCAGGCCCGAGATCTCGGCGCCGTTATTGACGGTGTTGTAGCTCGAGTTGATCTCGCCCTGCACAGGCTGTGTCGGCATGACGGTCGGCACGCGATTGTTGAGCACGTTGACGACGCCGCCGATCGCCTGGCTGCCGTAGCGCAGCGTCGCGGGCCCCCGCACCACTTCGATGGACTGCGCGGAAAGGGGGTCGATCGGCACACCATGGTCGGGCCCGATGTCCGACACGTCCGAGCTGCTGGAGCCGTCCTCGAGCAGGCGGACGCGGTTCGCGTCCATGCCGCGGATGATGGGGCGGCTCGCGCCCGAAGCGAAGTTGGTAGCTGAGATACCCGGCACGTTCTGGAGCGAATCCGCAATGTTGGACCCGCCAGTCGCGAGGATTGTGTTGCGATCGACCTTGGCAACAATGGTGGCGGTATCGGTGCCGAATGGCGAGGCAGTCACGACGATATTCGGGGTCGTGGCAGGCGCCTTGGGCGAGGATTGCTGCGCAAGCGCGGCAGCGGGCAGAAGCGCGGCGATGGCCGCGCCCATCATATATTGAGATCGCATGGTAACTCCGTGAACCTTTGGTCCAGGGCGGCGGCATCGTGCCGCGGACCCGGATGAGGAGGCGTGTCGCCTCCTGCGCCTAACGTTGTCGGTTCAGGAGAGCGGTTGGAGGGCCACGGCCAAGCCAGGCATGAGATCTGTCCTGTCGCGCCCAGAACGCACACGAGAGCAGGAACAAGCAGACGATCGTCGTATCCGGTACCGGCAGCCCGGCTACACAAGGAGAGACGAAATGGCCCGCCTGCACGAGTTCGCGACAGAGCGGGCAGTCGATCGGATCGTCCGCGGGCAAGTGGTTTCTGACGAGGCCGACACGCACGCTTACGCCGGTTCCGGACTGGCTGGTCGATCCGACCCCAGGATGGACGTGCGTCTGAACGACGACGCTCTGCCAGACCAGCATGAGGATCGCGGCAACAGCGACAAGCCAACGCACCGAGCGGCCTTGCGGCCGATCGTAGGTATTCAACGCCCCTTGCACCGTCGCCCTCACTCGCGGAGTGCCCCTTTGCCCGACTAAGTCTCCCAGGTTTCCGGGTTATGATATAATGTTATCTTCCGCAAGCGGCAGAGTGGTCGCGATATTCGGGTGACAGCGGCAAACCGGGAGGATACCCGCTAGTCGTGTTCGCGGTCCGCAACCTTCTGGCGCAACGCCATCTCGCCATGCTGATCTGCGTGGCGACGTTGCTGCTGAAGCTGCTGATCCCGACCGGCTACATGATCGATAACGATCATGGACGTATCGGCATCACCATCTGCTCCGGCGTTGCGCCCAGCGCAGCGATCATGGCCATGCCGGGGATGCAGGGCGGAATGCCCGATCACGGCAATTCGAAGGAGCATGGCAAGGCCGAGATGCCCTGCGCCTTTGCCGGCCTGTCGGCCGCCATGACCGGCGCGATCGATCCCATCCAGCTCGCCGCGCTCATCGCCTTCGTCATGGCGATGCGGCTCATCGTGGCCATGCTGCCGACGCCGGAAGAGCCGGCGCGGCTGCGCCCGCCGCTCCGAGGACCACCCGCCACCCTTTGACCCGTCCTCCGCACGCCGGTCTGCCGGCACGCGCCCATGATCTGCGGCCCTGAGCGCCTCGGTGCCGGGCCGGTCAAAGGTACACTTATGGATCGATCTTACCTGCTGGCAGGAGCCGTCATGCCCTGCCTCTCGCTTGTGTCGCCGGCAGTCGCCCAGACCGCCTCGTCTCCCACATCCGACATCGTGGTCACGGCTACACGCTCCGCTCTCCCCATTACCGACGTGCCTGCCAGCGTCAGCGTCATCACCAGCGAGCAGATCGAGGGCACCCCCGCCCGCACGATCGACGACGTGCTGCGCCGGGTGCCGTCCGTCGATCTCCCGATCGCCAGTACCAACGAGCAGCATCCCACCGATACGATCGTTTCGATGCGGGGCCTGAGCGGCATCCGCTCGCTCGTCCTGCTCGACGGCGTGCCGATCAACGATCCCTTCTTCGGCTACGTCCAGTGGAGCGAGGTGCCCGTGGAGACGGTGGACCGGATCGAGGTCGTTCGCGGCGGCGGCGCCCCCCTATGGGGCAACTACGCCATGGGCGGCGTCATCAACATCCTGACGCGGCCGATCGACAGGACCGGCCTGGTCGCCGAGGCCGCCGGCGGCAGCCGGGGCGCCTATCGCGCCGACGGTCATGCAGCGCTCGCCGGCAACGGCTTCGGCGTCGGGATCGAGGCCGGCGTCAACCACAGCGACGGCTATGTCGAACAGGTGGAAAGCGCTCGCGGCGCGATCACCGTGCCGACCGGCTTCACATCACACACCGCCGCGCTGTCCGGAAACGCCGAGCTGGCGCCCGATCTCAGGGCGCGTGCGCGGGTGAGCTACTACGACAACGATCAGAACTTCCTTACCCGCCTCAACACCAACACGCAGCGGACCTGGCGCTACACCGGCACGCTGACCTGGACACCCGCCGCCGGTGGGACGGTGGAGCTGACCGGCTTCCACAACGACGAGCACTTCGTCACCAACAACCCCGGCACGCCGGACGGGGCAGGGGTCAACGACGCAGAGTACGTCCAGAACCGGCACCGCACGCGCGCCAACGACCGGGGCGCGTCGCTGGTATGGACGCAGACCTTTGAAGGTGCGGTTCGCTCCCTGTCGGCGGGAGCCGACTATCGCGGCGTCCGCGGCAGCGATCATGCGGCGATCTTCGACGAAACCGGCACCCAGCTCCGCACCGATACCGGCTCGGGCAACCAGCGCTTCCTGGGCGGCTATGTTCAGGCGGACGTGCATCCGCTCGATCGGCTGCAACTGCTGCTCAGCGTCCGCTACCAGGATTTCTACAGCTACGATGGCCTCGACAACACGCCGGGCGGGCTCGGCCGCGTCCGGAGCCGGCACGACAACGACGTCGATCCCCGGCTGTCGATCCGCTACCAGCTCCCGGCCGGGTTCGCGCTCCGCGGCGCTGTCTACCGCGCGTTCCGGGCGCCGACGCTCGACAATCTCTACCGGGGCGCATCGGTCCCTGGCTACATCCTCTACAGCAACGCCGCGCTGAAACCGGAGACGCTGGAAGGCGCCGAAGCGGGCTTCGATTTCGATCGAGGCCCGATCCGCTTTCAGGCCACGGCCTACACCAGCCGCATCTCCGACTTCCTCACCTATCGCTATTTGGACCCGGCGACGCTGCCGGCCGGGTTCGACATCGGCGCGCGCCTCATCAACGCCGGTCGCGCGCGCAGCCGCGGGGTGGAAGCGGAGCTGACCTGGCGGCCTACGCCGAAGCTCTCGGCGACCGCGGCCTACACCTATGCGGACTCGATCGTCACCCGGAACCCCGAGGATCCGGCCAGCGTCGGTGTCCAGCAGCCGGGCATTCCGCGCCACAAGGTGAGCGCGGGCGTGGATTGGACCGGCCCCTTCGGCATTAGGGTGTCGCCGCGTGTCCGCTACCTGTCGAGCACCAACGGCGATCCCGACAACATCTACCGGACCGACGCGCACTTCATCGCGGACCTCGCAGCGAGCGCGCCGCTGGGCCACGGCCTGGAGACGTTCGTCCAGATCGAGAACCTGTTCGACCGGCGCTACATCGGCACCAACGACGGCTTCACGGCCCCGCTCTACGGCAAGCCCTTCACGGCCATGGCCGGCTTCCGGCTGAAGCTGGACTAAGCGGCCATTTGAAACGTCCGGACGGCGGGGCATGGCAGCGGTCTGGCAGGAAAGCTCAAGCGTCGGCCTATGGATACCGGCGTCGACATACCTTGCGCCGCGGCTTCAAGATGGGAGAGCAAGGCGCTGTACGTCGGCGAATGAGGGCGGCTGCCGACCGGCTGTTCAATGAAGCTCGGACGGCTGCTCCTGCCAGTACCGGACGCTCGCCCCGATGCGGGGTCGCGCGAGCAAGAACGGGACGCGGACGCGGATCTTCGTCGCTGGAACACCGCATTCGGTGTTGCGGATCGAAGTGCAATCGGGCGACGTGATCACCGTCGCAGCGGGGGCTTTCAGGTTTGAGTTGACGGCAGCAGCCGGCATCGCTTCCTGCCATCTCAACGCCGGCGCTCCGATTAACGAGCTTACGATCTAGTCAGGCAAGCGACCCGCCGCGAGATCCAGACGAGCGAAATGGCGAGGGGGATGTTGTCGCTGCCCGACGATTCCAATCCCAACTTCGTCGCCGTCGAGCCGCCCGAGGTGCGCATCCGCAATGGCGAGGCCGAACGTTCCTGTGTTTCGACGCGGTCATCACGCACCTGGTCTCGCTCCCGGCGCCCAAGCAAGACGTCGACACACTCTCGTCGACGGGCCAACCAGCGCGGGCGCTTGTACAGACGTCCACCATGCGAATGGATAGGCGGCCACCGCCGAATCGGCCTGCCCGAGGCATTCTGTAGCTGGGCGATAGGCGCCTTGCGGTTCTGCAAAGAAGCGCAGCTCTTACCGCAGAGCAGCAAAAGAGAGTGGAGGCCCGAGCCGGAATCGAACCGGCGTGCAAGGATTTGCAGTCCTCTGCGTAACCACTCCGCCATCGGGCCGAGACGGCGCAAATGCGTGGGTTTGCGCCCGCCGTCAAGCGCGACTTGGCGGAGCGGGGCGTTTCCCGTCCGCCCGCCGGCCGCGCGCGCCCCTTGGTGGAGGCGGACGCCGGCGGCGTTACCGGCTGCGCACCGCCTGCGCGCCGGCATCGCGGAAGGCGGCGAAGACCGCTTCTTCCTCATCCTCGTTCATGTCCACCGAGACGAGCAGCGCGCCGGCATAGGCGGCGCCATCGGCGGAGACCTCGGTATCGGCATGGCCCGATTCCGCGTCGGCGCCGGCCGGCGCCTCGCCCGCGCTGTTGGCGCCGCCGGCGGGTTCGATGAAGATATCGCTCCGCGCCACGCCATAATCCTGGACGAGATGCTCCACCGCCAATTCCACCGCGCGGCGATCCGGAAAGGTGCCGATGATCGTCTTGCCCATATTGTCCCCTCCGCGGACGGGCGGAAATGCCGCCCGGTCGGAGCGACAAACGGGTCGCGGATCGGCCCGTTCCGCCGATGATAAATACCGGTAGAATCAAAGCCCTGACCGAGGAGATGCGGAACAGGCCGGAGCCCCGCCCGTTCGCCCGGCCCTAGGCGTTGGAGGGTTTGACGTGGCAGAGGGCGGGGGCGGGCGTGGCGTGACGGACCGGACGGCGGAGGCGGAGGGCGCGGCGTCGCCGCCCGAGATCGCGGCGATCGCGGCGGCGCTGGCCGGGGCGCTCACCAAAAGCGACATGATCTTCCTCGCGGGCGACGAGATGCGGGCCCAGGCGCTGGCGGCGGCGCTGCCGATCGCGGCGCCGGACTCGCTGGTGCTCTTCTGCCCGGGCTCGGACGCGCTGCCCGGCGAAGCCGCGCCGGCCTCGCCCGCCAATGTCGGCCAGCGTGTCGCCGCGCTCCACCGGCTCCGCGCCACGCTTGCCACCAGGCACCGGCCGCATGTCGCGCTGATCAGCACGGGCGAGGCCTGCGCCCGCCTCTATCCGCCGCCGGACGCCTATGCCCCGGCACCGCCGCGCGTGACGCAGGCGGCCGAGATTGCGCTCGAGACGCTCGCCGAGGCGCTCGCCGAGCTTGGCTACCAAGCCGATGAGCGGGTCGACGAGCCCGGCGAGATGGCGCTGCGCGGCCAGGTGCTGGATGTCTATCCCGCCGATGCCGGCCAGCCCTATCGCATCGAGGCGGGATCGGGGCGGATCACCGCCATCCGCGCCTATGATCCGCTCAGCCAGCGCACCACCGAGCCGGTCGACCAGCTCGAACTGGGCCGCGCCTGCGATCCGCCGGTGCCGGCCGAGGGGGTGGGGCTGATCGCGCATCTGCCGGGCGCGGCGCTGATGATCGAGCCCGCGGCGGAGCGGCGGCGGCAGCGTCTGCTCGCGCTCGCCGCCGATGGCGCGCGCCGGAGCAATCGGCGCGCGCTCGCCGCCATGCTGGACGAGCCGGCCTGGCAGGCCCTGCGGGCAGACCGCGAGGTGGTGCCGCTGCCGGTGCCGGGCGATCCGCCGCCGCGCTTCGTCGAGGCCAAGGCGCCGCTGCGCGCCTTCAAGGCCATGGTGCGGGGCGCGCGCGCGGAGGGGCTGAGGCTGGCGCTGCTCGGCCATCCGCGCGACCTGCGCTTCCTGCGCCGCCGGCTGGAGGCGAGCCTGGGCGAGGCGCCGGCGGAGGCCGAGGGTTGGGCGCAGATCGCGGCGGCGCCGCCGGCGGCCTTTTGCGCGCTGCCGCTTCCCGCCGAGCGCGGCTTCCGCCTCGACGGGGTGCTCGCCATCGCCGCCGCCGATCTGCTCGGCAGCCGCGCGCGGCGCGGCGAGGCGGCGATCGGCCTCGACGCGCTCGCGCTCGCCGATCCCGGCGAGATGGCGCTGGGCGATGTGGTGGTGCACGAGGATCACGGCGTCGCGCTGCTCGACGGCGTGGTGCCGCTGCCCGACGGCGCGGGTGATGCGATCGCGCTGCGCCACGCCGGCGACAATCGGCGCCTCGTGCCCGTCGCCGAGGCGGATCGGCTGTGGCGCTATGGCGGCGATGCCGAGGCGGTGACGCTGGACACGCTGGATGGGGCGAGCTGGCGCAAGCGACGCGGCGCGATCGATCAGGCGATCGGCGAGACGGCGCGGCACCTGATCGCGCGGGCCGAGGCGCGCGCCGCCGAGACCGCGCCGGTGCTGGCGCCGGACAGCGCCGAGTATGAGCGCTTTGCCAGCGGCTTCGCCTTTAGCGAGACGCCGGACCAGAGCCGCGCTATCGAGGCGGTGCGCCATGATCTGGCCAGCGGCCGGCCGATGGATCGGCTGGTGGTGGGCGATGTCGGCTTCGGCAAGACGGAAGTGGCGCTGCGCGCGGCGGCGATGGCGGCGCTCGCCGGCTGGCAGGTGGCGGTGGCCGCGCCCACCACGGTACTGGTGCGCCAGCATCTGGAGACGTTCCGGACGCGCTTCGCGCCGCTCGGCCTGCGCGTGGAGGGGCTGTCGCGCCTGTCCAGCCCGGCCGAGCGCCGCGCGGTGCGCGCCGGGCTGCAATCGGGCGAGATCCGGATCGTCGTCGGCACGGGCGCGGTCGCGGCCAAGGGCATCGCCTATGACCGGCCGGCGCTGGTGATCGTGGATGAGGAGCAGCGCTTCGGCGCGGCCGACAAGGAGCGGCTTCGCCAGCTCGGCGCGGGCCATGTCCTGACGCTCACCGCGACGCCGATCCCGCGCACGCTGCAGGGCGCGCTGGTCGGGCTGCGCCAGCTGTCGGTAATCGCCACGCCCCCCGCGCGCCGCCAGCCGGTGCGCACCACGCTTGCCGCCTTCACCCCCGCGCTGGCGCGCGCGGCGCTGCTGCGCGAGGCGGCGCGCGGCGGCCAGAGCTTCGTCGTCGTGCCGCGCATCGCGGATCTCGCGCCGCTCGCGGCCGAACTCGCCAAGCTGGTGCCCGAGCTTTCGCTCGTGCAGGCGCATGGCAAGATGCCGGCGGCGGCGATCGACGAGGCGATGGTCGGCTTCGCGGCGGGCGAGGGCGATGTGCTGCTCGCCACCAACATCATCGAGGCCGGGCTGGACGTGCCGCGCGCCAACACCATGCTGATCTGGCGCGCCGATCGCTTCGGGCTGGCGCAGCTGCACCAGCTGCGCGGCCGGGTGGGGCGGGGCGGAAGAAGAGGCCAGGTGCTGCTGCTGACCGAGGCCGAGGGACGGGTGGCGCCCGCCACGGTCAAGCGGCTGCGCACGCTGGAGGCGCTCGACCGGCTCGGCGCCGGTTTCGCGATCAGCGCGCGCGATCTCGACATGCGGGGCGCGGGCGATCTGATCGGCGAGGAGCAGGCCGGCCATATGAAGCTGATCGGCATCGATCTCTACCAGCATCTTCTGGCCGGCGCGCTGCGCGCCGCGCGCGGCGAGCCGGTCGATCGCTGGACGCCGGAGCTGATGGTCGAGACCGAAGGCTGTTTCCCCGAGGCCTGGGTGCCCGAGGCGGATCTGCGCGTCTCGCTCTACGCCCGGCTGGCGCGGATCGAGACGGCGGCCGCGCTCGACGGGTTCGAGGCGGAGCTGGAGGACCGTTTCGGTCCGCCGCCGCCCGAGGCGGTGGCGCTGCTCGGCCTGGCGCGGCTTCGCCTCGCGGCGCGCGCGCTGGGCATTCAGCGGATCGACGCCGGCCCGGCCGCGATCGCGCTGACGCCGCGGCCCGGCGTGACGCTGGCCGCGCCCGCGCTCAGCGCCAGCAAGGGCCGGCTGCTGCTCGCCGAGGCGATCGCGGATCCCGCGGCGCGGCTGGCGCGGGTGGCGTCGCTGCTCGCCGAGCTGGAGGAGGCGGAGGGCGGCTGAGCCTCACGCCGCCGACAGCGGCGCGGCGATATCCTCCAGCGCCTTGTTCTCGGCATCGATGCCCAGCCGCCATTCGGTGAAGGCGGCGACGAGCAGCAGCAGCGCCGCGCCGCCATAGCCCAACGCCAGCGGGGTCGCCGCGCCGGTCGCGATCAGCCGGCCGAACAGCCAGGGCGCGGTGCTGCCACCGATCAGCGTGCCGAGCGCGTAGAAGACGGCGATCGCCAGCGCCCGCGTCTCGAGCGGGAAGATCTCGCTCGCGGTCAGATAGGCCGAGCTGGCCGCCGCCGAGGCGAAGAAGAAGATCGCGATCCACGCCGCCGTCTGGCTGATCGCGGACAGCGCGCCGGTGGCGAACAGCGCGGCGGTGGCGGCGAGCAGCAGCGCCGAGACGAGGAAGGTGCCCGCGATCATGCGGCGCCGGCCGATCCGATCGAAGAACGGGCCGAGCAGCAGCGGGCCGAGGAAATTGCCGAGCGCGAGCGGCAGCAGATAGAGGCCGATGCGCTGGTCCGCGATGCCGTAGAAGCGGGTCAGCACCAGCCCATAGGTGAAGAAAACCGCGTTGAACAGAAAGGCCTGCGCGATCATCAGCACCAGCGCGAGCAGGCTGCGCGCGCGGTGGGTGCCCAACATGGCGGCGAAGATCGGGCGGAAGCCGAAGCGGCGGCGCGGCCGCACCCGCAGCCGGCCCTCGGCGCGGGCGAGCGGCTGGCCGGTGGCTTGGGCGACGCGGCGTTCGATGCCGGCGACGATCGTCTCGGCCTCGTCGGCGCGGCCATGGGTGAGCAGCCAGCGCGGGCTTTCGGGCACATAGCGCCGCAGAACGAGGATCGACAGGCCGAGCGCGCCGCCAATGCCGAAGCCCAGCCGCCAGCCGAGATCGAGCGGGAGGCGCGTGGGATCGAGCAGCAGCGGCGTGGCCGCCGCGCCCAGCGCCGCGCCGAGCCAGAAGCTGCCATTGACCAGCAGATCGATCCGCCCGCGCAGCCGCGCCGGGATCAGCTCGTCGATCGCGGAATTGATCGCGGCATATTCGCCGCCGATGCCGAGCCCGGTGACGAGCCGGAACAGGCCGAAGCTCGCCGGCCCCCAGGCGCAGGCGCTGGCCAGCACCCCGGCCAGGTACAGGAGCAGCGTCGCGTAGAAGACGGGGCGGCGGCCGACGCGATCGGTCAGCCAGCCAAAGCCGAGCGCGCCGATCACCGCGCCGGCCACGTAGAGCGACGCCATCAGCCCGACCTGCGCGGTGCCGAGGCCGAGCGTTTCGGGCCGTTGCAGCAGCGGCCCGATCGCACCGACGATCGTCACCTCGAGCCCGTCCAGCACCCAGGTGACGCCGAGCGCGACGATCACCAGCAGATGGAAGCGGCTCCAGGGCAGCCGGTCGAGCCTTGCGGGGATGTCCGTCTCGATCGTCGGCAGATCGCCGCTCATGCGGCCGACCGCCGCCGCGCGAGCAGCGCCAGCCCGGCCCCGGCCAGCGCCGCCGCCGCTGTCGCCGCGACGCCGCGATGGGTGGTGAGCCAGAGCTGCGGGCTGTGCCGCCGCGCCTCGCGATCGAACCGGCCATGCGCGCCATGATCGCCCGGCACCGGCCGCCAGAGATTGTCCTGCCGATCGGGCACCACGCGCGCCTTGTCCTGCTGGCCGGCGATGCCGGTGGCGCCCAGATAGCGATCGAGCAGCGAGGAGGCGAGCCGATCGCCCCAGATCGCCATCACCGTGGGCGCCCCCACCAGGATCTGCTTGCGGCGGTGATGCGCGGCATAATGGATCGCCTCGGCGGCGATTTCCGGCTGGTAGGGCGGGCTAGCGGGGCGCGGCCGGCGCGGCATGTCCGTCTTGATCCAGTCGAATTGCGGCGTGTTGACGCCGGGCAGCTGGACCATGGCGACATGGACGCGGCTCTTGGCGTGAAACAGCTCGGCGCGCAGCGAATCCTGGAAGCCCTGGATCGCGTGCTTGGCGGCGCAATAGGCGGTCTGCAGCGGGATCCCGCGATAGGCGAGCGCCGATCCGGTGAGCACGATATGGCCGCGATCGCGCGGCAACATGTGCTTCAGCGCCGCGCGCACGCCATGGACCTGGCCCATATAGGTGACATCGGTGGCGCGAGCATAATCGGCCGGATCGATATCCGTGAAGGGCGCGAGGATGCCGGCGAAGGCGACGTTGATCCAGATGTCGATCGGGCCGAGCTCGGCCTCGGCGCGCGCCGCCGCCGCCTCCACCGCCGCGCCGTCCGCCACGTCGCAGGGCAGCACCAGCGCCACGCCGCCGGCGGCCTCGATCTCGCGCGCGGTCGCCTCAAGCCCGTCCCGGCCGCGTGCGATCAGCGCGATCCGTGCCTTGTCGCGGGCGAAGCGGCGCGCCACCGCGCGGCCCACTCCGGCCGAAGCTCCTGTGATTACAACCGTTTCGACGCGCATCCCGGTTCTCCTGCTGCACCGGGCATAACGGCCGGGGCCGGTGCGGGGTTCGCCGGCCGCCACCGGCCGTGCAGGTAATGCTCCGGATAGCGCACGTTACGCGATCGACAGGCTTTGGCGGCGATGCTGCGCCCGAAGAGCGGAGGCGCAGATGGATTTCGAAGAGGTGGCGCACAGCCATTCGCAGTGGAAGGTGCGGTTCCGCACCGCCATCTACCGCAAGGAGCGGCTCGACGCGGCGGTGATCGGCCGCGACGATTGCTGCCTGATCGGCCGATGGCTCTATGGCGAGGGCGCGCAGCGCTTCGGCGCCAGCCCCGCCTTCCGCCAGGCGCGAGACAGGCATCGCGCCTTCCATCGCGAGGCGGGCGCGGTGGCGGCGCTGATCAACGCCGGACGCTTCGCCGAGGCGGAGGCGGCGCTCGGCAACGGCACGCCCTATGCCAATGCCTCGACCGAAGTCGTCACCGCGCTCGGCGCGCTGCGGCGGCTGGTGCCGGCGGGCTGAGCGCACGCTCCGTCGCCGCGCGGGCGAGGGGCGGGAACGGGGCGGGGCGGCGCCGGGTTGTGCGGGGGATCAGCGCCGCACGAAGGACATCGCCATGGCCCATTTCGCCCCTCCCGGTCCGCTCGGTTTCGGCGGCGCGCCGCTCGGCAACATGTTCGAGCCGGTCGACGAGGCCAACGCCGCCGCCGCGATCGACGCGGCGTGGGAGAGCGGGGTCCGCTATTTCGATACCGCGCCCCATTATGGCAGCGGCCTCTCCGAACATCGCTTCGGCGCCGCGCTGCGCGATCGCCCGCGGGACGAGTTCGTGCTCTCCACCAAGGTCGGCCGGCTGCTGCGGCCCGATCCGGCGCGGCCCGACAACCCGCCCTTTGTCGATGGCCTGCCCTTCCGCGTGGAGGTGGACTATAGCTATGACGGCGTGATGCGTTCGATCGAGGACAGCCTGCAGCGGCTCGGCCTCGCCAGCATCGATATCGCCTATGTCCACGATCTCGCCGAAGACCATCTCGGCGACGCCTGGGAAGAGGCGTTCGACACGGCGGTGGAGGGCGGCTTCCGCGCGCTCGCGGCGCTGCGCGAGCAGGGCGTCATCAAGGGCTGGGGGCTGGGCGTGAACCGCGTCGAACCCTGTATCCGCGCGCTCGAACGCGCCGATCCGGACGTGTTTCTGCTCGCCGGCCGCTACAGCCTGCTCAACCAGCCCGCGCTCGATCGCCTCTTTCCCTTCTGCGCCGAACGCGGCGTGCATGTCGTGGTCGGCGGCCCCTATAATTCGGGTCTGCTCGCGGGCGGCCGCACCTATGAATATCAGGACGCGCCCGCCGAGATGATCGCCCGGCGCGACCGGATCGCCGCGCTGTGCGCGGCGCATGGCGTCGATATCCGCGCGGCGGCGCTGCAATTCTGCGCCGCCCATCCGGTGGTCGCGGCGATCATCCCCGGCGCCAAGCGCGCGGACAAGGTGCGGGACAATGCGCGGCTGATGGCGGCGCCGATCCCCGGCGCCTTGTGGGACGCGCTGCGTCACGACCGGCTCATCCCCGAGGCGGCGCCCGTCCCGGCCTGATTGCCAGCCTGCGGCCAAGCGGCTAAGAGCGGCGTCGGGGCATGGCCACGCCACGCCCCGACGATCGCGCCGGTGCCCGGAAGGGCTTGAAAGGGAATGCGGTGCGGGCGCTTGGGCGCCCAAATCCGCGGCTGTCCCTGCAACTGTAAGCGGCGAGCGAGCGGGCCTGGCCCCCGGTTGATCCAGGGGGCGGCCACTGGGCGGTGCTTCGGCACGGCCCGGGAAGGCCGGACCGCAAGCTTTGACCCGCGAGCCAGGAGACCTGCCAGCGCACCGGTCGCTCTTGCCTTGATCCAGGGGATGGTCACGGCACGGTTCTCCGTCTGAGCGACGAAGCCATGCGGCCGGGGCCGCATCGGTGCGCGGCACGGGTGCTCTATCGCGCCCGCCCGTCGTCGCGTGCCGACCTCATGCCCCCGGTCGTGCCTCGTCGGCGCGATGCGGAGCCTGCATGACCGATCTCGCCAAAATTCCCGTCACCATCGTCACCGGCTTTCTCGGGGCGGGCAAGACGACGCTGATCGCGGCGCTGCTGCGCCGCAGCTCGGGCCGCCGCCTGGCGGTGATCGTCAACGAATTCGGCAGCCTGGGCGTGGATGGCGACATTCTCCAGGGCTGCGCCGTGCCCGATTGCCCGGCCGACCGGATCGTCGAGCTGGCCAATGGCTGCATCTGCTGCACCGTCGCGGACGATTTCGTGCCGACCATGGAGGCGCTGCTCGCGCTCTCGCCGCGCCCCGACCATATCCTGATCGAGACTTCGGGCCTGGCGCTGCCCAAGCCGCTGCTCAAGGCGTTCGACTGGCCGGCGATCCGCTCGCGCGTGACGGTCGACGGCGTGCTGGCGCTGGCCGATGGCGAGGCGGTAGCGGCGGGCCGGTTCGCGCCCGATCCCGCGGCGGTGGCGGCGCAGCGCGCGGCCGATGCCGGGATCGACCATGAGACTCCGCTCGAGGAGCTGTTCGGCGATCAGCTCGCCTGCGCCGATCTGGTGCTGCTCACCAAGCCCGATCTCGCCGGTCCGGCCGGGGTGGCGGCGGCGCGCGCGGTGATCGCCGCCGAAGCGCCACGGCCGCTGCCCGTGATCGAGCTGGTCGAGGGGGCGATCGATCCGGCGCTGGTGCTCGGGCTCGGAGCGGCTGCCGAGGATGATCTCGCCCAGCGCCCGTCGCATCATGACGGCGCCGAGGATCACGAGCATGACGATTTCGAGAGCCTCGTCGTCCACCTCGATGTGGTGGACAGCGCGGACGGGCTGGCGGCGCGGATCGCGACGCTCGCCGCCGCGCACGACGTGCTGCGCGTCAAGGGCCATGCGGCGGTGCTCGGCAAGCCGATGCGGCTCCTGGTGCAGGCGGTCGGCACGCGGGTGCGCACCGGTTATGATCGGCGCTGGCGCCCCGACGAGCCGCGCGAGACGCGGCTGGTGGTGATCGCCGAGCGCGGGCGGCTCGAGCCCGAGGCGGTGCGCGCGGCGCTGGCCGGCTGATGCATCTCGTCTTCCGCGAGAGCCATGGGCTCGAGACGGGCGCGGCGCCGCGCGCGCTCGGCCATGGCCCGGCCGATCTCGCCATCCTCTCCTTTTCGGACAGCGAGCTGGCGGGTTTCGCGGCGGGCTGGCGCGCGCTCGCCGAAGCGGCGGGCGAGGCGCCGCTGCCCCGGCTCAGCCTCGCCCCGCTCGCGCTGCTCGGCCATCCGCTGTCGGTGGACACCTATGTCGAGGAGACGCTGGGCACCGCGCGCGCGATTCTGGTGCGGCTGATCGGAGGGCGGGCCTATTGGCGCTATGGCCTGGACGAAATCGTCCGGCTGGCGCGCGCGCGGGGCATCGCGCTGGCGGTGCTGGCCGGCGACGGGCGCACCGATGCCGCGCTCGAGGCCTGCTCCACCCTCTCCCCCGCGCAGGTCGCGCGGCTGCGGCGCTGCTGCGAGACGGGCGGGGCCGCATCGGCGCGCGCCGCCCTCGCGCTGCTGGCGGAGGCGGGCGGGCTCGCGCTGCCGGCCTTCGCTCCGGCAACGCACGCGGACAGGCCGATCCCGCCAGTGGGCGGATGGCGGCCCGACGGCGCCGCCGATTGCCCCGCCGCCTTCGCGCTCACTGCACCACGCCCGCGCGCGCTGCTGCTCTTCTATCGCGCCTATCTGGTGGCGGAGGATGTCGCGCCGGTGGCGGCGCTCCACGCCGCGCTGGCGGCGCGCGGTTTCGCGGTGCTGGCGCTGTTCCTGCCCTCGCTCAAGGCCGAGGCGGCGTCGGCCTGGCTTGCGCGCTGGGCGGAGGCCCTCGCGCCGGACGTGATCCTCAATCTCACCGCCTTCTCGGCGCGCGGTGACGATGGCGCGACCCCGCTCGACGGCAGCGATGCGCCGGTGCTCCAGATCGCCCTGGCGACGTCGGATCGCGCGGCCTGGGCGGCGGCGCCGCGCGGCCTGTCGCCGGCCGATCTCGCCATGCATGTGGTGCTGCCCGAACTGGACGGGCGGCTCTTCGCCGGCGTGGCGAGCTTCAAGCAGGCGGCGGCGGGCGCCGCCGGGCCGGAGCAGGCGCCGCCACGCCACGCCCCCGAGCCGGAGCGGGTGGCGGCGATCGCCGATCGCGCGGCCGCCTGGGCGCGGCTGCGCGGCGTGACGCCGGCGGCGCGGCGGGTGGCGCTGATCCTCTCCACCTATCCGGGCCGACCGGACCAGATCGCGCATGCGGTGGGGCTGGACGCGCTGGGCTCGGCGGCGGCGCTGCTCGCCGACTGGCGGGCGGAGGGCATGGCAGTTCCCGCCAGCGATGCGGCGGACATCGCGGCGCGGCTCGCCGCGGCGCGGATCGCCTGGCCGCTCCATGCCTATCGCGCGGCGCTCGCCACGTTGCCGGCGGCTTTGGTCGAGGCGGTCGCGGCGGCCTGGGGGCCGCCCGAGGCGGACGCGGCGGTGGCGGGCGGCGCCTTCCACTTCGCCGCGATCGAGGCGGGCGCCGCGCTGATCGCGCTCCAGCCCGAGCGCGCGACGCCGGAGGGACGGAGCGACTCCTATCACGATCTCGGCCGCTGCCCGCGCCACGCCTATATCGCCTTCTATCTGTGGCTGCGCACGCGCGCGCCGGACGCGCTGATCCATCTCGGCGCGCATGGCACGCTCGAATGGCTGCCGGGCAAGGCGGTGGCGCTCTCGGGCGCCTGCTGGCCGGACGCGCTCGCCGGGGCGCTGCCGATCCTCTATCCCTTCATCGTCAACGATCCCGGCGAGGCGGCCCAGGCCAAGCGGAGGCTGGGGGCGGTGACGATCGGTCACGCCCCGCCGCCGCTGGCGACGAGCGGCGGCGGGGTCGGCACCGGCCGGCTCGAAACGCTGCTGGACGAATATGGCGGGGCGGACGGGCTGGATCCGCCGCGCCGCGCCCGGCTCGCCACCGCCATTGTCGAGGAGGCGGAGGCGCTCGGTCTCGGCGCGCTGCTGCGGCTCGGCGCCTCTTCCACGCCCGACGCGGCGCTGGCGCGGATCGACGCCTTTGTCTGCGACATGAAGGACAGCCAGTTTCCGGACGGGCTGCATCTGTTCGGGCGCGGGCCGCAGGGCGAGGCCGAGCGCGCCGGGCTGGCCGCCGGCCTGTCGGGCCGGCGCGTGGCGCCCGGCCCGGCGGGATCGCCCCATCGCGGACGCGCCGATGTGCTGCCCACCGGGCGCAATCTCTACAGCCTCGATCCGCGCGCGCTGCCCTCGCGCGATGCGCATGATCAGGGCGTGGCGCTCGCGGACGAGCTGCTGCGCCGGCATCTGCAGGACGAGGGCGACTATCCGCGCGCCGTGCTGGTCGATCTCTGGGGTTCGGCGACGATGCGCACCGCGGGGGAGGATTTCGCCATGGCGCTCCACCTGCTCGGGGTAGCGCCGATCTGGGATCATGGTTCGGCGCGGGTGACCGGGATCGAGATCCTCCCGCTGGCGATGCTCGACCGGCCGCGGATCGACGTGACGTTGCGCGTCTCGGGCCTGTTCCGCGATGCCTTTCCGGGGCTCTGCGCGCTGTTCGGCCAGGCCACCCGCCTGCTCGCCGCGCGCGACGAGCCGACCGACCAGAATCCCTTCGCCGGCGCCACCGTGGAACCGCGCGTCTTCGGGCCGGCGCCCGGGCGCTACGGCGTGGATCTGGGCGCGCTCGCCACCCGCTATGACGCGGACGCGCGCGAGGCGGCGGGGAAAGCGTGGCTCGCCGCCTCGGCCACCGCGCTCGACGCGGGCGACCGCGCCGATCCCGCCGGCCTGGCGCGGCGCGTGGCGGCGACGCAGGCCTTTCTCCATGTCCATGATCTGCCCGAGAGCGACAGCCTGGCCGGCATGGATCATGCCGCGCACCAGGCCGGCTTCGCCGCCGCGCAGCGCCTGCTGGGGCGCGCGGCGCCGCTCTACCATCTCGACAGCCGCGATCCCGCCCGGCCGCGCGCGCGAAGCCTGGCCGAGGAGCTGGCGCGCATCGTCCGCACGCGCGCGGCGCATCCGGGCTGGATCGCGGGCATGATGCGCCACGGCTTTCGCGGCGCCGCCGAGCTGGCGGCCGTGCTCGATCATCTCGGCGCCTATGCGCATCTCGCCGCCTGCGTCCCGCCCGAGCTGTTCGACCTCTACTATGCGGCGACGCTCGGCACGCCCGCGGTGCGCGCGTTCATGGCCTCCGCCAATCCCGAGGCGCTGGCCGCGCTCGAGGCGCGCTTCGCCGCGCTCCATGCCGCCGGCCTGTGGCGGAGCCGGAGCAACGCCCTCGTCGCCGCGCTGGCGGATCCGGCATGACGGCGCCGATCATCCATGGCTGGTGCCCCGATGCCGCGCGGCCGATGGCGGCGGGCGACGGGCTGCTCGCCCGGGCGCGACCGCCGCTCGGCCGGCTCGATCGCGCCGCCGCGCTGGCGCTGTGCGCCGCCGCCGCGCATCATGGCAGCGGCGCGATCGACTGCACCAACCGGGCCGGGCTGCAGCTGCGCGGCATCGGCGCGTCGGGCTGGCCGTCGCTCGCGGCGACGCTCGCCGCGCTCGACTGCGCGCCCGCCGGTCCGGCGCTGATGGTCGCGCCCGATTGGCGGCGCGGCGATCGCAGCCACAGGCTGGCGCGGGCGCTGCGGCCCCGGCTCGCCGCGCTGCCGCCGCTGCCCGCCAAGTTCAGCCTCGCCATCGATGCCGGGCGCGGGCCGATCCTGGCCGACACGCCCGCCGATCTCCGCCTCGAGCGCGCGGCGGACGGCGGCTTGATGCTGCGCGCGGACGGGCGCGCGACGGGCGTGGCGATCGGCGAGGACGAGGCGCCCGATGCGGTCGCCGCCCTGATCGCGTGGTTTCTCGCCAGTGGCGGCGCGGCGGCGGGGCGGATGGCGCGTCACGCCGCGCCGCTGCCGCGCTGGGCGACCGGCACGCTCCGGCCGGCGCCCCCCCGGCCGCCGCTCACGCCCGGCGCGCACCGCCTCGGCGCGGTGCACGCGCTCGCCTTCGGGCGGATCGCGGCGCGCGATCTCGCGGCGCTGATCATCGCGCGCGGCGCGCGGGCGGTGCGGGTCACCCCCTGGCGCGCGCTGCTTCTGGAGGGCGCGACGGCCGATCCGGCGGCCGACAGCGCGGCGGCGCGGGCGGTGGATGCCTGTGTCGGCGCGCCCGCCTGTCCGCAGGCGAGCGTCGCCACCCGCGCGCTGGCCGAGGCACTGGCGCCGCTTGTGCCGGGCAGCCTCCATGTTTCGGGCTGCGCCAAGGGCTGCGCGCGGCCGGCGCCGGCGGACATCATGCTCACCGGCCGCGCCGGTGCCTTCGATCTCGCCCGCGCCGCGCGCGCCGGCGATCCCCCCGCGCGTCGCGGCCTCGATGCCGCCGCGCTGATCGCCGCCTTCGGAGCCGCACGTGCCGCACCACTATGAAATCGATGGCGCCGCCATCTACCGCCAGAGCTTCGCCATCATCCGCGCCGAGGCGGCGCTGGCCCGGTTCGACGCCGAGGAGGAGCCGGTGGCGGTGCGAATGATCCACGCCGCCGGCATGGTGGCGCTGGCGCCGCACATCCGCTTCTCGCCCGGTTTCGCGCGGGCGGCGCGCGATGCGCTGGCGGCGGGCGCGCCGATCCTGTGCGACGCGCGCATGGTGCGCGAGGGCATCACCCGCGCCCGGCTGCCGGCGGACAATGCCGCCCTCTGCCTGCTCGACGCGCCGGGCCTGGCGGCGCTGGCGGCGCGGCTCGGCACCACCCGCTCGGCGGCGGCGGTGACGCTGTGGCGGCCCCATCTCGAAGGCGCGGTGGTGGCGATCGGCAATGCGCCGACCGCGCTCTTCCAGCTGCTCGAGATGCTGGAGGCGCCGGACTGCCCGCGTCCGGCGGCGATCCTCGGGTGCCCGGTGGGGTTCGTCGGCGCGGCGGAATCCAAGGCGGCCTTGTGGGCGGCCGCGCCGGTGCCCTGCGCGATCGTGGAAGGGCGGCTGGGCGGCAGCGCGATCGCCGCCGCCGCGCTCAACGCGCTCGCGAGCCGCGCCGAATGAGCGCGGGCACGATCCATGGCGTCGGCCTCGGCCCCGGCGCGCCCGACCTGATGAGCGTGCGGGCCGATCGGCTGGTGCGCGCCACGCGCCACATCGCCTTTTTCCGAAAGCGCGGCCGCCCCGGCCATGCGCGGCGCATCGTCGAGGGGCTGCTCCGCGCGGATGCGGTGGAGCATGCGATGGACTATCCGCTCACCACCGAGCTGCCGCCCGACCATCCCGATTATCGCGCGCGCCTCGCCGCCTTCTACGCCTGCCATGCCGATCATCTCGCCGCGCTCGCGGCGGCGGGCGAGGAGGTGGTGGTGCTGTGCGAGGGCGATCCCTTTTTCTACGGCTCCTTCATGCATCTCTATACCCGGCTGGCGCCGCGCGCGGCGGTGCGGGTGGTGCCCGGCATCACCGGCATGTCGGGCGCCTGGACCGCGACCGGCACGCCGATCACCTGGGGCGACGATG
The DNA here is from genome assembly GCF_023822065.1 of Sphingomonas morindae. Taxonomy (NCBI): domain Bacteria; kingdom Pseudomonadati; phylum Pseudomonadota; class Alphaproteobacteria; order Sphingomonadales; family Sphingomonadaceae; genus Sphingomonas; species Sphingomonas morindae. The sequence goes on from NZ_CP084930.1 coordinate 3,053,948, forward strand.
TGCTGACCGTCGCGATGGCGACGCTGCCCGAGCCCGAGCTTACTCGCCGCATCCGCGATACCGACGCGCTGGTGGTGATGAAGATCGGCCGGCATCTGCCCAAGCTGCGCCGCGCGATCGCCGCCGCCGGGCGCGAACGCGCGGCCTATCTGGTGGAATATGCCGCGATGGCGGGCGAGCGCATCGTGCCGATCGCCGAGGCGGCGGCGCGCGCGCCCTATTTCTCGATCGCGCTCATCCATGGCCAGGGGCGGCGGCCATGAGCGGCTGGCTGGCGGTGGCTGGGCTCGGCCCGGGCGATGCGGCGCTGATCACGCCGGAGGTGCGGGAGACGCTTGCCGAGGCGAGCGATCTGCTCGGCTATGGCCCCTATGTCGCGCGGGTGGCGGCGCGGCCCGGGCTCGCTATCCACCCCAGCGACAATCGCGAGGAGCTGGCGCGCGCCCGCCACGGCTTGGCGCTGGCGGCGGCGGGCGCGCGCGCGGTGCTGGTCTGCTCGGGCGATCCCGGCGTGTTCGCCATGGCCGCCGCGGTGTGCGAGGCGATCGAGACCGGACCACCGGAATGGGCGGCGCTGGATCTGCGCATCCTGCCCGGAATCACCGCCATGCTCGCCGCCAGCGCGCGCGCGGGCGCGCCGCTGGGCCATGATTTCTGCGCGATCAATCTGTCCGACAATCTCAAGCCCTGGCCGCTGCTGGCGCGGCGGCTGGCGCTGGCGGCCGAGGCGGATTTCGCGATCGCGCTCTACAATCCGCGCTCGCGCGCGCGGCCGGACACGCTCGACCGGGCGTTCGATCTGCTGCGCGGCGCGGTCGGCGGCGCGCGGCCGGTGCTGTTCGCGCGCGCGCTCTACAGCGCCGAGGAGCGGCTCGAGATCGTGGCTCTGGCAGAAGCCCGGGGCGCGATGGCCGACATGCGGACGCTGGTGCTGATCGGCAGCAGCCGCACCCGGCTCGTGCCGCGCCCGCGTGGCGCGCTGCTCTACACGCCGCGGTCGGCCGCATGATCGAGCCAGCGCAGCACCGCCGCCACCGTCTCCACCTCCGCGCGCGGCGGCAGGACGGGGCGGTCGATCATCAGCACCGGCAGGCCGAGCGCGCGCGCCGCCTCGAGCTTGGCGATGGCGCCGTCGCCGCCGGCGTTCTTGGCGACGACCAGATCGATGCCGTGGGCGCGCATCAGCGCCGCCTCGCTTTCGGCGGTGAAGGGGCCGCGCGCCACCAAGAGGGTGTGATCGGGCAGCGGCGGCGGCAGCGGCGCGGGCTCGATGAAGCGCAGCAGGTAAAAATGCTGGGGCTGGGCGGCGAAGGCGGCGACATGCATGCGGCCGAGCGCCAGCATCACGCGGCGTTGCGCGCCCGCCAGCGCCGCCACCGCGGCGGCGATATCGGCGACCGCGCGCCAGCGATCCCCCGGCTGCGGCCGCCAGGCGGGGCGGGTGAGCGCGAGCAGCGGCACGCCGGCCGCCGCCGCCGCCGTGACGGCATGCGCGCTGATCTGCGCGGCGAAGGCATGGGTGGCGTCCACCACATGGCTGATGCGCTCGGCGCGGAGATAGGCCGCGAGCCCGTCCGCGCCGCCGAAGCCGCCGATCCGCACCGGCACCGGCTGGGCGCGCGGCGCGGCGGTGCGGCCGGCATAGCTCAGCACCGCCGCGATGCCGCGCGCGGCGAGCGCGGCGGCGAGCGCGCTGGCTTCGCCGGTGCCGCCCAGCACGAGGCAGCGCGGCATGGCTGAGGCGGATCCCTGGCTGACGATCATCGGTATCGGCGAGGATGGACCGGATGGCCTGTCCGCCGCAAGCCGCGCGGCGCTGGCGGCGGCCGAAACGGTGATCGGCGCGCCGCGCCATCTCGCGCTGCTCGGCCCCGTGGCGGCGGGCGAGCGCCTCGCCTGGCCGGTGCCCTTCGCCGATGGCCTGGCGCTGCTCCGCGCGCGGCGGGGCCGGCGGGTGGCGATGCTCGCCTCGGGCGATCCCTTCTGGTTCGGCGCCGGATCGCGCGTCGTCCGCATGCTCGATCCGGGCGAATGGATCGCGCATCCCGGCCCGTCCAGCTTCGCGCTGGCCGCCGCCCGGCTGGGCTGGCCGCTGGAGACGACCGAATGTCTCGGCCTCCATGCCGCGCCGCTGACCCGGCTGCGGCCGCTGCTCGCGCCCGGACGGCACCTGTTGCTGCTGCTGCGCGATGGCGCGGCGGTTCCGGCTGTGGCGGCCTATCTCGCGGCGCAGGGGTTCGGCGACAGCCTACTCCACGCGCTCGAGGCGCTGGGCGGCCCGCGCGAACGTATCCGCCATGGCCATGCCGCCGCCGCCGCGCTGGAGTGGAGCGATTGCGCCCATCCCGTCGCGCTCGGCGTGGCGGTGGCGGGGGCGGGGTCGACGCTGCCGCTGGTGACGGGCCGCGAAGATGGCTGGTTCGCGCAGGACGGCCAGCTCACCAAGGCGCCGGTCCGCGCGCTGACGCTGGCGGCGCTCGCGCCGCGCGCGGGGGAGCGGCTATGGGATATCGGCGCGGGTTCGGGATCGGTGGCGATCGAATGGCTGCTCGCCCATCCCTCGACCGAGGCGATCGGCTTCGAGGCCGATCCCGCCCGCGCGGCGCGCGCCGCCGACACCGCCGCGCGCTTAGGGGTGGACCGGCTGCAGCTCGTCACCGGCGTCGCGCCCGCCTGCCTCGCCGAGGCGCCGGTGCCCGACGCGGTGTTCGTCGGCGGCGGGCTGACCGATGCGCTGCTCGCGGCGCTGGTCGCGCGGTGCCGGCCGTGCACGCGACTCGTCGCCAATGCCGTGACGCTGGAGACGGAGGCGCTGCTGACCGCCTGGCATGCGGCGCGCGGCGGCCGGTTGCTGCGCATCGACCTCGCCGAGGCGGCGCCGCTGGGCGGCCGGCGCGGATGGAAGCCGCGCTACCCGATCGTGCAATGGAGCGGCCTGCTGTGATCGTGGCGGGCCTTGGCTGGACGGGCGCCATCGACGCGCGGGCGCTCGCGGCGGCGCTGGCGGGCGCCCGCGCGCTGGGCGGAGGCGTGCGGCCGGATCGGCTCGCCGTGCCGGCGGATCGGGCGGAGGCGCTCGCGCCCGTGGCGGCGATGCTGGGCGTGGCGGTGGTGGCGGTGCCGGCTGCCGCGCTGCGCGCGATCGCCACGCCGAGCTGGTCCGCCGCATGCCAGGCGGCGCGTGGCGTCGGCAGCGTCGCGGAGGCGGCCGCGCTGGCCGCCGCCGGGCCGGGCGCGCGGCTGATCGTGCCGCGCCTTATTTCCCCCGATCGCCGCGCCACCTGCGCGCTGGCCCAAGGAGATCGCGCATGACCGTCCACTTCATCGGCGCCGGGCCCGGCGCGCCCGATCTGCTGACGCTCCGCGCGCGCGACCGCATCGCCGCCGCCCCGGTCTGCCTCTATGCGGGCTCGCTGGTGCCGGCGGAGATCCTCGGCCATTGTCCGGCCGGCGCCCGGCTCGTCGATACCGCGCCGCTGTCGCTCGACGCCATCATCGCCGAGATGCGCGCCGCCGACGCCGCCGGGCTGGACGTGGCGCGGCTGCACTCGGGCGATCTCTCGATCTGGTCCGCCATGGGCGAGCAGCTGCGCCGGCTGCGGGCGCTCGGCATCGCCTACACCGTCACGCCCGGCGTGCCGGCCTTCGCCGCCGCCGCCGCCGCGCTCGAGGCCGAGCTGACGCTGCCCGGCCGTGCCCAGTCGCTGGTGCTCACCCGCACGCCCGGGCGCGCCAGCGCGATGGCGGACAATGAGCGGCTCGCCGCCTTCGCCGCCACCGGGGCGACGCTGGCGATCCACCTCTCCATCCATGCGCTCGAAGCCCTGGTGGCGGAGCTGGTGCCGCTGCGCGGCGCCGATTGCCCGGCCGCGATCGTGTGGCGGGCGAGCTGGCCGGATGAGCAGCTGGTGCGTGCGCCGCTCGGCGAGCTGGTCGCGGCGGCGGCCGGGCGGGACCGGCCGGAACGGACCGCGCTGATCCTTGTGGGCACGGTGCTGGCGCCCGGCGACTTCGACGAGAGCCGGCTCTACGCCGCCGACTATCCGCGCCGCTTCCGCCACGCGGCGGGGCCGCGATGACGCCGGGTCTGCTGATCGGCGCGCCCGCCTCGCGCAGCGGCAAGACGAGCGTGATGCTCGGGCTGGCGCGCGCCTTTCGCGACCAGGGGCTGCGCGTCCAGCCCTTCAAGAGCGGACCCGACTATATTGATCCCATCTTCCACCAGGCGGCGACGGGGCGGCCCGCCTTCACGCTCGACAGCTGGGCGATGCCGGGAGCGCTGCTGGATGGGCTGGCGGGCGCGGGCGAAGATGCCGATCTCGTCCTCGCCGAAGGATCGATGGGGCTGTTCGATGGGGTCGCGCGGCCGGGCGCCGCCGGCACCGGGGCGAGCGCGGATCTCGCGCGGCGGCTCGGCTGGCCAGTGCTGCTGGTGCTCGATCTGGCGGGGCAGGCGCAATCGGCCGGCGCCACCGCGCTCGGCTTCGCGGCGTTCGATCCCGGCGTGCGGGTGGCGGGGGTGATCCTCAACCGCGTCGCCAGCGAGCGGCATGGCCGGCTGGCGCGCGCCGGGCTGGAGCGCGCCGGTCTGCCCGTGTTCGGCGCGCTGCCGCGCCGCGCGGGGCTGAGCCTGCCCGAGCGGCATCTCGGTCTGGTGCAGGCGGCGGAGCATCCCGCGCTGGAGGCGTGCATCGCCGATCATGCCGCCTTTCTCGCCGCGCATGTCGATCTCGCGGCGGTGCGCCGGGCGGCCGGGGCGACCGGCCCCGCCGCGCCGCCTACGGCGCCGGCGCGCGCCTGCCCGCCACCCGGCCAGCGCATCGCGCTCGCCTGGGACCGGGCCTTCTCCTTCGCCTATCCGCATATCCTGGCCGGCTGGCGGGCGGCGGGAGCCGAGATCCTGCCCTTCTCGCCGCTTGCCGACGAGCCGCCCGACGCCGCGGCCGACATGGTCTGGCTGCCCGGCGGCTATCCCGAGCTGCACGCCGGCGCGCTGGCGGCGGCGCTGCGCTTCAAGGCTGGGCTGACGCGCCACGCCGAGCGCGGCGCGGTGCATGGCGAGTGCGGCGGCTATATGGTGCTGGGCGCGGGGCTGGTGGATGCCGAAGGCGGCCGCCACGCCATGGCCGGGCTGCTCGGGCTCGAGACGAGCTATGCGGCGCGGCGCCTGCACCTGGGCTACCGCCTCGCGCGGCTCGGCGCGCCGCTCGGCCGGCTGCCGGAGGGATCGGCGCTGCGCGGCCATGAATTCCATTATTCCTCCATCCTTGCCCAGCCCGATCCGCCCCTCGCGGCGGTGTGCGACGCCGATGGCGCGCCGGTCGCGGAAACCGGATCGCGGCGCGGCCGGGTGAGCGGCAGCTTCTTCCATCTCGTCGCGGCGGAGGCGGCATGATCGAGCTGGCGCTGATCGGAATGGGCAGCGGCCATCCCGATCACCTCACCCGCGCCGCCGAACGGGCGCTGGCCGCCGCCGATCTGGTGCTGGTGCCGCGCAAGGCCGAGGCGCCGGCGCTGGCCGCGCTGCGCCGCGCGCTGTGCGCCCGGCTTCTGCGGGCGGGGGCGCGCATTGTCGAATTCGATCTGCCCCGCCGCGATCCGGACGGCGCCTATCTCGCCGAGGTGGCGGCCTGGCATGCGGCGATCGCCGGGCTGTGGCGCACGCATCTCGCCGAAGGGCTGCCCGCGGGCGGCCGCGCGGCGCTGCTGATCTGGGGCGATCCCGCGCTGTACGACAGCAGCCTGCGCATCGCAGCGCGGACGGCCGCGGCGGGCCTGGCGCTGCGCGTGCGCGTGGTGCCGGGGATCAGCAGCCTCCAGCTTCTCACCGCCGCTCATGCCATTCCGCTCAACCCGCTGGCGGGGCCGGTGCTGATCACCACCGGCCGCCGGTTGCGCGCGGAAGGCTGGCCGGACGGCGTCGACAGTCTCGCTGTGATGCTCGACGGCGATTGCGCCTTCGAGACCGTGCGCGCGCGTCCGGTGACGATCTGGTGGGGCGCCTATCTGGGTCTGGCCGAGGAAAGCCTGCTCGCTGGGCCGCTTGACCGGCTCGGTCCCGAGATCCGCGCGCGCCGAGCCGCGCTGCGCGCCGAGCGAGGCTGGATCATGGACATCTATCTGATGCGGCGCGGCGCCGACCTCTCCCTGGCATGACGACGGAGGCGCCCCCCGCCGGCGAGGCCGATCTGATCGCGGCGCTGGACCGGCTGCTGCGCTGGCGGCGCGACGTGCGCCGCTTCCGCACGGATCCGATCGATCCGGCGGTGATGGAGGCGTTGCTCGCCACCACCGCGCACGCGCCGTCGGTGGGCAATGCGCAGCCCTGGCGGATCGTGCGCGTCCGCTCCGCCGCCGCCCGCGCCGCGCTGCGCGCGCATGTCGAGGCCGAGACCGAACGCGCCGCCGCCGCCCAGCGCGACGCCGCGCGGCGGGCCCGGCACCGGGCGCTCAAGCTGCACGGGCTGGACGCCGCGCCCGAGCTGATCGCCATGTTCAGCGACGAGGCGCCGGCCGCCGGCCATGGCCTGGGGATCGCCACCATGCGCGAGGCGCTGCGCTACTCCACCGTGCTCGCCGTCCACGGCCTTTGGCTGGCGGCGCGGGCGCGCGGCATCGGCCTGGGCTGGGTATCGATCCTGCGCCCCGAGGCGGTGGCGGCGCTGCTCGAAGTGCCGCCGGAGTGGCAACTGATCGGGTTGCTCTGCCTCGGCTATCCGGTGGAGGAACAGACCCGGCCGGAACTGGAGCGCGCGGGCTGGCAGGCCCGCGAGCCGTGGCGCGACCGGGTGTTCGAACGATGACGGCAAGCGAGGAGACACGGCCGATGTGGAAGCGGACCGGCGATGCGCCGACCCTGGTGGTATGCGGCACCTGTCGCCATGCGGCGGACATGCGCGAGGACGAGACGGGGCAGCGCGGCGGCGCGCGGCTGGCCGAGGCGCTGGAGGCGGCGCAGGCGGCGGATCCGCGCAACGACGGAATTGTCGTCGAGCGCATGAACTGCCTGTTCGCCTGCGCCGCGCATTGCGCCGTGCATCTGCGCGCGCCGGGCAAGATCGGCTATGTGCTGGGTCGGTTCACGCCCGATGCGGAGGCGGCCGAGGCGCTGCTCGCCTTCGCCCGCGCCTATGCCGCGAGCGCGGAAGGACGAGTGCCCTTCCGCGCCTGGCCCGCCGGGGTGAAGGGGCATTTCCTCGCGCGGGTGCCCCCGGCCGGGCTCGTCCTTCAGGAGTGAGCGGGCGGCGTGGCGGCGATGCCGTCCAGCGCGGCGCGCGCCGCTTCGTCGAGAATGATAGCGCCCGCCGCCATATTCTCGGCGAGATGGGCGGTCGAGCGCGTCCCCGGGATCAGCAGGATATTGGGGCTGCGCTGCAACAGCCAGGCCAGCGCCACCTGCATCGGGGTCGCCCCCAGCCGCGCGGCGACCGTTTCGAGCGCGGCGGACTGGAGCGGGGTGAAGCCGCCGAGCGGGAAGAAGGGCACATAGGCGATGCCCTCGGCCGCCAGCGCGTCGATCAGCGCGTCGTCGCCGCGATGCGCGAGGTTATACTGGTTCTGGACGCATATGATCGGTGCGACCCGGCGCGCCGCCGCGACCTGCGCGGCGGTGACGTTGCTCACGCCGATATGGCCGATCACGCCCTCCGCCTGGAGCGCCGCGAGCACCGCGATCTCGGCTTCCACCGGGCCTTCCGCCGCGCCATGTCCATCGCCCCAGAAGCGCATGTTGACGATGTCGAGCCGATCGACGCCCAGGGCGGCGCACGTGTCCGCCACCTGTCGACGCAGCGCCTCGGGCGCCTTGTCTTCAATCCACTCGCCCGCCGGACCGCGCCGCGCGCCGACCTTGCTGACGATCGTCAGCCCGGCCGGATAGGGGGCGAGCGCCTCGCGGATCAGCTCGTTGACGATGCGCGGACCGTAGAGATCGGCGGTGTCGATATGATCGACCCCGGCGGCGAGCGCGGCGCGCAGCACCGCCAGCGAGGCCGCGCGATCGGCGGGCGGCCCGAACACGCCGGGCCCGGCGAGCTGCATCGCGCCAAAGCCGATGCGCCGCACCATGCGATCGCCCAGCCGATACTCAGTGTTCGCGTCCATCGTCCAACTCCTTGCTTGCGTGGCGGCGAGTTAGGCCTTGCGCGATCGCGCGATAAGCGGGCACAGGCCGCACGGGCTGTGCAGGCAGGCGAACAATGGCGGTGGAGCTGAACGATCTGGCGCTGTTCGTCGCGGTGGCCCGCGCGCGCGGCTTCCGCGAGGCGGCGCGCGGGCTGGGCGCGAGCCCTTCGGGGTTGAGCGAGACGATCCGGCGGCTCGAGGCGGCGCTGGGGGTGCGGCTGTTCAACCGCACCACGCGCAGCGTCGCGCTCACCGAGGCGGGCGAGCGGCTGCTGGCGCGGCTCGGCCCGGCGCTGCGCGAGGTCGATTCCGCGCTCGACGTGGTCAACAGCTTCCGCAGCCGCCCGGCGGGCACGCTGCGGCTCAACGTGCCGATCAGCGTCGCGCGGCTGATCCTGCCGGATATCGTGCCGGGCTTTCTCGCCGCCTATCCCGATATCCGGCTCGAGGTGGTGGCCGAGGATGATTTTGTCGATCTGCTCGCCGCCGGCTGCGACGCCGGTATCCGCTATGACGAGCGGCTGGAGCAGGACATGATCGCGGTGCCGATCGGTCCGCGCGAGCAGCGCTTCGCCGCCGCCGCCGCGCCCGCCTATCTCGCCGCACGCGGCACGCCGGCACATCCGCGCGATCTGCTCGGCCATGCCTGTGTGCGCGGCCGCTTCCGCAGCGGCGCCATGCCGATCTGGGAGTTCGAGCGCGGCGACGAGACGCTCCGGATCGAGCCGCAGGGGCCGCTGATCGTCAGCCCGGGCGGCGCGATGGATCTCGCCATCGCCACCGCCATCGCGGGGCAGGGGATCGTCTATCTGTTCGAGGCGTGGCTGCGCCCCGCGCTCGAGAGCGGCGCCCTTACGCCGGTGCTCGAAAGCTGGTGGCCGCGCTTTCCCGGCCCCTTCCTCTATTATCCCGGTCGAAGGCTGGTGCCCGCGCCGCTGCGCGCCTTTATCGACCATATCAGAGGCTGATTGGGAGTATCCGCCATGTTCGCTGTGCCGCTGCTGCTCGCGCTCGCCGCCGCGCCCGCCTGGCCCGACACGCCGCTCGCCCGCGCCGAGGCGCTGGCGGCGGTGCAGACGCTCAACGCCGATCTGCTCAGCCATGACAGCGCGACGCTGACGCTGGAGCGCTGGTGCGACCGCCACCGCATCGCTACGCCCGCGACAGTCGTCGCCGACCGCGAGACGGGGGCGGCGCCCCCGCCGCCCGAGGACCTGCGCGCGCGGCTGGCGGTCGGGCCGGACGAGCCGATCGCCTATCGCCGCGTGGCGCTACGCTGTGGCGACATGGTCCTGTCGCGGGCGGATAATTGGTATGTGCCGGCGCGGCTCACGGCGGCGATGAACGCGGCCCTGGCCTCGAGCGACACGCCGTTCGGCAAGGTCGTGCGGCCGCTCGGCTTCCAGCGACACACGCTGTCGGCGCGGCTGCTCTGGTCGCCGCTTCCGGCGGAGTGGGACGTGCCGGGCGCGCCGCCGCCTCCCAAAGCCCCGGCCGGCGCGACGCTGCGCTGGCCCGATGCGCTGATCGAGCATCGCGCGGTGCTGGTGCGCGCGGACGGCCTGCCCTTCAGCCTGGTGGTGGAACGCTATGCCGGCGCGGTGCTCGCCTTCCCGCCGCCGGCCGCGCGCTGATCGCCTGCCGCTTTCGCTATTGCGAAGCGCTGGCAGCCGCGCCTAGGCTCGCGGCGTGGCGAAGCGGCGGGGACGGGCATGACGCCAGACGGGAAGCAAGGCCTGCCGCCGGCGGGCCGGATGATGCGCGGGGTCTGGCTCGGGCTGGGGCTGGTCTGTGTGGGGCTCGGCATCATCGGCGCGCTGCTGCCGCTGATGCCCACCACCATCTTCCTGATCCTCGCCGCCGGCTGCTTCGCGCGCTCCTCGCCCCGGCTCGAGGCCTGGCTGCTCGACCATCGGCATTTCGGGCCGAGCCTGCGCGCCTGGCGCGCCGAGGGGGCGATGAGTGGCCGCGCCAAGGCCATGGCCTGTGGCGGCATGGCGATGGGCTATGGCCTGTTCTGCTGGGGCGCCCAGCCGCGCCCGCTGCTGGCGCTCGTGGTGCTGGCGCCGCTCGCCGCCTGCGCGGCCTTCCTTCTCAGCCGGCCGCGTCCGCGTCCGCCCGGTGCGGACGGCTGAAGCCTTCAGGCGCCGAGCGGCAGGTCGATCGAGGCGCCGCCGCGCGCGTCGATCGGCACCTCGCACGCCTGCCAGGGACCGCGGCCGCAGCGACGCTCGGCGCGCAGCGACGTGCCCGGCGCGAAGCGTTCGGCGATGAAGTCCAACTGCCCGCGCGCGCTGTCGTAGCGCACCAGCCGGTCCGCCGCGAAGCGCGCGTCGAGCAGGCGGAGATCGGCGCCGCCGTCCGCCAGCCGCAGCGCCAGACGGCGCCGCACGCCATCGCTCGGCCGCCAGTCGAGGGCGGGCCCGTCGGCGGCGAGCGCGCCGCCATAGCAGAGGCGGCCGAGGATCGGATCATCGGCCAGGATGGTGCGGGCCGCCCGCAGCGCGCCGGTGAAGCCGAGATCGATCTCGCACGCATAATACCAGGCGCCGCGATGATGCGGCTGGCCGAGCCAGGTGGTGCCGAACGGCGCGGGCTCGAAGCCGCCCGCCGCCGCGCCGTCATTGCCGGCGCCCGGATACCAATAGCCATGGCCGTCTGCCGCCGCGCCGCTGTTGAGCAGCGCCCAGGCGCTGAGCTGCGAGGCATAGCCGAGCCTGAGCAGCGCGTGGGGATCCTCGGCATCGTTGAGCGCATAGTCCAGCACCGCCCAGCCGCCCATCTGCGCCATATAGGTGAGCGTATAGCTGTCGCCCGCGCCGGCGCGGTAATCGCTGCCGAGATAGTAATAGGCGGGCTCGAGCCAGCCCCGGCAGAAGAGATTGGCGGCGATCTGGCGATCGCGGAAGGCGCGCGCCGCCGCCGGGGTGACGCCCATCGCCGCCGGCCGGTCCACCGCCGCCCGCGCCAGCGCCTGCGTGCTCTCGAAACCGGTCGAATCGAACGGATATTCCGATCCGAACAGATCCGTGTCGGGGCTTGCGAAGGTCCGCACCTTGCGCGCCCAATGCGCCTCCAGCGCGGCCGCCTCGCGCGTCTGGCCGGCCGCCTCGAGCGCCGCGACCAGCTCCGGGATCACGCATTCATTGTAGAAGCCAGTGCGATAGGCGGACCAGTCGGCCAGCCGCAGCGGCACGCTGAACATGGCCATCGCCGTGCCATAGGCGCGCGCCAGATAGAGGCTGGCCGGATGGCGCGTGGCGATGCCGGGATGATCGCGCGCGATCCGGTACATGCCGAAATAGAGCACCATGATGTGCGGATAATCATAGGGGCGCCAGACATGCGACCGCCCCTTCGGGCCGGGATCGGCGCTGTCGCGCAGCTGCTTCCAGTCGGGAATGCCGTAGAGCGCGAACGGATAGGGCTCCGCCTCGGTCTGCTGCAGCCCGCCCCAGAGGAAATGATCGATATAGAGGTCGAGCGCGGCCACCTCGGCGGCGACCGGATGCTCGGCATTCTTGGTGGCGAGGAAGGCGGGCTTGGCGAGGCCGGGATCGTCGCACGTCACCTCGTAGATGCGCCAGCCGCGGATGCGATCATAGTCGTCCGGGCCGAGCAGCCGCTGGCGATCCATCGCCCATTCGCCGAGCAGGCCATAATACCAGCGCGTCGGGTCGCGGTGCTGGTGCGCGGCCAGAAAGGCGCCGCGCTTGGCGATCATCGTCTCCAGCGGCTCGGTCGCGAAAAATTCGAGATGGGTCGCGCGTCCGCCGGACTGGTGGAGCGTCAGCCGGTTCTCCCCCAGCCGCGCGAAACCGATGCGATAGCGCTGATAGCCGGCGCGCGGCGGCAGCGGGGTGATGCGGGTCGATCCGGCATGTTCGGCGGTGATGGCGGCGATCGGATCGGCCGAGCGCAGCGCCAGCTCGACCTCGAGATCGCGCGGGATCGTCATCCCCGGCGCCAGCTCGACATCGATCAGCCCGGCCTCGGCGATGGCGGCGCGCGCCGCGGCATAATCCGCTACCCATTGGAGGCGGAAGCCGTAGCGGCGGCGCGCGCCGGGGGCGAGGGTGAGGGCGCTGACCGGCAGCCGCCAGCGCGTGCCGCCCGCCCGCGCCTCGCCCTCGGCGGCGGCGGCGTGGAGATAGGCGCACCAGCTCTCCGTTTCGCCGGGCGCGGCCGGCTGGACCGACCAATATTCGAGCGCGGTGTCGCGCTCGGGGAGCAGCAGAAGATACGGGCCGGCGCTGTTCGATCGCATCCAGAAGATGTGCGAGCCATGGCCGGACACGAAGCTGTGCTTCATCACCGCCGCCAGCGGCGACGGCGCCTGGGCGAAATCGGTCGCCATCGGCATGGGCAGGAAGAGATCGCCGATCTCGACCGGGTCCGCGCCCTGATTGGCGAGCGTGATCGTCCAGCGAAGCGTCGCGCCCTCGAGGCGCCACGCGCTGGCGAGCGCGAGGCCGTCCGCCGCCGCCGTCACGCGCAGTGCGCCCGGCCGCAGCGTCACCGCGCCGCCGCGCGTGGAAAGCGGCCGCCATGCCTCGCCCGCACCCCGGCGGAAGCGCAGATGCGCATGGCCCAGCCCCGCGCCCGGCCGGACATAATCCGTCTCGTACCGGTCGCCCGCGAACCGCAGGCTCGTCAGCGCGCCGCCGTGGCAGCCGAGGCGGAAGGCATCGCCCCGGCCGCCGAGCCGCGCGCTGATCCGCCGGGCGGGTGGCGGCGGCGTGGCAGGCGCGGCGGCGAGCAGGGGAAGCGCCACGCCCGCGCGGAGCAGCGCGCGTCGACCCAGCCTGATCGCTCGGCGCCGTCCTTCCATCGCCATCCCCCTGATCCGCCCCGTCACCTACGCCATGATGCGGCCGCCCTCCCGCCAAGTCAAATACGGTATACTATCATTGAGGGTCAGGGGATCAGCCGCTCGCGGCGCAACTGCTCGAACAGGGCGAAGAAGGCGTCATCGGTCGGCTGATAGGCGGTGAAGCCCAGCCGCCGGCTCTTGGACATGTCCGTCACCACCTCGATCGGCCGGCCGAGATCGGCATCGCTGTGCCAGGGCGAGGCCAGCCGCGCGAGGTCGGGCTCGGCCAGCCCCTCACGCTCGGCGATCCGCCGCCAGAGCGGCCCATCCTCGGCCATCTGCGACGCGAGCGGAACCATGGTCCCATCAAAGGGCGCGGGCTCGAGCCCGAACCAGGCGGCGATGCGGCCCCACATCCATTGCCAGCGGAAGACATCGCCATTGACCAAGTTGAACGCCTCATTGTGCGCCGCCTCCGTCTCCGTCGCCCAGAGCAGATGGCGGGCGAGCTGGCCGGCGTCGGTCATGTCGGTCAGGCCGGACCATTGCGCCGGCGAGCCGGGGAAGCGGAACGGGCGGCCGGTCTCGCGGCACAGGCTCGCATAGACGGCGAGCGTGGTGCCCATGTTCATGGCGTTGCCCACCGCCTTACCGATCACCGTGTGCGGCCGGTGCACGCTCCAGCTAAAGCCATCCCGCGCCGCCGCGTCGAACACGACATCTTCCTGCGCATAGTAAAAATTCTCGACGTCGAACCGGCCCTGCTCCTCGCGGAAGGGGGTTTCCGGCAGGCGTCCCTGGCCATAGGCCTCGAACGGCCCGAGATAATGTTTGAGCCCGGTGACGAGCGCGACGTGCCGGGGCGCTCGCGGCTTGGCAAGGCCATCGAGCAGGTTGCGCACCATCGCCGAGTTGACGCGGATATTCTCCGCCTCGCTGTCCTGCCGCAGCCAGGTGGTGATGAACACGGCATCGGGCGCATGGTCGCCGAGCGCGGCCGCGGTGGCGGCGCGATCCTGGAGATCGACCGCGAGCGGATGCACGCCCGGCTGGCTGCCGGGCCGCCGCGCGAGCCCATGCACCGTCCATCCCTCCGCCGCGAGCAGCGCCGCCGTCGCGCCGCCGACAATGCCGCTCGCGCCTACCACCAGAGCCGTTTTCGCCATCTTCGTGCCTCCTGTCGTCGGCCACCGCAGCTAGGCAGTCGCCGCGCCGGCTTCTAGACGGCACCGATCAGGAACCTAGGCACCAAGAGGTACCCATGGATAAGGGAAGTCCCGAGGCGGCATGGCGGGAGGATTGCGCGCCGCGCCGCGTGCTGGAGCTGTTCGCCACCAAATGGACCAGCATGGTGCTCCACACGCTCCACGCCCGCCATCAGGGCGCCGCCCGCACCGGTCTGCTCCAGCGCAGCCTGCCCGGCATCTCCAAGAAGATGCTGACGCAGACGCTGCGCGACATGGAGGCGAGCGGGCTGATCAGCCGCCATGTCGATTCGGTGGTGCCGCCGGCGGTGACCTATCGTCTGACGCCGCTCGGCACGCGCTGCGTCGAGCCGGTCGAGCTGCTCTATGGCTGGGGCCGCGCCAATGCCGACGCGCTGGACGCGCTTCAGCCCCGCCCCAGCGCGCGTCGACGCTGACCGGCGGCGCGCTCGGCCGCGTATCGCCGGCGGCCCGGATCAGCGGCGTTCGGCGAGATTGCGCTCCCAGGCCAGCGCGTCGCGGATGATCGCCTCGAGATCGTCATGGCGCGGCCGCCAGCCGAGCGTCGCCAGGATCTTGCTGTTGTCCGCCACCAGGGCGGCGGGATCGCCGGCGCGGCGGCCTTCCAGCCGGCGCTCGATCGGCAGGTTGGTGACGCGATCCACCGCGTCCAGCACCTCCAGCACCGAATAGCCATGGCCATAGCCGCAGTTCATGACATGGCTTTCCTCGGGCCGGGCGACGAGCAGATCGAGCGCCTCGACATGGGCGGCCGCAAGATCGCTGACATGGATATAGTCGCGCACGCCGGTACCGTCGGCGGTGTCGAAATCGGTCCCGAACACGCCGACATGGCCGCGCTTGCCCGTCGCCGCCTCGACCGCGACCTTGATGAGGTGGGTGGCGCCGGCGGTGGACTGGCCGGTGCGGCCCTGCGGATCGGCGCCCGCCACGTTGAAATAGCGCAGCGCGCAATAGTTGAGCGGATGCGCGCGCGCGACATCGCCGAGCATGATCTCGGTCATCAGCTTGGACATGCCATAGGGGTTGATCGGCTGGGTCGGATCGGATTCCGCCACCGGCACGCGCGCGGGGGTGCCATAGGTGGCGGCGGTGGAGGAGAAGATGAAGTGGCGCACGCCCGCCGCCACCGCGCTGGCGATCAGCGCGCGGCTCGCGACCGTGTTGTTCTTGTAATATTTGAGCGGGTTCTCGACCGATTCGGGGACGATGATCGAGCCCGCGAAATGCATGATCGCGCGCACCTGATGCTCGCGCAGCACGCTCTGCACGCGCGCCTCATCCTCGATCTCGGCCTCGACGAAGCTGGCGCGCGGATCCACCGCCCAGCGGAAGCCGGTGGTGAGATTGTCGATCACCACCACGTCCCACCCGGCGTCCAGCAGCGCGAGCACCGCGTGGCTGCCGATATAGCCGGCCCCGCCGGTCACCAGAACGCTTCCCTTGCTCATCGTCATATCCCCTGTCGCATGCCCTGCGGCACGTCCTCATTGCGCCAGCGAGATGAGTTGCGCCAAGCCTTTCGAGCCGGTCTTGAGCAGAATCGAGGCGCGATGGTCCTCAACCGTGCGCGGGGAGAGGCCCAGCCGCTCCGCCACCACCTTGTTGGGGTGGCCTTGCACCAGCAGATCAAAGACCTGGCGCTCGCGCTGGCTCAGCGTCGAAAGCCGCTCCGCGGCGGCGCGCTGGCGGCGCGACCAGACGACGCCTTCCGTCACCGCCGTCAGCAGCCGCGACTCGTCGAGCGGTTTCTCGAGATAGTCGAGGCCGCCATGGCGGCGGATCGAATCGACGGCATGGGCGGTGGTGGGCCAGGCGGTCATGAACAGGATGGCGATATGCGGATCGTCCCGGCGCAGCTGCTCGGCGACGGCGAAGCCGTCATCGTCACCCAGCATCATGTCGGTGAGGAGGCAATCGGCCGCGCGGGCACGGTGCGCGGGCCGCAGCGTCGCCTGGTCGGGAAAGGCGGCCGCGACGAAGCCGTGCCGATGGAGCAGCCGCGCCACGCTGGCCCCCAGATCGGCATCGTCGTCGACGATGTAAACCACGCCCTCGGTCACTTGCTGGCTCCATAGCTTGGCATGATGATGCGGTAGGTGAAGCGGTCCTCGCCGCGCTCGCGCTCGAGCCGGCCGCCATGCGCCTCGACGATGGCGCGGGTCACGATCAGGCCGATGCCCATGCCGTCGTGCGCGCGGCCATCGGCGCCGAGATCGTTGCTGACATCGAGCCGGATCTCGCCACCCGCCGCATGGGCGGACAGGCGCACCGGCCCGGCCGAGGCCTGGAGCGCGTTGCGCACAAGGTTGATCACCGCCTGCGCCATTTCCACCTCCTGGCCGGCGATCACCAGGCCGGACCCGGCGGGTTCGACGATCAGCCGGCCGTGGCCCGTCCTCGCTTCGGCGCCCGCCAGCGTGCGCACCAGATCGAGCAGAGCGGGCACCGGCAGCGGGCCGGCGCCCTCGACGCTGCGACCGCCGAAGCGGCGCAGCCGCCGCACGAGATCGGACAGCGCGCTCGCCTTGCGATGGATCAGCCCGGTGATCTCGGCGATCTCGCCACCGATGGGCTGGGCGACCTCGTGCAGCCGCTTCGCCTCGATCGACAGGGTGGAGAGCGGCTGGCTGATCTCGTGGATCACCGCCACCGACATAGCGCGCAGCGTCTTCAGCCGATCCGCCTGGTAGAGCAGCTTGTCGCGGCGGCGCAGATCGGCGCGCGCCTCGGTCAGGGCGTCGGCGAAGCTGCCGGCGAGATAGCCCGCCACCACCACAGTGGAGAGGGCAAGGTGGATCTGGAGCCGCGCCGCCACCGGAACCCCGGCGGCCGAATAGGGCAGCACCAGCAGGATCGCGATCAATATGTAGATCCACGCCGCCGCCCGGCCGAACCGGAAGCCGATCCAGACGATCGCGAACATCACCGGCATCGGGTGCAGCCCCAGGCCGGCGGCGCGCAGCGTCAGCGTCATGGCGATCGAGATGAGGAACACCGCCCCCGTCTCGGCGCAGGCGGCGAGCCGGGGCGGCCGGCGCGGCAGGCGTGCGCGTCCGGTCAACAGATCCGCTGCCCAGAGCAGCGGCGGCGTCACCACCAGCGTGCCGAGCAGATCCCCGATCAGGAAGGAGGCGAGCGACAGCACCAGCGCGCGCCAATCGGCCACCCCCGTCAGCTCGGGGCGGGTCAGCGCCTGGGGCAGGGCCGCCAGCGTCGCGGCATTGGGCGCGAGCACACTCGCCAGCCCCAGCGCCATCGGCCGGTAGGAGATTTCGGCCCGCGAGCGGCGCGCCACATGGCGCACCCCCCACACCACCGCCGCATAGGCGAAGACCGGCCGGATCACCCCGATCAGCGTGATCGGCCAGTCCCGCGTCCAGGGATTGATCGCGCCGGTCAGCGTGTCCACCATAAGCTCGATCACCGCCAGCGCCGGCGCGAGCTTGACCCCGCCGCGCCACAGAAAGGCGAGGCGCACGCCCGCCGCCGGGAACCACAGCGAATAGAAGCCGGCGCCGCCGCCCCAGGGATCGGCGGCGGCATGGGCGATGCCGAAGGCCAGCGCATAGAGCAGCAGCACCAGCGGCGCGCGCGCGCGCGGCAACAGGCCAGCGGCGCGAGCCAAAGGAACGCTTGCTGCGCGGAGCGGTCGCGTCGCTGGGGTCATCCAGCTAAGTCATTGCAATCACGGCTTTGTGATTCGCATCAACAAAAGTGCCGACTGCGCCGGATCGGGTCGAATTGCGGTTCTGGCGCGGCAGTGCCGCCACAGGCGGACGGTCGCGGGGTCAGATCACCCAGTCGGCCGCCGCCGTATAGCCCCGGATCGTCTCCAGCAGCGCGTCTGCGGCGCGGCTTTGGTAGCGCTCCTTCTGGCGCAGCGCGAAGAAGGGGCGCACCGGCATGTCCATCGCCGCCGCCGTCACCATGCGCGCGGTGAGCGCAGGCGCCACCACCAGCTCGGACAGGGCGGCGCAGCCTGCGCCGGCGCGCACGGCGGCGAGCACCGCCTCGTTCGACGGCAGAGTGAGGCTTACGGTGAGCGCCTGCGGATCGACGCCGCGCGCGGCGAGCACCGCCTCGAAGCTGGCGCGCGTGCCGGAGCCGCGTTCGCGCATCACCCAGCACGCTTCGACCAGCCAGGCATTGGTGATGGCGGGGACGGGATCGGGCGCGATCAGCCGCAGCCGATCGGTGCCGACGGGCCATTGCGCCAGCGCGGGATCATCCACCGGCCCCTCGACAAAGCCGAGCTCCGCCTCGCCGGCCTGCACCGCGCGCGCCGCCGCTTCGGTATTGGCGATCGCCACCGCCAGCGCCACGCCCGGATAGCGCCGGCGAAAGGCGGCGAGCCGTTCGGGCAGCCAATAGGCGACGATCGTCTGGCTCGCCACCAGCCGCAGGCTGCCGCGCGTCAGGCCCGCCAGATCGGCCAGCGCCTGCTCGGCCCCGGCGGCGCGCGCCAGCACCGCGCGCGCCTCTTCCAGAAACACGCGGCCCGCCTCGGTCAGCTCGATCCGCCGACCGACGCGGTGGAAGAGCTTGACGCCGTGGCGCGCCTCGAGCGCCGCCACCGCGCCGCTCGCCGCCGACTGGGTGAGCGCCAGCGCCTCCGCCGCGCGCGTGACATGCTCGCGCTCCGCGACCGCGACGAAGATGCGCAGCTGCTCCAGCGTCATCGCCGCTCCCGCACCCCCGGCTCCCGGCGGCCGCCATGGCCGATCGTCATGCTGCGTAGCACGCCGTCGCGGCGGATCAGGCCATGCATCAGCGCGGCGGCGAGATGCACGAGGATCAGCGCGAAGAAGAGCAACGCGACGATCGTGTGCAGCGCGCGCAGCGGCGCGTAGAGGCGCAGATCATGCGGCAGGATCGGCGGCAGCACCAGCCCGAGCCCGAGCCGCACCGGATAGCCGCCCGCCGAGAGCATCGCCCAGCCGATCAGCGGCATCGCCGCCATGCTGGCATAGAGCAGCCAGTGCGACGCCTTGGCGGCGAAGCGCTGCGGCGCGGGCAGATCGGCCGGGAGCGCGGGCGCGCCGGTGGCGAGCCGGAGCGCGAGGCGCAGCACGACGAGCGCGAGAATGGCGATCCCAAGCGGCCGGTGCAGCGCCAGCAGGCGCGGATAGGCGGGGCCGGCGGTGGAGACCATCGCCACGCCGACGAACAGCATCGTCAGCACCAGCAGCGCCATCAGCCAGTGCACCAGCCGCAGCGCGGGGTGGAAATCGGGCGAGGGGCGGCTCATCGCGCGGTCTCCTTGGCAAGATCCTGGCCGATGGCGCTGGGTCCGGGCCCTTCGGCGGCGCGCCGGTTGAAGGAGGAGGAATAGGCCTTGGAGCGCGCCGCGAGCAGCGGATCGTCCGACAGGCCGATGCCGCGCGGCAGGATGGTGGGATCGAAATTGATGTCGCGGCAGGCGCCGGTCTCTTCCGGTTGGACCGCGCTGAGCGTGAGCGTGCCCGCATCGATCGTGCGGTGCGGCCCCTGCCAGGCGACCGTCGCCTTGTCGGTCACGTCGCCTGGATTGGCGACCACCAGCTCAAGCCGCCAGCGCGACGGGCCCCTGGCGGTGCGCGCCACCATCTCGCGGAAGAGATAGTCGCGCGGCAGCGCATCGAGATGCGCGAGGTCGAGCCCGGCGAGCGGCGCCTCGGGCACGAAGCGCCAGCGCACCAGCCGGGCGGCGCCGGCACTATCGGTGAAGCGGAACGCGTTGATGCTGTAGTAGGTGGCGTTGGCGAAGCTGTTCGGCAGCACCGCATGCGCCATATAGTCCTGAAACGCCTTCACCTCGGGATGGGCGGCGATGAAGGGGGCGAGGATCGCGGGATCGGGCTTGCCGGTGCGCGGATCGGGCGTGGTCGCGCGCTGCAGCGCCACGAAGCTCGGCACGTCGGCCACGGGGAAGATGGGCGTGTGGTCCATCGCCATGCGCCATTCCTCGCCATCGGGCGCGGTCAGCCGCAGGGCGATCGCGTGGAACACCGGCCGCCCATCCCCCGCGAGCGGATTGCCGCCGCCCAGCGAGAATCGGCCGAGCACCGGATAGCGGCCGCGCCGCAGCAGCACGGCCTCGCTCAGCGCGGCGCCGTTCCCGGTCGCGTCGAACGCGCCGGTGAAGCACAGCCCCTTGGCATGGGCGCGGCGATAATGGGGATGGCGTCCGCCATTGGCGTCCAAGGCGGTGACGATCGTGCCGCCATCGATCCTTTTCGGGCCGAGCCAGCCCGCAGCCCAGGCGAAGGCGGCGGCGAGCAGCAGCACGATCGCGCCGATCAGCGCGGCGGGCGCGGCGAACGCGCGGCGGGTGGGGGGCATAAGCGTCCGATCCTGGTTGAGGCTTTGTAGGAAGACGATGGCGCCCAAAGCTTTATTCCGCATAGCCGCAAAAAATCCGGACGCGGCGCGGGACGCTGCCTTATAGCTCTGGATCATGGTCCGCCCATCCTCAGACGCCGAGATGATCGCCGGGGTGCGGCCGCTGATCCCGGCGCTGCGCCGCTATGCCCGCGCGCTGCTACGCGACGGCGACGAGGCGGACGATCTGGTGCAGGACGCGCTGGAGCGGGCGCTCCGGCGCTGGGCGCAGCGCCAGCCCGGCATGAGCGCGCGCGGCTGGCTGTTCGCGATCCTCCACAATCTCGCCATCGATCGACTGCGGCGGCGCGCGCGCCAGGGCGTGGCCGAGCCGCTGGAGGCGGTGCCCGCGGCGCGGCTGGTGACGCCGGCGGGGCAGGAGGAGGCGCTCGCGCGCGCCGATATCCTGCGCCTGCTGGATCGCCTGCCCGAGGAGCAGCGCGCCGCGCTGCTGCTGATCGGCGTCGAGGAGCTCAGCTATGGCGAGGCGGCGCTGGTGCTCGGCGTGCCGGTGGGCACGGTGATGTCGCGCCTGTCGCGCGGGCGCGAGCGGCTGCGCCGGCTCGCCGAGGGCGCGGACACCGGCCGCCCCGCGCTCAGGATCGTGCGATGACCGCGCCCGAGCCGACCGAGGCCGAGCTCCAGGCGCATGTGGACGGCTGCCTGCCGCCCGCGCGCATCGCCGCCGTGACGGCCTGGCTGGGCGAACATCCGGACGAGGCGGCGCGGCTGCGCGCCTATGCGGACCAGCGCGATGCCCTTCGCGCCGCATTGGCGCCGGTGGCCGCGGAAGCGGTGCCGCCCGCGCTCGATCCCGCCCATTTCGTCGGCGCGGCGCCGGCGGCGTCGTCGGCGCGGCCACGTCGCGGCTGGGCGCGCGCCGCCGCCGTCCTGCTGCTCGGCGCCGCCGCCGGCTGGACGCTGCGCGGCTGGCAGGCGCCACCCACCGCCGGCACCGCCGCGCTCGCCCGCGAGGCGGTGGCGAGCTATGCCGTCTATGCCCGCGATCCGGCGCGGCCGGTGGAGATGCCCGCCGCCGCGCGCGGCACGCTGGACGGCTGGTTTTCCGCGCGCCTGTCGCGCCCCGTCGCCGCGCCCGATCTCGCCGCCGCCGGGCTGCGGCTGATCGGTGGCCGGCTGGTGGCGACGGATCATGGGCCCGCCGGCCTCTATCTCTACCAGGATCGGGGCGGCCGCCGCATCGCTTTGTATCTCCGTCCGATGGAGGTGGACCGGAACGATCGCATGACGGCGCGCGCCCAGTCCGGCCTCAGCGGCTGGACCTGGGCGGATGACGGGCTCGGCTTCGGGCTGTTCGGCGCGGCGCCCTCAGGCACGCTGCACGCGGCCGCCACGCTGGTCCGCGCGCAGTTCCGCCGGGTCTGATCAGTCGAGCACGATCTCGGTGGCGGCGAGGCGCGTCGCCTCCTCCCGATCGTGCGTGACATAGAGGGTCGGCAGGCCGAGCCGATCGCGGATGTCCTCGATCACTTGCAAAATACCTTCGCGCCGGGCGGGATCGAGCGCGCTCAGCGGCTCGTCCATCAGCAGCGCGCGCGCGCCCGCGAGCAGCGCCCGGCCGATCGCGACGCGCTGCGCCTCGCCGCCCGACAATTGCGCCGGCCAGCGCTCCAGAAGATCGCCGATGCCGAGAAAGCCGATCGCCTCGTCCGGGGTCATCCAGCGCGTGTCGGGCGGGGCGAGGCGATGGCCGTAGAGCAGGTTCCAGCGCACCCGCCGGTGCGGGAAGAGGCGGCCGTCCTGGAAGATATAGCCGATGCGGCGCCGCTCGGGCGGCACGAAGCGGCCGCTGCCGCTCTCGAACAGCGTCTCGCCGGCGAGGCGGACATGGCCGCGATCGGGCCGCACCAGCCCCGCGATCATATCGAGAATGCTGGTCTTGCCGGCGCCCGACACGCCGCGCAGCACGGTGATGCCTCCGGCGGTGGCGAAACGCGCGGCGATCAGCCTCGGCCCGCGCCGCAGCGCGACATCGACATCAAAGCACATGCTGCCTCGTCCGGCGCGACAGCACTTCCGAAGCGACCAGCGCGACCAGCGAGACCAGCACCGCGATCGCCGCCAGCCGCCACACCGCGCCCTCCTGGCCCGGCACCTGGAGCGCGGCATAGATGGCGAGCGGCAGGGTACGGGTTTCGCCCGGAATGTTGGAGGCGAAGGTGATGGTGGCGCCGAACTCGCCGATCGATCGCGCGAAGCCGAGCACCGCGCCCGCGACGATCCCCGGCGCCGAGAGCGGCAGGGTGACGGTGAGGAAACAGCGCCAAGGCCCCGCGCCCAGCGTCCGCGCCGCCCCCTCCAGCCGCGTGTCCACCGCCTCGATCGAGAGGCGCATGGCGCGCACCATCAGCGGCAGCGCCATGATCGCGGCGGCCAGCGCCGCCCCGGTCCAGCGGAAGATCAGCGTGATCCCGAACCAGGCGGCCAGCGGCCGGCCGAGCGGCCCCTGGCTGCCAAAGCCGATCAGCAGCAGCCAGCCGGTGACGACGGGCGGCAGCACCAGCGGCAGGTGGATCAGCGCGTCGAGCAGCGTCTTGCCGGGAAACCGGCCCCGCGCCAGCAGATAGGCGAGCGCGAAGGCGGGCGGCAGGCTGATCGCGATGGCGGCGCCGCCGACCTTGAGCGAAAGCCCGATGATCGTCCACTCCTCGGCGCTGAGCATGTCAGCGCGGGGTGAAGCCGAAGCGGGCGAACAGGGCGCGGCCCTCGGCGGAGATCAGGAAGCGGCGAAAGCCTTCGGCCTCGGCGCCGGCGCCGCCGGTGAGGCGCGCGACCGGATAGGTGATGGGCGGATGGCTGGCGCCGGGAAAAGTGGCGACCAGCCGCACGCGCGGATCGGCGCGGGCGTCGGTTCCATAGACGATGCCGAGCGGCGCCTCGCCGCGATCGACCAGCGCCAGCGCGGCGCGCACGCTATCGCCCGGCACCACGCGCGCCGCCACGGCTGGCCACACGCCCAGCCGCACCAGCGCCGCCTTGCCGTATTTGCCGGCGGGGACGGCCTCGGGATCGGCCATGGCGAGCCGGCCCGGGCCGAGCGCGCGCAGCAAGGGGAAGCCGGGCCGGATCGTAAGCCGCACCGGCGAAGCCGAGGGCGCGACCAGCACCAGCGTGTTGGCGAGGAAGCTGACGCGCGTGCCCGGCGCGACATGGCCATGGCGCTGCACCTCGTCCATCCACGCCTCGTCGGCGGACAGGAAGAGATCGGCCGGCGCCCCCGCATCGATCTGGCGGGCCAGCGCCGACGAGGCGGCGAAGGACAGGATCGGCCGGGCATGGCCTTTGGCGGCATAGGCATCGGCGGCGGCGCTGAGCGATTCCTGCAGGCTTGCCGCGGCCAGCACCAGCGGCGGCCTTTGCGCCGCGCCGGGCCGGGCCGCGAGCGCGAACAGCAGGGAGAGGAACAGTGCCGTGCGGCGCATCGCCATTCTCGCTCTCGGGCGGCCAACCATATTCCTCGCTATACAGAGGTGGTGCCGCCTGTCACGGCTGGATTTGCCGGCGGGCGTTGAATCTGGGAGGTTTCCTGCTCGGCGCGGAGGAGGCGACACGATGCGGATGATCGGGCTGATCGGCGGCATGAGCGCGGAAAGTTCGGCGGAATATTATCGGATGCTCAACCAGGGGGTACGGGCGCGGCTCGGGCCGACGGCCTCGGCGCGCTGCCTGCTCTGGTCGTTCGATTTCGCCGAAATCGAGGCGCTCCAGCATCGCGGCGACTGGGACGCGCTGGCGGCGCTGATGGTGGACGCCGCGCGCCGGCTGGAGGGCGCGGGGGCGGACCTGCTCCTGCTCTGCACCAACACCATGCATCGCGTGGCACCCGCCATCGAGGCGGCGGTGGCGCTGCCCTTCCTCCACATCGCCGATCCCGCCGCGGCGCAGATCAAGGCGGCTGGGCTCCACCGGGTCGGCCTGCTCGGCACTGCGTTCACTATGGAACAGGATTTCTACACGCGCCGCCTCGCCGAGCGTCACGGACTCGACGTGCTGGTGCCCGAGGCGGCGGATCGCGCCGGCGTGCATCGCATCATCTATGAGGAGCTGGTCGCCGGCACCGTCCGGCCGGAGTCGCGCGAGGTCTATCGCGCGGTGATCGCCCGGCTGGTGGCGCGGGGCGCGCAGGCGATCCTGCTCGCCTGCACCGAGATCATGCTGCTCGTGCGTCCCGAGGATAGCGCGGTGCCGCTGTTCGACACCGCCGCCATCCACGCCGCCGCCGCCGTTGAGGCCGCCTTGGCGCCCTGACGGGCGGCGCCAGGCGGGTGACAGCGGCGCCCCGCATGGTGCACAAGGGGCCATGGTCGTCAGTCGCGCGGATCTTGCGGATTTCACCTATTTTCTCGCGATCGCGCGGCACCGCAGCTTCCGCCGCGCGGGGCTCGAGCTTGGCGTCAGCGCCTCCGCGCTGAGCCATTCTCTCAAAGCGCTCGAGGGCCGGCTGGGGGTGCGGCTTTTCAACCGCACCAACCGTTCGGTGACGCTGACCGCGGCCGGCGACGAGCTGCTCGGCGCGATCAGCCAGCCCTTCGATGCGATCGGCGCGGCGGTGGAGGCGCTCAACCGCTTCCGCAGCTCGCCCACCGGCCGGGTGCGGCTGAACGTGGTCGCCGATGCCGGGCCGCTTCTGCTCGCGCCGGTGCTGCCCGAATTCACCGATCTCTACCCGGATATCGAGGTGGATATCGTCGCCAGCAACCGCATGGTGGATGTCGTCGAGGACGGGTTCGATGCCGGCATCCGCTATGGCGGCACCGTGCCCGAGGATATGATCGCGCAGCGTCTCTCGGCCGATGTCCGCTGGGTGGTGGCGGCCTCGCCCGCCTATCTTGCGCGGTTCGGCACGCCGCTCGTGCCCGAGGATCTGCGCGATCATCGCTGCCTCGGCATCAGACTCGGCGACGACCGCATCTATCGGTGGGAGTTCATGGGTCGGGCCGGCGAATATGCGCTGCCCGTGCCGAGCCGCATCCTGTGCGACGAGACCCGCGTGATGCTGGATCTCGCGCTGCGCGGCGCCGGGCTGATGTATGGCATCAAGAGCCTCTGCGCGCCCTATCTGCGGAGCGGCGCGCTCCAGCTGGTGCTGGAGCCCTTCGCCACCAGCGGCCCGGGCTTCCACATCTATTATCCCAGCCGCCGTCAGCTGCCGACGGCGCTGCGCCTGCTGATCGATCTCATCCGCGCGCGCCAGCCCGCGGGGCTGTAGGCCGATCCCGGCGCGCGGGGCGCCCAATGCCCGGCGGGCCGGCGTGGCGGCGATCCGGCGCGGCGCGGATCCACCCGATTTCGGGCGAGGCCGCGCCGCGCCGGTGCGTGGGCTCAGGCGCCGTGCGGGGCGGCGGCGGCCTGTCGGCGCGCCGCGACCTTGGCATGGTGATGGCCCACGGCGCAGCCGATCGCCGCGCCGGCCACGGCATGGCCCTTGCCGACGAAATGGCCGCCGACGCCGCCCACCGCCGCGCCTTTCAGGCACCCGGCGGCAAAGGCGGGGCTGGCGGCGGCGGACAGAAGCAGCGCGGCGGCAAGAACGGTCTTCATCACAATCTCTCCTCGAAGGAGAAGGAGGAAGGCGGCTCGGGCCGCTTTGTTCCGGCCGGCGGACTAGTCCTCTTGCACCATGCGAAGGGTAGCTAGTGACCATGGCGGGCGCGGGCGCGCCATCCTAGATTCCGGTTCCGCTGGCCGCGCCTGCGCGGTGTGCGCCCGGAGGGGATGATAATGGTATATGACGCTGAAGAAGAACGGAATTACTTGCTGCAGCGCAGTCAATATCATCGTCATCGCGCAGCGGAGACGAGCGATGCAGGTCAGTGCGCGCTCCATCTGCGGTTTGCCGAACTCTATCAGGCGCGGGCGGAGTCGGTTTCCGTAGTAAAAGAGGATGCGATCGTCTTGGAAGCCGAGCGGGAACCGGGAAAGCTGATATAGGTTATCGGCTCATCTTCGGCGGCCGTTCGGGCGCGGTACAGTAAAGGCCAGCAGGATGGAGCGACCGGTCGGGCTTTCGGTCCGTATCCCGCCATCATCCGCAGTGCGGCCGCTTCCGTGCTGCGACCGCTATCGCGCGCGGCCCATCCACTTCATCCCCACAGCAAAGGTAAGATCATGAATAAGAACGAGCTTCATGGAAATGCCCGCTATGTCGGCGGCAAGGTGGAGAAAGCCATTGGCGATGCCGTGGAGAGCCGCGACTGGCAGGTGGACGGCGTGGTCGATCAGGTCGCCGGCAGCGCCGAGCATCTCTATGGCCGCGCCCGCACCGTCGCCAAGGATGCGCTCGACAGCGCGCCCGCGCTGGTCGACAGCGCCAAGGAACGGCTCGAATCCGCCGCCGACGCGGTGCGCGACGGCGCGAAGCGCGGTGGCCGGCTCGCGCAGGAGCGGCTCGGCGACACGCAGGTCGCCTGGCTGATCGGTGCGGCGGCGCTCGGCGGCTATGCGCTGAGCTGGCTGGTGCATGGCCGACGCGCCTGATCGTCTCTCCATGGCATCGTCGCTCAGGACGCTGCGCGAGACCGTCGACCTGCGCCATCTGCGCCAGATCATCGGCGGTCTCGACGAGGGCGTGATCCTCATCGATCCGGATGAAAGCCTGCTCTGGGCCAATGCGGCCGCGCTGCGCATGCACGGGGTGGATCGGCTCGAGGCGCTGGGCGGCGATGTCCGTGGCTATCGCGCGCGCTTCAACCTGCGCTACCGCAACAACCACCCGCTCGGCGCGGATGCCTATCCGATCGAGCGGGTGGTCGCGGGCGACCATTTCTCGGACGTGGTGGTCGAGGTGGCGCGGGCCGATGATCCCGCGGAGCAATGGGTGCACCAGGTGCGCAGCCTCGCGCTCAACGACGGGGATGACGAGCCGCCCGCCTGCCTCGCGCTCATCATCCAGGATGTGACCGCGCGCTTCGAGGCGGAGGAGCGGTTCGAGCAGTCCTTCCACGCCAATCCCGCCCCGGCGCTGATCTGCCGGCTGGGCGATCTGCGCTTCGTCAAGGTGAATCAGGGCTTTCTCGAGATGACCGGGTTCGAGCGGGACGCCATTCTCGGCCGCAGCGTGTACGAGGTCGACGTGCTGCGCGCGGCCGAGAAGCGCAGCCTCGCCACCGAGCGGCTGGCCGAGGGACGCACCATCCCGCAGATGGAGGCGGAGCTGGCGCTGCCGGGCGGCGACACGAAATTGGTCATCGTTGCCGGCCAGCCGATCGAGCTGGACGATCAGCCCTGCATGCTCTTCACCTTCGCCGATCTAGAGCCGCGCCGCAAAGCCGAAACCGCGCTGCGGGCGAGCGAGGAGCGCTTCACCCGCACCTTCCAGATGGCGCCGGTGGCCATGGCGATCGGCACGCGCGACGGGCATCTTCTCTGCGAGGTGAACGCCAGCTTCGTGGCGCTCACCGGCTTTGCCCCGCGCGAGATCATCGGCCGCTCGCTGCTCGACGCGCATCTCTGGGCGGATGACAGCACCGGCCGCGCGATCGACATCGCGCTGGCCCAGGGGGCGTTGCGCGGCCACGAGGCGCGGATCCGCACCCGCGAAGGCGGCCATATCGATTGCCTCGTCTCCACCGAGGCCTTTCCGATCGGCGAGGCGGCATGCCTGCTCTGGGCCTTTCAGGACATCACCCAGCGCAAGGCGACCGAGATGGAGCTGGTCGGCGCGATCGAGGCGGTGATGAAGGATACGAGCTGGTTCAGCCGCTCGGTGATGGACAAGCTCGCCCGGCTGCGCGCGCCCCGGCCCGAGGCGGCGGGCCCTTCGCTCAACGATCTCACCCCGCGCGAGCGCGAGGTTCTCGGGCTCATCTGCCGGGGGCTGGACGACAAGAGCATCGCCCGCGCGCTGCGCCTTTCCACAAACACCGTGCGCAACCATGTCGCCCGCATCTACGGCAAGATCGGCGTGAACCGGCGCACGGCGGCGGCGGTGTGGGCGCGCGCGCGTGGCTTTGGCGAGGAGCAGCCGGCGCCGGGCCGGCCGCACGAGGCCTCGGCCTGACCGCGCGCCGGCGCACCATTCTGATCCCTTAGCCGATCGGCGCCCCTCCGGCGCCCGTCCGGCGGTCCGCACCCACCGGCATGGCGCCGGGCGGGGCGGATGACTTTTGCCTTTCCAAGGAGGACTAATCATGGCGACCCGTTATCCCTTGTCCGACACCGCGTCTGAGGCGGTGATGGTGCCGCGCGGCGCGGCGCGCCTGTCCTGGGGCGCGATCCTCGCGGGCGTGGTGCTCGCGGTGGCGATCGAATTGCTGCTCGGCATTCTCGGCACCGGCATCGGGCTCTCGATGGTCGATCCCGTCGCCGGCAGCACCCCGGGAGCGGCGGGCTTCGGCATCGGCGCGGGGCTGTATTGGCTCGTCACCACCATCGTCGCGCTGGGGGCCGGCGGCTATGCGGCGGCCCGGCTCTCGGGCGCGCAGGCGCGGTTCGACGCGATCGCCCATGGCCTGACGCTTTGGGGCGTGACGCTGCTGCTCACCCTCTATCTGCTCACCTCGGCGGTGGGCGGGCTGATCGGCGGCGCCTTCCGCACCGTCGGCGCGGTCGCCGGCGCGACCGGCGCGACGCTGGGCGCGGCGGCGCCGCAGGCGGCGAGCATCGCCGGGATCGATGAGGCGGATATCCGCGATGAGGCGGCGGCCTATCTCTCCGATGCGCCGGCCGATCCCGCGCAGATGACGCCGCAGCAGGCGCAGGCGGCGATCGCCCGCGCGCTGCCCGCGATGGCGCGGGGCGGGGCCGAAGGCGCGCAGGCCGAGGCGCGGATCGTCGACATCGTCGCCGCGCAGCGCAAGATCAGCCATGACGCGGCCCAGGCCCAGGTCACCCGCGCCAAGGCTGATTTCCTGAAGACCAAGGAGGAGGGAATCGCCCGCGTGAAGGCCGCGACGAACAGCGCCGCCGGGGCGGCGGCCGGCACCTCCTTCCTGCTGGTGGTGGCGCTGCTCGCGGGCGCGATCGCGGCCGGCACCGGCGCCAGCGCGGGCGTGCGCCGCACGCGCCTCTGAACTCTGGCCAATCCGGGCGGGAGCGGCACCTAAGGGTCGCTCCCGTCTTTCCCCGACTCGGCGATCCGTCTAGCTTTTGGGTACAAGAGCAGGGGAGCGGATGGTGAGCGGCTGGTACCGGATCGAGGTAGAACGCGCCCAGGACCTGGTCCGGCTGACCTTGGGCGGCTTTTTCGAGGAAGCCGAGATCCGCGCGCTCTCCGTGGAATTTCTGGCCGCGACGCGCCAGCTGGCGTGCGGGCCCAATCGCCATCTCACTTTGTGCGACATTCGCGGGCTCAATATCCAGGGCCAGGATATCGTCGCCGCCTTCGGGCAATTTGTCGGCAATCCGACGGTGCGATCCCGCCGCCTCGCGCTTGTCACCGCTCCCAGCCTGGCGCGGCTGCAGGCGAAGCGCCTCACCCAGGCGCGCGACGATGTGGCCTTTTTCGATGAGGAGAGCCGCGCGATGGCGTGGCTGCTGGGCGCCTGATCAGGCCTCTCGCCGCGCCGCGCGGCGTTCCACCCAGGCATAGAGGCTCGGCAGCAGCACCAGCGTGAGCAGCGTGGAGGTGAGGATGCCGCCGATCACCACCGTGGCGAGCGGGCGCTGGACCTCGGCTCCCGCGCCGGTGGCGATCGCCATCGGCATGAAGCCGATCGAGGCGACCAGCGCGGTCGAGAGCACGGGCCGCAGCCGATCGCGCGCGCCCTGCCGCACCGCCGTCTCCGCCGGCAGCGGCGCGCCGTCGCGGCCGTCGCGCAGTGCGTTGATATGGTCGATCAGCACCAGCCCGTTGAGCATGGCGATACCCGACAGGGCGATGAAGCCGATCGCCGCGGTGATCGAGAAGGGCATGCCGCGCACCCAGAGCGCCAGCACGCCGCCCGTCACCGCGAAGGGGATGCCGGTATAGACGATCGCCGCCTCGCGCACGCTGCCGAGCGCTGCGTAGACGAGCAGGAAGATGAGCAGCAGCGCCGCCGGCACGACGATCGCCAGCCGCCGCTGCGCCGCCTCGAGCTGGTGATATTGGCCACCGAACTCGATACGGTAGCCGGGGGGCAGCGTCACCTGGCCAGTGATCGCCGCCTGGGCGCGGCGGACATAGCCGGCGAGATCGCTGGTCGAAAGATTGACCATCAGCGCGGCGCGGCGATTGCCGTCGTCGTGCAGGATCGGCTCGACCGTGCGGGTCCAATCCAGCCGCGCGACGCGGCCGAGCGGCACCAGGCCCTGATCCCCGACGCGCAGCGGCAGCGCGAGGATGGCGCGCGGATCGTCGCGCAGCCGCTCGTCCAGCCGGATCACGATCGCATGGCGCGCCGGGCCGTGCGGGATGAAGCCCACCTCGGCGCCCGCCAGCGCCTC
Organism: Sphingomonas morindae; assembly: GCF_023822065.1. Lineage (NCBI taxonomy): Bacteria > Pseudomonadati > Pseudomonadota > Alphaproteobacteria > Sphingomonadales > Sphingomonadaceae > Sphingomonas > Sphingomonas morindae. The sequence goes on from NZ_CP084930.1 coordinate 3,084,860, forward strand.
GCGGATCGCGTCATTGGCGGCCTGGGTGCCGATGCCGAGCCGCAGCAGCGCGTCATGATCGAGCGTGACGACGAGGCTGCGGGGGCGCCCCGAAGTCTCGAACTCAACGCTCTCGGTGCCGGGCAGCTTCGCCAGGATCGCCTTGGCACGGGCGGCGGCGCGTTCCAGCACATCATAATCGTCGCCATAGATCTTGACCGACACATCCGCGCGCACGCCTTCCAGCATCTCGTTGAAGCGCATCTCGATCGGCTGGGCGAACTCGAAAGTCTGCCCGGCATAGACGCGCTGCGCGACCTTCTCGATGCCGGCGGTCAGCGCGGCCTTGTCGCGCGGCTTGCCCGCGCCCTGCGGCCATTGCTTCTCGGGCGCGTAGAAGATGTAGAGATCATTCTGCTCGGGCGGCATCGGATCGGTCGCCACCTCGCTGGTGCCGATCCGCGAAAAGACGTGGGTGATCTGCGGATAGGCGCGGCGCAGGGCGATTTCGGTGGCCTGCTCGATCGCCAGGCTGCGCTCCAGCGACATGCCGACCGGACGATAGACCATGGCGGTGATCGCGCCCTCGTCGAGCTGGGGCGTGAATTGCGATCCCAGCGACCGGAATACGAGGCCGGTGCCCGCGAGCAGCGCCAGCGCCGCCAGGACGAGCAGCAGCGGATGCGCGAGCGCCCGCTCCAGCAGCGGCGCGTAGAGCCGGTCGGCAAAGCCGATCAGGCCCTTGCGATGCTCCGCCGGCGCCTCTCGCGCGGGCGCGTGCAAAAGCCAGGCGGACAGCGCGGGCACGATGGTGAAGGTCCAGATCAGCCCGGCGCCGATCGCCAGCATCACCGCCTGCGCCATCGGATGGAACAGCTTGCCCTCGACCCCGCCCAGGCTCAGCACGGGCACATAGACAAGGCCGATGATGGCGATGCCGAAGAAGGTGGGCCGCGCCACCATCGCCGCCGCGCGCGCCACGATGGCGCGGCGCGTCTCGATGTCCGGCTGCGCCTCGGCATCGGCATCGGTCTCGGCTTCGGTGTCGCCTTCCGCGCGGTGTTGCGCGAGCAGCCTCAGGCTGTTCTCCACCACCACGATCGCGCCATCCACGATCAGCCCGAAATCGAGCGCGCCCAGGCTCATCAGATTGCCCGAGACGCCCGCCGCATGCATGCCCGAGACGGTGACGAGGAAGGCAAGCGGGATCACCAGCGCCACGATCAGCGCCGCCCGCCAGCTTCCCATCACCACCAGCAGCACCAAGGCGACGAGCAGCGCGCCCTCGCCGAGATTGCGCTCCACCGTGTGGATGGTGCGATCGACCAGATCGGCGCGGCTATATTGGCGATCGATCCGCATCCCCTTGGGCAGCGCGGCCTCGATGCCGGGCAGCGCCTGCTCGACCCGGAGCGCGGTGGCGCGGCTATTCTCGCCCACCAGCATCATCACCGTGCCCAGCACCGTCTCGCGGCCATTCTGGGTGGCGGCGCCCTGGCGCGGCGCCGCCCCGCGCACCACGGCGGCGACATCGCGCACCTGGATCGGCAACACGCCGCCGGCGAATTTGACCGGGATGGCGGCGATCTGCGCCGTCGTCATCACCCGGCCATCGGTGCGCACGGTGAAGCGCTCGGCGCCGCGCTGGATGATCCCGCCCCCGGCATTCTCGACATTGCGGCCCACCGCCGCCGCCAGCTCGCCGGCGGTCAGGCCGTGCGCGGCGAGGCGCGCCGGATCGGGCTCGACGACATATTGCTCCTCGAAGCCGCCATTGGAATTGACATCAGCCACGCCCTCGACGCTCCGCAGCATCGGCCGCACCGTATATTCCTGCGCCTCGTACAGCTCCATCAGCTGGCGCTGCGGATCCATGCCCGGCGGCGGCCGCGCCCATTCGAGCGTGTAATAGTAGATCTCGCCCAGCCCGGTGGTGATGGGGGCGAGCTGCGGCGTGCTGCCCGGCGGCAGCTGCTCGCGCACCGCCGCCAGCCGTTCGGTGACGAGCTGGCGCGCCTTGAGCTGATCCGTGCCATCCTTGTAGAGCAACGTGACCTGGCTCAGCCCCGTCTTGGTGAGCGAGCGCGTCTGGTCGAGCCCGGGTTGGCCGCCCATCGCCCGCTCCACCGGCAGCGTCACCAGCCGCTCGATCTCCTCCGGCGCCAGCGCGGGCACCTGCGTGTTGATCTGCACCTGCACGCCGGTGATATCGGGAATGGCGTCGATCTCGAGCGTCGCGAAGGCGTAAAGGCCCAGGGCCGCGACCAGCGCCGTCACCACCGTCACCGCGAAGCGATGATGGGTGACCCAGTGGAGCCAGCGTTCCATCAGCGATCCAGCGCTTCGCCGCCGTTCAGCGCGCGCAGCTGGAGCAGCGCTTCCAGCGCCTGGCGGCGGGTATCGAACAGCGCCGTCATGGCCTGGATATAAGCTTGTTGCAGCTGGGTGTAGGTGGTCAGCGGAATGGCGCCGAGCCGGTAATGCCGATCCGCCTCCGCCGCCGCCGTGGCGAAGCGCTCGGGCGTATCGGCCGACCAGCGGGCCAGCGCGGCGCGGCTCGCCTCGTAGCGGGCGGCGGTGTCGAACACGTCGCGCGCGATCCGCCGCTCGGCCGCCACCAGGCTGGCATCCGCCTGCGCCTGGCGGCCCTGCTCGACCGCCACATCGCCCGCCTGGCGGTTCCACAGCGGCAGCGTCGTGGACAGACGGACGCCGTAATTGGTCTCGCGAATGTCGGAATGCGCCTGATCGGCATAGGGGCCGACGCCAAGAATGGGGATGCGCGCCTTGCGGGCGAGATCGACGCGCAGGCCCTGCTGCTCCAGCTGCGCGCGCAGCGACAGCAGCTCGAAATTGTGCGCGGCGGCACTATCGGCCAGCGCCGCGCCGCTGGGGAGATCGGGCAGGCGCATATCGGGGCGGATGATGCGGATGCGGGCGGAGAAGGGCGCGCCGCGCAGCTGGTTCAGCTCGTGCAGCTGCATATTGGCATCGGCATCGGCGGCGGCGGCGCTCTGTTCGGCGGCGATCGCGCCCGCCTGGAGCGCCACCGCCTCCAGCTGCGGCGCCGGCCCGGCCGGATCGCGCGAGACCACCACCCGCGCCAGCGTGCGCATCCGCTCCGCCACCTGCCGCGCCGCCGCCGCCTTCTCGTCCGCTGCGAACAGGCCATAGCCGAGCGTGCGGGCGCGCGCCGCGAGCGTCGCGTCGAACTGGGCGAGGCCGAGCCGCGCGAGCGCGACCTGGCGATCGGCGATCGCGCGGCGTAGCGCGATGCGCCCGCCAAATTCGAGCGGCTGCACCACCGACACGGCATAGCTGCGGCCCTCGCCCGTCAGCGCGCCGGTGGTGCGATCATTCGCGCGCCGCTCGCCAAATTCCACCACCAGCTCGGGATCGGCCCAGCGCCCGGCGGCCTGGCGCTCGACGCCGGCATAGTCGATCTGCTGCTGGTAGAAGCGGCGTTCGGGATTGTTGGCGATGATGTCGCGGGTGAGCGCATCAAGCGACAGCGCCGGGCCGTCGCCGGGCGGGGGCGCGGGCTGGGCGACGGGGGCATCGGCGCGCATCCCGTCCTGCGCCGCCGCGGGCGTCGACAGCGGCACGGCGAGGGCCGCGATCGCGATCCAGGCGCTCCAATGCATCACCCGCGACACTCCTTCACCTTGCCGACCCGGCGTAGCGGTGCGCGCCACCGGCCGTCGAGTAAAAGGGAGTTCATTGTTTGAACTCCTATTCAGTTGACGGCGCCCCCCGGCGGCGGCGAACACCGGCGGGTGACGCGGATCCTGCTCATCGAGGACGATGCCGGCACCGCCGACGAGATCCTGCTGGAACTCGCCGCCGCCGGCCATGGCGCCAGCCACGCCACCACGCTGGCGGACGCGGCCGCGCAGGTGCGCGGCGGCGGCTTCGATTGCCTGATCCTCGATCGCCAGCTGCCCGATGGCGAAGGGTTGGCCCTGCTCGGCGCGCTGCGCGCCGAAGGCGTGCGCCTGCCCGCGCTGGTGCTGAGCGCGCTCGGCAGCCTTGACGATCGGGTGCGGGGCCTGCGCGCGGGGGGCGACGATTATCTCGCCAAGCCCTTCGCGCTGGTCGAGCTGATCGCGCGGGTGGAGGCGCTGCTGCGCCGCCCCAACGAGACGCGCGACACCCGGCTGATCGTCGGCCCGCTCGATCTCGATCTGCTCGGAGGCACCGCCAGCCGCGCCGGCCGGCCGTTGGACCTGCTGCCGCGCGAACTGAAGCTGCTCGACTATATGGTGCGGCGGCCGGGCCGCATCGTCACCCGATCGATGCTGTTGCAGGATGTGTGGGGCTATAGCTTCGAGCCCAACAGCAATGTGGTGGACGTGCATATGGGCCGGCTCCGCCGCAAGGTGGATGGCGCGGGCGAGACGCCGCTGCTGCGCGCGGTGCGGGGCCAGGGCTATGTCTTCGATCTTGGCGGCTGATCCGCGCGCCCGTGCGGGCTGGCGCTGGGGCGCGGCGCTGGCGGCGATGCTGGCGATCCAGTCGCTGGCCTTGGCGGCGGTCTTCTGGGTGCTCGCCAATGGCGCGCATCGCCGCGCGCTGGAACATGGCCTCGTCGATGACTGCGCCTTCTTCGCGCTCACTCCGCCCGGCGAGCGGGTGGAGGAACTGCACGAGAAGCTGAGCCGCGATGTGCATCGCGAGCGCTTTCTCGGCCTGTTCGACGCGCGCGGCGCGCTGATCGCGGGCAATATCGCGCACCTGCCGGCGGTGCCGCGCGGGGCGCGCTCGATCGTTACCGAGGTCGAGCCGACCGAACTGCCGGGGACGCGCCGCGACACCGCGCGGGTGACGGTGTGCCGGCTGCCGGACGGCACAAGGCTGCTCGCCGGGCGCGATCTCGACGATACCGAGGAATCGCTGCGGCTGGTTGGCCGGTCGCTGCTGCTCGGGCTCGGCCCGGGCCTGGCGCTGGCGCTCGGCTTCGGGTTGATCGCCGGCCGCCGCGCCGCGCGCCAGGTGGATACGGTGCGCCGGCTGGCGGAGCGGATCGTCTCGGGCGATCTCGACCAGCGCCTGCCGGTGCCCGCCCGGCCCGACAGCTTCGGCCTGCTCTGCGCCCATATCAACACCATGCTCGATCGCATCCAGCTGCTCGTCGCGGATGTGCGCGGGGTGGGGGACGATATCGCGCACCAGCTGCGCACGCCGCTCACCCGCCTGCGCGCGCGGGTGGAGCGCGGAATGCGCGACGCGGCGGATCGCCAGGCCTTCGCGACGGTGGCGGAGGCGGCGCTCGCCGATGTGGACGCGCTGCTCGGCATCGTCGCCGCGCTGCTGCGCATCCGCGAGCTTGAGGATCATCAGCGCCGCAGCCGCTTCGCGCCGCTCGATCTCGCGGGGCTGGTGGAGGATGCCTGCGATCTCCACCGCCCCAGCGCGGAGGATCGGGGGATCGCGCTGCGCTGCCAGATCGCGCCCGTGCCGGCGGTGGAGGGCGATGCCAGCCTCGTCGTGGAGGCGATCTCCAACCTGCTCGACAATGCCATGAAGTTCGGACCGCCCGGCGGCACCGTCACGGTCACGCTGGCCCCGCATGGCGGCGGCGCGCGGCTCAGCGTCGCGGATCAGGGCGCGGGGGTACCCCCCGCCGAGCGCGCGCTCGTCACCCAGCGTTTCTACCGGGGGCGGCGCGATTGCGCGGGCGCCGGGCTGGGCCTGTCGCTCGTCAAGGCGATCGCCGATCTGCACGGCTTCGCGCTCAGCTTCGCCGACCGCGGAAGCGCGGTGCGCCTCGACTGCCCGGCGGCGCGCTGAGCTGGCGGCGCTCAGCCGATGCTGTTCGTGTGCGGGAAGAATTGCGCCCGCATTTCCACCTCCGGGCGGATGGTTTGTGCCGCGAGGCGCTGAAGGGTGACTCCGGCGGCACCAATCCGGCACGGGTAGTCGGCTTCAGCCGCGCTGGAAGCTTGAAGCGACGCGATCTTCGGCAAGGAAAGGGGCAGCAGAGCGCGCGGCGGCGGCGCTTTTGGGCGGCGTTCGGGCGAAAGTCGGGCGGCCCAGCCTCCCGCTCAGCCGAGATTGGCGTACAGAAAGTCGACAAAGACGCGCACCCGCGCGGGCATGTTCGCGCCGCCGACGAAAACGGCGTGGATCAGTTCGACATCGCCGGGATTGAATGTCTCCAGTAGCGGGATCAGCCGACCCGCCGCGATCGCATCCGCCACGCTGAATAGGCCGACGCGCGCGATCCCGACGCCTCCGGCGGCCAACTGCCCGAGGGTCTCCCCATTATTGGCTTCGATGCTGCCTCTTACCGACAGGCTGAAATCCTGATCTCCCCGACGGAAGGGCCAGATCGGCTCGGCGCGACGGAAACTGAAGTTCAGGCAATTATGCCGGTGCAGGTCCTCGGGGCGGTGCGGCGTGCCGTGCCGCATGAGATAGTCGGGCGCGGCGACGATCACGCGCCGCGTCTCGCCAATTTTGCGCGCCGTGAGCATGCTGTCGGGCAGCGGCCCGAAGCGCACCGCGACATCGGCCTGGCCGGCGGCGATATCGACCAGCGTGTCGGTCAGGGCGATGTCGATCAAAATGTCCGGGTAGAGCGCGCTGAACCGGCCCAGGAGGGGGACGACGCACAAACGCCCATGCGAAAGCGCCGCGCTGACGCGCAGCCGGCCGCGCGGGCTTCCCTGATCGGCGATGTGCTGCTCGGCATCATCCAGATCGGCCAGAATGCGGCGCGCGGCTTGCAGATAGCTCTGCCCCTCCGCCGTCAGCGACAGCGCGCGGGTGGACCTTAGCAGCAACCGGACGCCCAGCCGCGCCTCGATCCGATCGATGGCGCGCGCGACTGCGGACGGGCTCATGCCGAGCACGCGTCCGGCGGCCGAGAAGCTGCCCTGTTCGACGACGGCGGCGAACAGGGCCAGCGCGCGCGCCCGATCCGCCCCTCCATTCAGCTTTGCGTCCATTGCAAAGATCCTTCGCGTCTTGAGACGCTACCCCGTCAAGCACGGTCCGTCCATCTGTGCGCCGGCTGACGATGCGAGGATGGATCATGGACTATCGGCACGAGGCGCGCGCAGGATCGCGCGACCCGCTCAATCTTGGCCTGCTGGCACTCGCGATCGGCGCGTTCGGTATCGGCGTCACCGAATTCGCGCCGATGGGGCTGCTCCCCGTCATCGCCGACGATCTCCACGTCTCGATTCCCGCCGCCGGGCTGCTCATCAGCGCCTATGCGCTGGGGGTGGTGATCGGTGCGCCGCTGATGACGCTCACCACCGGGCGCGTGCCGCGGCGCGCGCTGCTGATCGGGCTGGCCGCCATCTTCACCGCGGGCAACGTGCTGGCGGCCCTGTCCGGCGGCTATGCCATGCTGCTCGTCGCGCGCCTTCTCACCTCGTTCAACCATGGCGCTTTCTTCGGCGTGGGTTCGATCGTCGCCGCCGGCCTGGTGGCGCCGGCGCGGCGCGCCCGCGCGGTCGCGGCGATGTTCATGGGGCTGACCATCGCCAATGTCGTCGGCGTGCCGCTCGCGACCTGGGCGGGCGAGCATCTCGGCTGGCGCGCCGCCTTCTGGGGCATTGCCGGCCTCGGCGTCGCGACCATGGCGGCGCTGCGGCTGACGCTGCCGCCGCTGCCCGCCCCGGAAAGCGGCAGCGCGGTCGCCGAACTGCGCGTGCTGACGCGCTGCCCGGTTCTCGGCGCCCTCGCGCTGACGGTGATAGGCTCGAGCGCGATGTTCACCGTTTTCACCTATATCGCGCCGATCCTGCGCGAGGCGACCCATGCCTCGCCGGGCTTCGTCACGGCGATGCTGGTGATCTATGGCCTCGGGCTGACGGCGGGCAATTGGCTGGGCGGCCGCTTCGCCGATCGCTCGGTCGACCGCACGCTGATCGCCACGCTGGCCGCGCTCTCGGCCATATTGATCGCCTTCGCCGCGCTGATGCCGCATGGCTATCCGAGTGCCGTGCTGATCTTCCTGTGGGGCGTGGCGAGCTTCGCACTGGTGCCGCCCTTGCAGGTGCGCGTGATGACGGCCGCCGCCGAGGCGCCCAACCTTGCCTCGGCGGTCAATATCGGCGCGTTCAACCTCGGCAATGCCTTCGGCGCGGCGCTCGGCGGCGGGGTGATCGCGGCCGGGCTGGGCTATCCGGCGGTGGCGCTCGCCGGCGCCGCGACATCGGCGATCGGGCTGGCGGCGCTGCTGTTCGGCGCCCGTCCGTCTCGCGGGGTGAACCGGACAGCCTGCTGTCGATGAGATGCCGTCAGCGGTGGCAGGCCGATCTCAGGGCCGGGCTGCCACCATCAGCATGTCACGGGTGTGCGCCCGCGCCCCGGGCTACGGCGCGGACATCTCGAAAGGGCTGGGGCCGGCCGAGCGGCTCAGCCCGCCTTATACGCGCTCCAGGCTTCGGACAATTTGGTGAGCAGACCCTGGTGATTGGGCCAGCCCCGGAGATCCTCCAGCCGCGGCAGCTCCTGGAGCCGGAGATAGGCCGTGTTGGTGCTCTCGTAGATGCGCCTGTCGCCCGCGATCTTGACCTTGATGATCCCGACCTTGGCGCTCAGCTCCGCGCGGACATCGGTGAACTGGCCTTTGAAGTGGATGTGATATTCCATTCCGGCGAGCATGAACTGGACGTTGAACCCTCCGCGCCCGTCCGACTTCTGGATGACCTCCACATAGTCCACCTGCGCGTCCGACGTGCCCGGCGTGACGATTGGATCGGCGTCGCTGGCAAGATGCCATTTATAGCCGGGCGCCATCGGCGCCGCCCGTCTCGCCGTCGCGGCCCTCGTTGCCATGTCCTGCTCCTTCCATCCCGGGCCTCCGGAACGGAAGCGCGATCCACCCTGCTACGCGCTGCCATTGCCCGCTTCAAAGAAGACACGGTTGCGTTTGCAATGGGCGCGGCGCCGGGGCGGGATTGCCGTTCTGAGCGGCATCAGGCCGGCTGAGGCGCGTCCGGGCTAAGCGTGGCGGGAACGGCATCCTGCGGCGCAGGGGCGGGGACGGGCTTGGCGCGGCCCTCGCGCAGCACCCAGCGCTTGACCAACTCGGTCAGCGGCAGTTCGACCAGCTTGTGGAAGCCATAGCCGATGGCGATCGCCACGGCGGCGACTGCGATGGCGCGCGCCTCCGGGCTGACATGTTTCCACAGGCCCCAGCCGGCCGACATCAGCGGCCCCTCGACGATCGTGTGGACAAGATAGATGGAGTAGGAGCCGGCGCCGAAGCGCATCAGCCAGCCGGGAATGCGGATCGCGCGGGTGCGTTCCCACTCGATCAGCGCGGCGATGGCGACCGAGGCGAGGCCGCCCATGGCGAGCCGCATCAGCAGCGGATCCTCGTGGAAGACCTTGCCCGGGTGCAGATAGATCAGCACCAGGAAGAGCGCGAGCGCGCCGATCGCCAGCGGCCGCGCGGCGGGCACGCGGACATTGCGCAGCACCACCGCCACGCCGATGCCCATCAGGAATTCGAGGTTGAAGGGGTTCATGAAGAAATTGGCGGGGAAGCTGGTGGGGGGCGCCCAGGCGTAGAGCGCGATGATCGCGGCCGCCCAGGCGATGATCGCCGCGAAGCCGCGCGTGCCGACCAGCAGCAGCGCGCCGAACACGAGATAGCCCCAGATCTCGTAATAGAGCGTCCAGGCCACGCCCATGAGGGTCGGCCCGTCATTGGGGATGACGAAATAGGAGGTCAGCACCGTCTTCAGCGTCAGCGGCACCTCGTGCGACGTGGAGGGCCGCAGAAAGTGGAGGCCGATGAAGAGCGTGAGCACGACCCAATAGACGGGATAGATGCGCGAGAAGCGTCGCTGGAAATAGCGGGCGACACGCGCGGGCCGCCGGAAATCATTCCAATGTACCCAGGGGATCAAAAAACCCGAAAGGACGAAGAAGAAATCGACGCACACGAAAAGCCCGCTGCCATGGCCGCCAAAGGGCGCCACGCCGCCAAACCGCGCTTCGGACTGCATGTAGCAGGCATGGCCGAGCGCGACCATGCACGTCGCCACCCCGCGCACCACGTCGATGCCGTAGAATTTCTGCCGCGTGTCGATCGGTATGGACGCGCTCATGGCCATTTGCCCCCTAAGCCACTTGAACATGGAAAGACCGGCGCCGATCAGGACGCCGCAGCAGAGGAAGGCGCCGAGCAGAAACTCGGGCGCATCCTGTGCCGCCGGCGCCAAGGCGCGCGCGAGAAGAAGAGCGACCGCCCCCGCGGCCAGCACGCTACATAGGGCTACGGCCCCGTTACGCATCGTAACCCCCCGATTACTCTACACTCGACTCCTACGAAGAATCGACCGTGTCGCTGCATCGCAATAGGTGAGTCAACTCTCTTCGAGCGACATAAAAAATTCACCCGGAGCGGTTCTATTCTGTCCCAATCCGAGAGGTGGCAAGTCGCACCGTAGTCGCCCCGGACTTGCAACTTGCCCGCCATCGGCTTTCAACCGCGAACGGGCGCCACTTAGCTGTGGTGTTTTACGGTATGGGGGTGTGATGGTGCGCGTCGCGATCGTAACGGGGGGTACGCGGGGCATTGGCGAGGCGATCAGCGTCGCGCTCCAGGCCGCGGGCATGAAAGTGGCCGCCACCTATGCAGGGGACGATAACAAGGCGCTGGCCTTTACCGATCGCACCGGTATCCCCGCCTATAAATGGGACGTCGCCGACCCCGAGGCGTGCGCCGAGGGCGTCAGCCGGGTCGAGGCCGATCTCGGCTGGGTCGATGTGCTGGTGAACAATGCCGGCATCACGCGCGATGGCAGCTTTCTCAAGCAGAGCTACGCGCAGTGGAAGGCGGTGCTCGACACCAATCTCGGCGGCTGCTTCAACATGGCCAAGGCCGTCTTCCCCGGCATGCGGGCGCGGCAATGGGGGCGGATCGTCAATATCGGCTCGATTAATGGCCAGGCGGGCCAGTTCGGGCAGGTCAATTACGCCGCCGCCAAATCGGGCATTCACGGCTTCACCAAGGCGCTGGCGCAGGAAGGCGCGCGCGCCGGCATCACCGTCAACGCGATTGCGCCGGGCTATATCGATACCGACATGGTGGCGGCGGTGCCCGAGGAGGTGCTCGACAAGATCGTCGCCAAGATCCCGGTCGGCCGGCTCGGCCAGGCGCACGAGATCGCGCGCGGCGTCGTCTTCCTCACCGCCGAGGAGGCCGGCTTCGTCACCGGCTCGACGCTGTCGATCAACGGCGGCCAGCACATGTATTGAGGGCGGCCGGCGCCCTTGGCTAGAGCGCGGGCAGATCGCGCAATGGCGGGTAGAGGATGCGCGCCTCGAGCTGGATCCGCTCCTCCATCATCGCGCGGATACGCTGCGAGGCGGCGCGATAGCCGGGCCAATCGGCCTCGATCGCGCGCGTCGTCCAGGTCGCGACATGATCGCTTGAGGCGAGACGCCGCCGCGCGAAATCCTCGGTCAGCCGGTCCAGCTGGGGGGCGATGGCGGGATCGCCCTCGGCGCGGAGGCGCGGCAGCGCCAGCTTCTCGAGAAAGCGCGACCGCTCCGCGCTGGCGCGGCTGAGCCGCAGCCGGGCGGGCGCCAGCAGCCCGAAATCGGGGCTGGCGCGATCCAGCGCCGCGGCCAGCTCGGCCATGGCGGCGCGGATCGCCTGATGATGGTTGAGCAAGATTTCGATATCGTCACCAACGCGGAAGCAAGCCCATCCTCTTACGCCGGCTTTCCTCTCCTAAGCCTTAAAAGAGAGCAGTCGCATCAGGCATGGCCGCCGTGCGGCGGACGAAAGCAGGCGAGAAATTCCTCGCACGCCAGCTCGAGCCCGACCTGGCGGAACAGCGTGGCGAGCGTAGCGTCGCCATTCGCCGCCATCTGTTCGGCGACATGGAAGGCGATGGTGGAGGAGGGGATGTTCGTGCGCGTCCCGGCCGCCGCCAACTCGTCCCAACGCATCGTCACAATCCTTCGCTACTCATGCAGACGCTATGTGCGCCGGAGGGTTAAGCGCGATGTTCGCGACGCTCCGGCAGCGCCGCCCGATCGACCTATGTCTGATCGCCGCGCGCCCGGTGGCGCGGATCAGGCGTGCAGGCGGCCGAGGCTCGCGGGGCGCAGCAGCGGGCGGGCCAGTTCGACCCGGTTGCGGCCGGCGGCCTTGGCGCGGTACAGCGCCTGATCGGCGGCGGCGAGCATCTCATCCAGCCGATCCTGTTCGTGGAGGCGGGCGGCGACGCCGATGCTGACGGTGGCGCGCACCAGCCCCGCCTCGTCATGCTCGCGGCTGGCGCCGAAGCGCTGCGCCAGCATCTCGCCCAGCGCGCGGGCATGCTCGCGATCGACGCCGGGCAGCAGCGCCGCGAACTCCTCGCCGCCCAGCCGCGCCAGCACCGCTTCGCCCGGCAGGGTGGCGCGGGCGATCCGCGCGAAGGAGCGCAGCACCCGATCGCCCGCGGCATGGCCGTGCAGATCGTTGATCGCCTTGAAATGATCGAGATCGAAGGCGAGCAGGGCGACGGGGCCGGCGGTGCCCGCGAGCAGCGCGGCGCCGCGTGCGAAGAAATCATGGCGGTTGGCGAGGCCGGTGAGATGATCGGTATGGGCGACGCGCGTCATCTCCAGCTGCGCCTCCTCCCGGATCAGCGCGAGCAGCGCCATCGGCATGCTCACCGAATAGAGCACCCCCTCATACATGGTGAGCTGCGCGAAAGCGGGCATGATGCCGTCGCCGAAGCGCAGCGCCAGCAGCGGCAGCAGGGTCGCGCGGACAAGATAGAAGAGCGCGTGCACGCCCGAGACGAGCACGATCACCGGTACGACACGATAGGGCCGCAGCGTATCGGCGCGCGCGATCTCCCAGGCGGTGGCGCCGCACACGATCGCGATCGGCACCGCGCTGCCATGGCTCCACATCGCGTCGCGATGCGCGGGGCCGAAGAGGATCCAGGCGATCCCGGTGGCGAGCAGCAGGCCCAGGCAGAGGCGCGCGTGGCGTCGCTGCTCGAGCCGCCCGACGCCGATCAGGATCAGCATATAGCCGCTGGTGATGACGAGATTGCTGGCGGCCCAGCCGATCCAACCCGGCAGCGCGGTGCGCGCGATGGCGAGCGAGCAGCCCGCCGCGAGCAGGCCATAGGCGGCGGCCCAGCAGCCGAGTTCGGGGCTGCGACAGGGATGGGCGCGGCGCTCCCACAGCGTCATGCCGAGGCTGAGCAGCAGCGTGCCGATCGCCAGCGCATAGAGAGTGAGTAGATCGAATCGCATGCGTGGCCCCCGCCTCGTATCCCCGGGACCTAATCTGGATCGGTAAATTCTTTCCACCGCCGAAGCGTTCGAAGCCGGCTTTTGCGGCCAAAGGGGTAGGCGCCGCGGCCCCGCGCCAAGGAACCCGCTCCCGCGACGGACCGTTGGGCGCGGCACCTTGGGAAGATGACAGGAGTTGAGGATATGCGTACCGCGCTGATGCTTTCCGCCGCGCTGCTGATGGCGGGTGCCGTTCCCGCCGCCGCGCAGATGGGCCCCGCCGCCAGCACCGCGCCGCTCTCGGGCCTGTCCGCGACCGACTATGTCAAGCTGGCCGCCGACGCCGACAATTTCGAGATCCAGTCGGGCCGGGTCGCGGCGATGAAGAGCAAGCGCGAGGATGTGAAGGGCTTCGCCAAGCAGATGATCGCCGATCACACCCGCACCAGCAAGGCGCTGATGGCGGCGCTGTCCAATGGCGATCGCAAGATCACGCCGCCGTCGCCGCGTCTTTCGGACGCCAACCAGGCCAAGCTCGATCTGCTGAAAAAGGCGCCCAAATCGAGCTTCGACCAGCTCTATCTCCAGCAGCAGCTGGAGGCGCACCAGAGCGCGCTGGCGCTGCACCAGGGCTATGCCGCTGATGGCACCGACGCCAGCCTGAAGCAGGTGGCGACCACGGCGGTGCCGATCGTGCAGCAGCATCTGACGATGGTGCAGGGCATGGCGCCGTCCGCCCAGTAAGCGGGACGCCGTTCCGAACGGACGAGGCGCCGCCGGCCGCATGGAGCGACCGGCGGCGCTTCGCATTCTGGACATGGCCCCCGGCGCGGGGGAGCAAGTGCGCCGGGAGCCATGCCGACCCCCAGATTACTGGAGGAGCTTGAGCACGCCCTGCGAGGACTGGTTCGCCTGGGCGAGCATGGCGGTGGAGGCCTGGCTCAGGATCTGCGCCTTGGCGAGCGCGGTCGTCTCCGAGGAGAAATCCGCGTCCTGGATGCGGCTGCGCGCGTCCGACAGGTTGGTGACGTTGTTGGTGAGGTTGTTCACCGCCGAGTTGAGCTGGCTCTGCGAGGCGCCGAGCCCGGCGCGGACGGTATTGATCGTCGTCAGCATCGAGTCGACCGTGTTCATCGTCGTCTGCGCGTTGGCGACGCCGTTGCTGCCGCTGCTGGCGCTGTTCGACACGTCGAGATTGCCGGCGGCGGCGGCCGAACCCGAAGCGGCGGCATGGGCCTTGCTCAGATCGATCTTGCCGATCGCGATGGTGATCTGATCCTGCGAGCCCGAGCCCGAGCCGGCCTGGATGGCGACGCTGGTGCCCGCCGTCGGCGCGGTGCCGTCGGTCGTGCCGCTCGGCAGAGTGCCGACCTGGAAGAGCTGGATGCCGTTGAACTTGGTGTTCGAAAGCACGCTGCCGATCTGCGTCGTCAGCTGGCCGACTTCGGTCTGCATGTTGGCGCGGTCATTGTCGGAATAGGTGCCCGAGGCCGACTGCACCGCCAGCTCGCGGACGCGCTGCAGCATGTTGGTGACTTCGTCGAGCGCGCCGTCGGCGGTCTGGACCAGCGAGACGCCGTCATTGGCGTTGCGGATCGCCTGGTTCATGCCGGTGATCTGCGAGGTCATCGAGTTGGAGATCGCCATGCCGGCGGCGTCGTCGGCGGCGGAGTTGATCCGCTTGCCCGACGAGAGGCGGCTCATCGCGGTCTGGATGGCGGAGTTCGCCATGCGGCTGCCATTCTGGGCGCGCATCGCGGCGGTGTTGGTGTTGATCACGGTCATCGCGAAATCCTCCGAGTGCCGGCCGGAGCGACAATTCCTTGCCGGCCACGATCCCGATAACGGCCGCCGCGGGCGCCGCTTTAGCCGTGCCGGCCGGAGTTTTTTCCTAAGTCTTCTTAACCTTCGCCGGCGATGATGCCGTGAAACGGGGAGGGGCCAGATGCTTTGCTCCGACGCCGCTGGCGGCCGTGTAGAGAAGAGGCCTCTCTTCGACGCGCGCGGGTCGAAGATGGTCCGTTCTGCTTTCGCCGCCGCCCGATTGTTCGCCCTGATCTTGCCCGGTCTTGCCGCCCGGGCTGGCGGCGGGCGCGATTAGTATCGCGGCGCCGATGATCGCCTGTGTACGCGACGGCATGGCGCGCTCAGCCTCGCTGGCGCCGCCGCGCAGGGCCGGAGCCGGACGCGCGCGGGCCCGCTCCGCCCGCGCGCGCCTCCGGCCCGCTTAGCCGGCGAGCGCGTCCGGTGCGGATTTGCCGCGCTTCACCATCAGCTTGTTGAGCGCGTTCACATAGGCCCGGACGCTCGCGACCAGCGTATCATGATGCGCGCCGACGCCGCGCGTGGTGCGCCCCTCCTCGGCGAGCAGCACCGAGACTTCGGCCTGCGCATCGGTGCCGCCGGTGACGGCATGGACCTCGTAGCGCTCCAGCACCGATTTGTCGTGCGGCACCAGTTCGCGCACCGCGTTGAACAGCGCGTCCACCGGCCCATTGCCGCGCGTCGCCGCGACCCGCTCCACCCCGTCGATCTCGAGGCTGAGGATCGCGCGCGCGGGCCCGGTGCCGCAATGGATCTCGACATCCTTGACCTGGATGGAGTCGTGCCCGCGCAGCACCTCGTCATCCACGAGCGCGACGATATCCTCGTCGAACACCGCCTTCTTGGCGTCGGCGAGTGCCTTGAAGCGGACAAAGGCATCCTGGAAGGCGTTGTCGCCCAGGCTATAGCCGAGCGCCTCGAGCTTGGAGCGGAACGCCGCGCGCCCGCTATGCTTGCCCATGACGAGGTTGGAGGTGGTGACGCCCACGCTCTCCGGGGTCATGATCTCGTAGGTGGAGCTGTCCTTGAGCATCCCGTCCTGGTGGATGCCGCTCTCGTGCGCGAAGGCATTGGCGCCGACGATCGCCTTGTTGGGCTGCACCTGGAAGCCGGTGATGCCCGAGACCAGGCGGCTGGCGCGGGTGATCTCGGTCGAGACGATGTTGGTGCGGAAGGGCATGACATCGTGGCGCACCTTGAGCGCCATCGCGATCTCCTCGACCGCCGCGTTGCCGGCGCGCTCGCCGATGCCATTGATCGTCGATTCCACCTGGCGCGCGCCCGCCGCCACCGCCGCCAGCGTGTTCGCCACGCCCAGCCCCAGATCATTGTGGCAATGGGTGGAGAAGATCGCGCGATCGGCATTGGGCACGCGGGCGATCATGTCGCGGAACAGCGCGCCATAGGTTTCGGGCGTGGCATAGCCCACCGTATCGGGCAGGTTGATCGTGGTGGCGCCGCAGCGGATGGCGATCTCGATGCAGCGCGCCAGAAAGTCCGGTTCGGACCGGGTCGCATCCTCCGCCGACCATTCCACATCGGGGCAGAGATTGCGCGCATGGCTGATCGTGTGCTCGATCGCCTGCAGCACCTGCTCGGGCGTCTTGTTGAGCTTGACGCGCATGTGGAGCGGCGAGGTGGCGATGAAGCTGTGGATGCGCGGCCGCCGCGCATGGCGCACCGCCTCCCAGGCGCGATCAATATCGCCGATGGCGGCGCGCGCCAGGCTGGCCACCACCGCGCGATCCGCTTGGCGGGCGACGGCGCTCACGGCCTCGAAATCGCCTTCCGAGGCGATGGCGAAGCCCGCCTCGATAATGTCCACCCCCATGGCTTCGAGCTGGGCGGCGACCTTGAGCTTTTCCTCGAGGTTCATCGAACAGCCGGGCGACTGCTCGCCATCGCGGAGCGTGGTGTCAAAGATCAATACGGTGTCGGTCATTGTCCGTCTCTCATGCGCCGCGCTGCGGCTCGGCGGGTCGTCTGGCGGTGAGAAGCCCTTAGGCGACAGGCGGCCCCCGGGGGACGCGCAACTTCGTGGCGCCTAAGGGCGCGTAAGTCGCAGAAGCGAAAGGTGCAGACCTTCGGACATGAACGAATTGTGCCGGACTTGGCCGCCGCTGTCCACCCCTAAGCGGCGGCGGCCGCGTTTTCAGAGGCCGTGATAGTCCCGGAACCAGGCGACGAAGCGCGGAATGCCTTCGCCGATCGCGATCGTCGGGCGGTAGCCGAGATCGCGCTCGATCGCGGAAATGTCGGCGTAAGTGGCTTCGACATCGCCAGGCTGCATCGGGTGCAGCTCGCGGATCGCCGGGCGCCCGCACGCCGCCTCGATCGCGGCGATGAAATCGTCGAGCGCCTCGGCGCGGCTGTTGCCGATATTGTAGAGACGATGCGGGCCGAGGCTGCCGCCCGCCTTCTCGGTGCCGTCGTCGGCGGGCGGATGATCGAGCGCCGCGATCACGCCGGCGATGATATCGTCGATATAGGTGAAGTCGCGCCGCATCCGCCCCTGGTTGAAGACGCGGATCGGCGTGCCCGCCAGCACCGCCTGGGTGAAGAGCCAGGGCGCCATGTCGGGCCGGCCCCAGGGACCGTAGACGGTGAAGAAGCGCAGGCCGGTCTGCGGCAGGCGATAGAGATGCGCGTAGGTTTCGCTCATCAGCTCGTCGGCGCGCTTGGTCGCGGCATAGAGCGAGACGGGCCGGTCCGCCCGATCCTCGACCCGGAAGGGAAGGCTCGCATTGCCGCCATAGACCGAGGAGGACGAGGCATAGACGAGATGCGCCACGCCGCGCGCGCGCGCCAGCTCGAGCAGGTTGAGATGGCCGACCAGATTGGCGCGGGCATAGGCGCGCGGATTTTCGATCGAGTAGCGCACGCCCGCCTGCGCGCCGAGATGGACGATGCGCTCGATCGCCACGCCGGCCAGCGCCGCCTCCAGCGCCTCGTCGTCGGCGAAATCCAGCTGCTGGAAGCGGAAGAGCGTGTCGGCGCCGGGGGTGGCAGCGATCGCCTCGAGCCGCGCCTGCTTGAGCGCGACCGGATAATAGTCGTTGAGGCTGTCGATCCCGAGCACCGCCTCGCCGCGCGCGATCAGCGCCCGGCACAGCGCCGCCCCGATAAAGCCCGCCGCACCCGTTACCAGGATCATCGTTCGCCTCCGCTCATGCCCCGCGCGCTTCCTCGCACCGCCGCGCCGCCGCGCCAAGCCTCATGGCGCGGGAGAGCTTTCGGAGCGGTTACCCGCGGCGCGGCGCGGTCTCGCCGGCGAGCGCCGCGGTCAGCGCGGCATGATCCAGCGCGCCCTCCCAGCGCGACACGATCACCGTGGCCACCGCATTGCCGATGAAGTTGGTGAGGCTGCGGCACTCGGACATGAAGCGATCGACGCCGAGGATCAGCGCCATGCCCGCCACCGGCACGCTCGGCACGATCGAGAGCGTCGCCGCCAGCGTGATGAAGCCCGCGCCCGTCACCCCCGCCGCGCCCTTGGACGAGAGCATCGCGACGCCGAGCAGCAGCAGCTGCTCGCCCAGGCTGAGATGCACATTGGTGGCCTGGGCGATGAACAGCGCCGCCAGCGTCATGTAGAGATTGGTGCCGTCGAGGTTGAAGGAATAGCCGGTGGGCACCACCAGCCCGACGATCGACTTGGGGCAGCCGGCGCGCTCCATCTTCTCGATCAGCGCGGGCAGGGCGCTTTCCGAGGAGGAGGTGCCGAGCACCAGCAGCAGCTCGGTCTTCAGATAGGCGATCAGCTTGAGGATCGAGAACCCCGCCAGCCGCGCCACCGCGCCCAGCACGAGCAGCACGAACAGCAAGGCCGAGAGATAGAAGCAGGCGACCAGAGCGGCGAGATTGGCGAGGGTGCCGACGCCATAGGTGCCGATGGTGAAGGCCATCGCCCCGAAGGCGCCGAGCGGCGCGGCCTTCATCACGATCGCCACCAGCTTGAAGAAAACGGCCGATGCCTGCTCGAACAGCGCCAGCAGGCCGTCCCCACGCTCGCCGATCAGCGCCAGCGAGATGCCTACCAGAATGGCGAGGAACAGGGTCTGCAGGATATTGCCCTCGGTCAGCGCCGACAGCGCCGTGTCCGGGATGATGGCGGTGAGGAAGCCGGTGATGCTCGTCTCGTGCGCCTTGGCGGCGTAGCTGGCGACGCGGCTGGCATCGAGCGTGGCGGGATCGATGTCGAGCCCCGCGCCCGGCCGCACGACATTGGCCACCAGCAGCCCCAGCAGCAGCGCCAGCGTCGAGAAGAAGAGGAAATAGGCGAAGGCCTTGCCCGCCACCCGGCCGACCGAGCCGAGATCGCGCATGCCGGCGATGCCGGTGACGATGGTGAGGAAGATGACGGGCGCGATCACCATCTTCACCAGCTTGATGAAGGCATCGCCGAGCAGCTTGAGCGCCGCGCCCGCGCCGGGATCGAGCTGGCCCAGCGCGATGCCCAGAAGGATCGCCACCAGCACCTGCGCATAGAGATGCGTATACCAGCGGCCCGATTTCGGCGCGGTCGGGGCAAGCGGCTCGGCAAGCATGGAAGGCCTTTCATCCTCGCCCCTTACCGCGCGGTCGGCGGGGCAGGGCTCCCCCTCTATCCGCGCGCGACGCCAGCCTCGCAAGCCTTGCCGCAGTGCCGGCACCGGCCCGCCATCCACGGCCAGGATCCGGCGCACCGCGAGCAGGTTGAAATCCGCACGCTCGCCTTCCAACGTCACGACATGGCCCATGAGCCGGCGCGCGCCGGCCAGCCCCGCCACGAACCAGAAGGCGCCCCCGGGCTGGTGCAGCACGATCTGCCGCGTCGCCGTGTCAAGGCCGATCCACCCCGTCTCGATGCGACGCGTGCCATGGGCCATGACTTCCCCCCTGAAGTCGGTGGCGGTACGCCCCCGCGCCGACTTCACACCTGATCCTTGGTGATCGGGGAGTTGGAAAACCGAACACAGCCGGTCCCTACGACCTTTAGGCTGGAGAGCCCTGGACATACGTCGCAGGCTCCCCGACCATAGGGTCAAGGATGCGCGGGCTACAACGGGCAGCCCAGCCGCTGTGTTTCGGGGTTTCCACGCCCCGGGCGCCGTGCGTGGCGGCGCCGCAGAGCGGTATCGACCAAGGGGCAAAGCGAGGCAAGACCATCCACGCCCGCCGCGACTACGTAGCAAGCAGGTGCTGGAAGCCAGGCCGTTCTCGCCGCACCAATAAGCCCGCCATACTCGTTGGCCGGCGTTATATGGTCGGCTAAATCGATGAGAAAATGGTGGACGCACCAGGGCTCGAACCTGGGACCCGCTGATTAAGAGTCAGCTGCTCTACCAACTGAGCTATGCGTCCGTTCCGTCCTGCGATCGGTCGATCGCGTCGGGAGCGGCCGAGTAGCAGGGGGGTGGGGGGCTGTAAAGCGATTCCGGCAAGTTTTTTGCAGGCGCTCAGTCGAAGCAAAGGCGCTCGACCCAAGGGACATACGCTCAGCCGAAGGGCGGCCGGTAGCCGCGCTGGTCGCGATCGAGCGCGAAGAGAATGCCGATGATGATCATCACCGTCATCACCGCCGAGCTGCCATAGGAGACGAGCGGCAGCGGGATCCCCACCACGGGCGCGAGGCCCATCACCATCATCAGGTTGATCGCGACATAGAAGAAGATGGTGGTGGAAAGGCCGGCGGCGGTGAGCCGGGCGAAGCGCGTCGGCGCGCGCAGCGCCACGCCCAGCCCCCACCAGATCACCGAAAGGAAGCCGATGATGAGCAGCACGCCGCCCGCCAGGCCCCATTCCTCGGCCATGGTGGCGAAGACGAAGTCGGTCTGGCCCTCGGGCAGATAGTCGAGATGGCTCTGGGTGCCGTTGAGGAAGCCCTTGCCGAGCAGCCCGCCCGAGCCGATCGCGATCTTGCTCTGGGTGATGTGATAGCCGCGGCCGAGCGGGTCCATGTCCGGATCGAGGAAGATCAGGACGCGGTTGCGCTGATATTCGTGCAGCATGCTCCACGCGCCCGCGCCCAGCGGCAGCGCCGCCAGCACCGCGCCGATGAACAGGCGCAGCGGAAGCCCGGCCAGGAACATCACCGTCACGCCGCCCATCATCACCATCGTCGCCGTGCCGAGATCGGGCTGGACGAGGATCAGCGCGAAGGGCAGGCCGATCAGCGCCAGCGCCGGCCAGATCGCGTGGAAGCCGCGGATCTCGCCCGCCGGCAGGCGATCGTAGAAGCGCGCCAGCACCAGCACGATCACCGGCTTCATCAGCTCGGAGGGCTGGAGGCGGATGATGCCGAGATCCAGCCAGCGCTGGCCGCCGCCGCGCACCGCGCCGACCAGTTCGGTCAGCAGCAGCGCCACCAGCAGCACGCCATAGGCGGGCAGCGCGATCGCCTTGAGCCGCGCCTGATCGAGCCGCGACAGCGCGATGGCGAGCGCCAGCAGCACCACGAAGCGCAGGCCCTGGCCGAGCGCCCAGGGCCGCAGGCTGCCGCCGGCGGCGGAATAGAGCACCACCAGCCCGAAGCCGGTGATCGCCGTCACCGTCAGGATCACCCGCCAGGGCAAAGCGGCGAGCGGGGCGGGAATGAGCGAATTGCCGATCATTCGTCCATCGCGCCCGCATCATTGCCGCCCTGCGCGTTGGTGGGTGCCTCCTCGGGCGGCGCGACCGCGCTGGCGGTGGCGCTGGGCGCGGGATCGGCGGCATTGTCGACGCTCGCCGCCTCGGCCGCGTCGGCGACCTTCTGCGCCACCTGCTGCGCCTGCCACGCCGCCCGCTCGCGCGCCATGCGGGTGGCGATGTCGCCGCCCCAGCTCGGCTGCAGCCTCGCCAGCGTCGCCTGCGCCTTTTCGGGATCGTAGAGATAGGTGATGGCATCGCGCGCCATCTGCGCGGCGGCCGTGCCATGGCCGGCATGTTCCAGGATGATGCCGACCGCGTAGATGGGCGTGTCGACCGGCGCGAAGGCGATGAACAGGCCATGGTCGCGCGTGCGCCACGCGCCGATATCGCCGCGCACCCGCCCGGCCGCGCGATCCGCCATGCTGATCCGCCGCACCTGCGCGCTGCCCGTCTTGCCGGCCATCGCGACATTGGCGAGCGGCAGGCGGGCGCTGTTGGCGGTGCCGCCAGGCCCGACCACCCGGCCCATCGCGGCGCGGATGATCGCCAGATGCTCGGGCGCGACGGCGAGCGGCTCGGCCGGCTGGTCCGTGGTGCGGTGGACGAGGCGAGGCACCAGCACGCGCCCGCTCGCCAGCCGCGACGCCATCACCGCCAGCTGGAGCGGGTTGACCAGCGTATAGCCCTGGCCGATCGAGCTGTTCAGCGTGTCCGACACGGTCCAGCTTTTGTGGTAGCGGCGCATCTTCCAATCGGGATCGGGCACCGTGCCGTAGCGCTGCGAGGTGACCGGCAGCGGGAAGCTCTGCCCCAGGCCCAGCGTCCGCGCGGTGGCGGCGATCCGCGGCGTGCCGACGCGGCGCGCCATCTCGTAGAAATAGACGTCGCAGCTCTGCTGGATCGCGCGGTGCATGTCGATCGCGCCATGGCCGCGATGCTGCCAGCAGTGGAAGAAGCTGTTGCCGACGCGGTAGCGCCCCGTGCACAGCACATGATCGTCGGGCGAGACCCCGGCCTCCAGCAGCGCCAGCGCGTTCATCGGCTTCACCGTCGATCCCGGCGGATACAGCCCCTGCAGCGTCTTGTTCAGCAGCGGGAGATGATCGTTGGCGGACAGCATGTTCCATTCGTCATGGCTGATCCCGCGCGAGAAGCTGTTGGGATCGAAGGCGGGCATCGCCACCATCGCGAGAATGTCGCCATTGCGCGCGTCGATCACCACCGCCGAGCCCGATTCGGTGCCCATGCGCTCGGCCAGATAGGATTGCAGCCCGGCATCGATGGTGAGGTGGAGCGTGTTACCCGGCACCTCGGCCTGGGTGGTCAGCTCGCGCACCAGCTTGCCGCGCGCCGTCACCTCCGATCGCTTAGCGCCGGGCTTGCCGCGCACATAGGCGTCGAACACCTTCTCGAGGCCCTGCTTGCCGACCTTGAAGCCGGGCGTGATCAGCAGCGGATCATGCGCCTTCTTGTAATCCTCGGCCGAGGCGGCGCCGACATAGCCGCACAGATGCGCCACCGCCGCCCCGGCGGGGTAGAAGCGCGAAAAGCCGCGCGCCGGCATCACGCCCGGCAGGTCCGGCAGGCGCAGATTGACCTGGGCGAAGCGCTCGAAATCCAGATCCTCGATCACCGCCACCGGCTGGAAGCCCGCCGCCTTGGCGAGCATCTCGTGCAACCGGTCCAGATCATCGGGGGTGAGGCGCAGGATCTGCGTGAGCAGCGCGATTTCGGCATCCTTGTCGCGCATCAGATCGGGGATGAGATCGACCCGGAAATCGGAGCGGTTGACCGCGATCGGCTTGCCCGAGCGATCGACGATCCAGCCCCGGCGCGGCGGAATCAGCGTGGAGCGGGCGCGATTGCTCTCGGCCAGCGCGGTGAAGCGATCATGCTCGGCCACCGCTAGCCAGCCCATGCGCGCCGCCAGCATCAGGCCCACCGCGCCCTGCGCCGCGCCGAGCACCAGCGTGCGGCGGGCGAAGGTGAAACTCTGCTGCGCCTCGGTGACGAGGCGACGGGGCGGGCGATGCGCGCCGATCTTCATGGCGTCAGTCCTGCGCGCGAATCTTGCCGAAGGCCAGCCGCCAGCGATCGAGCAGCACGCAGAGCCGGCTCACCATGGGGAAGCAGAGGATGCTGGCGACGATCTGCGGCGCCAGCAGCAGGATCGGCGTGGCGCCGCCGGTCCAGCGGGCGATCGCCCAGCCAAGCAGGATCGTCGCCGCGATCAGCCCGGCGGCGAGCAGCCATTCCTGCCAATAGTCGCGCCACAGCAGCCGTCCTTCCACCGCTTCGATCGCCAGCAGGCACAGGGTCCAGCCGACCATCCCGGTGCCGAGTGTCTGGCCGGTGATGAGATCATCGGCAAGGCCGAGCGGCAGCGCCACCCAGGGCGCCCAGATTTCGGGACGGAGCAGCCGCCAGGCGAGCAGCATCAGAAGCCCCAGCGGCGGCCAGGAGGGGGAGAGGGCGACGACCGGGAGCAGCGCCGTCGCCGAGCCGAGCAGCGTGGTGAGCGCCGGCACCGCGCGCGCGCGGAAATCGAGTCGACGCTCGCCCGATCGTCCCACCGGCCCCAGCATCAGGGCGTGACCGTGGGAATGGCGGCGGGCGCGGGCACGCCGATATAGGGTGGCTCGACCACGGCATAATCGAGCCGCGCGGGATCGGCGAGCGGCCAGGCGATGGCGATGTCGCCGTCGCGGCGCAGCACCACCGCCACCGGCACATCCGGCGGATAGAGGCCGCCCGTGCCCGAGGTGAGCACGATGTCGCCGCGATGGAAGGGGTTGCTGCCGGCGCCGAGCGGCCGCAGCTCGAGCGATCCGTCGCCGCGGCCGGCGGCCAGCGCGGCCAGGCCGCCGCGCGCCAGCCGCACCGGCACCACCGAGGCATTGTCCGTGATCAGCAGCACGCGCGCGGCGGTGAGGCCGGTCTCCACCACCCGGCCGACCAGCCCTTCGGGGGAGCGCACCGGCTGGCCCGGCCGCACGCCGTTGAGGCTGCCCGCGTTGAGCGTGGCGAGGCGGCGGCTGCTGGTGCCGGTGGAGCCGACGATGCGCGCCACCGCGACGGGATCGACATTGCCCTCGACCAGCCGCAGCAAGCGCCGCAGCCGCGCATTCTCCAGCGCCAGGATGCGGGCGCGGACGAGCGCCTGGCGATCATGATCCAGCTCGGCGCGCATCGCGGCATTCTGGCTGCCGGCGTTGATATAGGCGGACACGGTCTGGACGCCGCCGCCGATGCCATCCACCAGGCTTCGGCCGGCGGTGGACACGGGCGTGGTAAGATCGAGCGCGAGCCCGCGAATGGCGCCGAAGCCGACCGGATCGAAATGGGCGACGAGGATCAGGCCGAGGCCGATCACGATCCCCGCCACCGCCACCACATAGGAGAAGAACAGGCCATATTGCGCGCGCCGCGAGAAGCCGGGGCGCCGGTTGCGCGTTCTTGGCTTCATCGCGGCGCGCTCTCCGGTGCTTCAGGCGTTCGCCTCATCGCGCCTTACCCTCATGCGCCCCGCCGCCCGCGCGCGGCGGCCGCGCGCCTCCGGCCGCTCAGGCGGTCTGCAGCACGCCGCGATACACGGGTTCCTCGAGCGCGCGGCCGGTGCCCAGCGCGACGCAGGTGAGCGGATCGTCGGCGATGGTGACGGGCAGGCCGGTCTCGTCGCGCAGCACCTCGTCGATGCCCTGGAGCAGCGCGCCGCCGCCGGTCAGCACGATGCCCTGGTCGACAATGTCTGCGGCGAGCTCGGGCGCGGTATTTTCGAGCGCGATCCGCACGCCCTCAATGATGGTGCCGACGGGCTCGGACAGCGCATCGGCGATCTGGCCCTGGTTGATCGTGATTTCCTTGGGCACGCCGTTGACGAGATCGCGGCCCTTGATGTGGATCGTCTCGCCCACGCCATCGGCCGGCATTTTGGCGCAGCCCACTTCCTTCTTGATCCGCTCGGCCGTCGCCTCGCCGATCAGCAGATTATGGTTGCGGCGGACATAGGAGGCGATCGCCTCGTCCATCTTGTCGCCGCCCACGCGCACGCTCGTGGTATAGGCGAGGCCGCGCAGCGAGAGCACCGCCACCTCGGTGGTGCCGCCGCCGATATCCACCACCATCGATCCCACCGGCTCGGTCACGGGCATGTCCGCGCCGATCGCCGCCGCCATCGGCTCCTCGATCAGGAAGACCTGGCTAGCGCCCGCGTTGGAGGCCGCGTCGCGGATCGCGCGGCGTTCCACCGAGGTCGAGCCCGAAGGCACGCAGATCACGATTTCGGGGAAGCGCCAGGGCCGCGCCTTGCCGCCATGCACCTTGTGGATGAAGTGCTTGATCATCTGCTCGGCGACGTCGATGTCGGCGATGACGCCGTCGCGCAGCGGGCGGATCGCCTCGATCGAGCCCGGCGTCTTGCCCATCATCAGCTTGGCGTCCTCGCCCACGGCGCGCACCTTCTTGACGCCCTGGATCGTTTCGATCGCCACCACCGACGGCTCGTTCAGCACGATGCCGCGCCCGCGCAGATAGACGAGCGTGTTCGCCGTCCCGAGATCGATCGCCATATCGTGCGACATGAATTTGAAGAAGCGCGTGAACACCATGCTTGCCCGATCTCGCCCGTTGCTTGCGATCGGCCGCCCCACTTTCGGCCATTTCTATCCGACGCTCCGCGCCCGTTTGCCGATCGCGCCGCAGGTTGCGTGCCCTGCGGTGTCCATCGTCACGGTCGCGGAAGGCCGCCGCTTGGGCTAAGGCCGAACCCATGTCAATACGTCGCCTGCCCGAGCATCTCGTCAATCGTATCGCCGCCGGTGAAGTGGTTGAAAGGCCGGCCAGCGCGCTCAAGGAACTTGTCGAGAACGCAATCGACGCGGGCGCCACGCGGGTCGCGGTGGCGCTGTTCGAAGGCGGGCTCGCGGGGCTCGAGGTGGCGGATGACGGCTGCGGCATGAACCCGGACGAGATGGCGCTGGCGCTGGAGCGGCACGCCACCTCCAAGCTGCCGGACGAGGCGATTGAGGCCGTCGCCACGCTCGGCTTCCGGGGCGAGGCGCTGCCCTCGATCGCCAGTGTGGCGCGGCTCGCGATCGAGAGCCGGGTGCGCGGCGGCGATGGCTGGCGGCGCATCGTCGACAATGGCGCGCTCGTGGAGCAGGGGCCGGCGGCGCTCCCGCCCGGCACGCGCGTGCGCATGGAAGGGCTGTTCGCGCGCGTGCCGGCACGCCGCAAATTCCTGCGCTCGGCGCGCTCGGAATATGCCGCCTGCGTCGATGCGGTGAAGCGGCTGGCGATGGCGCGCCCCGATATCGGCTTCTCGCTGGAGCATGACGGGCGGCGCATCTTCTCGGTCGCGCCGGGCGAGAGCCAGCCGGCGCGGGTCGCCGCGCTCACCGACCGCGCGCTGCAGGACAATGCGGTGGTGATCGATCATGTGCGCGGCGGGGTGAGGCTGGAAGGCGTGGCCGGCTTGCCCACCTTCCACCGCGGGGTCGCCGATCACCAATATCTGTTCGTCAACGGCCGGCCGGTGCGCGATCGCCTGCTCGCCGGCAGCGTGCGCGCCGCCTATGCCGAGATGCTCGCGCGGGATCGCCACCCGGTCGTCGCGCTGTTCGTGTCGCTGCCCGGCGAGGAGGTGGACGTGAACGTCCACCCGGCCAAGACCGAGGTCCGCTTCCGCGAACCGGCGCTGGTGCGCGGGCTGATCGTCGGCGGGCTGCGCGCGGCGCTGGATGCCGCCGGCCATCGCGTGGTGCAGCGCCCCGCGCTCGGGCCCGAGGCGTGGCAGAGCGGCGCGCTCGGAGCGGCCGAGGCGGCTTCCGCCCCGCTGCCGATCGAGGCGCGCCAATATGCCGTGTGGGATCGCGCGCCCGGCTATGCCGCGCCGCCGCCCGCGCTCGCCGCGCCGCCGCAGGGCCGGGCCGAGCCGGCGGTGGCGGCGGTGCCGCAGGGCGCGCGCCATCCGCTCGGCGTCGCGCGCGGGCAGGTCGCCGCCACCTATATCGTCGCCGAAGCCGAGGATGGGCTGGTGCTGGTCGATCAACATGCCGCGCACGAGCGGCTGGTGCTGGAGCGGATGCGGCGGGCGATGAGCGAGGGGGGCGTCGCGGCGCAGACGCTGCTCCTGCCCGAAGTGATCGAGCTGGACGAGCCCGCCTGCGACCGGCTGGAGGCGCGGCTCGCCGAATTCGCCGAGCTGGGGCTGACGCTCGATCGCTTCGGCCCCCGCGCCATGCTGGTCCGCGCGGTGCCGGCGCTGCTCGGCCGCACCGATGTGCACGGGCTGGTGCAGGATCTGGCGGACGAGCTTGCCGCCTACGACTCCGCGCTGAGCCTGCGCGAGCGGCTGGACCATGTCGCCGCCACCATGGCGTGCCACGGCTCGGTCCGCGCCGGCCGCGCCCTGTCCGTGGCCGAGATGAACGCGCTGCTGCGCGAGATGGAGATCACCCCCCATTCGGGCCAGTGCAACCATGGCCGGCCGACCTGGGTGAAGCTCTCCAAGGCGGATGTGGAACGGCTGTTCGGCCGGAGCTGAGCCCCGTCAGCGCGCCGTCAGGCCGTGCGCGCGCAGCACCGCCTCGACATGGTCGTCGATCCGGTCGACCCCGGCGGCGGCGAGCGCGGTGCGGACATGCGCGTCGATCGCGTCGACGCCGGCCGCCGCGAGCGAGGCTTTCACCGCGCCGTCGATCGCCTCCGCGCGCGCCGTGTGGCCGGCCTCCCGCGCGAGGCCGGATGCGACGCGCGCGGCGCGCAGCTGCGCCTCCATCGCCTGCGCGTCGGGCAGCCGCGCCATCGCCTCGGTGGCGGCCGCGCGCGCCCGCAGCGCCGCGGCGCTCGCCGCGAGCCGCGCCTGCGCCGCCTCGAGCCGGGCCGCGCGCGCCTGCGCCGCCTCGACCTGGGTCGAGCGCGCCATCGCGGCCTCGATCCGGGTCGAACGACGCTGCGCGACCTCAAGCTCGGCCGAGCGCGCGTCGAGCGTCTTGGCGTCCACCGCCGCCTGGGCGGCGTCGCGCTCGGCCTGCGCCATGGCCTGGTCGAACCAGTCGGGCGGGGTGGTGGCGCCGGCCTGGGCGCCCGACGCCGTCAGCGCCAGCCCGGCCGCCGCGATCGCCAGCGCGAACAGCCCGCCCGCCGCCAGCCGCGTCGTCTCGAAGCGGCGCGCCGCCATCATCCGCACCCGCTCGGCCAGCTGCGCCTTGTTGTTGAGCGCGCAGGCGATGGCGGGGCTCGGCGCGATCGCCGATTTGAGCACCGCGCGGCCATAGCTGACGCGATCCTCGCCGCTCGCCCGGCGCAGCACCGTGGCGTCGCAGGCCAGTTCCTGATCGATGCGGAAGGCGCGGTAGGCGCGATAGGCGAGCGGGTTCCACCAATGCGCGGCGAGCACGAGCAGACCGGCGAAATTGGCGTAGAGATCGCCCCGATCATGATGCGCGCCCTCGTGGAGCAGCGCGAGCCGGCGCTCCTCGGCGGTGTAGCGTCGGCTGAAATCGGCGGGCAGCAGGATGCGCCGCCGGATCAGGCCCACCGCGACCGGGCCGCGCACCGCCGGGCTCAGCAGCACCTCCACGCCGCAGCTGACGGTGAGCCGCGCGGCTCCCGCGCAGGCGCGGCGGACAAAGCCGTGATAGCGCGCCAGCTGTACGCCGAGCAGCACCGCCGCGCCGGCCGCCCAGGCGAGCAGCAGCAGCGCCGGCAGCGATGCCCAGTCGAAGCCGGGCGCGGCGGCGACCAGCCCCGGCGCGCGCGTCAGCGGTTCCGTGCCGATATCCTGCGTGGCCATCAGGCCGATCCGCGTGCTGTCCGGCGTGATCCAGATGACGGGGAGATAGAAGGGGTGCCAGCCCGGCAGCGGCGGCAGCAGGAGCCGCAGCGCGGGAAGCAGCCAGAGCGCATAGCCGATCTGCGGGCCGAACAGCCGCGCCGCCGGGCGGCGGAGCGCGAGCACCAGCAGCATCAGCAGCGCGGAGCCGATCAGCGCCTCGGCGAAGCCGGGCGTGGCGAGGCGGGCGGCGAGCGCGATCATTTGCGCAGCGCCTGGACGAGCGCGTCCAGCTCCGCGATATCCTCCTCGCTCAGCGTCTGCGCCTCGGCGAGATGGGCGACGAGCGGCGCGGCGCGACCGCCGAACAGGCGATCGGCAAGCCGCCGCGTCTCGGTGCGGGCATAGGCGTCGCGCGCGAGCATCGGCCGGTAGCGATAGCGCCGGCCATCCTCCTCATGCGCGAGCGCACCCTTGGCGACGAGCCGGGCCAGCATCGTCTTGACCGTGCTGTCGCTCCAGTCGCGATCCGGTCCGAGCCGCGCCACCACCTCGGCCGCGCTCAGCGGCGCCGTGTCCCACAGCACCTCCATCACCGCCAGCTCGCCTTCGCCGATGCGCTCCACCACGCTGCTCCCGATTAGGGTCTACGGGCGTAGTTGATACCGGCCACAAGCGTAGTCGTCAAGCGCAGCGATCCGGTCGGCGGATCGTGCAGCGTGTATTTCGACGATATCAGGAAAGACCCGGCGGGGTTGGTGGAGCTGAGGGGAATCGAACCCCTGACCTCTGCAGTGCGATTGCAGCGCTCTCCCATCTGAGCTACAGCCCCGCACCCGCCGGGGCCGCCCCTCTAGCCGCGCGCGATCCGGCTGGCAACGCCCAAAAATCATCGCCCTGCATTTTCTTGGCGCTCAGCTCGTCCCGCTGGCTGCGCGGCCTGCCCCGCGCCGTTTGGGGCGCGGCGGAACGGCGCTGATTTACGTTGGTTTTGCTCTCCAAGCCGGGCGGTGCCGGAGCGTGCCGACACTGGCTGTCGATCGCCAAGAGGAGAAGGCAATGGCCTACGAACGCAATGATCGGCCGGATCGCGGCTATCGATCCGACCGTGACGACTATCGTCGGGACGACGCCCAGGAGCGCGGCTTCTTCGAGCGCGCGGGCGACGAGGTTCGGTCCTGGTTCGGCGACGAGGAGGCCGAGCGCCGCCGCCGCTACGATGAGCGCTATGACGAGCGCTACGATCGCGCCCGCGGCGAGAGCGATCGCTACGAGCGTGGCGGTCGCTATGCCAATTACGAGCCCGGCGGCTATCGCAGCCCCGATCGCTATCCGAACTGGACGCGCTCCAACCGCGACGAGAGCTATGGTCGCGCCGAGCGCGGCGGCATGGGCTATGACCGCAGCATGGAAGGCCGCCAGTTCGACGATGGCGGCAGCCGCACCACCGGCTATGGCTATGGCGCGGGCGATTACGGCTATGAGCGCGAGCGTGGACGCGAGTATCGCGGCGGTGGCGAGCGCAGCGGCTATGGCGCGCAGCGCTACGAAACCGGCGGCCGCTATGGCGCGGGCTATGACCGGGATCGCGGCACGCAGGAGCGTGGCGGCCTGTTCGGCGGACGCGAGCACGACCATCACGATCATCATGATTACCGCAACTGGCGCGATCGCCAGATCGATGCCTTCGATCGCGACTATGACGAGTATCGCCGCGAGAACCGCAGCCGCTTCGAGAGTGAATTCTCGACCTGGCGCCAGACCCGCCAGACCCAGCGGGACTCGCTCCAGCAGGTCAAGGAGCATCAGGAAGTGGTCGGGTCGGACGGCGCCCATGTCGGCACGGTCGATCATGTCCGCTCCGACCATATCCTGCTCACCAAGACGGACCGCGACGCGGGTGGTCATCACCATTCGATCCCGTCCTCCTGGATCGCCACGGTGGCCGACAAGGTGACGCTTTCCAAGACCGCCGAGGAAGCGAAAAAGGCCTGGCGCGAGGCCGATGAGCGTGGCGGCCTGTTCGGTGGCGGGCAAGATGCGGCGCGCGACGGCGCGAACCGCGGCACCACCGGCACCACCGGCACGGGTACCGCGTCGACGACGGGCGCCGGCACCGGCGCGGGCGGCGACGAGACGCGCGGCGCCGGCCTCGACCGGAGCTTCTCCGGCACCTACTGAGCGCGTACCCCGCGCCGTCAGCCCGCGCCCCGGTCGGCACCCGCCGGCCGGGGCGCGGCGCATCGAGGGATCAGGCGGCGATGCGCGCCCGATATTCGCCCGAAACGCTGTTGGGGCCGGCGGCGACGATCTCCACCTCGAGCAGCGATCCGATCGGCGCGTCGGTCTGGATATGGACGGATTGCAGCCAGGGGCTCTTGCCAAGCATCTGGCCCGGCAGCTTGCCGCGCCGCTCGATCAGCACGGTGCAGCGGCGGCCGAGGCTGGCGGTGTTGAAGCCATGCTGTTGGCGGTTGAGCAGCGCCTGGAGCGCCTGCAGCCGCGCGTCCATCACCGCCGGCGCGATCTGATCGTCCATGGTGGCGGCGGGCGTGCCGGGGCGCGGGCTATATTTGAAACTGAACGCTTGGGCATGGCCCACCGCCTCCACCAGCGCCAGCGTGGCCGCGAAGTCCGCATCGGTCTCGCCCGGGAAGCCGACGATGAAATCTCCCGAAATCGCGATGTCGGGCCGCGCCGCGCGCACCCGCTCGATCAGCCGGAGATAGGCATCGGTCGTGTGGCTGCGGTTCATCGCCTTGAGGATGCGATCCGATCCCGATTGCACCGGCAGGTGCAGGAAGGGCATCAGCGACGCGATCTCGCCATGCGCGGCGATCAGCGCGTCGGACATGTCGTTCGGGTGGCTGGTGGTGTAGCGGATGCGGGCGAGGCCGGGCAGCCGGTCCAGCGCACGGATCAGCCCGTCCAGGCCCTGGCGGCGGCCGGCTTCGTCCTCGCCCGTCCAGGCATTCACATTCTGGCCGAGCAGCGTGATCTCGCACGCGCCCGCGTCGACCAGCGCGCGCGCCTCGTTGAGGATGGCGGACCAGGGCCGCGAGCTTTCGGCGCCGCGCGTATAGGGCACGACGCAATAGGTGCAGAATTTGTCGCAGCCTTCCTGCACGGTGAGGAAGGCGGCGGGGCCGACCTTGCGGCGCGCGGGCAGCGCGCCGAACTTGGACTCGGCGGGCATGTCGGTGTCCAGCGCCGGCGCGCCGGCGGCGGCGCGGGCGACCAGATCGGGTAGGCGGTGATAGGCCTGCGGGCCGACCACGATATCCACCGCGCGGGCGCGCTGGACGATCTCCGCACCCTCGGCCTGGGCGACGCAGCCCGCCACCGCGATCAGCGGCTTGGCCGCGCCCGCCGCGTGGCTCGCCTTCACCAGCCGCCCGATATCGGAATAGACCTTCTCGGCCGCCTTTTCGCGGATGTGGCAGGTGTTGAGCACCACCAGCTCGGCGGCCTCGCCATCGGCGGCGGGAACCATGCCCTGGCCGGCGAGAAGCTCGGCCATGCGTTCGCCATCATAGACGTTCATCTGGCAGCCGAAGGATTTGACGGCGAAGCTGCGGGGCAGGGGGCGTGCGGACATGGCGCGCGCCTATACAGGCTCCACCCCCGTCTCGCCAAGCGCGGCCGCGATCCGCGCCTGGGCGCAGGCGGCGACCCGCTTGCGATCCCCCGTTTGCGCGGGGTCGATCGGATCGAGGAAATGGAGCGTCACCTGGCGGCGGCCGGCAAGACCGAGCAGGCGGAACAGCTCGGCGCCGAAGCCGCCGCGATGATCCGTCCAGGCCACCAGCCGGCGTTCGGCGCCATAATCGATCGCGACCGGCTGGATCATCACGCGGTCGCAGCCGAGCGCGGCGGCGAAGAGCGAGGCGCGGAACGGCTTGAGCGCCACGCCATCGCCCGTGCCGCCCTCGGGGAAGAGGGTGACGGGCGTGCCCTCCGCCAGCGCGATCCGCACCGCCTCGGCTTGGCGCGCCACCTGTCCGCGCTCGGCCCGGGCGATGAAGATGGTGCGGTTGAGCCCGGCGAGAAAGCCGATCAGCGGCCAGCGCGCGACATCGTCCTTGGAGATGAACCGCGTGCCCGTCGCCCCCGCGAGAATGGTGATGTCGAACCAGGTGAGGTGATTCGCCACGTAGAGGACATGGCGGCGCAGCGGCGTGCCGCGACAGGCGACGTCTATCCCCGCAGCATGGGCGAGCCGGCCGAGGAAGCGGGGCGGCCAGGGCGAGGGCCGGCCGAACAGCCGCCACAGCCCGTGCAGCGTGAGGTAGAGGACCAGCAACAGCGCGACCACGATGACGCGCCGCCAGGCCCGCAGGCGGGCGCCGCGCTCCACGGGGGCACGGGCGGCCTTACTGATCCTGCTTGAGCGGGACGCCATACAGCTCCATGCGGTGGCCGATCAGGCGATAGCCCAGCCGCTCGGCGATGCGCCGCTGGAGCGCTTCCAGCTCCTCGTCGACAAATTCGATGACCTTGCCGCTGCCATGCTCGATCAGATGATCGTGATGTTCCTCGCTGGTCGCCTCGTAGCGCGAACGGCCCTGGCCGAATTCGTGCCGCTCGAGAATGCCGGCTTCCTCGAACAGGCGCACGGTGCGGTAGACGGTGGCGATGGAGATGCCGGGATCGATCGCGGCGGCGCGGGCATGGACCTCCTCGACATCGGGATGATCCTCGGCTTCCGAAAGCACGCGCGCGATCACCCGCCGCTGCTCGGTGATGCGGAGCCCCTTCTCGGCGCACAGCGCCTCAAGATCGATCTTGCGCATGGCTCCGCTTTAGGCCGAGACGGGTGCGGAAGAAAGGGGCCCCGCCACGCTCATCGTGCGCGCGGTCGCTTGCCCAGCCCGATTTCCTTGGCGAGCGCGCTGCGCCGCGCCGCATAGGCCGGCGCCACCATGGGATAATCGTGCGGCAGGTTCCATTTGCGCCGATATTGATCGGGCGTGAGATCATAATGGGCGGCGAGGTGGCGCTTCAGCATCTTCAGCTTCTTGCCATCCTCGAGGCAGACGATGTGGTCCGGCTTGACCGAAGCCCGAATCGGCACCGCCGGCGTCAGCGGGGTGGCGGGCGCGGGGGCCGGCGCGCCGAGCCCGGCGAGCGCCTCGTGCACGGCGCGGATCAGCCCCGCCACCTGATCGAGCGGCACCGCATTATGGGCGACATGGGCGGCGACGATATCTGCGGTGAGCGCCACCAGGCCCTCGCCGTGATCCACGGGATCGCTCATATATTCTTCTCCAAGCACGCGACATAACAGGCCGGCGCACGCCGGCCTCCGGCTTGTGTCGCAGCCCAGGCGGGGGTTCAACCCTCTTGCGCGCGCGGCGCGTCGAGAAGGCGGATCAGGGTGAGCGCATCGCGGCGGCGGCCGTCGCGACCCTGATAGTAGCGCGGGCGGCGCCCGACCTCGCTGAAGCCTGCGGCGGCGTAGAGGCGCGCGGCGGGATTGTCGTCGCGCATCTCGAGATGCAGCTTGACCGCGCCGCGGGTGCGCGCCTGATGGCCCACCGCCTCGAGCAGGGCCCCTCCGATGCCGCGCCCGCGCGACTCCGGGAGAACCGCGAGCAGCAGCAGCTCGGCCTCGTCCATGATGACCCGGCTGAGCGCGAAGCCGAGCGGCCCGCACGCGCCATGCGCCAGCACCAGCCACACGCCCGGCAGGCCGAGAATGCCGGCGCACTGGCTGCGCGTCCACGCCTCGCCATATTGCGGGTCGAAGGCCGCCTCCATCACCGCCATCACCGCGTCGAGATCGCCCGGGCCGCCCTCGGCCAGCCGGTGCGCGCCGGCGGGGGCGAGCGCGCGACTCATGCGGGCCGCGCCGCGTCGGGGGCGCGGCCATAGACGGGAACGGGCGGACGCAGCATCGCCTCGGGCAACAGGCGCGCGGCGGCGGCATCGGGCAGCAGCGCCTGCGCCTCGCCCCAGCCGCGCGCGGCGACCAGATCGCCCGCGCCGGATCCGATCACCACCGTCTCCTCCACCTGCGCGGCGGCAGTTTCGGGCGGGAGGGAGTCGAGCGCGCCGAGCGGCCGCACGGGCGCGAGCGCGTAGCGGCGGACGAACAGCTCGCCATGGCCGCCGCTCAGCGCCACCGCCACCGCCGTCGCGTGCGGATTCGCATCGGCATAGGCGAGCGCGAGCAGATCGAGCGATTCATAGCCGAGCACCGGCACGCCCCAGCCCAGGCCGAGCCCGATCGCCGCCGCCAGCCCCACGCGCACGCCGGTGAAGCTGCCCGGCCCGCAATCGACGAGGATGCGATCGGGGCGGGCGCCGTCCAGCAGCGCCTCCACCATCGGCACCAGCCGCTCGGCATGGCCGCGCCCCACCAGCGCGCTGTCGCTCGTCACCAGCAGGCCGGCGCGGATCAGGGCCGCCGAGCAGGCGGCCGTCGCGGTATCCAGCGCGAGCGTGAGGCCGGCCAAGGGTCAGCTTACGATGTTGGCGTCGGCGAAGGCGAGCCGCGGCAGGCGCGGATGCAGCCGCGATCGATCGCCATAGCCGATCGCGCACAGCATGGTGGCGCGGTATCCGGTGCCGGCGAGAAAGGCCTGCTCCACCTTTTCGGCATCGAACCCCGCCATCGGCCCGGCATCCAGGCCGAGCGCGCGCGCCGCCAGCATCAGATAGGCCGCCTGAAGGCTGCTGTCGCGCAGCGCCGTGTGCGCGATCAGCGCCGCGTTGCCGGCAAACCAGGCGCGCGCGTCCGCCGGCGGATAGAGGGTCGGCAGGCGCTCGTAGAATTCGGGATCATAGGCGATGATCACCGTCGCCGGCGCGGTGCGCACCTTGGCGACATTGCCTTCGGACACGCAGCCGGCCAGCGTCGTGCGGGCTTCGGCCGAAACGCACCAGTGCAGCCGCGCCGGCTGGCAGTTGGCGGCGGTCGGTCCCAGGCGGAGCAGCGCCCAGATCGCCTCGGGCGTGCCCTCGGGCAGCGGCCGGTCCTGCCAATGGCTGAAACTCCGCGCCTCGCGGAACAGCAGGTCCAGTCCCTGATCGTCGAGCTTGTCCACCATCGCCCTCGCCAAAGGCCGGATCAGACGGCGCGAACTTCCGTCACCTCCGGCACATAATGCTTCAGAAGCTGCTCGATGCCCTGTTTCAGCGTCGCCGTCGAGGAGGGACAACCCGCGCAGGCGCCGTGCATGGCGAGATAGACGGTGCCGCGCTGGAAGCCGCGATAGACGATATCCCCGCCATCGCGCGCCACCGCCGGGCGCACGCGCGTGTCGATCAGATCCTTGATCTGGTCGATGATGTCGGCATCCTCCGGATCCGCTTCGATCCCCCCGGGCGCGATCTCGATCGCCGCCGCCGAGCCGGCGCGGAACAGCGGCGCGCCGCCGCTGAAATGGTCGAGCAGCGTGCCGAGCACCTGCGGCTTCAGATCCCGCCAGTCGCTGCCGGGCGCGGCCGTCACAGAGACGAAGTCGCTCCCGAAGAACACACCCTCGACATCGCCGAGCGTGAACAGCGCCTCGGCGAGCGGCGAGGCTTCCGCCTCCTCGGGCGTCGCGAAATCCCGCGTGCCCGCCTCCATCACGGTGCGGCCAGGCAGGAACTTCATCGTCTGCGGGTTCGGGGTGGCTTCGGTTTCGATCAGCATGGCGCGGACTTGGTATCAAATGCGCGCGCGTGCAAGTGGCCAGGAATTTTGTGCGCTGCGGCATTGCATTGACGCCCGAGATCGGCTACGGGGCATCCAAGCGTTCGTGGCTTTCGCCATGATGCCGGCGCTGCGTGAAGGGTGTCCCCCTGGGGTCGCCGAGCCGCCGCATCTTCTGGAAACGCCCCTTGGCTACCCTTTTCACGCGGGTTGTCGGTAACCCGCCGCCGTCGCCTGGGCCTTGCCCGGCGGCGCGCCGCGCATCGCGAGTCTCTCATGACCAAATTTTCCGAACTCGGCCTCGCCGCCCCCATCCAGGCCGCGCTCGACGCCGAAGGCTATCACACGCCGACGCCGATCCAGGCGCAGGCCATTCCGCCGCTGCTCGAAGGCCGGGATCTTCTCGGCATCGCCCAGACGGGCACCGGCAAGACGGCGGCGTTCTCGCTGCCCGCGCTGCACCATCTCGCCGGCGCGCCCAAGCATCGCCAGGCCCATGGCTGCCGGATGCTGGTGCTGGCGCCGACGCGCGAGCTGGCCAGCCAGATCGCCGAGAGCATGCGCGCCTATGGCGCCAATCTGAAGCTCAGCGTCGCCACCATCTTCGGCGGCGTGCCGATCAACCGGCAGATCCGCCAGCTCCAGCATGGCGTGGACATTCTGGTGGCGACGCCGGGCCGGCTGCTCGACCTGGTCGACCAGCGCGCGCTGACGCTTCGCCATGTCGAGATCTTCGTGCTCGACGAGGCCGACCAGATGCTCGATCTCGGCTTCATCCACGCGCTGCGCCGGATCGTGCCGCTGCTGCCGCGTCAGCGTCAGTCGCTCTTCTTCTCGGCCACCATGCCCAAGACGATCGGCGAGCTTGCCGACAAATTCCTCACCGATCCGGTCAAGGTGGCGGTGGCGCCGGTCGCCACCACCGCCGAGCGGGTGGATCAGTATCTCACCTATGTGAACCAGGCCGAGAAGCAGGCGCTGCTCACGATCAAGCTGCGCGAGGGCCAGGCGAAGCAGGAGATTGGCCGCGCGCTCGTCTTCAGCCGCACCAAGCATGGCGCGGACCGCATCGTCCGCCACCTCGCCGCCGCCGATATCGCCGCCGGCGCGATCCACGGCAATAAGAGCCAGCCGCAGCGCGAGCGCACGCTCGCGGCCTTCCGCTCCGGCGAAACGCCGATCCTCGTCGCCACCGATATCGCCGCGCGCGGCATCGATGTGGATGGCGTCACCCATGTCTTCAATTTCGACATTCCCGATGTGCCGGAGCAATATGTCCACCGGATCGGCCGCACCGCGCGGGCCGGGGCGGCGGGCGTGGCGCTGGCCTTCGTCTCGCCGGACGAGCGGGGCAATATGCGCGACATCGAGAAGCTGACCCGCGTCAAGCCGGTCGAGCTGCCGCTGCCCGAGAATTTCCTCGCCGAACAGAAGCGCCTGCCGGCGCCCAAGCTGGCGAGCCGTGACGATCGCGAACGCGATGCGCTGGGCAGCCGTGGCCGCAATGACGGGCGCGGCGCCGGCGCGCGGCGCGGGGCGCGTCCGCAGGAGGCGGCGCCCAAGCGCGCGCCGGGCACCGGCGGCCTCGCCAAGCCGGCGGGCGGGCGCGGCCATTCGGGCCGTCCTCAGCCGGGCGGGTGGAACCCGGTGGATGGCGCCGCCGGCGACGGCGCCGGCGCGCGGCGGCGTCCGCGTCGTCGTGGCGGCAGCGGCGGCGCGCGTCCGGCCAGCCAGGGCTAAGCGCTTTCGGGGCGGCGTGCGGCGTGCTCAGCCGGCGCGCCGCACGCCGCGCATCCGGTGCCAGATGTAGAAGGCGATCGCCGCGACGATCGCCGCCACCACCACCAGGTCCGCCTTGTGGAGCAGCGCGCGCAGCCGCGGATCGCTCTGCCAGGCGCGGCCCAGCCTTTCCCCCACCAGCGCCAGCGCGAAACACCAGGGCCAGGAGCCAATAAAGGTGTAGAGGTGGAAGCGCAGCTGGTTCATCCGCGCCATGCCCGCCGGAAAGGCGATGAAGGAGCGGATCACCGGCAGCAGCCGGCCGATCAGCACCGCCAGGCCGCCGAACCGGGCGAAGAAGCGCTCGGCCTGGTCCAGCTCGGACGGGCCGATCAGCACCCATTTGCCATAGCGCAGAATGACGGCGCGGCCACCCAGCTTGCCGGCATAATAGGCCGGGATCGAGCCCAGATTGCAGCCGATCGCGCCCGCGGTCGCAACCGCGAGCAGCTCCAGCCGGCCGATCGAGACAAGATAGCCCGCGAACGGCATGATGATCTCGGAGGGCAGCGGGATGCAGGCGCTCTCGATCGCCATCAGCAGCGCCACGCCGGCATAGCCGGCCGCCGAGATGGTGAGGATGATCCAGCTGGCGACGGCTTCGATGATGGCGTGCATGGGCGCCGGCTTGGCGCAGGAGCCCCGCTTTTGTCCAGCGGGCTTTCGCGGCTGCGGCATGGCCCAAGCGCGCCGCGACGGGACAGGCGGGTTGCGCGCGTCGCGGCCTCCCGTCAGAGCATGGGGCGATGACCGTGCCGCTCCGCATCCGCCCGCTCGCCGCGCAGGACGCGCCCGCGCTGCTCGCGATCACCGCTCCCGTGGTGCGCGCCGGCGAAACCTATGCGCTGCCGCCCGACATGTCCGAGGCGGCGATGTGCGCCTATTGGCGGGCGGCCGACAAGGAGAGCGTCGTCGCCGAGGCGGACGGCCGCGTTCTCGGCCTGGCCTATGTGCGGGCCAATCAGCCGGGCGGCGGCGCGCATGTCGCCAATGCCGGCTTCATGGTCGCGGCCGAGGCGCAGGGGCGGGGGATCGCCCGCGCGCTTGCGGCGCATGTGCTGGATCGTGCCCGCGCGCGCGGCTTCGCGGCGATGCAGTTCAACTTCGTCGTCGCCACCAACACGCGCGCGGTGCGGCTGTGGCAGTCGCTCGGCTTTGTCGAGATCGGGCGCGTTCCAGAGGGTTTCCGCCACCCCCGCGAGGGCCTGGTGGATGTGCTGATCCTCCACCGGCGCTTGTGACGCGGGCTCAGCCGGGCTCGGCGGCCAGCGCCTCGACGCGCCGCGCGCGGGCGAGCAGCACGCCGCCGAGCGCGAGCGCGAAGCCGAACAGCTGGAGCGGGACCAGCCGCTCGCCGAACAGCAGCCACGCCTCCACCGCCGCGAGCGGCGGGACCAGGAGGAGCAGCGCGCTCACCCGCGTCGGGCCCTGATGCCGCGTCATCCACACCAGCAGCGACAGCGCCGCCGCCGAGAGGCCGAGCACCGACCAGCCCAGCGCCACCCAAAGCTCCAGCGAATTGTCCCAGCGCGCATCCGCCATCCACAGGCTGCCGAGCAGCGCCACGGGCAGGCCGCCGATATTCTGCACCGCGCCGGCCACCCACACCGAATCGCCGGCAAGCGCGCCGCGCTGGATCATCGTGCCCGCCGCCATCGCCAGCACCGCCGCCACCGCGCCGGTCGCGACGATCGCCGGCACGCTCGCATGATGGCGCCCGATCAGCGGCGCGAGCACGCAGGTGACGCCGATCAGGCCAATCCCCAGCCCCAGCCAGGCGCGCGGGGCGAGCCGCTCGCCCAGCAGCGCGAAGCTGGCGACCGCCACGATCAGCGGCTGCAAGGCGCCGAGCAGCGACATGATTCCCGCCGGCATGCCGCGCGCCACCGCCCACCAGCTCAGGCAGAGATAGAGGCCGTTGAGCAGCAGTCCGGCGATCAGATGCAGGCCGAGCCGCCGCCCGCGCGGAAAGGCCGATCCGCGCGCCAGCGCGATCAGCCCGAGCAGCAGCGCGGTCAGCGCCAGCCGGGCGGCCAGCACGGGCTCGGGCGCGGCATGCGGCACCGTCGCGCGCGCGACGATGAAGCCGGTCGACCAGAGCAGCACGAAGAACAGGGGCGCGGCGGCGGCGAACATGGCTTCGCTGTGGCAGCGACGGGCGCGGGTGTCGACCCCGCGCCGCGCCGGATCACAAGATGTAGCGGCTGAGATCGGTGTTGCGGGCGACGCCTGCGAGCTGGCCTTCCACATAGGCCGCGTCGACGGTGAGCGTGGTGCCCTGGCGATCCTCCGCCTCGAAGCTCACCTCCTCGAGCAGCTTCTCCATCACCGTCTGAAGGCGGCGCGCGCCGATATTCTCGACCGCGCCATTCACCTCGGCGGCGATGCGGGCGATCGCGGCGATGCCATCGGCGGTGAAGTCGATGGTCACGCCCTCGGTGCCGATGAGCGCTTTATACTGTTCGGCCAGGCTCGCGCGCGTATCGGTGAGGATGGCGACGAAATCCGCCTCGGTCAGCGCCTTCAGCTCGACCCGGATGGGCAGCCGGCCCTGCAGCTCGGGCAGGAGATCGGAGGGCTTGGCGACATGGAAGGCGCCCGAGGCGATGAACAGGACATGGTCGGTCTTCATCGGCCCATATTTGGTGGCGACGGTGGTGCCTTCGATCAGCGGCAGCAGATCGCGCTGCACGCCCTCGCGGCTGACCGAGCCGCCGCGCACGTCCGACACGGCGATCTTGTCGATCTCGTCGAGGAAGACGATCCCGTTCGCCTCGGCATCGGCGAGCGCGGCGCGGTTGAGATCGTCGCTGTCGAGCCGCTTGTCGCTCTCCTCCTCGACCAGCTTGGCCCAGGCGGCGGGCACGCCGAGCCGGCGCCGCTTGAGCGGCCGCCCGCCGCCCAGCGCCTTGCCCATCATGTCGCCGAGATTGATCATGCCGACCTGGCCGCCCATGCCCGGGATCTCGAAGGGTGCGCTGGGCTGATCCTCCACCTCGATCTCGATCTCCTTGTCGTCGAGATGGCCGGCGCGGAAACGCTGGGTGAAGGCGGTGCGCGTCGCTTCCGAGGCATCCTTGCCGACCAGCGCGTCGAGCAGCCGCGCGAGCGCCGCCTCCTCGGCCTTGTCCTTGACCTTGCCGCGCCGCCGCTCGCGCTCCAGCCGGATCGCCTCCTCGACGAGATCGCGCGCGATCTGCTCCACGTCGCGGCCGACATAGCCGACCTCGGTGAATTTGGTGGCCTCCACCTTGACGAAGGGCGCGTCGGCGAGCCGGGCGAGGCGGCGGCTGATCTCGGTCTTGCCGCAGCCGGTCGGGCCGATCATCAGGATATTCTTGGGCGAGACCTCGTCGCGCAGATCGGCGCCCAGCCGCTGGCGGCGCCAGCGGTTGCGCAGCGCGACGGCGACGGCGCGCTTGGCGTCCGCCTGCCCGATGATATGCGCGTCGAGCGCGCGGACAATGGCCTTGGGAGTGAGGGCGTCGTTCATCATCTACCTTCCGGAGGCCGGCGCCGCGGGCGCCGGGCCGATCCTGTCACTGGGCGGAGTCGAGCGTCTCGAGCGTCAGCCGATCATTGGTGAACACGCAGACTTCGGCGGCGATCGCCATCGCCTTGCGCGCGATCGTCTCCGCGTCGGGTTCGTAGTCCGCGAGCGCGCGCGCGGCGGCGAGCGCATAATTGCCGCCCGAGCCGATCGCGGCGATCCCGGCCTCGGGTTCCAGCACATCGCCATTGCCGGTGAGGATCAGCGTCACATCCTTGTCGGCGACGATCATCAGCGCCTCGAGGTTGCGGAGATACTTGTCCGTGCGCCAATCCTTGGCAAGCTCGACGGCGGCGCGCATCAGCTGG
Organism: Sphingomonas morindae; assembly: GCF_023822065.1. Taxonomy (NCBI): domain Bacteria; kingdom Pseudomonadati; phylum Pseudomonadota; class Alphaproteobacteria; order Sphingomonadales; family Sphingomonadaceae; genus Sphingomonas; species Sphingomonas morindae. The sequence continues at coordinate 3,127,540 of NZ_CP084930.1, forward strand.
CCGGCGTGCCGCTCCAGCTTGGCCTCCAGCCGTTCGAACAGCGTGAAGGCATCGGCGGTGGCGCCGGCGAAGCCGCCGATCACCGATCCGTCGCCGAGCCGGCGCACCTTGCGCGCGTTCGGCTTCATCACCGTATTGCCCATGCTGACCTGGCCGTCGCCCGCGATCACCACCTTGCCCTGGCGGCGGACCGAGAGGATCGTCGTTCCGTGCCAGCCGATCTTGTCCTCGTGCATCGCAATCCCGCTCTTGGTTACGGGCGCGGATATGTGCCGTGCCTACCCCATCCGCAACCGGGCGGCCGGACAAGGGGCGCGTGTCGGCGGGGCGGCCGGGGCGCGGGATCAGTCCGCGCGCCCCTTGAAGCCCTGCGCCACGACATACCATTCGCTTGATTCCTTGCGGCTGGCGGGCGGCTTGGCGTGCTTCACCGTGGCGAAATCGCGCTTGAGCTGCGCCACCAGCCCGTGATCCGCGCCGCCGGCGAGCACCTTGGCGACGAAGGCGCCGCCGGGGCGCAGCACCTCGGCCGCGAACAGCGCGCCGGCCTCCACCAGCGCCATGGTGCGCAGATGATCGGTCTGCTGATGGCCGACAGTGTTGGCGGCCATGTCGGACAGGACGAGATCGGCGGGGCCGCCCAGCGCCTCGGCCAGCAGGGCGGGTGCGCTATCGTCCATGAAGTCGAGCTGGAAGATGGCGACGCCTTCGATCGGGTCGACGGGGAGCAGATCGATCCCCGCCACCACCGCGTCGGGCCGGCGCTTGCGCACCACCTGCGTCCAGCCGCCGGGCGCAATGCCGAGATCCACCACCCGGCCGACGCCGCGGAGGAAGCCGAAGCGCTCGTCCAGCTCGATCAGCTTGTAGGCGGCGCGGCTGCGATAGCCCTCGGCCTTGGCGCGGCGCACATAGGGATCGTTGAGCTGGCGCTCCAGCCAGCGCGTCGAGGCGGCCGTGCGCCCGCGCGCCGTCTTGACCCGCTGCCGGCCGCCCGGCCCGCTGCGCCGCCCGGTCATGCCAGCACCCCGTCGCGCGCCATCAGCGAGCGCAAGATCCCCTCGCGGATGCCGCGATCCGCCACCCCGAGCCGATCCGCCGGCCAGAGATCGAGGATCGCCTCGAGGATCGCGCATCCCGCGACGACCAGATCGGCGCGTTCGCCGCCGATGCAGGGAAGGGTGGAGCGTTCGGCGAGCGTCATGTTGGAAAGTCTCGTGCTGATGCCGCGCATCGACGCGGCGGGCACCACCAGCCCGTCGACCGCGCGGCGATCATAGGCGGGCAGGCCGAGATGGACGCTGGCGAGCGTGGTGACGGTGCCGCTGGTGCCGAGCAGGCGCGGCGGCCGATCGGGCCGGGGCAGGGTGGCGGCGAAATCGGCGAAGGCGTCGGCGACGCGGCGGTGCATGCGCTCATAGACGGTGCGCTGCGCGCTGGCGCTGGCGAGGCCATGGCCGCCTTCCGCCTCGGTCAGCGACACCACGCCCCAGGGCGCCGAGAACCAGTCGAGGATATGGGCGCGGCCGTCGCGCGTCTCGACCAGCACCAGCTCGGTCGAACCGCCGCCAATGTCGAAGATCAGCGCCGGGCCGTCGCCCTGGGGCAGCAGCGCCTGGCAGCCGAGCACCGCGAGCCGCGCCTCCTCGCCGGCATCGATCACGTCCAGCCTGATCCCCGTCTCGTCATGCACGCGCGCCACGAAGGCCGGGCCGTTGGTGGCGCGGCGACACGCCTCGGTCGCGACCGAGCGGACCAGAGTGACGTTGCGCCGGCGCAGCTTGTCCGCGCACACGCCCAGCGCCGCGATGGCGCGCTCGATCGCCGCATCTGAAAGCCGCCCGGTCGTCGCCAGCCCTTCGCCCAGCCGCACGATGCGCGAAAAGGCATCGATGATGACAAAGCCCTCGCCGGCCGGGCGCGCGATCAGCAGCCGGCAATTATTGGTGCCGAGATCGAGCGCGGCATAAGTGGGCCGCGCCTGACCGCGCTCCTCGCCGCGCCGCTTGACCTGCGGCGCCGCTCCCCGCCCGCCGTGGCGCGCACGCCCGGCACGCGGCCGTGCATCGGCGACATTCGCCATAGCCGCACACTTCCATATTCATGTCTCGGCGAAACCATCCCGCCGTTGCTTGTCCCGAAGGTAGAACGGCGGGACGGGTGGGACAAGCCATGCCCCATGGAAGTCGCACGCGGCGAGGGGCTTGACCGGTCGAGACGCCCCCTCTAAAGGCCCCGGCACACCAGCGACGTTGCCCCGTCGTCTAAAGGTAAGACTACGGACTCTGACTCCGTCAATCGTGGTTCGAATCCACGCGGGGCATCCAGTCGATCGGCGATCACCGCCGAAGCCCGCGACGAAATGATCCATAGCTGCGGTAAGTGCCTGCTTTGGCTTGCCGATTTGCGTGCGGCGGCTATCGTGCGGGGGTGACAACAAAAACGTTCGATCGCCCGCCCATCGGCGGGGACGAGAGGAGCCGGCAGGCGGCGGTGGAGCGGAGCGGTCTGCTCCTGCCTGGTGGCGAAGGTCTGCAGGCGCTTGTCGAACAAGCCGCGAAGGCGTTCGGCACGCCGATGGCGGCCATCTCCGTCATCGATCGCCACCGCCAATGGTTCAAGGCGCGCGTCGGGCTGGCCGTGTCCGAGACCAGCCGCGACGTGTCCTTCTGCGCCCATGCCATCCACCAGCCGGGCGAGGCGCTGGTCGTGCCCGATGCGAGCGAGGACCGCCGCTTCGCCGGCAATCCGCTGGTGACCGGCGCGCCCTTCATCCGCTTCTATGCCGGCATGCCGCTGGTCGACCAGTCCGGCTATGCGCTGGGCGCGCTGTGCGTGCTCGACGCGGCGCCGCGCCCGCAGGGGATCAACATGTTCGACCTGCTCGAGCTGGCCCGGCGCGCGGAACGGCTGATCGGCGGCTGATCGCGGCAGCCCCTCTGTCCCGTGCTATGCGCGTGACAACGATTGAAAACGGCGGCTGGTTTCAGATCGGGACAAAAGCGGCCTAACTGTTCAACCGTCTTTCATGACGCGGCTTTAGGACCGGCGTCATGTTTACCAAGCCGCTCGAGCAATGGACCGCCGAAGAGCTGGAGATGGCGCTCGACCAGGCCCTGCGCGAGGAGGCGCATGACCTGATCTGGGCGATCGTCGACGAGCTGGAGCGGCGCGACGGCGAGATGCGGGTCTGAAACCGGGGTCAGCGCCGGTCGGGCGTCGCGCTGGGCAGCAGGGCGTCGCGGCGCGCCACGGCGGCGCCGGCGCCACCCAGCAGGAAGGGCGAGTCCTCCGCCTCGGGCGGCGGCGCATCCTCTTCATGCACGAGATCGAACTGGTCGGCCACGGCGGCGGCGATGCGGTGCGCGATGCGGTTGCTCTCGGCGTCGCCATAGAAGAGCGACACCCGCCAGGCGCCGTTCAGCTCCCAGATCGGGCCGAGGATCGCGAGCCAATCCTGCCGGGGGCGGCCGGTCGCCGCCTCGGCGGCACGCGCGATCCGCTCGCGCAGCTGCCGCGCCGTTTCTGCCTTACGCATACACACTCCTAAGCCGGGCGCGGTGGACCGCGCCTCTCGCGGCCATCTAGGCGCGTTCTGCGACAGATGCGAGGCAGGGACGGGAGAGTGCGCGCTCAAAATGCCCGCGCATGCGCCAAACCGAGCGGGATCAGCCGTCGATCAGCGTGGCGAGCAGCTTTTGCGGCAGCGGCGTGACGAAGCGGCAGCCGATTTCCTGTCCGAACTGCCAGATCACCTCGGCCGGCCGGCGGCGGATGGCGTCGCCCACGCGCACCTTCACGCGCGCACCGCGCGGCAGCGACAGCGCGCAGCGCGCGCAGAAGCCGGTGCGCGAAAGATTGGCGATTTCGGCGGCGAGCGCGATGCCGTCATGCGTCTCGACCACGGCGGCGATGCTGGTGGCATGGCGCTGCGCGGCCCGCCGGTCTTCCGGGGCCTGGCTGATCGGGAGGGTCTCCGAGCCGAACATTTCGATACGCATGAGTGCGCTATTACAACCAATGGGTATCGATTTGATTAACCCTGCGCCGCGGCTTTCGCGTAGCGCTTGGGCGGCTCCGCCGGGGCCGAAGCCGCGCCGGCGGAGCCGCGGGGCGGGGCATCGCGGGGAGAGCGGATGCCCCTCCTCATGCGCCGGAGAGGGGGGGAACCGGCGCATGAAGCCTTGAAGATCGCGCGGCCCCTCGGGGCCACCGCGACTAAATAGGCCTATGGTCCTGCTTTGCAACCTAATCGCTTCGATCGCGCTGATCGGCTCGGGCGATCACGCGGCGCGCTTGGCGTGGGGGCCGCGCGGCTGCTAGATGGCGGCCATGCCCCCATCCGACAGCCTCGCTCCCGTCGATACTCCGTTCGACGAGGCGCTTTCGCAACGCTATCTCGTCTACGCGCTCTCCACCATCACCGCGCGCTCGCTGCCCGATGTGCGCGACGGGCTGAAGCCGGTGCATCGCCGCCTCCTTTGGGCGATGCGGCTGCTGCGGCTCGATCCCGCCTCCGCCTACAAGAAATGCGCGCGCGTGGTGGGCGACACGATCGGCAAATATCATCCGCATGGCGATCAGTCGGTCTATGACGCGATGGTCCGGCTCGCCCAGACTTTTTCGCTGCGCTATCCGCTCGTCGACGGGCAGGGCAATTTCGGCAATGTCGATGGCGATAACGCCGCCGCCTACCGTTATACCGAGGCGCGGCTGACGCCCACGGCGGTCGAGCTGATGGCGGGGCTGGACGAAGGCACGGTCGGCTTCCGCCCCACCTATAATGGCGAAGAGGAGGAGCCCGAGGTTTTCCCCGGCCTCTTCCCCAATCTGCTCGCCAATGGCGCGAGCGGCATCGCCGTCGGCATGGCCACCGCCATTCCGCCGCACAATGCCGCCGAGCTGATCGACGCCGCCATCCACCTGATCGACAAGCCCGAGGCGGACACCGCCGCGCTGCTCGCCTTTGTCCAGGGGCCCGACTTCCCGACCGGCGGCGTGATCGTCGATTCGCCGGCGGCGATCCGCGAGGCCTATGAGACGGGGCGCGGCGCCTTCCGCACGCGCGCGCGCTTCGCCGAGCCGGAGAAGCTGGCCGGCGGCCAGTGGCAGCTGGTCATCACCGAAATCCCCTTCCAGGTGCCCAAGGCCAAGCTGATCGAGCAGATCGCCGCGCTCGTCACCGAGAAGAAGCTGCCGATCCTCGCCGATGTGCGCGACGAGAGCGACGAGGCGATCCGCATCGTGCTCGAGCCGCGCAGCCGCACGGTCGATCCGCAGACGCTGATCGACAGCCTGTACCGGCTCACCGATCTCGAGATCCGCGTGCCGCTCAACCTCAACGTGCTCGACGCCAGCCGCACGCCGCGCGTGATGAGCCTGGCGGCCGCGCTGGGCGCCTATGTGAGCCACCAGATCGCGGTGCTGATCGCGCGATCGCGCCACCGGCTCGCCAAGATCGACGACCGGATCGAGCTGCTCGACGGTTTCCTGATCGCCTATCTCAATCTCGACCGGGTGATCGAGATCATCCGCCAAGAGGACGAGCCCAAGCCGGTGATGATCGCCGAATTCGGGCTGACCGACCGCCAGGCCGAGGCGATCCTCAACATGCGGCTGCGCTCGCTCCGCCGGCTCGAGGAGATGGAGATCAGCCGCGAGCGCGAGGGGCTGGCGCGCGAGCGCGCCGGGCTGGTCGCGCTGCTCGATCCCGAGACCGGGCCCAAGCTTCAGAAGCAGCGGCTCAAGAAGGATCTGCGCGAGCTTCGCAAACGCTATGCGCCCGACACCGCGATCGGCGCCCGCCGCACCACCGTGGCCGAGGCGGCGCCGACGCGCGAGATCCCGCTCGAGGCGATGATCGATCGCGAGCCGATCACCGTCATCCTCTCGCGGCGCGGCTGGATCCGCGCGCTCTCCGGCCATCGCGATCTCGCCGCCGCCGATACGCTCAAGTTCAAGGAGGGCGACGGCCCGCTCTTCGCCTTCCACGCGCAGACCACCGATCGCCTGCTGCTCGTCTCGGCGCAGGGCCGCGTCTTCACGCTCGCCGCCGACAAGCTGCCGGGCGGGCGCGGCTTTGGCGAACCGGTGCGGCTGATGGTGGATCTGGAAGGCGAGGGCGCGCCGATCGCGCTGCTGCCGGCGGCGCGCGGGGCGGGCGGCCAGCTTCTGGTCGCCACCTCGGACGGGCGCGGCTTCCTCGCCACCATGGCCGATGTCATCGCCGAGACGCGCAAGGGGCGGCAGCTCGTCAATCTGCGGCCGGGCGCGGAACTTAAACTCGTGCGGCCGGTGCCGCCCGGCGCGGACACGCTGGCGGTGATCGGCGACAATCGCAAGCTGGTGGTCTTCCCGCTCGCCGAACTGCCGGTGATGGCGCGCGGCAGCGGCGTGCAGCTGCAACGCTATCGCGATGGCGGGCTTTCCGATGCCATCGCGATGCGGCTCGAGGATGGGCTCAGCTGGCCGATGGGCGGCGGCTCGGGCCGGATCCGCACCGAGACCGATCTCACGCCGTGGCGCACCGCGCGGGGCGCGGGCGGACGCATGGCGCCCAATGGCTTCCCGCGCGACAATCGCTTCTCCGCAAGTGTCCCAAGCGCAGAAGAAAGCAAGAATTAACCCAAAGCCGCTAGCGCTAGGGGCATGCAGGCAGCGAAAGGCCCCATCAGCGCCGAGGCGAGAGCGCCCTCGTTCGGACTTGCGCCCCGTGCCGCGGAACCGCGGCTGGTGGCGCCGGGCGGGGAGGCCATGCTCCACGCGCTTCCTATGCCGGCGGCGATCGTGCGGCGCGAGGAGGGCGCGTTAGGCGTCATCGCGCGCAACACGGCCTTCGTCGCCCTGGAGCGGAGCGGATCGATCGGCAGCGTCGTGCTGCGCCCCGGCTCGCCCATCGCCACCGCCACCGCCGCGCTGCTCGATCGCGATGGCGATCCGCTGGGCCGGCAGGATTTCCGCTGGCGGGACGGCGATGTCGTCGCCGGCCGCCACTTCCAGGTCCATCTCGCGCCCTTCGGCCTCGCCAGCGGCGATCGTGCCTGTCTCCTCTCGCTGATCGATCGCACCGCCGAGGTGGAAAGCGCGCGCTCGCTGCGCGCCGAACTCGCGCATGACAGCCTCACCGGCCTGCCCAACCGTTCGGCCTTCGCCGAGGCGGTGGAGGATGTGGTGGGCGGGGCGGGGCCGCACGCGGTGCTTCTCGTCGATCTCGCGCGCTTCAGCCGCATCAACGAGAGCCTGGGCGTGATGGCCGGCGACGAGGTGATCATCACCGTCGCGCGGCGGCTGCTGTCCACGCTGCGCACGGGCGATCTGCTCGCGCGCGTCGGCGGCGACGAGTTCGGCATGCTGCTCCAGCTCGATCGCGGCGCCGACGACGCCATGGCCGCCGCGCGCCGCATCCGCGAGGTGCTCGCCGCGCCCTTCCGCCTGTCGGGGTTCGAGATCGGCCTCGAATGCGCCATCGGCATGGCGCTGCTCACCGAGAGCGTGGAGAGCGGCGAGGAGCTGGTGCGCCACGCCCAGCTCGCGCTCAAGCGTGCCAAGCAAAGCGGGCTGGAGGAAATCCACCAGCCCGGCGAGGCCGCCTGCGCCCGCTATCGGCTCGATCTGGAAACCGAGCTGCGCCGCGCCATCGCGCAGGAGGCGCTGAGCCTCGCCTTCCAGCCGCTGATCCATCTCGGCCGCGACCAGCTGGTCGGCTTCGAGGCGCTGGCGCGCTGGCGCCATGCCGAACGCGGGCCGATCGATCCTTCCGAATTCATCCCCGTCGCCGAGGAGACGGGGCTGATCGTCCCGCTCGGGCGCTGGGCGATGAACCAGGCGGTGGCGACGCTCGCCGCCTGGGACAAGGCGGTGGGCAAGAGCCTGCCGCTGTCGGTCTCGGTCAATGTGTCGGCCATCCAGCTCGCGCGCGACGATGTGCCCGCTCTGGTCGCCTCCGCGCTCGCCGCGCACGACGTGGCGGGCGAGCGGCTGACGATCGAGCTTACCGAGAGCGCGATCGTGCAGGATCCGGAACGCGCCACCGCCGCCTTCCGCGCGCTCAAGGCGCTCGACGTGCGGATCGCCATGGACGATTTCGGCACCGGCTATTCCAGCCTCTCCTCGCTGCGCCGCCTGCCGATCGACATTCTCAAGATCGATCGCAGCTTCGTCACCGGCATGCTCGGCGATCGCGACAAGGTGGCGATCGTCCGCGCGGTGCTGAGCCTGGCCGACGCGCTGGGCAAGAAGACGACCGCCGAGGGTGTCGAGACCGCCGAACTCTCGCATATGCTCGCGGCGCTGGGATGCACCCAGGGCCAGGGCTATCTCTACGCGCCGCCGCTCCCCGAGGCCGAAGCCCTCGCCTATCTGAAGGCGCGGCTCTAGTCCGTCCAGCGCTTGACCGGCCCGTCGGGCGCGCGCAAGCGCGCCACGGCGCGCCCTCTCTTCTCCCGCCGATCCGGCGCGGCTTGAGTCCGGTCGGCCGACAGGAGGAAGGCCCCATGCTCGTCCGGCCGGCGCGCGACGCCCGTCCCGATCTCGGCACGGCGCGGCTGCGGCTGCGGCGCCCGGTCCGCGCGGATGCCTCGGCGATCGTCCGCATCGCGGGCACATGGGAGGTCGCGCGCGGCCTGGCGCGGGTACCGCATCCCTATGCCGTGGCGGACGCGCACGTCTTTCTCGAGCGGATCGTGCCGCAGGAATGGCTCTGGGCGATGACGCTGCCGCCGGACGACGCGCTGATCGGGGTGATCGGCCTCGCCCCCGCGCCGACGCCGGGCGCGGCCGAGCTGGGCTATTGGCTCGCGCCCGCGCACTGGGGCCAGGGGCTGGCGACCGAGGCGGCGCGCGCGGTGCTCGCCCATGGCCGGACGGGGTTCGGCCTGTCGCAGTTCAGCGCGCATTATTTCGAGGATAATCCGGCCTCGGGCCGCGTCCTGCACAAGCTCGGCTTTGTCGAGACCGGCCGGATCCTGCGACCCTGCCTCGCGCGCGGCGCGGCGCAGCCGTCGATCCGCATGGCGCTGCCAGCGCCCGCCTGAAGCCGCGCCCCGCTACAGCGCCGCCGCGAGCGCCGCGTCCACCAGCGCGGCGAGGCGCGGCCCGGCGGGGAAGCCCTCCGCGATCCAGCGCGCCTCGATCGCCTGCAGGGTGCGCGCCACCACCGGGCCGGGGGTGAGCCCGCGCGCGATCAGGGCGCCGCCGCTCACGGGGAAGCGCGGCCGCTGCCAGCCTTCCAGCCGAAGCGCCGCGTCGGGCCGCCCTGCGAGCAGCAGGCGATCGATCGCGATCGCCGCATCGCTGGCATAGGCGAGCGCGACGCCGTCTCTAGGATCGGCGGGATCGGCGAGCAGCGCCAGATGGCGGCGCTCGGCCCGCGACAATTTGAGCCGCGCCGCGACCTGCTCGGCGCGGGCGGGATCCGCTGGCAGCAGCGCGGCGAGGCGTCGCAGCGCGCGCGGGGGGAACGCCGCCGCGCGCTCGCTCTCGAGCAGCGCGGCCAGCCGGCCCGCCTCCCCGATCTCGGGCACCACCGCCGCGAACAGTCCGTCCGCGATCATCAGCCGCACCACCGCCAGCGGATCGGGCAAGGCGAGGATCTTGAGCAGCTCGGCGGCGATCCGCTCGCGCGAGAGGCTCATCAGATCGCGTGCGCGGGAAACGCAGGCGGCATGGCTCGGCGGGTCCGGCTCGGCGCCGCCGAACCGGGCCTGGAAGCGGTAGAAGCGGAGAATGCGCAGATGATCTTCCGCGATTCGGGTGCGCGGATCGCCGATGAAGCGCACGCGCCGCGCGGCGAGATCGGCGAGGCCGTCGAAATAATCGTGCACCAGCCCGCTCAGCGGATCGGCGCTGAGCGCGTTGATGGTGAAATCGCGGCGCGCGGCGTCCAGCCGCCAATCCTCGGTGAAGGCGACCGCCGCGTGCCGGCCGTCGGTGGCGACATCGCGGCGCAGCGTCGTCACCTCGATGGTCTGGCCGCCGACCACCACGCCGATCGTGCCATGGGCGAGGCCGGAGGCGCTGGTCCACACGGCGAGCCCCGCCTGCTCGGCGCGCAGCCTTGCCTGGTCCGGGTGAAGGCGGGTGGCGATGTCGAGATCGGCGGCGTCGAAGCCGAGCAGCCGGTCGCGCACCCAGCCGCCGATGAAGCGGGCGCCGTCGCGCGCGCCCTCCAGCGCCTCGACCAGGCGGAGCAGCCCCTCCGGATCGGCGTTCGCCGGCGGCAAGGCGAGGCGTGTCTCAGCCATGGCCGAGCCGCCGCGCGAGATTGACGATGATCCCGGCGGTGGCCCCCCAGATGCGGTATTCGGCATAGAGGAACTCATAATAGCGGCGCTGGGCGCCGCGCCACTCGATCGCGCGCTCCAGCCGGTTGAGCGGATCGAGCAGGAAGGCGAGCGGCACCTCGAAGATCTCGGCCACCTCCACCTCGCGCGGCACCAGCGGCAGATCGGGCGGGACGATCCCCACCACGGGCGTGATCGTGAAGCCGCTGCCGGTGCTGTAGGGATGGTCCTGGCCCAAAATCTCCACCGCGTCCGGCGGCAGGCCGATCTCCTCCTCCGCCTCGCGCAGCGCGGTCGCGATGGCATCTGCATCGCCGGGATCGGCGCGGCCGCCGGGAAAGGCGATCTGCCCGGGATGCCGGCGCAGGTTGGCGTCGCGGCGGGTCAGCAACAGGCTCGGCTCGGGCCGGTCGACGATCGCCGCCAGCACCGCCGCCGGCACGGTCGCGCCGGCGTGCGCGGCGACGCCGTCATCGGCGCGGAGCGCGGGCGGCAGCGCCGCGGTGGCGGCGAACCGCGCCCGCACCGCCGACCGCCGATCGATCGTGCCGGGGTCAGGCCGCATCGGGACCATCAAAGGGGAAGAAGACGCCGTCGCTCCACAGTCCGATCCGCCCGTCCGCGGCGGGGGGCTCGGCCAGGGCGAGGCTTGCGAGTTCGTAGAAGACCGGCCGCGCGATCAGGGCATCGAGCCGGCCGCGCACGCGCACATAGGGCCGCGCGCCCACCCGCAGCGGATGCGCCGCGCCCGCGACCACGACATCCCCCACATTGGTGCGGAAGCTCAGCCGGCGCGCCGGTCCCTCGCCATCGCTGCGCATCTCCACCGCCACGAACGGGGCATCGTCCACCGCGATGCGCAGCCGCTCGACCGGGGTGACGAGCACGAAGCCGCCATCGGGCTCGCCGCGCAGGATGGTGGAGAAGAGGCGCACCAGCGCGGGCCGCGTGATCGGCGCGCCTTCGTGCAGCCATTGGCCATCGGCGAGGATCCGCATCGCGCTGTCGCCACAGGCGGGGGGCGACCAAAGCTCGACCGGGGGCAGGCCCTGGCCCTCGGCCAGCGCGGCGATCGCGGCGGGATCGAGCGCGGCGAGGCTTTCGGGAAGGGGTGAAGCAGGGGCCATGGCACGGATCCGGGCGGGGGCGGCGGATGGCCGCGCCCTTCGCGCCTGATGTAGAGCCGCGCGGCGGACGCGCAACGTCGCGATCAGCGACGCGGCCCGAGCAGGCCGGTGGCGGGCAGCACCGCGCCGGGCGCGAGCCGCGCCAGCAGGCGCCGCCGCTCGACCGGGCCGGGCACCGCCCAGCCGCCGGTGGCGTCGGCGGAAAAGCCGAAGGGCCCGTAATATTCGGGATCGCCGATCAGCACGGCGGGAAAGGGAGTGCGGTCGATCGCCGCCAGCGCGTGCCGCAGCATCGCCCGGCCGATCCCCTGGTTGCGCAGCATCGGATCCACCGCGATCGGGCCGACCAGCCAGAGCGGCGTCATCGCGCCCTCGGCGCCGAACAGCCCGAGCGGCCAGCTCTGCAGCGAGCCCACCAGCCGCCCTTCGCCGTCGAGCGCGGCGCAGGAGAGAGAGGCTGCGGCGGGCACGCGCTCGCGCAGCCGATAGGCGGTGCGGCCGTGGCGATCATAGCCGAAGGTGAGATCGAGCAGCCGCTCCACCGGTTCGGCCATGGATTCCACCAGGGGCTCGAGCCGGATCGCCGCCGCGTCCGCGCTGTTGGTCGCCATCATCGTCACCCGCGGCCGCTCCTCGCGCGAAAGAGGCGGCGATGTAGCGGTTCGCGCTCGAATTGAAAGGCGCCTTGCCGCGGGATCGTCACACGGCTAGGCGGCTGCGCCATGCGTGACGATCTGCTGCAACTCACCGTCTCGGGCATCGAGGCGCAGGTGCTGACCGGCATCTATTCCGAGGAAACGCACCTGCCGCAGCCGCTGCGGGTCTCGGTTACGGTGGACCTGGCCCTGCCCGAGGGCCGGTTCGCGCCCGATACGCCGCTGGCCGCGACCAAGAATTATCTCGATCTCAAGCGCGCCGTCACCGAATCGCTGCCCGCCGGCCTGCATTTCACGCTGGTCGAGGCGGTGGCGGATCATGTCGCCATGACGCTGTTCGCCGAGGATGAGCGGGTGCGCAAAGTCGCGATCGACATCGTCAAGCTCGCCATTTCGCAGGATGGCGAGGAGATCGGCATCCGGCTGGTGCGACACCGGCCATGAGCGCCCGGCCGCTCGCCCTGGTGACGGGCGGCCTGCGCCGGATCGGCGCGGCGGTGGCGGCGCGCCTCGCCGAGGCGGGCTATGATCTCGCGCTCCACGCCCATCAGCCCGGCGCGCTCGAGGCCGAGGCGGCCGCCCGGCTGGCGGCGGCGGGGGCGGCGCACCATTGCTTCGTCGCCGATCTGGCCGATGGCGCGGCGCCGCCTGAGCTGCTGGCCGAGGTGATCGCAACCTGCGGCCGGGCGCCGCGCCTGCTCGTCAACAATGCGTCGCGCTTCGCCGAGGATCGGCCCGAATCGGTCACCGCCGAATCGCTCCATCTTCACTATGCGGTCAATTGCGTCGCGCCCGTGCTGCTCGCGCGCGATGTCGCGGCGGCGGCGGCGGGGCCGGGGGCGGTGATCGTCAACCTGCTCGACCAGCGAATCGCCGCGCCGCACGGCGATCAGTTCGCCTACACGCTCGCCAAGCTGGCGCTGGCTGGCGCGACCGAGATATTGGCGCGCGAGCTGGCGCCGGGCGCGCGCGTGTGCGGGGTCGCGCCCGGGCTCACGCTGGCGACGCCGGATTATGGCGATACCGGCCTTGCCCGGGCCGCCGCGCTGATGCCGCTCGGCCGGACGCCGTCGGCCGCCGCGATCGCCGAGGCGGTGGCCTATCTGGCGCAGGCGGAGAGCGTGACGGGCCAGATCCTCTATGTCGACGGGGGCGCGCATCTCCGCCACTACCCCCGCGATTTCGTCTATCTGGACGGAGCCGAGGCCCGCCCGGCGCCGCTCAACCCGGCGTGACGAGCCGCCCGCAGCCGCCGAGCTTCTGGCGGACCAGCTGGTAGTCCGCGCGCGCCGCGGCGGCATCGTCGGGCGATTGATCGGCCACCGAATCGTCGGGCAGCGTCTCGGGCAGGCCGCAGGCGAGGCGATACCAGAGGAAGGTGTCGCGCTGCGGCGCCTGGGCGGCGTCGTCCACCAGCTCGCCAAGCGCCACCGACCAGCGCGGCTCCTCGCCCGGGCGCCGCAGGATGCTGAGCGAGACGGGCCGGCTGTCCGCCGTCTTGAGGAAAATCTGGGTCTCGCCCTCGCCGGGAATGCTGCCCGGGACATGGAAGGCATGCCCGACGCCGGTGATCGCGGGCGGCGCCGAGCGGGCCAGCGTGTCGGTGAGGATGGCGCGACTCCGCTGATCGATCGCCGGCGACCAGGGCAGCATCGCGCCACGCGCGACGAGTTGGAGCATATTGGGACGGTTGGGCACCCGCCGTGCGAAGAGAAGAAACTCCGCCTTGCGGAGCTTGGGAACATGATTCGGCTGGGCGGGCTTCACCTCGGCCAACCAGCTGACATGGGCGGGAAGCCCGCCCCGTCCCGAAATGAGCGCGGTAACGTCGCCTTCCACATAGAGGCGCATCAGGTCGGGCGGCACGCCCGCCGCGTCGGCATCCTTCAGACGCACCGCGTCGGTGATCGTGACCTTCGCCACAACCTCTGCTGCGAGTGCGAGATCGACCAGATCGGAATAGCCGAGGCCCGCGCCCGAAACACTCGTCGCCACAGGTGCCTGGGCTACTGCTGCGGGTGCGAAGAAAAACGCGGGCGTCGCAGCGCACAGGGCGGCAGCGGTTAGAAATCTCATCTTCTGTCCCTTGTATCGCCGGGCCGATCGCGGCCCCGAGCGGTTGCCCACACGATAAGATGCATAAGCACTGTCCAACCACTTCGTTAAGGGATGGACATAATTTCCTTCGCTGCATAGCATGAACGCACGGTCAGGGGGGCCATGCCGCTCGCAATGTTGCGCGCACGCACGGCCACTCCGTCATGCCGTAGCCTTTCGACCCCCACGGAGTGGCTCTCTTTAATGGCCTACGTCGACCAAAATCAGAGCAAGGAGAAGACGATCGCGTTCGTCGTAACGCTCGTCATCATGGCGGCCGTCGGCTACGCTTTGGTCACCGGGCTCGCCTATAATGTTATCAAAAAGGCGGCCAAGGACCTGAACGTTATCGACATCCAGGATCAGCCGCCGCCCCCGCCGGAGGAGCCGCCGCCCCCGCCGCCGGAAACGCCCAAGGTGGAGACTCCTCCGCCGCCGGTGTCGCCGCCGCCGCTGGTGCAGCCGCCCGCCGCCCCCCCACCGATCGCGACGCAGACGACGCTCAACCCGCCGCCTCCCGCGCCCCCGATCGTCGCGCCGCCCGCGCCCCCGTCTCCGCCGGCGCCCCCGGCGCGGCCGAGCCAGGCCGTCGGCGCCAAGCCGAAGGGCAGCCCGAGCGGCTGGGTGACGACCGACGATTACCCGCCGGCCGCGCTGCGTAACGAGGAGCAGGGCCGTGTCGGCTTCAAGCTCGATATCGACGGCACCGGCCGCGCGACGAACTGCACGGTGACGAGCTCGAGCGGTCATCCGGATCTCGACGACACCGCGTGCAAGCTGCTCGTGCGGCGGGCCCGTTTCTCCCCGGCGAAGGACGCCGCGGGCAACGGCATTCCCTCCGCCTACAGCAGCACCGTTGTCTGGCAGATCCCGAAGGAGTGAGGTCCGCCTCCTCCCTCGCTTCCGCGAACGCACATAACGCACAGAACCTTTAAGGAACCGACGACCATGACGACCCCCACCGCGGCCGCCCCCGGCGCCAATCCTTACGGTCTTATCCCGGCGCTCAAGGAAGGCGGGCTCATCTCGCAGTCCGTGTTCACCATCCTGGTGCTGAGCCTCGCCATCTCGATCTTCATCCTCTTCTCCAAGTGGCTGGAGCAGCAGCGCATCATCAACCAGGCGAAGAAGGTGCGCGGCAGCTTCTGGAGCTCGCCCAACCTGCGCGACGCGGCCGGCAAGCTCGACAAGAACTCGGCCTATCGTCAGATCGTCGACGACGGCCTGCTCGCCGAGGAGCAGCACCACCTGCTGACCGATCCGATCGACCAGCATGAGTGGGTGCAGAGCTCGATCTCGCGCTCGACCGCCTCGATCGGCGCCAAGCTCTCGAGCGGCCTGCCCTTCCTCGCCACCGTCGGTTCGGTCGCGCCGTTCGTCGGTCTGTTCGGCACCGTGGTCGGCATCTACCGCGCGCTGATCAAGATCGGCGCCGCCGGTCAGGCGTCGATCGACGCGGTCGCCGGTCCGGTCGGTGAGGCGCTCATCATGACCGCGCTCGGCCTGATCACCGCCGTTCCGGCCGTGCTCGCCTACAACTGGCTGCTGCGTCGTAACAAGGTCATCATGGAGGGGCTGTTCGCCTTCGCCAACGACGTCCATGGCTACATGGTCTCCGAGGGCAAGGTCCGTCCCGCCTATGGCCTGACCAAGGCCGGTCAGGCGAAGGTCGCGACCACCGCCTCGGGCGTGCAGACCACCAAGGCCTGATGCGACGTGGGGGAGCGGCGTGCGCGCCGCTCCTCCCCGACGGCGCCGCTCTCCGGGAGCGGCGCGAGATACGAGTAGGAACGACATCCGATGGCCATGAGTGTGGGCTCCGAAGGCGGAGACGACGCGCCGATGTCGGACATCAACACGACGCCGCTCGTCGACGTCATGCTGGTGCTCCTCATCATCTTCCTCATCACGGTTCCGGTTGTGATCCAGACCGTGCCGCTCAAGCTGCCGAGCGTTCGCAACGAGCCGACCACCACCAAGCCCGAGAATGTCAATCTCTCGGTCAAGGGCGGGGCCGACGGTTCCTGCGAGGTGTTCTGGGGGCAGACCAAGGTCGACTCCAAGGAGCTGATCGATCGTTCGGTCGAGAAGCTCAAGGCCGAGATCGCCAAGCAGGGTGGCCCCAACGCCGCTGGGCTCGAGCTTCCCGAGGCGCATATCCGCGGCGACGTGAACACCCCGTTCAAGTGCGTCGGCGGCGTGGTGACCAATCTGCAGCGCGCGGGCTTTGCCCGGGTTGGCTTCATCTCCGAACCGCCCCCCGGCGGCGAGGGGCGGATCTGACGATCAGAACGGAGTAGATACGATGGCAATGTCCGCAGGCACCGCCGAAGGCGAGCCGATGATGGACATCAACACGACGCCGCTGATCGACGTCATGCTTGTGCTCCTCATCATGTTCATCATCACCATCCCGATCCAGACGCACGCGGTGAAGCTGGACCTTCCGGTCAATCAGCCCAACCAGGCGCCGCCGCCGATCGATCCGGTGAAGAACAGCATCACGACCAATGCGGCGGGCCAGATCTTCTGGAACGGCACGCCGACCGACATCGTGACGCTGCGCCAATATATCGACCTGACCAAGAATATCAGTCCGGAGCCCGAGCTGCACCTGCAGCCCGACCCCAACACCCGCTACGAGGTGGTCGACAATATTCTCGCGACGGTGAAGAAGGCGCAGGCCGAGAAATTCGGCTTCGTCGGCAACGAGGCCTATTCCACCGCCTTCTAAGGGCGCGTGCGAAGTGGCGACAGGGGCGGTGGCCGATCGGCCGCCGCCCTTTTTCGTGCCCGGCGTGCAGGGATCGGGCAACGCCGGCGCAGGGCTGCCGCGCCGGCCGGTACGCGCTCGGCCGGGCGCGGGTGATCCGGTCCGGCCTTCGGGCCCGGGTGATCCTGGCCGGCGTTCGGGCGCGCGGATAAGCCCGTGGCTTGGCGCGCGGGGCTCGGCCTGCGCCGCGATCCGATCAGCCGCCCGATTTGCGGCGGCATCCGGAGAGGAAGCGGTGGCCGATCCGGCGCAGGTTTCTTCTCTCGGCTCGACGTCTTCGGTGCGATGCCCACCGCGAAGCGGGCAAGCGGGATCCGGTGCGAAGCGCGGTTCGCGCGGCTGGCGTGGCCGGAACGAGCGGGCGACAGTCCATCACGCCTCATTTGCGAAGCGCACGCCGCTTCTCGCGCGGCCCTCATCCCCGCCTGTGCGGCGCCCGTGCGGGAGCGGCGCGGCGCCCCTGCATCCGGACCATCGACGGAACGGCACGCGCGTCTCGCCCTGCGGCGCCCGCCGCGCCGCCGTGCCGCCGCTTGATTGCCGGCGCCCGCGCGCTGGGCTAGCAAGGGCCATGGCGTTGCTTTTCTCCCCGGCCCGTTGCGTGGCGCTGATCCTTGGGGTGATGCTGGCGGCGGGAGCCGGTGGCGCGCAGGCGCCGGCGCCCGGAACCTTGCGCCTCACCGAGTCCGAAAAGGCCGCGCTTCTCGCCCAGAGCGACGAGCAAGGGGTCGATGCCGCGCGGGCGGGCCTCGCGCCCTCCGACGCGCCGAGGCGCGGCGTGCATGGCGAGATGGGCGCCATGATCGGCTCCAACGGCGCCCATGCGCTCTACGGCACCGCCGCCATCCCGATTGGCCAGTCCGGCGGCGCCATCATCTCGGTCGAATCGAGCCGCTTTCCGCGCCCGCGTTGAGCCGCGCGAGACGGGCGGGCGGCCGACCATGGCGTCGCTCGGCGAAACCCCCTATCACGCGGTCATGCGTAGCGTTCTTCTCCTCGCCGCCCTGGCTGCTGCCATGCCTGCACCCGCCTTCGCCGCCGATACGGATCGCCCCGATCCCGCCGCGCTGCGCGCCACCGTGGCGCGGCTCGTGGCGTTCGGCACGCGCCACACCCTCTCCACCACCGACGCGCCCGATCGCGGCATCGGCGCGGCGCGACGCTGGGGGGCGGCGCAGTTCGCGGCGATCGGCAAGAGCTGCGGCGGCTGTCTGAGGGTCGAGACGATCGGCCGAAGCTTCACCGGCCCGCGCGCGCCCGCCGGGGTGCGGGTGGAGGATGTCCTCGCGATCCAGCGCGGCACGGGCGACCCCGCGCGGGTGATCATCGTCCAGGGCCATATCGACAGCCGCGTCAACGATGTGATGGATGCGACCAGCGATGCGCCCGGCGCCAATGATGACGGCTCCGGCGTGGCGCTGGTGCTCGAGGCCGCGCGGCTGCTCTCGAAACAGCGCTTCGACGCGACGATCGTCTATGCGCTGCTGTCGGGCGAGGAACAGGGGCTGTGGGGTGGCCAGCTGCTCGCCGAAACGGCCAAGGCGCGCGGCTGGACGGTGGCGGCGGTGCTCAACAACGACATTGTCGGCAACACGCACGGCATCGGCGGCGAGCATGTCGACAATCGCGTGCGCGTCTTTTCCGAGGGTCTGGAGGAGGCGGGCGATGCCGCCGCCGCCAAGACGCAGCGCGCGATCGGCGGCGAGGATGACGGCCGCTCGCGCAGCCTCGCCAAGGCAGTGGTTCGGATCGCCCGTGCCGAGCCGGGCATCGGGCTCGAGGTGCTCGCCATCCGCCGCCCCGATCGCTTCCAGCGCGGCGGCGATCATCTGCCCTTCCTCGCCATGGGCGTGCCGGCGGTGCGCTTCACCGAGGCCACCGAGAATTACGATCGCCAGCACCAGACTGTCCGCAAGGAAGGCGGGCGCCGCTATGGCGACACGCTGGACATGGTTGATTTCCCCTATCTGACGCGGGTGACGGCGCTGAACATGGCGGTGATCCGCGATCT
Source organism: Sphingomonas morindae (assembly GCF_023822065.1). Taxonomy (NCBI): domain Bacteria; kingdom Pseudomonadati; phylum Pseudomonadota; class Alphaproteobacteria; order Sphingomonadales; family Sphingomonadaceae; genus Sphingomonas; species Sphingomonas morindae. The sequence goes on from NZ_CP084930.1 coordinate 3,146,484, forward strand.
GGCGCGCGCGCCCGCCCAGCCCGCCTCGGCCTCGATCAGCGGCGCGCTGAGCGATGACACCGAGGTCCGCTGGGCGGCGGTGCCGGGCGCGGCCGGCTATCGCGTCCGCTGGCGCCGGGCCGACACCGCCGACTGGAGCGACGCGCGCGACTATCCCGCCGGCACCGGCGCGGCGGTCCTGCCGCGCGTCAACATCGACGATCATTTCTTCGGCGTCTCGGCGCTGGCGCGGGACGGCTCCGAAAGCCTCGTCACCTTCGCCGGCGTCCCGCCGCGCCCGGCGTCGGGCAGCAGCCGCTAGCAGGCGATTCGCCCGAAGGTCGGACGCGCGGCCGCCGCGTAAGCGGCCATGCCGGGCTGGCCTGATCGGGCTGCGGCAGCGAGCGGCCCGGTCGGAAGGCGCGGCTTGTCTTCGCGCGAGAGCGGCGAGGCGGATACGGAGCGCCTCCGCGCGGGCTCGGTAGCCTCGTCGCCGCGCCCGGCCCCCCGGCGCCCGACATGGCCGCCAGCCGCGATCCACTTCGCGCGGCCAGCGGGGCAGGGCATATCCTTGCCGGTCCGCACGCGACGCGCGGGGCTCCGCGGCGCGCACGCGTCAGGCGGTTCTTCCGCGCGCCACCCTCTGTCCGGCGCGGTCCCGACGCCGCGGCCGGCGCGCCGCGCGGGACTGGCGGGGCATGCCGCGACGCGGCGGCCTGGTGCCGGCCGGACGGTCGCGCGGCGCGTCGCGAGGGCGCGGCGTGCGTGGCTTATTTCGGCGGGCGACCGCGCCGGGCACGGCGCGCCGCGCGGCGACTTTCCATGCGCGCCCGCGCGCGCTCGGCGGCGCGCGGACGGGATCGGGACGGCGTTGGCGGATCGGACGCATGAGGCGCGGCGGGTGGCGGCGCGAGTGCGGATGGGAACGAATGCAGACCATGGCTCATGCGCGGCGCCGGGGCATCGAGTGTCAGCCCCCTGGCGCGCGCGACGAGTGCCAGCACATCCTCGAGATCGGCCGGATCGTCGCTGATGAGCGCGGCCGCAAAGAAGGCGAGCTGATCCTCGTCGGATTCGAGAAGGCTGGCCGGATCGGTCATGGTCGGCTTGCACAAGGCTTGTCCCCCCGGATAGCCATGGATCACGCCACCATAGTTAACTCCCCCGAACCGGACCAGTGACGGGTCGCGCCGGAAAGCCGCTTCGGAGCGGGAACCGCGTCCGCTCTGGCGGTGAACTCCGCCATTCCGGAGGGGCTGTGCGATCGAGCCGACGCGATTTCGGGCGAGCCGGGCGAGCACCCGCCGCGCTCGGCGGCTCAACCGGGCGCGACCGATCCCCGCGTCCCGCCGAAGTCCGGTGGGAAGATGGTCAGATCGCACGTCGCGGCGCGCGACCGTCGCGGCTCAGAGGATCGATCGCACTGTCTGGAGGCGGCGAGGCGCACGATCCGCCAGGGCCGCGACGGCCTCAGCGTGGGGCGTCCATGCCGACCCTGGTGACCGCGCCCCGCGTTTCACGGCTTTGCGATGATCTTCGATTGTGGCAGCCCGTGCGACGTCCGCAAGCGTCACGTCGCCGAGCCGGTCCGGCGGCGGAAGCCACGTGGGGCCATCCGCGTCGGCGGTCCGCGCGCCGATGACCCGCCTCGCAAGGCCGTGTGCACGCCCGCGCGCGGACCGGATATGGCGTGGCCCGATGCGCCCGGATCGACGGGATCGATCGAGGTCGGGCGTGCCGGAGGGCTGAACAGCCTCTGCATCGACCGTCAGCCGAAGCACCTCCCGCAAAGCTGGGCTCGCATAGGCACGGGCCAGTGGCGCGTCCAAGCGTGCCCAACACCCGCGCCATGCCCCGCAATAGGGGTGGCCGTTGCCGCACACGGCCGGAAGCGTCAGCTTGCAAGCGGGGCCTATTGAGGCAGGGCCGCGCATCGGTCCTCTTGCCCGGTCAGGCCGGCTCGATCGTCTCGAAAGGATCGACGATCGGCAAGGACGCGGCCGTCTCGCATCCGTCTCGGAAAGGCGGAGCGCTAGGCGGGCAGCGTCACTCTGCAGGCAAGGCCGCTGCCGTCGCACCCGCGCACCGTCGCACCATCTCGCTCACGATCGTGTGGCGTCCGAGCGGGCGCTTTGCGGATTCCCGGTTCCACCGCCGGCCGTCTCGCGCGGAGCCGCCGCCGCGCCGACCGGCGCGGCTGCGGCTCACCCCGCGTGCAGACAGGCGGGATTGGGACCAATGGCCCGGTCCTGCCCGCCATGGCGCGCCGCACCGCCGCGCGGCGGCTTGGGCGCCACGCGGGATCAGAACTCGGTCCAGGCCTCGCTGTCCTCCGCCGTGGACAGGACGGGCGCGGCGGCCGCCACGGCGCTGGCGCGATGGCCGGCGGCGCGGGCGCGGGGCAGGGTGGTGACACGCGATCGGCTTGGCGTGACGGGTTTCGGCGCCGTCAGCGGGCGCGGCGCCGCAGTCAGGCGGAAGCGCGCGACCTCCGTCGAGAGCTGGTCCGCCTGGCCGGCGAGGCTGCGCGCTGCGGCGGTCGCCTCCTCGGCCATGGCGGCGTTCTGCTGGGTCATCGAGTCCATTTCGGACACGGCGGTGTTGACCTGGGTGAGACCGGCCGACTGAGCCTCGGCGGAGCTGGCGATCTGGCCCATCAGCCCGCTGATCTCGCCGACCGAGGCGACGATCCGGCCGAGCGCCTTGCCCGTCTCGGTGACGAGATCGACGCCGCTCGCCACCTGTTCGCCCGAGGCGGTGATCTTGGCCTTGATGTCCTTGGCGGCTTCGGCGGAGCGTTCGGCGAGCGCGCGCACCTCGGAGGCGACCACGGCGAAGCCCTTGCCGGCATCGCCCGCGCGCGCCGCCTCGACACCGGCGTTGAGCGCGAGCAAATTGGTCTGGAAGGCGATGCCGTCGATCACGCTGATGATGTCGTTGATCTCGCGCGCGGTGCGCTCGATCCCCTCCATCGCCTCGACCGCGCGCTTCACCACCTGGCCCGATTGCTCGGCCTCGCCCCGCGCGGCCTCGACCACGCCATTGGCGCGCTGGGCATCGGCGGCCGCCGCGCGCACCGTGGTGGTGACCTGCGACAAGGCCGCCGCCGTTTCCTCGAGGCTCGCCGCCTGCTGCTCGGTGCGGCTGGAGAGATCCTCGGAGGCCTGGCGGATCTCCGCCGAGCCGCTGCTGATGCCAGCCGCCGCCTCGGTAAAGGCGGCGAGCGTGGCGTTGAGCGCGTCGAGCGCGCCATTATAGTCGCTCTTGAGCTGGGCGAAGACGCCTTGCAGCTCGGCGGTGACGCGATAGGTGAGATCGCCGCGCGACAGCGCGTCGAGCCCGCTGCCGATGCTCGTCACGATCAGCTGCGCCTGTTCCGCCTTGGCCTGCTCCGCCGCCGCCAGCTGATCGCGCAGCCGTTCCGACGCCTGCACCAGCTGGCCGACCTCGTCGGTCCGTTCGCTGAGCGCGAGCCGGAAATGCATGTCGCCCCGGGCCAGCGCCGCCAGCCCATCGGTCACCTGGCGCATCGGCGTGGCGATGCCGCGCACGAGCAGCACGAACATGGCGATGCACAGGCCGCCCACGGCGAGGCTCGCGATCACGATGATCGTGCGCGCCGCATCGGCCTGACCCTGCGCCTCGGCGACGAGATCGGTCATGATCTGGGCCTGCCGCGCCTGGACGGCGGCGATCGTGTCGTTGAGATTGTCATACAGCGCCCGGTCGGCGCGGAAGGCGGCCAGCGCCTCGGGGATCTGGTGGCGTCGCCACAGCGCGAGGCTCGCGTCCGACTTCGCGACATAGGCGAAATAATGCTCCTGATAGGTGCGCAGGAGCTTGCGGAGCTGGGGATCGGTGGTGCGGGACTGAAGCCAGGCCAGACGCTCGGTGATGCGGGCGCGCAATACCCTCAAGGCCGCGTCGGCCTGGGCGAGCTGGACGGGGTTGGTGAGCAGGAAGTGCGCGCCTTCTGCCACGCGCATATCGGACGTGGCGACATCGATCGCGGCCGACGCGGCGACCCGGGCGCGCTTCTCGCCCCCCAGCTCGGCGGCGGTCCCCGCCACGCTGCCAAGGCGCGAGACGGACAAGATGCTGACCGCTCCAAAGACCAGGAGCATGACGCCGAAGCAAAGCATAAGCTTCCGCGATATAGACAGATTATTCACGCGCGCCGCTCCTTTGATCGAAATCGCAAGCCGCGTTTCTAGCAATCGGCGCCTTAGAAGATGTAAGCCAAGCCCTGTGAGAGTCCCTAAGCGCGCACCTAGGAATTCTACAGGTGCGCAATCCCTTGGCCTGAATTCTGGGGGCGGGGCGGGGCGGCCGGCGGGCGGCGGGCGGCGCTGGCGGACAGGGTGGGATTCGAACCCACGGTGAGCGTGAACCCACGGCGGTTTTCAAGACCGCTGCCTTAAACCACTCGGCCACCTGTCCGGCGGCGTGGCGATAGCAGGCGCGGCGGGGGCTCGCGAGGGGAAAAGCGCGGCCGTCGCCGCCGCGTGCCGTGCCGGCGGCGCGACGAGCCGGGCTGACGCCGCAGGCCGGCTGTGCCAGAAGCGGGCTCCAGAGCGGAGGTGCGGGCTTGCCAGGGTTGAACAGCGGGAGCGTGTGGCGGGCGGGGATGAGCGCGGCCTGTCTGGCGATAGCGGCGGCGGCGACGCCGCTCGCGGCGCAGTTCGCCGAACCGGCGCCGCTCGCGGCCGACCAGAGCGGCTTCGCGGCGTATCTGCGGCAGGTACGGACGCGCGCGATCGCCGCCGGGGTGCGGGCGACCACGCTCGATCAGGTGCTGCCGACGCTCACGCTCAATCCGCGCGTCATCGCGCTCGACCAGTCGCAGCCCGGCGGCACGCCGAGCGGCGGGGCGGCGCCCGCGCCGGCGGCGCCGGCCTTCGCGCCCTATCGCGCCAAACATGTCTCGCCCGATCTGATCGCGCGCGGCCGCGCGGCCTATCAGCGCGTGCGCGGCCCGCTGGCGCGGATCAGCGCCGAAACCGGCGTGCCCCCCGGCATCATGCTGGCGATCTGGGGGCAGGAGACCAATTATGGCGGCTATACCGGCAATTTCGATCTGATCCGCTCGCTGGCGACCCTGGCCTATGAAGGGCGGCGGCGGCCGCTGTTCGAGGCGGAGCTGATCGCCACGCTGCAACTGCTCGATCGCGGCATCCCGCGCGGCCAGCTCGTCGGCAGCTGGGCCGGCGCCACGGGCTATCCGCAATTCCTGCCTTCGGTCTATCTGCGCCTCGCGCGCGACGGCGATGGCGATGGCAAGGCGGATATCTGGACCAGCCCGGCCGATGCGCTCGCCTCGATCGGCAATTATCTGGTCAATGCGGGATGGCGCGCCGGCCAGCCCTGGGCGGTGGAGGCGGAGGTGCCGGCGACGCTCGATCGCGCCGCGCTCGCCTCGCGCCTAATCAGCCCGCGCTGTCCGCGCGTCCATGCCCGTCATTCGCGCTGGCTGACGATGCGCGAATGGCGCGCGCTCGGCGTGCGCCAGATCGCGGGCGGGGCGGTGCCCGACGAGGCGCAGGCGAGCCTGATCGAGCCCGACGGGCCGGGCCAGCCCGCCTATCTGGCGCTCGGCAATTATCGCGTGATCCTCGATTATAACTGCTCCAACTTCTATGCGCTTTCGGTGGGGCTGCTCGCGGATGCGGTGGCGGGCTGAAGCGCGGCGCGGCGCCGCCCTTCTCGTCGCGCTGCTGCTCGCGGGCTGCGGCGGCGGCGTCCACCAGCTGGTGGCGGACACGCCCGTCCGGCTCGGCCGCCCCTATGCAGTGGCCGGCCGCCTCTACGTGCCCGCGGACGATCGCGGCTATGACACGATCGGCGAGGCCAGCTGGTACGGCAGTCGCGAGCAGGGCCGTCCGACCGCCAATGGCGAACGCTTCGACAAGCGTCGCGCCAGCGCCGCGCACACCACTTTGCCCTTGCCCTCCTATGTGGAGGTGACCCGGCTCGACACGGGCGAGCGCATGCTGGTGCGGATCAACGATCGCGGCCCGTTCGCGCGCGATCGCGTGCTCGATCTCAGCCGCGAGGCGGCGCGCGCGCTCGGCATCGAGCGGATGGGCCGCGCGCTGGTGCGGGTGCGCCGGGTGCAGCCGAGCGCGGACCAGCGCAAGCAGCTGCGGCGGGGCTATCCGGTGATGCTCGCGCGGGTGACGCCCACCGCCTCGCCGCTGGGCACGGGGCCGGCGCCGCGCCTGCCGTCCCCCGCGCCGATCATGCCCCTGCCCTATGCCGCGCCCGCGCCAGCGCCCTATGCCGCGCCTCCCGCGGCGCCCGCCAGCGCCACCCCCGCCGATGCCGATGCGGCGGACGCGCTCGCCTCCGCGCTGTCCGGCGAAGCGGGGCGGGTGGAGGCGACGGGCGGCGGCTATCGCGTCGTCACCGGCCCCTATCCCGATGACGCGAGCCGCGCGGCGGCGCTGGCGCGGCTGCGCGCGCGCGGCTATCAAGGCGCGGTTCTTCTCGACCAGACCTTATCAGACGGAACGACACCCCCATGAAGCTTGCCTCCGGTATCGCGTTCGCCCCGCTCCTCGCGCTGACGGCGACCGCCGTGGCCGCGCCGCCGCCGTTCGAGACGCCCGCGCCCGTGGCCTTCATGGAAGATCTGAGTTCGGGCGCCATTCTCTTCGCCAAGCAGCCCGATTACCGGATGCCGCCGGCCTCGATGGCGAAGATGATGACGGTCTATGTCGCGTTCGGCCTGATCAAGAGCGGCCAGCTCAAGCTCGACCAGAAATTCACCGTGCGGCCCGAAACCTGGCAGCGCTGGCACGGGCCGCAGGCGGGCTCGACCATGTTCCTCTCGCCCGGCGAGCAGGTTTCGGTGTCGGACCTGCTGGCCGGCATCATCACCCTCTCGGGCAATGACGCCTGTGTCGTTCTGGCGGAGGGCATCGCCGGCACCGAACCGGCCTTCGTCAACCTGATGAACCAGCAGCGCGAGGCGCTGGGCATGCGCAACAGCAATTTCGGCACCGCCAATGGCTGGCCCGACAATGGCGTCACCTATGTCACCGCGCGCGATCTCGCGACCCTCGCGGCGGCTACGATCCGGGACTATCCGGATCTCTACAAGCAGTTCTACTCCAAGCCCAATTTCACCTGGGGCAAGACGATGGGCGGCGCCGCCATCACCCAGGACAATCGCGATCCGCTGCTCGGCCGCGTGGCCGGCGCCGACGGGCTGAAGACCGGCCATACCGAGGAGGCCGGCTATGGCTTCACCGGCTCGGCGGAGCAGAATGGGCGGCGGCTGGTGATCGTGCTGGCGGGCATGCACAGTGTGAACGAGCGCATCCAGCAATCGGTCGCCTTCATGAACTGGGGCTTCTCCGCGTGGCGCGCGCGCCCGCTCTTCGCCAAGGGCAAGCGCGTGACGACCGCCGAGGTGCAGGGCGGCGGCACCAGCAGCGTCGGCCTGGTCGCGCCGCGCGATCTCGCCGTCACCGTGCCGCTCGGCGCCGCCGCGCCCGGCGGCATTCTCGGCCAGAAGGCGCAGATCCCCGCGCCGCCGATGAAGGTTGTGTATGACGGCCCGATCAAGGCGCCGATCAAGGCGGGCCAGCATATCGCCGATCTCGTCGTGCAGGGCGATACGGGCCAGCAGGTGATGCCGCTGGTGGCCGAGAATGATGTGGGCGAGGCGGGCTTCTTCGGTCGCGTCTGGGCCTCGCTCAAGGCGCTGCTCGGGCTCGCGTGAGCGGCCGCTTCATCACGCTGGAAGGCGGGGAGGGCGTCGGCAAGTCAACCCAGGCGCGGGCGCTGGCGCAGGCGCTCCGCGCGCGCGGCCATGACGTCGTGGAGACGCGCGAGCCGGGCGGCAGTGCCGGCGCCGAGGCGATCCGCGCGCTGCTGCTGGAGGGCGCGGGCGATCGCTGGACGCCCGGCGCCGAGGCGCTGCTCTTCGCCGCCGCCCGCGCCGATCATGTCGCGCGCACCATCAAGCCCGCGCTCGCGGCGGGCGCCTGGGTGGTGTGCGACCGCTTCCTCGACAGTTCGCTCGCCTATCAGGGCGCGGCGGACGGGATCGGCGCGGACCGGCTGCGCGTGCTGCACGAGGTCGGCGCCTCGGGGCTGATGCCCGATCGCACCCTGTTGCTGCTGCTGCCTGAAGCCGAGGCGCTGGCCCGGGCCACGCGGCGCGACGGCGCGGAGGGCGATCGCTTCGGCGCGCGCGATGCGGCCTATCATGCCGCGGTGACGCGCGCCTTCCGCGCGCTGGCCGAGGCCGAGCCGGCGCGGATCCGCCCGATCGCCGCCGATGGCGCGCCCGAGGCGGTGACCGCGCGGCTGCTCGCCGCGCTGGACGGGCTGTGAGGCGATGATGCGGCTGTTTGGCCAGGATGCGCAGATCGCCGCCTTCCGCGAGGCCTGGGCGAGCGGGCGGATGCACCATGGCTGGCTGCTCGCGGGCGATGCGGGGCTGGGCAAGGCCAGCTTCGCCCAGGCCGCGGCGGTGCGCCTTCTGGCCGAGGCGGCCGGGCCGCCGATCGCCGCGCCGGGGCTGGAAACGCCGGAGGATCACCGCATCGCGCGGCTGGTCGCGGCGGGCAGCCACCCCGATCTGATGCGGCTGGAGCGCCTCTATCGCGACAAGACCAAGGACCAGGCACGCTCGATCACGGTGGATCAGGTGCGCGGGCTCGGCCGGCTTTTCGCCACCGCGCCGAGCTTCTCGCCGTGGCGCGTGGTGATCGTCGACGCGGCGGACGATCTCGAGCGGCCCGGCGCCAATGCCCTGCTCAAGCTGCTCGAGGAGCCGCCGCCGCACTCGCTCTTCCTGCTCGTGTCGCATGCGCCCGCGCGGCTGCTGCCGACCATCCGATCGCGCTGCCGCGTGCTGCGCTTCACCCCCTTGCCGCCGCCCGCCATGGCGGCGGCGCTGCGCCAGGCGCTGCCCGAGGCGGAGGCCGCCGAGATCGACACTTTGGTGGCGGTGGGCGAGGGCGCGCCCGGCCGGGCGGTGCGCTATGCCGGGCTGGACGTCGCCGCGCTCGACGCCGCGATGGCGGCGATCCTCGCTGAGGGCGACCGCGACAATGGCGGCCGCGCGGCGCTGGCACGGGCGCTTTCGTCCAAGGCCGCGCAGCCGCGCTACGAGCTGTTCCTCGAGCGGGTGCCGCAGCGCATCGCGACGGCGGCGCGCACCCGGCGCGGCCCGGCGCTTGCCGCCGCGCTGGAAGCATGGGAGAAGGCGCGCGACCTGGCCGGGAGCGCGGTGCGCCTCTCGCTCGATCCCCAGGCGACGGTGTTCGAGCTTGCCGGGTTGCTCGCGTCGCTCCAGCCCAGCGAGCCCGACAGCCGGCGATGACCAAGCCCTTCTACATCACCACCGCGATCAGCTACCCCAATGGCCGCCCCCATGTCGGCCACGCCTATGAGGCGATCGCCACCGATGCGATCGCGCGCTGGCGGCGGCTGGAAGGGCGGCCCGTGCGCTTCCTCACCGGCACCGACGAGCATGGCCTCAAAATGGCCCAGGCGGCGCGTGCCCGCGGCCTCACGCCGCGCCAGCTCGCGGATGAAATGTCCGCCAGTTTCAAGGCGATGGCTGATCAGTTGACGATCAGCTATGATCGTTTCATCCGCACCACCGATGCCGATCACTATGCCGCCTCGGCGGAATTGTGGCGGCGCATGGCGGCCAATGGCGACATCTATCTGGGCCGCTACGAAGGCTGGTATTCGGTCCGCGACGAGGCCTTTTACGGCGAGGAGGAGCTGATCGCCGGCGCCGTGGGCGAGCGGCTTTCGCCGCAGGGCACGCCGGTGGAATGGACGGTGGAGGAAAGCTGGTTCTTCCGCCTGTCCGCCTATCAGGACCGGCTGCTCGCCCATTACGCCGCGCATCCCGATTTCATCCAGCCCGAGGCGCGCCGCAACGAGGTGATCCGCTTCGTCGAGGGCGGGCTGGCCGATCTCTCGATCTCGCGCACCAGCTTCGACTGGGGCGTGCCCGTGCCCGACAGCCCCGGCCATGTCATGTATGTCTGGGTGGACGCGCTCACCAATTATCTCACCGGCGCGGGCTGGCCCGCCGATCCGGCGCTCGCCGAACGCTGGTGGCCGGCCGATATCCACATCATCGGCAAGGATATCGTCCGCTTCCACGCGGTCTATTGGCCGGCCTTTCTGATGGCCGCCGGGGTGGCGCTGCCCAAGGCCGTCTTCGGCCACGGCTTTCTGCTGAACCGTGGCGAGAAGATGTCGAAATCGACGGGCAACGTCATCGATCCGGCCGCAATGGCGGAGCGCTACGGCGTCGACGGGCTGCGCTACTTCCTGCTGCGCGAGGTGAGCTTCGGCCAGGACGGCAGCTATTCGGACGACGCCATCGTCACCCGGATCAACGCCGATCTCGCCAACGGCCTCGGCAATCTCGCCCAGCGCTGCCTGTCGATCATCGCCAAGCAATGCGCGGGGCGGGTGCCCGCGCCGGGCACCGCGTCCGGGCCGGACCTTGGCGGGCTCGCCGCGCGCATCGGCCAGGCGATGGACGCGCTCCAGCTCAACCGCGCGCTGGAGATCGTGTGGGAAGGGGTAAGCGAGGCCAATCGCTGGTTCGCCGATCAGGCGCCCTGGGCGCTCCGCAAGACCGATCCCGCCGCCGCCGACGCGGTCCTCTACGCCACCGCCGAGGCGGTGCGCCAGCTCGCCATCCTTGTGCGCTGGGCGATACCGGGCGCGGCCGACGCGCTGCTGGACCAGCTGGGTCAGGCCGAGGATGCGCGGGATCTCGCCGCGCTGGCGGTGCCGCTGACGCCGGGCATCGCGCTCCCGCCACCGCAGGGCGTCTTCCCCCGGCTGGAACCCGCGCCGGCCTGATCGGCGTGCGGCGGCTTGGCTTGCGCGGCCGGGCGGCCTATCTGCCGGCCATGCTTGTCGACAGCCATTGCCATCTCGATTACCCCAAGCTGGTGGAACGCCAGGCCGAGGTGCTCGCCACCGCGCGCGCGGCCGGCGTCACCACCATGCTCAACATCGCCACGCGCCAGCACGAATGGCCGACGATCATCGCCACGGCGGAGCGCGAGCCCGATGTTTGGGCGTCGATCGGCGTCCATCCGCATGAGGCCGATGCGCATCCCGATGTCGACACGCGCACGCTGGTGGACGCCGCCGCGCATCCGCGCGTGATCGGCATCGGCGAGACGGGGCTCGACTTTTTCTACGATCACAGCGATCGCGAGCGCCAGCGCCGCAGCTTCCGCGCGCACATCGCCGCCGCCCGCGAGACCGGCCTGCCGCTCATCATCCACACCCGCGACGCGGAGGACGACACCGCCGCGATCCTGGCGGAGGAAATGGGGAAGGGCGGCTTCCCGGCGCTGATCCACTGCTTCACCGCCTCGCAGAATTTTGCCGACCGTGTGATCGCGCTCGGCTTGTCCATCTCGATCTCGGGGATCGTCACCTTCAAAAATGCGGCGGCGCTGCAGGCGACGGCGCGCACCATCCCGGCCGACCGGCTGCTGATCGAGACCGACGCGCCGTTCCTCGCCCCGGTGCCGCATCGCGGCAAGCCGTGCGAGCCCGCCATGGTGGCGGACACGGCGCGCTTCCTGGCCGGGCTGCGTGGCGTCGAGACTTCCGAGCTGATCGCGACAACGGCCGCCAACTTCTTCAACTTGTTCACGAAAGCAAAAGCATGAGGATCAGGATGCTGGGCTCGGGCACGTCCTCGGGCGTGCCGCGGATCGGCAATGACTGGGGCGCCTGCGATCCCAACGAGCCCAAGAACCGCCGCCGCCGGGCCTCGATCATCGTCGAGACCGACCAGACCCGCATCCTTGTCGACACCACGCCGGATCTGCGCGAGCAGCTGCTCGATGCGCGCGCGAGCCGCTTCGACGCGGTGATCTGGACGCACGATCACGCCGACCACACCCATGGCATCGACGATCTGCGCCAGATCGTGATCCTCAACCGCGCCGCGCTGGAAGGCTATGCGCGGCCGGCGACGCTCAAATCACTCCAGGAGCGTTTCTACTACGCCTTCGCGGGCAAGGATGGCTATCCGCCGACCGTGCGCGCGCATGAGCTGCCCGATGATTTCATGATCGGCGATATCCGCGTGCGCGCCACGGATCAGCCCCACGGCAACATCCAGAGCGCCGGGCTGCGCTTCGACTGGAATGGCTATTCGGCAGCCTATGCCACGGATTTCAACGCGCTGACGGACGAAATGGCGGCGCTCTACAAGGGCGTTCATGTCTGGATCCTCGATGCGCTGCGCCGCAAGCCGCATCCGACGCATCCCACGGTGGACCAGGCATTGGGCTGGATCGGGCGGCTAAAGCCCGATCTCGCGGTGCTGATGCACATGGACAACAGCATGGACTATCGCACCTTGTGCGCGGAGCTGCCGGATCATGTCAGGCCCGGCTATGACGGCATGGAACTGGATTTCGCGTGACCGGGGATCAGGCCGCCGGCATCGTCGCGCTGCTGGGCGCGCTGGTGCTGGTGGGCGCGCGCGTGTCCGGACGAGGGCTGCCACGCGGCCGTCTGCTACGCTACGGGCTGATCTGGGCGGGCCTGTTCAGCGCCTGCTTCATCGTTGCCCTTTACATAATGTAGCTTATCACACCTTTGTATGTGGATCGCGGGTGGCATTCCCCTACGCCCCCTGTTGATGGCGTCGGCGGTGCGCCGAGAGACTAAAGCGAGCCCATCGGCGCTTCTCGCAATGGCCCGTCGCCGTGCCGCCTGCTAGGGCCGTGCATCGCCATCATCATGGACATGCCTCTTATGACCCCGCCTTCTTCCGCCACCGCCATGCCGAGCGGCACGGCCGAGGCCATCCAGCGGCTGGTCGCCATCATGGCGCGGCTGCGCGATCCCGAGAGCGGCTGCGCCTGGGACGTGGCGCAGGATTTCGCATCGATCGCGCCCTACACGATCGAGGAAGCCTATGAGGTGGCCGACGCGATCGCGCGCGGCGACATGGAGGATCTCAAGGGCGAGCTGGGCGATCTTCAGCTGCAGGTCGTGTTCCATGCGCGGATGGCCGAGGAAGCCGGCCACTTCACTCTGGCCGATGTGATCGACACGATCGCCCGCAAGATGGAGGCGCGCCACCCGCATATCTTCGGCGCGGCGCCCGCGACCGATGCGGCGGGCGTGCGCGCGTCTTGGGAGACGATCAAGGCCGAGGAGCGCGCCGCGCGGCGGGAGACCGGCGCGCTGGACGGCGTCGCCCTGGGTCTGCCCGCGCTGCTGCGCGCCGAAAAGCTCCAGCGACGCGCCGCGCGCGTCGGCTTCGACTGGCCTGATGCGGCCGGGCCGCGCGCGAAGGTGGCCGAGGAATGGGCGGAACTGGATGCCGCCGCTTCCCCCGAGGCGCGGCTCGAGGAGTTCGGCGATCTGCTCTTCGCCATGGTCAATTATGCCCGCCATGTCGGGATCGATGCCGAGGCGGCGCTGCGCGCGGCCAACGCCAAGTTCGAGCGGCGCTTCAAAGCGATGGAACAGCGCGCGCCGGAGGATTTCGCAACCCTCCCGCTCGCGGCCCAGGAAGCCCTGTGGCAGGCCGTCAAGGACGCCGAATAAGCGCTTCACACAAATAGCATTCCGCCCGCCACATCCGGCGGCGTGCGCGGGCGGAAGCCTGGTGCTTTGGGAGATCAGCCGCGCGCGGCGGCATCCCCTTCCTTGCCGGGCGCCGGGCTCGCCTTGGGCGTCGTGGCGCCATGATCCGCTTCGCTCTTGCGCTTGACGAGCTTCAGGTCGGTCTTGTTGCAGCCGAGATCGCTATCCGCATCGCTTGTCATACACTCGCTCTCCACATGCGGGCCGGCTCTATGGCCGGCTCCGACGCGAAGGCTGGCATGGTTTGATGCGATATGACAAGCGCTTTCACTCGCCGGCCGGTTCGGCCCGCGTCTCCTCCCCGCGCGCGCCGAAGCGCGCCCAGTCGGCCTCCGAGAGGCGCACGTCCAGCTCCACCGCGGTCTCGCCGTCGCACCGCGCCAGCACCTCGCCATGCTGGTGGAGCCAGGCGATGGCGGCGCCATCGGCCGGATCGAGCGCCAGATGATGGACGCGCGCGCCCCGGTTGAGCCGATCGGCGAGCGCGCGGCCGAGCCCGTCCACCCCCTCCCCGGTCAGCGCCGAGACGGTCACGACATCGTCGCGCCGCGCCGCCTCGGCCAGCACCGCCTCGCGCGCCTCCTCGTCGAGCGCGTCGATCTTGTTCCACGCCTCAAGCACCGGCACGCCATCGGGCCCGGTGGCGCCGATCTCGGTCAGCACATGATCGACATCGCCCGCCTGCGCCTCGCTATCGGGATGGGCGATGTCGCGGACATGGACGATGATATCGGCGGTCGTCACCTCCTCAAGCGTGGCGCGGAACGCCGCGACCAGCTGGGTCGGCAGATCCGACACGAAGCCCACCGTGTCGGACAGGATCGCCTTGTCGATGCCGGGCAGGCGGATGTGCCGCATGGTCGGATCCAGCGTCGCGAAGAGCAGATCCTGCGCCATCACCTCCGCGCCGGTCATGCGGTTGAACAGCGTCGACTTGCCAGCATTGGTATAGCCGACCAGCGCCACCACCGGCCAGGGCGCGCGGCGGCGCCGCTCGCGGTGCAGGCCGCGCGTGCGGCTGACCTGATCCAGCTCGCGCCGCAGCTTGGCCATGCGATCGCGGATCATCCGCCGGTCCGCCTCGATCTGGGTCTCGCCGGGACCGCCGAGAAAGCCGAAGCCGCCGCGTTGCCGCTCGAGATGGGTCCAGGAGCGCACCAGCCGGCCCGCCTGGTAATCCAGATGCGCCAGCTCCACCTGCAGCCGCCCCTCGGCCGTGGCGGCGCGCTCGCCGAAAATCTCCAGGATCAGGCCGGTCCGGTCGATCACCTTGGCGCCCAGCGCTTTCTCGAGATTGCGCTGCTGGATCGGCGTGACCGCCGCGTCCACCACCACCAGCTCGGCTTCGGCAAGCCGCACCTGTTCGGCCAGATGCTCCACCTGGCCCGCACCGATCAGCGTGGCGGCCTTGGGCGCGCGCAGCCGGAAGCCGATCTTCTCGACCACGTCGAGATGGATGGCGCGGGCGAGCCCGGCCGCCTCGTCCAGCCGCGCCTCGGTGGAGCGGCTGTGCGCGCCGATCTCCGGCAGCACGACCAGCGCCCGCCCGCCGCGGGCGAAGCCGTCCTCGCGCTGGAAGCCGCTCAATCCTCGTCCTCGTCTTCGTCGCTGTCCGCGAGATTGACGGGATGCAGGGGCTGGATGGTGGAGATGGCGTGCTTGTACACCAGCTGGCTCATGCCATCGCGGCGGAGCAGCAGGCAGAAGAGATCATAGGCGGCCACTTCGCCCTGGAGCATGACGCCATTGACGAGGAACATGGTGACGGGCTCGGCGGCGTTGCGCACGGCGGTGAGGAAAATCTCCTGCAGCAGCGTGGCGCGCTTGTTCTCGGCGAACGCCTTTTCGATCGGCGCGAGATCGACCGGATGCGCGGGCATGACCGTGGAGATGGCGTGCTTGTAGATCAGCTGCGACTGACCGTCGCGGCGGAGCAGCACGGAAAAATTGTCGAACCAGGTGATGATGCCCTGCAGCTTCACCCCCTTGACCAGGAACATCGTCACCGGGGTCTTCGACTTACGCAGCGAATTCAGGAACATATCCTGAAGGTTGTTGGGCTTTTCGGCCATGGAACCGTGTCTCCGGTCAATTGGCGGGGCATTGCCCGCAGGTACGCCGTTCGATGGCGTTCGTGCCCCCGCCTTTTGCGGGGGCGTTCCGCCATGTAGTGGCTTGGCCGCGGCGCGGCAACCGGGCGGGCGCCGCCTTGGCCCTTGCCGCCTCGCGCGCGGGCGCACGCGCGGGGTGGCGCTGGCGGACCGCCTCGGCTAGGACAGGGAGCGGCGCCCTCGTGCGCGCCCATCCCGATAACCATTGAACGGACCGATCTTTGGCCAGCGCGCCCCCGACCATCGAACCTAGCGATATCTCCCCCGTCTCGATCGTCGACGAGATGAAGTCGAGTTACCTCGACTATGCCATGTCGGTGATCGTCAGCCGCGCGCTCCCCGATGTGCGGGACGGGCTGAAGCCGGTACACCGCCGCATCCTGTTCGGCGCGCATGAGGCGGGCTTTGTCGCCGGCCGGCCCTATCGCAAATCGGCGCGCCTGGTCGGCGACGTGATGGGTAAATACCATCCGCACGGCGACAGCTCCATCTACGACGCGCTGGCGCGGATGACGCAGGATTGGTCGCTGCGGCTGCCGCTGATCGACGGCCAGGGCAATTTCGGCTCGATGGACCCCGATCCGCCGGCGGCGATGCGCTATACGGAGGCGCGGCTGGCGCGCACCGCCAACGCGCTGCTCGACGATATCGACAAGGACACGGTCGACTTTCAGCCCAATTACGACGGGTCGGAGCGCGAGCCGGTGGTGCTGCCGGCGCGCTTCCCCAATCTGCTCGTCAACGGCGCGGGCGGCATCGCGGTGGGCATGGCCACCAATGTGCCGCCGCACAATCTCGGCGAGGTGATCGCCGCCTGCAAGGCGCTGATCGCCGATCCCATGATCAGCGTCGAGCGGCTGATGGAGATCGTACCGGGCCCGGATTTCCCGACCGGCGGCCTCATCCTCGGCCAGGGCGGCGCGCGCAACGCCTATCACACCGGCCGCGGCTCGATCATCGTCCGCTCGCGCCATATCGTCGAGGAAGGGCGCGGCGATCGCCGTTCGATCGTGCTGACCGAAATCCCCTTCCAGGTCGGCAAGTCGGGCCTGGTGGAGAAGATCGCCGAAGCCGCCAAGGAGCGGCGGATCGAGGGCATTTCCGACATCCGCGACGAAAGCTCGCGCGAGGGCGTGCGGATCGTGCTCGATCTCAAGCGCGACGCGACGCCCGACGTGGTGCTCAACCAGCTGTGGCGCCATACGCCCGCGCAATCGAGCTTCCCCGCCAACATGCTGGCGATCCGCGGCGGCCGCCCCGAAATCCTCGGCCTGCGCGACATCTTGCAGAGCTTCGTGCAATTCCGCGAGGAGGTGATCACCCGCCGCTCCAAATATGAGCTGCTCAAGGCGCGCGAGCGGGCGCACATCTTGCTGGGCCTGGTCGTCGCCGTCTCCAATCTCGACGAGGTGGTGCGGATCATCCGTGGCTCCGCCTCGCCCGCCGAGGCGCGTGCGGCGCTGCTCGCGCGCGAATGGCCGATCGGCGAGATCGCGCCCTATCTCGCGCTGGTGGAGGCTGTGGAGACGGTGGAGGCGGGCGAGACCTATCGCCTGTCCGAGACCCAGGTCCGGGCCATTCTCGATCTGCGCCTGCACCGGCTGACCGCGCTGGGGCGCGACGAGATCGGCGACGAGCTGCGCCAGCTCGCCGCCTCGATC
Organism: Sphingomonas morindae; assembly: GCF_023822065.1. Taxonomy (NCBI): domain Bacteria; kingdom Pseudomonadati; phylum Pseudomonadota; class Alphaproteobacteria; order Sphingomonadales; family Sphingomonadaceae; genus Sphingomonas; species Sphingomonas morindae. Next base: position 3,163,852 of record NZ_CP084930.1, read on the forward strand.
GGCGAGCTGCTCGATATTCTCGGCAATCGCGAGCGGCTCTACGCGCTGCTGGTGGAGGAGCTGGAGAAGGTCGCCGCCGATTTCGCGACGCCGCGCCGCACCGCCATCATGCCGGCGGGCGACGATATCGACGACGAGGATCTGATCGAGCGCGAGGAGATGGTCGTCACCGTCACGCTCGGCGGCTATATCAAGCGGACCCCGCTGGACAGCTTCCGCTCGCAGAAGCGCGGCGGCAAGGGCCGGTCCGGCATGGCGACCAAGGATGAGGACGCGGTCACCAAGCTGTTCGTCACCTCCACTCACACGCCGGTGCTGTTCTTCTCCACCGCCGGCAAAGTGTATCGCCTCAAGGTGTGGCGCCTGCCCGAAGGCGCGCCCCAGGCGCGCGGCCGCTCGATGAACAACATCCTGCCGCTGGCCGAAGGCGAGACCATCTCGACGGTGCTGCCGCTGCCCGAGGATGAATCGGAATGGGGCAAACTCCACATCCTGTTCGCCACCGCGCACGGATCGGTGCGCCGCAACGCGATGGACGCCTTCACCAACATCCCGACCAACGGCAAGTTCGCGATGCGCTTCGACGAGGACGCGACCGACCGGCTGGTCGGCGTCGCGCTGCTCGAGGAGAGCGACGACGTGCTGCTCGCGACGCGCGGCGGCAAGGCGATCCGCTTCGCCGCCACCGATGTGCGCGAATTTCAGAGCCGCACCTCCACCGGCGTGCGCGGCATCAGCCTGGCGGCGGGCGACGAGGTGATCTCGCTCTCGATCCTCGCCGGCTTCGAGGCGACCACCGAGGAGCGCGAGGCCTATCTGCGGGGCGATCCGCAATTGTCGGCGGAGCGGCGCGCCGCCTTCGAGAAGGCGGAGCAATTCATCCTCACCGTCACCACCAACGGCTATGGCAAGCGCACCTCGGCCTATGAATATCGCCGCACCGGGCGCGGCGGCCAGGGCATCACCAACATCGTCACCTCCAGCCGCAACGGTCCGGTGGTGGCGAGCTTCCCCGCCAAGCATGGCGAGCAGCTGATGCTGGTGACGGACCAGGCCAAGCTGATCCGCACCACCGTGGGCGATATCCGCACCGCCGGCCGGTCCACGCAGGGCGTCACCATCTTCCGCGTCGCGGACGGCGAGCATGTCGTCTCGGCCGCGCGGATCGACGAGAGCGGCGCGCCGACCGAGCTGGCGGAGGAGGCCGAACCCGCGCTCGATCCGCAGATCGAGGGAGACACGGACGAGGATCTGGCGGACGGCGCCGGCGCCTGACGCCGCGCGGCGGGGCTGCACCGCCCCGCCCGCTCCTTGCTTTGCGACACGAGAAAACGGCGCGGCCCCGAGAGGGACCGCGCCGTTTTCGGTTGCGTCAGCGGCCGCGCGTGGCGGCCGGCGCGCTCAGAGCGCGCCGTGGCAGTGCTTGTATTTCTTGCCCGAGCCGCAGGGGCATGGCGCATTGCGGCTGACCACGCCCGCCCACAGGGCCGGATCGTCGCCCAATTCCTCGGGCATGGCGGGCTGCGGGGTCTGCATCGGCGCGATCCGCGTCGTCACCAGCCCCAGCGAGGCGGCATCGATGTCGCGCGTATCGTCCTGCGCGGTGAGCGGATCGAGATGGCTGGTCAGGAAGTCCGGCAGCTCGGGCAGCGGCGGCGGCATCTGGAAGCGGACATTGGCGAGCGTGCGCGTCACATCCTCGCGGATCGCGTCGAGCATCCGCTCGAACATCGCGAAGGCTTCCTGCTTATACTCGTTGATCGGCGTCTTCTGCGCATAGGCGCGCAGATGGATCACCTGGCGCAGCGCATCGAGCCGCGAGAGATGGTCCTTCCAATGCTCGTCGAGCGTCTGGAGGAGCACGCTCTTCTCGACACCATGCCAGGTATCGACCCCGGCCTCCTCGACCCGCGCCGCGATCTGCGCATCGGCCTCGGCCTTGATCCGCTCGGCGAGGATCTCGGGCTCGATGCCCTCCTCCCCGATCCACGCCACCACCGGCAGCTCGAGCCCGAACACGTCCAGCACGCGCGCCTGAAGCGTCTCGCCGTCCCATTGTTCGGGATAGCTGCCGATCGGGCAGGCATCGCCGACCAGCGCCGACACCGTCTCGCCGCGCATCTCGTCGGTGACGTCGTCGACCGTCGCCGAATCCATGATGTCGGCGCGCTGCTCGTAGATGATCTTGCGCTGGTCGTTCATCACGTCGTCATATTCGACGACCTGCTTGCGGATATCATAGTTGCGCGCCTCGACCTTGCGTTGCGCCGTCTCGATCGCCTTGGTGATCCAGGGGCTGACGATCGCCTCGCCATCCTCGAGATTCTTCTGCATCATCCGCGCGAACAGCGTCTGCGGGCCGAAGATGCGCAGCAGATCGTCGTCGAGGCTGAGATAGAAGCGGCTGAGGCCGGGATCGCCCTGCCGGCCCGAGCGGCCGCGCAGCTGATTGTCGATGCGCCGGCTCTCGTGCCGCTCGGTGCCGAGCACGAACAGGCCACCGGCGTTGAGCACGGCCTCCTTCTCGGCCTTGATCTCCTCGCGGATCAGCGCGGCGCGCGCCTCATAGTCGGGCGTGCCCTCGACGAGATCGGGATATTCGTCGATCATGCGGAATTCGAGATTGCCGCCGAGCTGGATGTCGGTGCCACGGCCCGCCATGTTGGTGGCGATCGTCACCGCGCCCAGCCGCCCGGCCTGCGCCACGATATGCGCTTCCTGCTCGTGATAGCGGGCGTTGAGCACATTGTGCCGGACGCCCTCCTTCTTGAGGAATTCCGACAGAAGCTCGGACTTCTCGATCGAGACGGTGCCGACCAGCACCGGCTGGCGCCCGGTTTCCTGCTTCTCGCGGATGGCCTTGGCGATGGCGCCGAACTTGTCGGTGATGTTCTTGAAGAACTGGTCGTCTTCGTCGATGCGCCGGATCGCGACATTGGTCGGGATGGTGACCACGTTCATCTTGTAGATGTCGAAAAATTCCGCCGCCTCGGTGGCAGCGGTGCCGGTCATGCCGCCGAGCTTGGGGTACATGCGGAAATAATTCTGGAAGGTGATCGAGGCCAGAGTCTGGTTCTCGGGCTCGATCTTGACGCCTTCCTTGGCCTCCACCGCCTGATGCAGGCCATCGGACCAGCGCCGGCCGTCCATCATGCGGCCGGTGAACTCGTCGATGATGACGACCTTGTTGTCCTTGACGATATAATCGATGTCGCGCTTGAAGCCGACATTCGCCTTCAGCGCCTGGTTGAGGTGGTGCACCACCTGCGTATTCTCGAAGTCGTAGAGATTGTCGCCCTCGAGCAGGCCGGCGGCGTGGAGCAGCTGCTCGGCCTTCTCCGTGCCCTCCTCGGTGAGGATGACGGAGCGCTGCTTCTCGTCATGCTCGTAATCGGTCGCGGCGAGCTGCTTCACCACCGCGTCGACGCTGATATACAGCTCGGACTTGTCGTCGGTCGGCCCGGAGATGATCAGCGGCGTGCGCGCTTCGTCGATGAGGATCGAATCCACCTCGTCCACGATCGCGAAGTTGAACGGCCGCTGCACCATCGCGGTCCGCTCATATTTCATGTTGTCGCGCAGATAATCGAAGCCGAACTCGTTGTTCGTGCCATAGGTGATATCGGCGTGATAGGCGGCGCGGCGCTCGGGATCGGAGATGTTGGGCACGATCACGCCCGTGGTCAGGCCGAGAAAGCGATAGACCTGGCCCATCCACTCGGCATCGCGGCGGGCCAGATAGTCGTTGACCGTCACCACATGCACGCCGGCGCCCGGCAGCGCGTTCAGATAGGTGGCCAGCGTCGCCACCAGCGTCTTGCCCTCGCCGGTGCGCATCTCGGCGATCTCGCCGCGATGCAGGACGATGCCGCCGATCATCTGCACGTCGTAATGGCGTTGGCCCAGCACGCGCTTGGCCGCCTCGCGCACGGTGGCGAAGGCTTCGGGCAGCAGATCGTCGAGCGACGCGCCCTCGGCCAGCGCGGCGCGGAACTTGACGGTCTGCGCCTGCAGCCCCGCATCGTCGAGCGCGGCGATCGTCGGCTCGAAGGCGTTGATCTTGGCGACGACAGCCCGCAGCGACTTGACGTAGCGGTCGTTGGACGACCCAAAAATGGCCTTGGCGATGCCGCCCAGCATGAACGCGATCCCGTCTCAGAAGGCGGGACCGAGCACGCGACCGCGCTCGCGGAGCCCCGCGCGAAAGTAAGGACCGCGATCTAGGTTCCGGGCCCGCGCAAGTCAATTCGGCCCGGCGGTCGCTTGCGGTATCTGCCAAATCACGGCGTTGCGATAGGTGCCGCCGATCGGACAGCCCCGTCCATCCATCGCCGGCGTGAAGCGCGCGCGGCGCATCAGGGCCGCGCAGGCGGCGCCATCGAGCCAGGGCGATCCGCTGCCGCTCAGCCTGTCGCAGCGCATCACCGCGCCGTCCGGCGCGATCCGCAAGGCAAAGCCGGTGCGGCCCGTCTCGTTGCGGAACAAGGAGATGAGCGGGTAATCTTCGGTCAGCACCCAGCTTTGCGGACTGGTGGCGGGGCGCGGCCGCGTGGCTCCAGCGGCGGGATCGCAGGGCGCCGCCCTCGGCACGCCCACGGCCGACAAGAGTGGCGGCAGCGGCTGCAAGGACGGCGTGTCCGGCCGCCGGGCGCCGGGCCGCAGATCGTCCTCCGGCCAGCCGAGCGGCGCGAACAGGAGCGCGCCGCCCAGCAGCGCGGCGGCAAAACCCGCCCGGGATCGGAGAAAAGCGGACGCGAACGAGACAAGGGACACCTGGCGCGCGCTCCGCATCGGCGTTTCCTTCGCAGTAGGGCGATCGCCTGGCGTCGCCGTGCCGCGTTCATAGCATGGCGGCGAAGGCGGTGGAAAGCGACCTGCGATTTGCCTATGGCTCGGCCCATGTCGCACCCCCGCTCGCCACTCGCCACACCCTTCCCCGCCTTGCCGCCGATCGCGGGCGTCCGGCTCGCCACGGTGCGCGCGGGTTATAAGCCATGGGAGCGGGACGATCTCACGCTGGTCCGCCTGGACGAGGGCACCAGCGTCGCGGGCGTCACCACGCGCTCGCGCTGCCCCTCGCCCGAGGTGGAATGGTGCCGCGCCGCCCTCACCCTTGGCCGCGCCCGGGCGCTGGTGGTGAACGCCGGCAATTCCAACGCCTTCACGGGCGCGCGCGGGCGCGCCGCGGTGGAGGCCGTGGCAGCGCGCGCGGCGCAGGGCCTGGGCTGCCAGCCCTCGGACGTGTTCGTCGCCTCGACCGGGGTGATCGGCGTGCCACTGCCGATCGCCACCGCCGAGGCCGGGGTCAGCGCCGCGCTGGCCGCGCCCGAGGCGGACTGGGCGGCGGCGGCGGCCGCGATCAGCACCACCGACACCTTCCCCAAGGGGGCGGCGGCCACCGCGATGATCGGCGATACGCGCGTCACCGTGGTCGGCATCATCAAGGGCTCGGGCATGATCGCGCCCGACATGGCGACGATGCTGGGCTTTCTCTTCACCGACGCGGCGGTGGCGCCGGCGCTGCTCCAGGCCATGCTCGATCGCGCCAATGCGCGCAGCTTCGCCTGCATCACGGTGGATGGCGACACCTCGACCTCCGACACGGTGCTCGCCTTCGCCACCGGCGCCGCCGGACATACGCCGCTCGACAGCGCCGACGCGGCGGGGGCGGATGCGCTCGCGGCGGCGATCGAGCAGGTCTGCCTCGATCTCGCCCATCTGGTCGTGCGCGACGGCGAAGGTGCGACCAAATTCATCGCCGTGTCCGTCACCGGGGCGGAGAGCGACGGCTCGGCGCGGCGGATCGGCCTGTCGATCGCCAATTCGCCGCTGGTGAAGACGGCGATCGCCGGCGAGGACGCCAATTGGGGCCGCGTCGTCATGGCGGTGGGCAAGGCGGGCGAGCCGGCCGAGCGCGACCGGCTGGCGATCCGCTTCGGCGACACGCAGGTGGCGGCCGAGGGCGTGGCGGTGGAAGGCTATGACGAGGCGCCCGTGGCGGCGCATCTGCGCGGCTCCGACATCCGCATCGGCGTCGATCTCGGCCTGGGCGAAGGCCGCGCCACCGTGTGGACCTGCGATCTCACCCACGGCTATATTTCCATCAACGGCGATTATCGGAGCTGACGCCATGCACCCTCTGCACGCGGCGGTGGACGGGCTGATGCGCAAGGTGGGGCGCGATGTCGTGATGCGCCGCTTCGGCGCGCTCGCTCCCGCCGAGATCGAGGAAAAGGCCGGTCCCGACGATCTGGTGACGGTGGCGGATCGCGAATCCGAGGCGCGGCTCGCCGAAGGGCTGCTCCGCATCCTGCCGGGCAGCCATGTGGTGGGGGAGGAAGGCGTCGCGGCCGATGCCGGCCTGCTCGGGCAGATCACCAGCGGGCGCTGCTGGGTGATCGATCCGATCGACGGCACCGCCAATTTCGCCGCCGGGCGTCATCCCTTCGCGCTGATGGTCGCGCTGCTCGAGGAGGGCGAGACGGTGGCGGGCTGGATCCTCGATCCCGCCACGCGCCGCATGTGCCACGCCGCACAGGGCGGCGGCGCCTATATCGACAATCACCGCGTGACGGCGCGGGCGAGCGGCGCGCCCCGCCCGCTCGCCGCCCTGGCCACGCGCTATCTGCCCGAGGCGGTGCGGGCGGACGTGGTGGCGCGCGCCGAAGGCCGCTACCAGCCGGTCGACATTCCGCACTGCGCGGGGGAGCAATATCCGCGCCTGATCCTGGGCGCCAACGACATCGCGTTGTTCTGGCGCGCCATGCCCTGGGATCATCTGCCGGGCGCGCTGATCCTCGGCGAGGCGGGCGGCCGCATCGCGCGGCTGGACGGCGCCGCCTATCGAGCGGGCGAGGATCGCACCGGGCTGCTCGCGGCGGCGAGCCCCGCCTTGTGGGACGCCGCCGCGCGCGATCTGTTCGGCTGAGCCTTGCGGCCCGGCGCGTGGCCGGGCCGCAAGGCTCAGAGCGCGCCTTCGATAAAGGCCTTGAGCTGGCTCTTCGGCGCCGCGCCGACCTGGGTCGCCGCCGGCGCGCCGCCCTTGAACAGGATCATGGTGGGAATTCCGCGCACGCCATAGCGGCCGGGCGCGTCGGGATTGTCGTCGATGTTGAGCTTGGCGATCGTCACCTTCTCGCCGAGTTCGTTCGAAAGCTCCTCCAGCGCCGGGCCGATCATCTTGCACGGGCCGCACCATTCCGCCCAGAAATCCACCAGCACGGGGCCATCGGCGGAGAGCACGTCGGCCTCGAAGCTCTGGTCGGTGATCGTCTTGGTTGCCATCGATAATTCCTTTCGCTTGCGGCCTATCTAGGGCGCGCGCCGCCGCGGCTCAACGGGGCAGGCCGAAGCTTTGCTCCGCCGCCGCCAAGCCGGGCTTGTGGCGGGCGAGGAGATCGGGCGGGAGCGCGATCAGCGCCGGGCCTTCGGTGTAGAGCAAGGCGCCGCGCACCGGCCGGTCCGGGAAGATGCTTGCCAGCGCGGCGGCATAGGCGCTCATCTGCGCTAGATGCTGGGGCGGCACCGTCTCGACGCCGGCGGGCACGCGCCGCCCGGTCTTGAAGTCGAGGAACAGAATGTCCGTGTCCGACACCAGCAGCCGGTCCACCGTGCCGGCGATGACGGCGCCCTCCACCACCGCCGCGATCGGCGCCTCGGCCAGGGCGTCGGGATGGAAGAGCGGCGCGAAGCGCGGATCGGCAAGGATGGCGCAGGCCTCGACCGCCAGCGTCCCCGCCTCGTCGCGGGCGACGCCGGCGGCCTCGGTGAGCCAGCGCACCGCCGCCGCGTGGCGCGCCTCGGGCGGACAGGCGGGCAGCCGCTCGAACAGGCTGTGGAGCAGCCGCCCACGCGCGGCGGCGGCGCGTTGCGCCGGGCCGGGCGGCGGCAGCGGCACATCGTCGCGGCCGATGGCGGAGGGCGCGAGCGGGCGCGGCGGGCGCTGTTCGGCGGGCGCGCGCGCGCGCAGCCAGCCGGGCTCGGCCGCCGCCGGCGGCGCGACCACGCGACGGGGACGGCCCGGCGTGGCGCTGCCATCGCGATGGACGCGGACCTCGCCCCAAAGCGGATCGGGCTCGATCGTGCCGCCGAGCGTGTCGAGCGCGGCGGCCAGCGCGGCGTACCAGCTTTCCTGCGGCGGCACGCCCTTGGCGAGCGGGCCGAGCGCGCCGCCGATCGCCAGCCATTCCTCGGCGCGGGTGGCGGCGACATAGAGGAGGCGCCAATGCTCGCGCCGGTCGCGCGCCTCGGCCTTGGCCAGCAGCTGGTCGAACGGCGGCACGCGCTCCTCGGCGCGCGGCCGCAGGCTCGGCACCGTCAGCGTCTCGTCGATCGGCAGGTCGAAGCCGCCCACGGGCGCCCGCGCGGGATCGCCGGTGGCGTCGGCGAGCACCACCACCGGCGCCTGCAGGCCCTTGGCGCCATGCGCGGTCATCACCCGCACCGCGTCCAGCGGCGCGGACGGATCGCGCTTGATCTGCACCTCGCCGCGATCGAACCAGTCGAGAAAGGGCTGGAGCGAGGGCTGGCCCTCCTCCTCGAAGCCGAGCGCGGCATTGAGCAGTTCCTCGATCGGATCGCGCGCATCCTCGCCGAGCCGCTCGAGCATGCGCCGCCGGCCGTCAAACGGGCCGGACAGCAGCTCCTCGAAGAAGCGATAGGGCGTGACCAGATCGGCCGCCGCGAGGATCGCGCCCAGCGCGTCCGCCACCGCGCTTTGGGCGGGATCGGCGCGCACCGCCGCCAGCAGCGTGCCCGGCCGGCGATGCGCGAGCGCGAACAAAGTCTCCTGATCCAGCCCGAACAGAGGCGAGACGAGGAGATGCGCCAGCGTCAGATCATCTTCGGGCTGAAGCGCGAAGCGCGCGGCGGCGAGCAGATCGCGCACCGCCAGCGGCGCGTCCAGCCGCAGCCGGTCCACGCCCGCCACCGGCACGCCATGCGCGTGGAGCCGGGCGACTATCAGCGCCGCGAGATCACCGCGCTTGCGCACCAGCACCATCACATCCTCGGGGCGCAGCGGCCGCCCGCGCGAGGCGAGCCAGGGTGCCGCGTCGATCCAGGCGCGGATCTGCTGCGCGAGCCGGTCCGCGAAGCGGCGGGTCGCGGTATCGAGCCAGCCCTCCTCGCCCTCCGGCGCCTCGGCCTCGCCCTCCTCCTCGTCCTCGGCGGTCAGCGGCGGCCAGAGGAACACCGCCCCCGGCCCGCGCCGCGCCGCCTCGTGCTTGGGCACGCCGCCCGCCAGCCCCAGCGCCGGGCCGCCCAGCCGGTCGATCAGCGCATCGACCAGCGCCAGCACCGGCGGGAAGGAGCGGAAGGATCGATCGAGCGACAGCGGCTCGAAGCGGCGCCCGCCCGCCCCCGCCCGCTCCGCGAACAGTCGCTGGGCGGCCTCGAAGAAGAGCGGGTCGGTGCCCTGGAAGCCGAAAATGGCCTGCTTGAAATCGCCGACGGTGAACAGCGTGCGCAGCGGCGGCGGCGGTTCCTGGTCGGGATCCTCGGTCCAGAAATCCTCGACGAGACGCGCGACGATCGCCCATTGCCGGGCATTGGTGTCCTGCGCCTCGTCCACCAGGATATGATCGGTGCGCTGATCCAGCTTGAAGCGCACCCATTCGCCCATGCCGGGCGTATCCAGCAGGGCCACGGTGGTGCGGATGAGATCGTCGAAATCGACCGCGCCGGCGGCGCGCTTGGCCGCCGTCCAGGCGCGCGCATAGGCTTGGCCGGCGCGCAGCGCCGCGGCCAGCAGCGCCGCGAACGCCGCCTTGGCGCGCAGCGCGAGCAGCGCTCCGCAGGCACCGTGCAGCGCGGCGGCATCCTCGGCATAGCCGGGCTCTTGTGGCGCCTGGCCCTTGCCGCAGGCGCGCAGCTCGCCCTTGGCGGTCGCCCAGACGGCGTGGAGCGTGGCGAGGCCGGCGGCGCGCGCGTCCGCGTCCAGCGCCAGCCAGGCCGCGATCGCCGCCGCGCGCTCGCGCCCGCGCGCGGTGTTCCAGCCCTGGTTGGCGGCGTGGAGACGGGCCAGCGCGGCCGCGTCCAGCGTGGCGCAGCGTTCGGCGAGGATCGTCTCGATCGGGCCGGCGGGCACGTCCAGCAGGCGCCGCAGCCGCGCCTCGATGCCCGGCGCGGCGCCGAGCCCCGCCATTGCCTCGGGCACGCGGCCGCAGGCGCGCAGAAAAGCCTCGGCGCGCTCCTCGCCCAGCCGGCGGCTGAGCAGCTCGATATCGGCGATCAGCGGGCGATCCCCGCCCGTCTCGGCGGCGACCAGCAGATCGGCCAGCGTCGCGCGCGCCAGCGCCGCCTCCTCGCGCGCCTCGATCAGGCGGAAGCCCGGCACCAGCCCCGCCTCGCCCGGAAAGGCGCCGAGCAGCGCCTGGCAGAAGGCGTGGATCGTCTGGATGCGCAGGCCGCCGCCGGTGGCCTCCAGCACGCGCGCGAACAGCGTGCGGGCATGCGCGATCGCCGCCGGATGATTGGCCTCGCCGAGCGCGAACAGCTCCTTGCGCAGATCCTGGTCGCGCATCCGCACCCAGCTCGCGAGCCGCGCATGGATGCGATCCGCCATTTCGGCGGCGCCCGCCTTGGTGAAGGTGAGGCACAGGATGCTGGCGGGATCATTGCCCGCCAGCAGCAGCCGGATGACGCGCGCCGTCAGCACATGCGTCTTGCCGGTGCCGGCCGAGGCGGACAGCCAGACGAGCCGCGCCGGATCGGCGGCGAGCGCCTGGGCGCCCTGCAGCGGCTTGAGCAGCGGGATCCGGCCGCTCACGCCCCGTCCCCGGCATCGGCGCCCTGGCGGCCATACCATTCGTCCAGCCGCATCAGCGCGTCGTACTCGTCATAGGGTGAATATTCGGGGCGGATCTTGGCGGTGAAGGGCGCGTCCCCGGTCAGCCATTGCGCGGCGGCGGCGCGGAAATCCTGCAGCGCGCGCTCGGTGAAGGCGGCGGGATCGAGCACCGACCGCCGCCCCAGGGCGGGCGCGACATAGCCGAGCTGCCCGTCCTTCTGCGCCAGCGACCAATATTCGAACTGGCCCGCCACCCCGGACACATCGGCGAAGCCGCCCCGCTCGGCGATCAGCCCGAGCAGGCCGAGCTGGAGCGCATAGCCTTCGGCCACCGCGCGCGGACGCGGCGGCGCGCCGGTCTTATAGTCGACGATCACCAGCTGCCCGTCGGCGTCGCGATCGATCCGGTCGACCTTGCCGTGCAGCCGCACCCCCGCGATATCGAGCGCGCCCGCCTGCTCGATGGCGATGATGCTGCGCCCCTCGCCGGCGAGCCGCGCCATCGTCGCCGCGATCCAGGCCACCGCCTCGCGCAGCCGCGGCGCCCACAGCGCGCGCAGCACGGGATGCGCGGCGATGCCGCCCAGCATCGCTTCGGCGCGGGGCAGCAGCCGCGCGGGATCGGCGCCGTCCAGCCGCGCCCATTGCTCGAGCACCGCATGGACGGCGGTGCCGCGCCAGGCCGGGCTGGGCTCCGCATCCACCGGATCGAGCGGCCGCAGCCGCAGCATGGTGCGGGCGTAGAAGGCGTAGGGATCGGCCTTGAGCCGATCGAGCGCGGTGACCGCAAGCTGGCGCGGCCGCAGCGACGCGGGCGGCGCCGGCGCGGGCCGATCGGCCGGGGCGAAGCGCGCCGGCCGGTCGAGCGCGGCCGCCCAGTGGCGGTAGCGCCGCGCCGGCGTGACGCCGCCGGTCATCGCGCCCAGCCGCAGCCAGAAGCGCGAGGCGACGGTGGGCGCGCGGGCATCGCGCCGCGCCCGCGTCACGATCGCGCGCGGCGCACCGAGCGCGCTGACGAAATCATGCGCCGAAAGCCCGATGCGCCGCTCCAGCCCGGGCAGGCCCAGCTCGGCGCGGATGCGCGGCGCGAGCCAGGGATCGGGGCTCGGCAGCGCCGGCCACACGCCTTCGTTGAGCCCGCCCAGCACCACCAGATCCGCCTGCTGCAGCCGCGATTCGAGCAGGCCCCAGATGAACAGGCGCGGATGGCCGCCCTGGGGCGGACGCACCGCCTCCTCCTCCATCAGCCGGGTGAGCAGCGGGGCGAGCGCGCTCGGGGTGAGCGTCGCCGGACCTTCCGGCGCGGCCTCCTCCATCGCCTCGAACAGGCGCGCCGCCGCCCGCCCGGCGGGATTGGCCCAGAGCGCCTCGCCCGCCAGCGCCTCGCCCGTCTCGCGCAGCGCGGCGAGCGCGCCGGCGATGGTGAGTGGCGCCGCAAACGCCGTCTCGAGCGGCCGCAGCCGGTCGCGCAGATCGGCGAACCAGGCGGGCGGGGCGAGCGGCGCCAGCGCGTCCAGCCCCGGCGCCGGGCGCGGCCCGCGCAGCGCGAGATCGAGACGGCGCACCTGGCTGAGCCAGGCGATCCGCGTGCCCTCGGGCCCGCCCGTCACCAGCGGATGCTTCAACAGCGTGAGCAGCGGCACCGGGGCGAACTGCGCCGCCGCCGCTTCGGCCATGGCCAGCAGCAAGGTGCCCGGCGGCGTGGCGGAGAGCGGCCGGCCGGCGCTGTCGTCCGCCTCGATGCCCCAGCGCGAGAGATGCGCCGAGACGCGACGGGCGAGGCCGCGATCGGGGGTGACGAGCGCGGCGGTGGCGCCGGGCTGCTCGATCGCCTCGCGCAGCGCCACCGCGATCGCCTGCGCCTCCTTGGCGGGGCTCGCGCATTCCAGCGCGGTCACCCCGGAGAGCCGGCGTTCGGCCTTGGGCAGCGTCTGCCATTTGCCGGTAAAGGCGGCGGGCGCCATGGCATGGGCGACCGCGCGGCCGCGCACCGCAGGCGCCGCCGGCGCGGCGCCGTGCCGCCAGCGCCGCACCTCGCCGCGCGCCACGCCCATGCGGTCCAGCAGCAGCTTGAGCGCGAATTGCGGATGGCTCTCGATCGGCCGCGCCCCGGCGGCGGGGCCGAGCGCCTCCCATTCGGCCTCCGGCAGCGCGAGATCCAGCGCCGGCAGCACCACCGCGCCGGCGGGCAGCCGCGCCACCTGGCGCAGCAGCCGCGCCACGGCGGGGGCGGCGCTGGTGATGCCGGCGGCGATCACCGGATGCGATGGCGGCGCGTCGCGCCATCGCGCGGCGGCGCGATCGAGCAGCCGGTTGCGGCGATCGGCCGGATCGAGCCGGCCCAGATCGGCGAGCAGCGCGCGCCACCGCGCCAGCACCGCCGCCATCACCCCCAAAGCGCTCTGCCAGTGCGCCGAGACATCCCCCGCCACCGCGAGCGACGTCAGCGCCTCGGGGGCGACTTCCTCGATCGCCATCTGGTCCAGCGCGCGGGCGAAGGCGCAGGACAGGCGCATCGCCTCGGCCGCGTCCACCGGCTCGCCGGCGCGCGCGCGCTCCTCCGCGATCAGCCGCGCGAGGATCATTCGCCGCCGCATCGGCGCGATGGCGGGCGGCACCGGCGCGGCGTCGGCGGGATCGAGCGCCTGGCCCAGCGCCTCGTCCAGCTCGGGATCGCCGATCGCCACCAGGCGTGGCAGCACCAGCCCGGCCTCGGCGCGGCGGACAAAGGCATCGGTCAGCGCGCGTCCGGCGCGGTTGCTGGGGATGAGGAGGAGCGTCCGCGCGAGCGCCAGCCGATCGCCGCGCGTGCGCGCCATCAGCCCGGCGGCGAGGGCATCGGCGAAGGGCTGATGCGCCGGGATCGAGAAGACGGCGGGGCCGGCCTCAGCCACGCCGCAGCATCGCCTCGGCCACCGGGATGTTCGCCGGCGCGCCGACATCGCACCACAGCCCCTGGTGCACCACGCCATGCGCGCGCCCCTCGGCCATGGCGCGGTTCCAGAGGAGGTTGAACGAGAAGGCCCCATCGGGCGCGCCGCGCAGCAGGCGCGGCGACACGATCTGCACCCCCGTATAGACGAAGGGCGCCACCCGGCGCGGCGCGCGCCGGCTCAGGCGGCCGGCGGCGTCCATCGTGAAATCGCCGGCCCCGCGATGCGCGGTCGCGCGGGCGAGCGGCACCACCAGCAGCAGCGCGTCCATGATCGCATCGTCCCAGCGGTGCGCGAGCAGATGCAGCGTGTCGACCGGCCCGTCGAGCCAGACATTGTCGGTGTTGATGACGTAGAAGGGGCGATCTCCCAGCAGCGGCGCCGCCCGCGCGACGCCGCCGCCGGTCTCGAGCAGCTGGGCGCGTTCGTCCGAAATGGCGATGTCGAGCCCCGGCACGCGGCGGAGATGCGCCTCGAGCGCATCGGCGAAATGATGGACGTTGACCACCAGCCGGCTCACTCCCGCCGCGCGGACATGGCCGATGGCGTGATCGAGCAGCGTCTGCCCGCCCACCTCGACCAGCGGCTTCGGCCGCGTCGCGGTCAGCGGGCGCATCCGCTTGCCGAGCCCGGCGGCGAGCAGCATCGCCACATCGGGCATGGTGGCATCGGCCGCGCTCCGCGGGTCGGGGCGCAGCGACAGCGGCTTGGCGAAGCGGGTCATGCGGGGGTCGGCTCCCAGGCGGCGGCGCGCGCGGCGGCGGGAACGTGGCGGGCGAACCAATCGGCGACGGGGGCGAGCGCGGGATGCGCGAGGTTGCGCTCCACATAGCCCCACACGCGCGGCTGGTGGCGCAGATAGCCGGGCTTGCCGTCACGCTTCCACAGGCGCGTGAAAATGCCGAGGATCTTGATGTTGCGCTGCGCGCCCAGCACTTCATAGGCGGCGCGGAAGCCGGGGTCGATCGCGCCGCCGCCATAGCGGGCGAGCATCGCCGCCTCGATTGCCGGGGAGACGGTGCGGCGCGCATCCTGCAGCAGCGAGACGAGATCATAGGCCGCGTGGCCGGCGAGCGCGTCCTGGAAATCGAGCAGGCCGAGCCCCGCCAGCCCGGGCCGGTCGAGCAGCATCAGATTGTCGACATGGAAATCGCGCAGCACCAGCACGGGCGGACGCGGGGCCTCGACCAGGCCGAGCACCGGCTGCCAGGCCGCGCGCCAGCCTGCGCGATCGAAGGTCAGGCCGAGCGCCGGTCCGTACCAGTCGACGAACAGGTCCAGCTCGCGCTCCAGCACGGCGCGGTCATAGGGTGGCAGGCCGGCGGGCAGCGGCGCGGCGGCGAGGCCGCGCAGCAGGTCCACCGCCGCGCCATAGATCTCCGCCTCGGGTGTGGCATCCGCGCGCAGCAGCGGGCCCACCAGCCGATCGCCCAGATCCTCGAGCAGCAGCAGCCCGCCCTCGACATCCTCGGCCAGGATGGCGGGCGCCGACAGGCCGAGCCGCGCGAGATGACGGGCGATCGCGAGGAAGGGCCGCACATCCTCGCCCTTGGCCGGCGGCGCGTCCATCAGCACCGCCACGCGCGCGCCGTCGCGCACCCGGAAATAGCGGCGGAAGGAGGCATCACCCGCCAGCGGCGCGATCGTCGCGCCCGCCCAGCCATGGGCGGCCAGAAAGGCGGGGGCGTCGTCGGGCGGAATCATCGCGGGGGCCATCGCGCCTCCCATGGCGCGGGCGTCTCCCAAGTCAAGCGGCGGCCGGCGCCGAGGGGGGCGAGATGCAGCCGGAGCGCGTCGGACCAGAGCGAGGCGCCAAGACGTTCGGGCCATTCCACCAGCAGCGCGCCATCGGCGCGATATTCGGCCAGCGCCAGCGCCTCCACCTCGGCGGGATCCTCGATGCGGTAGAGATCGACATGCGCGACCGGGAGGCGCAGCTCGGGGGGCGCATAGGGCTGGACGATCGCGAAGCTGGGACTCGGCGCCTCGCCCAGAAGGCCGAGCCCGGCCAGCACGCCGCGCGCCAGCGCGGTCTTGCCCGCGCCGAGATCTCCGAACAGCGCCACCACATCGCCGGCCCGCAGACGCGGCGCCAGCGCGCGGCCGACCGCCTCGGTCGCCGCCGCATCCGGCAGATCCATCATGGCGCCTCGGCGCCGCGCGCGCGAGGCAGCGCGATCGCCACCGTCGTGCCCTGGCCGGGGGCGCTGTCCAGCCGGATCGTGCCGCCATGCGCCTCGACATAGTGGCGCGCGAGCGGCAGGCCGAGCCCCAGCGAGCCCTCGCTCCGCTGGCCCTCCAGCCCGGCCCGATGGAAGGGATGGAAGGCGCGTTCGACATCGCTCGGCGTCAGCCCGGGGCCATTATCGGTGACGATCACCTGCGCGTCGCCGGCGGCGCCCTCGGCGCGCACCAGCACGCGGCCGCCCTCCTGCGTGTAGATCACGGCATTGGCGAGCACATGGCCGATGGCCTGGCGCAGCCGCTGGGCATCGGCGTCGATCGTGCCGGAGGAGCGATCGATGCGGGCGGTGAGATCGATCCCGCGATGGCGCGCCAGCTCCGCATGATCGGCGACGATCTCGCGCACCAGCCCGGCGAAATCGAGCGGCGCGACATCCAGCTCCAGCCGGCCCGCCGCCGAGCGGGTGAGATCCAGCACCTCGTCGACCAGCTCGCCCAGCCGCTCGGTCGCGGTGAGGATCGCGCCGACATATTCGCGCGCGCGCTCGCCCAGCGGCCCGGCAAAGCCGCCGGAGAGCATCTCGGCGAAACCGCCGATCGAGGTGAGCGGCGTGCGCAGCTCGTAGGACATGGCGGCGACGAACGCCGATTTGACCCGATCGCCCTCCTCCAGCGCCGCCGCGCGCTCGCGCAGCGCCTGTTCGGCGCGGCGGCTGTCGGTGATGTCGAGCAGCGTGAAAAGCGCGTTACCATCCGGCAGCGGCACCGCCGCGAAGCGGAAATGGCGCCCGTCCGCAAAGGCGATCCGCCCGGTCCGGCTCTGCCGCTCTGCGGTGGCGAGCCGCACCAGCTCGCGGATCAGCCCGGCGCGCGCGGGGTTGGCGAGCGCGGGGGCGATGCGGCCGATCAGCGCGTCGACGCGCGGATGCTCGGCCAGATAATCCTCGTCCAGCGTCCAGATCTCGCGGAAGCGATCATTCCAGAGATGCAGCCGCCCATCGGCCGCGAACACGCCGATCGCCTCGAACAGATTGTTGAAGGTGGCGGTCCGCACGCGCAACAGCGTGTCGCGCGCGGATTGCAGCTTCACCTGCTCGGTGCGGTCCTCGAAGATCAGCAGCAGCCCGCCATCGGGCAGCGGCTGGCCGACGACGCGGAGATGGGCGCCGCCCGGCAGCTGCCACGCCTCCTCCACCGGCTGCTCGGCCAGGAACCAGCGCCGGCGCTCCGCTTTCCAGCCGGGAAAGTCGCGGCTCTCGGGCAGCCGCCCGGCCTCGCGCATCCGCTCGATCACGCGATCGAATTCGGGCCGGTCGGCCAGCCATTCGGGCAGCATCGCGAAGAGGCGCTGGAAGGCGGTGTTGACGAAGGTGAGGTGACGATCCGCCGAGAATTGCGCCACGCCGGCCGAAAGCCGGTCCAGCATATCGCGCTGCGCCTCGGTGAAGCGGACGAGATCAGCCCGCGCCTGCTCCACCTCCTCGATATCCATGGCGTAGCCGGCGATGCCGATCGGGCCGAGCGGCACGTCCACCACGCGCAGCGTGCGCCGCTCGCCGCCAATCGTGGCCGGCACGGTGCGCACCGAAACGGCGCCCTCGTCGCGCGCGGCGGCGGCGGTGGCGAGCGGGCTCTGCGCGCCCTGCCCCTCCACCAGCTCGAGCCCGCGCCCGATCACATCGGCCGCATCGGCGCCATCCACCGCGCGGACATAGGCCGAATTGACGAGGCTGAGGCGCAGATCGGGCGCGCGATGCCACATCGGGATGGGCGCCGCCTCGATCAGCCCCGCCAGCGCGTCCAGCGTCTCGGCAAGCTCCACGCGCTCCTGGTCGAGCCGGGCGATCTCCTCCTCGCTGTCGGTGGCGTCGAACACCCAGAGCAGGGCGGCGCCCTCGCCCAGCGGATCGCCGCCCGGCCGGCCGCGCACCATCAGCACGCGCCGCCCGCCGGCGGGGCGCAGCGCGCGCGCGAAGGCGCCGCCGCCCCGGCTGGTGGCGAGAATATCGGATTCGAGCCCCTCGGCGTCGGCCGGATCGAGCGCGGCGAGCAGATCGGGCAGTTTGCGCGGCACGGCGGAGAGGCCGAACCAGTCGGCGACGCGCTCGTGCGCGCGGACCCGGCCCTCGCCGGTAACGATCAGCGGCAGCGCCGGGGCGCCGGCCAGCATTGCGCGGAAGCGTTCCAGCTCGATCATGGCGGAGCGCGCGCGGTGATCGCGGCGCGCGCCGAGGATGACGGCGAGCACGGCGCCGGTCAGCCACAGCGCCAGCACGAGCCCAAGCAGCGTCGCATGGACCGTATCGAGGACGATCACGTCGTCCGGCACCGCTCGCACCTCTGGGTCACCGGACAAGTCTAGAGCAGGATCGGCGCCGGGAAACAATCGTCGATCGTCCCGGCGCCGATAAATATGCCGCGCGCCCGCACCTCATGGAAGCGGCCCGCGGCAGGGGCTTAGTAGCGGTAATGGTCGGGCTTGAAGGGCCCTTCCGGAGTCACGCCGATATAGGCGGCCTGCTTCTCGGTGAGCTTGGAGAGCTTCACGCCCAGCTTGTCGAGGTGAAGGCGGGCGACCTTCTCGTCCAGATGCTTCGGCAGCACATAGACCTTGTTCTCATAATCGGCGCCGCGCGTGAACAGCTCGATCTGGGCCAGCGTCTGGTTGGTGAAGCTGGACGACATCACGAAGCTCGGATGGCCGGTGGCGCAGCCGAGATTCACCAGGCGGCCCTTGGCGAGAACGATGATCTTCTTGCCGTCGGCGAACTCGACCTCGTCGACCTGCGGCTTGATCTCGGTCCACTTATAGTTGCTGAGGCCCGCGATCTGGATCTCGCTGTCGAAATGGCCGATGTTGCAGACGATCGCCATGTTCTTCATCGCGCGCATATGATCGACGGTGATGACGTCGGCATTGCCCGTCGCGGTGACGAAGATGTCGGCGCGGCTCGCCGCTTCCTCCATCGTCACGACCTCATAGCCTTCCATCGCCGCCTGGAGCGCGCAGATCGGATCGACTTCGGTCACGAGCACGCGCGCGCCGCCATTGCGGAGCGAGGCGGCCGAGCCCTTGCCGACATCGCCGAAGCCGGCGACGCAGGCAACCTTGCCGGCGAGCATCACGTCGGTGGCGCGACGGATCGCGTCGACCAGCGATTCCTTGCAGCCATAGAGATTGTCGAACTTGGACTTGGTGACCGAGTCGTTGACGTTGATCGCCGGGAAGGGCAGCTCGCCGCGCTTGGCGATCTCGTACAGGCGGTGCACGCCGGTGGTCGTCTCCTCGGACACGCCCTTGATCGCCTCGGCGGTGCGGGTGAGATAGCCCGGCTTGGCGGCGATGAACGCCTTGAGCGCGCGCTGGAACTCGACCTCTTCCTCATTGTCCGGCTCGGGCAGGGTGGCGCCCGCTTCCACCTTCGCGCCCCACAGCACGAACATGGTGGCGTCGCCGCCATCGTCGAGGATCATGTTGCAGGGCTCGTCTCCCCAATCGAAGATGCGGCCGACATAATCCCAATATTCGGCCAGGCTCTCGCCCTTGACCGCGAACACCGGCACGCCCGAGGCGGCGATGGCGGCGGCGGCGTGATCCTGGGTGGAGAAGATGTTGCACGACGCCCAGCGGACCTCGGCGCCGAGCGCGGTGAGCGTCTCGATCAGCACCGCCGTCTGGATGGTCATGTGCAGCGAGCCGGTGATGCGGGCGCCCTTCAGCGGCTGCGAGGCGCCATATTCCTCGCGCAGCGCCATCAGGCCCGGCATCTCGGTCTCGGCGATCTCGATCTCCTTGCGGCCGAAGGCGGCGAGGCTGAGATCCCTGACGACATAGTCCTTGGTGTCGGGCGCAAATGCGGTGGCCACGAACGGTCTCCTGAAACGAGCCGGGGGCCACGCCTGTCGCGACCCCGGATTTTCCGCGCCTTAGCCGTCCCCGCCGCCGCGATCAAATATAAAGATGTCTTTATATGCGGCCGCCGGGCTTCGCCGCCGCCGCGGCGCCCCGGTCAGGCGGTGCCTGCGCTGCTGGCGAGCAGGCGCGGATCGATGCCGGCGGCGGTGAAGCCGCGGCGCCAGCGCTGCTCCACCGGCGCATCGAACAGCAGCGCCGGATCGCCCTCGGCGTTGAACCAGCCATTGCGGCGGATCTCGTCGTCGAGCTGCCCCTCGCCCCAGCCGGCATAGCCCAGCGCCGCCAGCCAGCGGCTGGGCCCGCGCCCCTCGGCGATGGCGCGCAGCACGTCGAGCGTGCTGGTCAGCATCCAGCGGCCAGCGACATCGACGCTGCTCTCGCCGCCCCAGTCGCGGCTGTGCACGACAAAACCGCGATTAGGCTCGACCGGACCGCCCACGAAGATCGGGCTGTCGGGCGCGACACCGGGATCGATGCCGAGCTGCGCCATCAGCGTGTGCAGCGTCACCCCGTCCGCGTGGCGGCCGATGCCGATTCCCAGCGCGCCATTCTCGTCATGCACGCACAGGGCGATAACGGCGTGATCGAAGCGGGGATCGCCGATTCCCGGCATGGCCAGGAGCAATTGGCCGGTAAAGAAGCGGGGCGCGTCCATTCGCCCGACCTTACGCCCTGGCCGGCGGCGCGTCCATGCACGCACCTCGCCACGGCGGACGCGATCGGCTAGGCGCCGGGCTTCAGCAGGAGACCGCATCATGTCCATCGAGCCCGGCCAGACTTTGCCCGACGCCAGCTTCGCCACCATGACCGAGCACGGCCCCGAGCCGGTCGACAGCGGCTTCTTCGCCGGCAAGACGGTGGTGCTGTTCGGCCTGCCCGGCGCCTTCACCCCCACCTGCTCGGCGCGCCACCTGCCCGGCTTTGTCGAGAAGGCCGATGCGCTGCGTGCCAAGGGCGTCGACGCGATCGCCTGCACCTCGGTCAACGACGTGTTCGTCATGGATGCCTGGGGCAAGGCCAACCAGGCCGAGGGCAAGGTGATCCTGCTGGCCGACGGCAACGGCGATTTCGCCCGCGCGATCGGCCTCACCATGGATGGCAGCCGCTACGGCATGGGCGAGCGCAGCCAGCGCTACGCGATGATCGTGAAGGACGGCGTGGTCGACCAGCTCTTCGTCGAGGCGCCCGGCGAGTATCGGGTCAGCGCCGTGGAGCATGTGCTCGAGGCGCTGTAACGCGCATTGCCGACGCCGCCGGCTGACGCTAAGGTCAACCACATGACCGATGCGGAACGGCTGGCGGCGTTGATCGAGCGGGTGGCCGGCTTCGGCCATAATGCCGCGCTCGGCCTTCGACCCGTGGCGCACGGCGCGGATTGGGCGACGCTGGCGCTCGACTATCGCGCCGAGCTGATCGGCGAGCCGGAGCGCGCGGTGCTCGCCTCCGGGCCGATCCTGGCGCTGATGGACATGGCGACGAGCTGCGCCACCTGGATCCGGCGCGGCGGCTTCGTGCCCCAGGCGACGCTGGATTTCCGAATCGACTATCTGCGCGCGGCGCGCCCGGGCCGCACCGTCATCGGCCGCGGCGAATGCACCCGCCTCACCCGGCGCATCGCCTTTGTCCGCGGCACCGCGCATGATGGCGACGAGGCGGATCCCATCGCGCTGGTGGCGGGCACCTTCATGTCCACCGACGTGCCATGATCCCCGATCTGCCCCCCTATGCCCGCTGGTTGGGCGTGACGCTGGAACGCGCGCCGGATGGCGGGCTCGGCTTCCGCCTGCCCTATGGCGATACGGTGCAGGGCCGGCCCGGCTTCTTCCATGGCGGCGCGCTCGCGGGGCTGCTGGAGATCGCGGCGATCGGTACGCTGCGCGACCGGCTCGCGGCGGAGGCGCCCGGGGCGATCGTCAAGCCGATCACCGTCACCTTCGATTTTCTGCGCGGGGGCCGCGCGCTGCCGGTGCATGCCGATGCCAGCATCACCCGGCTCGGCGCGCGGATCGCCATCCTCTCCGCCCGGGCCTGGCAGGACGCGGCGGAAACGCCCATCGCCATGGCCCGGATGACCCTCGCGGTGCATCGCTAAAGCCAGGCTTTCCGGAGCCCTGCCTTAAAGCATCTTGGGTTGCACGCGACGCCGGGGCAAGAGACGCCGCCTCTCCCCATCGCGATCCGGTTCATGGTCCTGCCCCTCTCCTCCCCGCCGCATACCCCGCTCCGCACCCAGATCCTCACCGCCGGCGCGGCGCTGCTGGGGATATTGATCACCGCCGCGATCAGCCGCGCCGCGCTGGGCGCGGCGGCGCCGCTCTGGCTGGTGGCGCCGATCGGCGCCTCGGCGGTGCTGGTCTTCGCCGTGCCCGCCAGCCCGCTCGCCCAGCCCTGGCCGGTGATCGGCGGCAACATGCTCTCGGCGCTGGTCGGCGTCGCGGCGGCCAAGGCGATCGCCGCGCCGGTGCCGGCGGCGGCCGTGGCGGTGGGCGGCGCCATCCTCGCCATGAGCCTGGCGCGCTGCCTGCATCCGCCGGGCGGCGCGGCGGCGCTGACGGCGGTGATCGGCGGCCCCGCCGTCCATGCCGCCGGCTTTGGCTTCGCGCTGCTGCCGGTGGGGCTCAACGCCGCGCTGCTGGTGCTTGCGGGCATGCTGCTCAACCGCGCCACGGGGCATAGCTATCCGCATCGCGCCCCGCATCCCGCCGCCGGCGCGCCGCATCCCGAGGATCTCGACCGCGCGCTCGCCGACCTGGGCGAGACCTTGGACGTGCAGCGCGACGATCTCGATCTGCTCTTCGCCCGCGTCGCCTACCACGCCGCGCGGAGACATCGCCGGCCACAGCGATGATGCGACGCATTCGCTTCGCTATTGCGAGCTACCCGCATTAGCGCTACCGCCCCTCGCAAGCAAAACGAAGGGGTTAGATGACCATGCAGGTTCTGAGGGGCGCGATGGCGCTGGGCGGGCTCTTGATCGGCGCGCCCGCGCTCGCGGAAGGGGCGGCACCCGAGGATGGCGGGGTCATCGTCGTCACGGGCCAGCAGGATGCCACCCAGACTTCGGCGGGCACCAAGAGCGCGATGCCGATCGCCGAGGTGCCGCAATCGATCAGCGTCATCGATGCGGGCACGATCGTCGGGCTCGGGCTCCAGAACCTCAACCAGGCGCTGCGCTTCGTCGCCGGCGTCACGCCCGAGCAGCGCGGCGCCAGCGCCGAGGTCTATGACCAGTTCAAACTGCGCGGGTTCGATGCCCTGCAATATCTGGACGGGCTGCGCAGCTTCGACAGCCCCTCGGGCTATGCCGCCGCGCAGGTGGACGTGTCGCGGCTGGATCGGGTCGAGGTGGTGAAGGGCCCCGCCTCCGCCCTGTACGGCCAGACCGGGCCGGGCGGCCTTGTCGCGCTATCGAGCAAGCTGCCGCTCGATCGCGGCTTCTACGGCGCGGTGGGCGCTACCTATGGCACCTATGATCTCTACCGGATCGACGCCGACATGGGCGGACAGGCGGCGCCTTCGGTGCTGTGGCGCCTCTATGGCAGCGCCAATGGCGCGCACACCCAGCAAAGCCATGGCCGGCGCGCGCGGCAGACCGTGTCGGGCGCCGTCACGCTCGGCCAGACCAGCCGCACCACGCTGACCCTGCTGGCCACCTATTCGCACGATCCGCGCAACGGCACCTATGGCGTCTTCCCCGCCTCGGGCACCTTCATCGCCAACCCCAATGGCCGGCTGCCGACGCGCTTCGACGACGGCGAGCCGGGGAATTTCTTCAGCCGCGAGCAGGCCGCCGGCACCTTCATCCTGGCGCATGATTTCGGTGGAGGCTGGCATTTCCGCTCGGCCGGTCGCTACCAATATGTCGGGTCGCGGCTCGGCATCGTCTATACCAGCGGCAGCCTCGCCGACGATCCGAGCCAGCGCGTCTTCAACCGCGCCTCCTATGCCACGCGCGAGCGGCTCAACGCCTGGACGTTCGACAATCAGCTCGCGGGCAGCGTGACGACCGGCCCGGTGACGCACGCGCTTCTCTTCGGCGTCGATCGCCAGGTGCTCCATTCGACCGAGACCTACGCCTTCGGCACGGCCACCCCGATCGACGGCTTCGCACCCGTCTATGGCAGCATGACGGTGCCGCGCACGCCGCAGACGGTGCCGGGCGGGGAACCCGGCTATCTCGGCTATCATGTCCGCCAGCAGGGCCTCTACGCGCAGGACGAAATGGCGGCGGGGGGGCTGCGGCTGACACTGAGCGGCCGCCAGGATTGGGCGCGCGTGGCGCCGGCGGGCGCGCCGGCGGAGCATTCGGACAAATTCACCTATCGCGCGGGCCTGCTCTACAAGACCGGCTTCGGCCTCGCGCCCTATATCTCCTACGCCACCTCCTTCCAGCCGCAGAGCGGACAGGTGCGCACCAGCGACGGCAGCCTCGGCAACGCCAAGCCGAGCGCGGGCAAACAGCTGGAGGCGGGGGCGAAATATCTCGTGCCGGGGACGCAGATCCTGCTCACCGCCGCCTGGTTCCGCATCCACCAGACCAACTTGCTCACTGCGGTGCCCAACACCAATTATTCGATCCAGAACGCGCGCGTGCGGTCCAAGGGGGTGGAGGTGGAGGCGACCGCGCCGCTGCCTTATGGCTTCGAGGCGCGGCTCGCCTTCAGCCGCCAGTCGGTGCGCAACAGCGATGGCAGCCGCATCCTCGGCGTGGGGCGCGGCGGGACGAGCGCCAACCTGGAATGGGCGCCCAAGACCGGCCCCGCCGCCGGCCTGGCGATCGGCGGCGCGGTGCGGCATGTCGATCAGGTCTATGCCGGCACCTATTTCGACGGCATCACCCGCAACACGCCCGGGGTGACGCTGTTCGACGCGCTCGCCCGCTACGATCTCGGCAAGCTCTCGCCCCGGCTCGATGGGCTGAGCCTCGCGCTCAACGCCACCAACCTGTTCGACAAGAAGTATCTCACCACCTGCTATCTCGATTATGGCTGGTGCTGGTACGGCAATCGCCGCACCGTGCAGGGCACGATCGGCTTCCGCTGGTAAGAAAAAGCCCCCGGACGGCGGACCGTCCGGGGGCTTTCTGCAAGGGCGCGGGCGGCGCCGGCTCAGGCAGCGGCGCGCTTGGCGCGCTTGCGCTCGTGCGGGTCGAGATGGCGCTTGCGCAGGCGGATCGACTTGGGCGTCACCTCCACCAGCTCATCCTCGTCGATATAGGCGATCGCCTGCTCGAGCGTGGGCTTGCGCGGCGGCGTCAGCCGGATCGCGTCGTCCTTGCCGCCCGAGGCGCGGAAGTTGGTGAGCTGCTTCGCCTTGAGCGGGTTCACCTCGAGATCGTCATCCTTGGCATTCTCGCCGATGATCATGCCCTCATAGATGGGATCGCCCGGCGACACCATCAGCACGCCGCGCTCCTCGAGCGAGTTGAGCGCATAGGCGACCGCCTCGCCGGTGCCGTTGGAGATCAGCGCGCCGTTTTTGCGGCCCTCGATCGCGCCCTTATAGGGGCCGTATTTCTCGAAGAGCCGGTTCATGATGCCGGTTCCGCGCGTGTCCGACAGGAACTCGCCATGATAGCCGATCAGCCCGCGCGACGGCGCGGAGAAGGTGATGCGCGTCTTGCCGCCGCCCGACGGACGCATATCCGTCAGCTCGGCCTTGCGGATCGACATCTTCTCGACGACGGTGCCCGAAAACTCGTCGTCCACGTCGATCACGACCGTCTCATAGGGCTCGGTGCGTGCGCCATTCTCCTCGCGGAACAGCACGCGCGGGCGGCTGATGCCCAGCTCGAACCCCTCGCGGCGCATCGTCTCGATCAGAACGCCGAGCTGAAGCTCGCCACGCCCGGCGACCTCGAACGAGTCCTTGTCCGCGCTCTCGGTGACGCGGATCGCGACATTGCTCTCGGCCTCGCGGAACAGCCGATCGCGGATCATGCGGCTCGTCACCTTGCTGCCCTCGCGGCCGGCGAAGGGGCTGTCATTGACGAGGAAGCGCATCGACAGGGTGGGCGGATCGATCGGCTGCGCCGTGATCGGCACATTCACGCTCGGATCGGCGATGGTGTTGGCCACGGTCGCCACGGTGAGGCCGGCCAGGCTGATG
This sequence comes from Sphingomonas morindae, assembly GCF_023822065.1. Taxonomy (NCBI): domain Bacteria; kingdom Pseudomonadati; phylum Pseudomonadota; class Alphaproteobacteria; order Sphingomonadales; family Sphingomonadaceae; genus Sphingomonas; species Sphingomonas morindae. Next base: position 3,189,782 of record NZ_CP084930.1, read on the forward strand.
ATGTCGCCCGCCTGCGCCTCGTCCACCGGCACGCGCTCGAGGCCGCGGAAGGTCATCAGCTTGGAGGCGCGCCCCGCCTCGATGACATTGCCCTCGCCGTCCAGAGCGTGGATCGGCTGGTTGACCTTGACCACGCCGCTATTGACCCGGCCGGTGAGGATGCGGCCGAGGAAATTGTCGCGATCGAGCAGCGTCACGAGGAAGCTGAACGGCGCGTCGAGATCGACCGTCGGCGCCGGAACGTGGCGCACGATCGTCTCGAACAGCGGACGCAGCGTGCCTTCGCGCGCCTCGGCGTCGTTCGAGGCATAGCCGTTGCGGCCCGAGGCGTAGAGCACCGGGAAATCGAGCTGCTCGTCGGTGGCGTCGAGGCTGACGAAGAGATCGAACACCTCGTCGAGCACTTCCTGCACGCGCGCGTCCTGGCGATCGATCTTGTTGACCACCACGATCGGCTTCAGCCCGAGCGCCAGCGCCTTGCCGGTGACGAATTTGGTCTGCGGCATCGCGCCTTCGGACGAATCGACGAGCAGGATGACGCCATCCACCATCGACAGGATCCGCTCCACCTCGCCGCCGAAATCGGCGTGGCCCGGGGTGTCGACGATGTTGATCCGCGTTCCCTCCCATTCCACGCTCGTGCACTTGGCGAGAATGGTGATGCCGCGCTCCTTCTCGAGATCGTTCGAGTCCATCGCGCGTTCCTCGACGCGCTGATTGTCGCGGAAGGTGCCGGACTGGCGGAAAAGCTGATCGACGAGAGTCGTCTTGCCGTGATCGACGTGGGCGATGATCGCCACGTTGCGGAGGCTCATGAGGGTCTAATCCTGTCGGGGTGTATCGCGCGGCGCCATAGCCGAAAGCCGCGCGCGCAACAAGCTCAGGCTCGGGCGGCGATCAGCGCCGTGCCGAAGGCGATGAACAGCGCGCCGGTGGCGCGATCGAAGCCGCGCTGCCGTCCGGGCGCCTTCAGCCAGCCCGCCAGCCGCCGGCCGCCCAGGGCATAAGCGAGATACCAGCCGCATTCGACGGTGACGAAGGTGGCCACCAACAGGCCGAACTGCGGCGCCCAGGGCGCGTCGCGGCGGATGAATTGCGGGAAGAGCGCGCCCGCGAACAGGATCAGCTTGGGGTTGGACAGGCCGACGAACAGCCCGTCGCGGAACAGGCGCGGGCCGGAAAGGCGCGGCGGCACGGTGGCGGCGGCCTCGTCCGGCATCGCCCCCCGCCCCGCCGCCCACCAGGATTTCACGCCCAGATAGACGAGATAGGCCGCGCCGGCGTAGCGCAGCGCATCGAACAGGCGCGGCATGGCGGCGAGCAGCGCGCCGACACCGAGCGCCGAGAGCGCGAGCGCCGTGAGCACCGCGGTCAGGCAGCCCGCCATGCTCCACAGGCTGCGCACCACGCCGAAGCGGGCGGCGCGCGCCATCACGTGCAGCATGTTCGGCCCGGGGGTGCCGCTCACCACCAGCACCGTCAGCAGAAAGGGCCACCAGCGATCGAAGCTCATTCCGCATCCCCCTGTGCCATGCGCGCGCCTTGCTGCAACATTCCCGACATCTCCCCCCGCTACGCGACGGGATCATGATCTACCGTCCCTCGCGTCGCGCCCTGCTCGGCGGCCTCGTCGCCGCGCCCGTCTTCCTGCCCGGCCTCGCCCGCGCCGCCGAGCTCGGCTTCGCGGACTTTCCCTTCACGCTCGGCGTCAGCGCGGGCGATGCCCTGCCCGATGGCTTTGTGCTCTGGACGCGGCTGGCGCCCGATCCGCTGGCGCCGCACGGCGGCATGCCGATGGCGCCCGTGCCCGTCAATTGGGAGGTGGCGGAGGATGACGGCTTCCGCACCATCGTCGCCAAGGGGCAGGAGACCGCCTGGCCCGAACTCGGCCATTCGGTCCATGCCGAGGTCAGCGGGCTCAAGCCCGGCCGTCCCTATTGGTACCGCTTCCGCTGCGGCGGCGAACTGAGCCTCGCGGGCCGCGCCGCCACCCTGCCCGCGCCCGGCACGACCGTGGACCGGGTGCGCTTCGCCGCCGCCGGCTGCCAGCACTTCGAATCGGGCTACTACACCGCCTATCGCCACCTCGCCGAGGAGAACGATCTCGATTTCGTGTTCCACTATGGCGACTATATCTACGAATATTCCGCCGGGGTGGCGCTCAACGGCCTGCATCAGCCGATCGATCCGGTGCGCCGCTATCTCGGCCGCGAACCCTATAGCCTCGACGATTACCGGCTGCGCTACGCCCAGACCACGCTCGACAGCGACATGCAGGCGGCGCGCGCCGCCCATCCCTGGTTCGTCAGCTATGACGATCACGAGGTGCAGAATAACTGGACCGGCGATACCGACAAGGACGATACGCCCGCGGCCCTGTTCCGCCTGCGCCGCGCCGCCGCGCTCCAGGCCTGGTACGAACATATGCCGGTGCGCCGCAGCGCCATGCCGGACGCGACCGGGCTGGTCGAGTTCCGCCGCCGTTTCGATTACGGCACGCTGCTGCGCGGCCATCTGCTCAATACGCGGCTCTACCGCTCGGACCAGCCCTGCGGTGACGGCTTCAAGCCGCTGTGCACGCCGATGACGGGCGATGTCCTGGGGCGGCCGCAGGAAGCCTGGCTCGATCAGGGCCTCGCCACCAGCCGCCAGCGCTGGCAGCTGATCGCGCAGCAGGTGATGGTCGCCGCGCCCGATCGCCGCACCCCCGAGCATGACGGGCCGCAGCCGACCTTCAACATGGACAGCTGGGCGGGCTATCCGCTCGCGCAGCGGCGCCTGTTCGATCGGTTCGCGGCGCATCGCCCCGGCAATATCGTGGTGGTGACGGGGGACGAGCACCAGAATTGGGCGAATGATCTGGTGCGCGACGATGGCCGCATCGTCGCCAGCGAGTTCGTCGCCACCTCGATCAGCTCGGGCGGCGACGGGTACGACACCCGCCCGGGCAATGACGAGATCATGCGCCACAACAGCTTCGTCAAATGGACCAACGACCGGCGCGGCTATCTGCTGACGGAGGTGACGCCGGACGCCTGGACCGGCGATTTCCGCACCGTCGCCGCGGTTTCCACCGCGGGCGCGCCGGTGCGCACCGCCGCGCGCTGGCAGGTGGCGGCGGGCCAGGCGGGGTTGCGCGCGGGGTGATCGGCGCGGCGCGGCGCCGTGTCGCTTGAATAGAACACCCGGTGCGGCCTATCTATGCCGGGACACGGCAAGAAGGACCGCCATGGCCACCGAACCGACCACGCTGGACGCGCCGATCGAGCTGACCCCGCCCGCGCCCGTGCCGGTGCTCCCGCCCGAGCGCGCGGCCGGGCTGGTGCCGCTTAGCGAGGGCCAGCGGAGCAAGCTCGACCAGCGGGTGGATGGCTTCATCGCGGAGCTGGTGGCGGCCGATTCCCAGTCGCCCGAATTTGGCCGCAAGGTCGATCAGATCACCAATATGGGCCGCCGCGAGATCCAGGAAGCCGCCGGCCATTCCAACCGCTTCCTCGATCGCCCCGTCAAGGCGATGGACAAGGACAGCAGCGTCGGCGCCGATCTCGCCGCGCTGCGCCGCACGATCGAGGATCTCGATCCCGGCCGGCAGGGCAATCTTCTCGCCCCCAAGAAATTGTTCGGCATGATCCCCTTCGGATCGAAGATGCGGGACTATTTCGACGGCTATAAATCCGCGCAGAGCCACATCGCCACCATCCTCGCCCGGCTGGCGAGCGGCAAGGACGAGCTGCTCAAGGACAATGCCGCGATCGATGTGGAGCGTCAGTCGCTCTGGCAGGCGATGGGCCGGCTGGAGCAGATGATCCACATCGCCAAGACGCTGGACGCGCGGCTTGAGGACAAGGCGTCCGAGCTTGACGGCAGCGATCCAGCCAAGGCCAAGGCGATCCGCGAGAGCGCGCTCTTCTATGTGCGGCAGCGCAGCCAGGATCTGCTCACCCAGATGGCGGTGACGGTGCAGGGCTATCTCGCGCTCGATCTGGTCAAGAAGAACAATGTCGAGCTGATCAAGGGCGTGGACCGCGCCTCCACCACCACGGTGGCGGCGCTGCGCACGGCAGTGACGGTGGCGCAGGCGCTGACCAGCCAGAAGCTCGTTCTGGAGCAGATCACCGCGCTCAACACCACCACCGCCAACATCATCGATTCCACCGGCGCGCTGCTCAAATCGCAGACCGCGCAGATCCACCAGCAGGCCGCCGCGAGCACCATTCCAATCGATACGCTCAAGCGCGCCTTCCAGAACATCTACCAGACCATGGACGCGATCGACACGTTCAAGCTCCAGGCGCTCGACACGATGAAGCAGACGGTGGGCAGCCTGACTGACGAGGTCGAGAAGTCGCGCGGCTACATCGCCCGGGCGGAAGGCGCCGCCCAGGCCCAGCTTTCCGCGCGCGACGAAGCCTTCAAGCTCGACTGATGGCGAGCAGCGACGATATTCTGAGCCACGCCGCCGAGCTGTTGCGGCGGCTGTCGCCCGAAGGGCGGGCGGCGGCGCTGCGTCGTCGCGAACGGCGGATGCGCGCCGCCAAGCGCATGCTGAAGCGCCTGCTGATCGGCACGATGCTGGTCCTGGCGGCGGCGGCGGCGATCGGTTTCGTCGTGCCGATCGGGATTGGCGGTGTGTTCGCCACGCTGCTCGCGCTGATCCTCGTCTGGACGCTGGTCCTCGGCACGGGCCGCACCGTCGCGCCGCGCGCGGAGCAGCTGGCCACCACCGATCTCGCGCGCCTGCCCGCCGATACCGGCGCCTGGCTCGATCGGCAGCGCCTCGCCCTGCCCGCGCCCGCGCAGCGCCAGATCGATCAGCTGGAGAGCGGCCTCGCCGCGCTGGCGCCGCAGCTGAGCGGGCTCGATCCGCGCCAGCCCGAAGCGCTGGAGGTGCGGCGGCTGATCGCCGACGAGCTGCCCGAGCTGATCCGTGGCTATCAGCGCGTGCCGCCGACGCTGCGGCGCACGCCGATCGCCGGCGGCACCTCGCCCGACCGCCAGCTCGCCGATGGGCTGGCGACGATCGGCGAGGAGCTGGCGCGGATGAACCAGCGGCTCGCCGACAAGGATCTGAAGGCGCTCGCCACGCAGAACCGCTATCTCGAGATCAAATATCGCGGCGACGATCAGCCGCCCGCCTGAGCGCGCCTGCCATGGCGCGAGTGATGCACGCGCCCCACACCAGCCGCCAAATCTTTGGGCTGGCTGCGGAAGATAGTGTGCCCCAAAGGACTCTTCCGTTACATTTTGTTGAAAGCTTCGAGACAGAAGCAGGCGGACGAGGGTGCCGACAAGGCCCAATCAGGGGGCTCCATGGCTATTCGGCTTTGTGTTTCTCGCGCCACGACGCTCGGCCTCGTCGCCGGCACGGCGCTTCTCTCGACCCTGTGCGCGGCGCCGCTCGCGGCACAGACGATCGGCGCGGCGCCTGCGGGCAGCGACGCCACCCAGCCCCAGGCGGCGCGTGACAGCCAGGGCGTTGGCCTGGGCGATATCGTCGTCACCGCGTCGCGGCGCGAGGAGCTGGCGCGCAACGTGCCGGTCGCGGTCAGCGCGATCAGCGGCGAGAAGCTCGACGTGCTCAATTCGAGCGGGCTCGACATCCGCTTCCTCGCCGCGCGCGTTCCCAGCCTCCAGGTGGAAAGCTCCTTCGGCCGCACCTTCCCGCGCTTCTATATCCGCGGCCTCGGCAACACCGATTTCGATCCCAACGCCGCCCAGCCCGTGTCGGTGGTGCTGGATGATGTCGCGCTGGAAAGCCCGCTGCTCAAATCCTTCCCGATCTTCGACGTGCAGAATGTCCAGGTGCTGCGCGGGCCGCAGGGCACGCTGTTCGGCCGCAACACGCCGGCGGGCGTGGTGAAGCTGGATTCGGCCAAGCCGAGCGATACGTTCGGCGGCTATGCCAGCGTCAACGCCGGCACCTATGGCACGGTCAATGCCGAGGGCGCGGTCGGCGGCGGGCTCGGCGAGGGGCTGGATTTCCGCCTTTCGGGCCTGCTCCAGCGGCGCGACGACTGGGTGACCAACACCGACACCGCCGGCCTCGCCAAGCGCAAGCTGGAAGGCTATCGCGATCTCGCCGGCCGCTTCCAGCTGGGCTATAGCAGCGGCGATTTCCACGCCCTGTGGAACCTGCATGGCCGCACGCTGGATGGCACGCCGCGCGTCTTCCGCGCCGGCATCTTCCAGAAGGGCAGCAACCACTTCGTCTCCGGCTTCGACAAGGATACGGTGTCGCTGGACGGCATCACCGACCAGACGATGACGCAATGGGGCACCAACCTCCATCTCGATTATCATTTCGCCGGGCTCGGCACCCTCTATTCCGTCACCGCCTATGAGCGCGCCAAGGTGGAGAGCATCGGCGATGTCGACGGCGGCAGCTGCTACGCCTTCATCCCGGGCTGCACGCTGGGCCAGATCAATGTCGGCGCCTTTCCGTCCAACACCGGCGACGTGATCTTCCCGCGCGAGTTCAGCCAGGAGGTGCGCTTCGCCACCGATGATCTGAACGGGCTGCGGCTGCAGAGCGGCGTCTATTATTTCCGTCAGTGGCTGGATTATACCGAAACCTCCTTCGATGGCGCCGGCACGCTCAACGGCGATATCCGTCACAACAACAAGAACGAGAATGTCGGCCTGTTCGGATCGGCCGAATATCGCCTGACCCCGGCGCTGACGCTCCGCGCCGGCGTCCGCTATTCGCATGACGACAAGCGCGACACCGTCTACCAGCCGCAGGGTTTCGACAACAGCGCGCAGGTCGTGCTCGTCCAGCTGCCGCTCACCAGCCGCGCCAAGGGCAACAACGTGTCGTGGGACGCGAGCGGCACCTATACGCTGAACCCGCATGTCAGCCTCTATGCGCGCGTCGCCACCGGCTATCTCGGCCCGGCGATCCAGGATCGCGTGACCTTCGGCAGCGTGCCCTCGATCGCGCGCAAGCAGACCACCCTCTCGGCCGAGGGCGGCATCAAGGGCGAGACGGCGGATCGGCGCTTCAACTTCGCGCTCGACGGCTATTGGTACCGCACCAAGGATTTCCAGGTGACGGCGGTCGGCGGCGCGAGCAACTCGGCGCGGCTCATCAATGCCGATCATGCGATCGGCTATGGCGTCGAGGCCGAACTGGGCGCGCGGCCGGTGCCCAATCTCACCCTCACCGCCAGCGGCAGCTGGAACTTCACCCAGCTCCGCGATCCCAATCTGCTCGTCGCGGCGTGCGGCGGCGGGTGCACGGTGACCGATCCAACCACGGTGATCGGCGGCACCACCTATGCCTATATCAACGGCAACGCCCTGCCCCAGGCACCGCGCTACATCGCCAATGCGACCGCGCGCTATGGCGTGCCGCTGCCCAATGGCGATGAGGTGTTCGTCTATACCGACTGGTCTTACCGCAGCAAGATCAACTACTTCCTCTACGAGGCGTCGGAGTTCCGTGGGCGCGCCCTGGTCGAGGGGGGTGCCAAGCTGGGCTATCGCTTCCACGGCGGCATCGAAGTCGCGGCGTTCGCGCGCAACATCCTCAACCAGATCCGCGCGATCAGCGCGATCGACTTCAACAATCTCACCGGCATGATCAACGATCCGCGGATCATCGGCGGCGAGGTGCGCGTCACCTTCTGAGGCGGGCGTGGCGGGCGGTGGAACGGCCGCCCGCCATCGCCGCGCCTGGCGGCCCTGCCCGGGCGCGGCTAGAAGGGCTGGCGTTCCACCACAGGAGGGCTGCTCATGACCCGCGCCGAAGGCACCCAGGGCTTCGTGCTCAACCAGACGATGCTGCGGGTACGCGATCCCGAGGCCTCGCTCGCCTTCTACACCGAGGTGCTGGGCATGACGCTGCTCCAGCGGCTGGACTTCGAACCGATGCGCTTCTCGCTCTTCTTCCTCGCCTATCTGGCGGAGGGCGAGACGGTGCCCGAGGATCCGGTGGCGCGCGCCCGCTTTCTCTTCGATCGCGAGACGACGCTCGAACTCACCCATAATTGGGGCACCGAGACCGATCCCGATTTCGCCGGCTATCACAACGGCAACAGCGCGCCGCGCGGATTCGGCCATATCGGCATCGGCGTGCCGGACGTCGCCGCCGCCTGCGCGCGCTTCGAGGCGCTGGGCGTGCCCTTCGCCAAGCGGCTGGAGGATGGCGCGATGAAGACGATCGCCTTCATCACCGATCCCGACGGCTATTGGATCGAGATCCTGTCCGCCATGGGCATGGCGGCGGCGATCGCCGCGCAGGGCTGAGCGCGCGCCGCTCGTCCTGCGCCGCGCTCGGGCCGCCCCAGCGCCGGAACGGCGGCCGGCGCCGCCGGTTGGCTCGCCCAAGGAGAATGGGCGATGACGCAGACGGTAGCGGATTTCTTTTGGCAGCGGCTGCATCAATGGGGCGTGCGGCGGATCTTCGGCTATCCCGGCGACGGCATCAACGGTCTGCTCGGCGCGCTGGACCGCGCCGGCGACATGTTCGAGTTCGTCCAGGTCCGGCATGAGGAAATGGCGGCCTTCATGGCCTCCGCCCATGCCAAGTTCACGGGCGAACTGGGTGTCTGCCTCGCCACCTCCGGTCCCGGCGCGGCGCATCTGCTGACGGGGCTGTACGATGCCCGGCTGGATCACATGCCCGTGCTCGCCATCGCCGGGCAGCAGGCGCGCACCGCGCTGGGCGGCCATTATCAGCAGGAACTGGATCTGCCCGCGCTGTTCAAGGATGTCGCCGGCGATTTCGTGCAGATGGCGACGGTGCCCGCGCAGGTGCGGCACCTGACCGATCGCGCGGTGCGGATCGCGCTGGGCCGGCGCCGCGTCACCGCGCTCATCTTCCCCAATGATCTCCAGGAACTGCCGATGGAGGCGCCGCCGCGCAAACATGGCGCCATCTTCTCGGGCGCGGGCTGGAGCCCACCGGTGGTGGTGCCGCACCAGGCGGATCTCGCGCGCGCGGCCGCGCTGCTCAACCAGGGGGAGCGGGTCGCCATCCTGGTCGGCGCGGGTGCGCGCGAGGCTGGCGCCGAGGTCGAGGCGATCGCCGACCGGCTCGGCGCCGGCGTCGCCAAGGCCCTGCTCGGCAAGCAGGTCCTGCCCGACGATCTGCCCTATGTGACGGGCTCGATCGGCCTGCTCGGCACCCGCCCCAGCTACGACATGATGATGCAGTGCGACACGCTGCTGATGATCGGCTCGGGCTTTCCCTATTCGGAATTCCTGCCGCCCGAGGGCCAGGCGCGCGGCGTGCAGATCGATCTCGATCCCGGCATGCTGGCGATCCGCTACCCGATGGAGGTCAATCTCGAGGGCGATGCCCGCTCCACCCTGGCCGCGCTGCTCCCCTTGCTGGCGCAGAAGGCGGACGGCGCGTGGCGCGTGAAGATCGCCGGCTGGAATGCGGATTGGGATAAGGTCGTCCGCGCCCGCGCCGCCGCCAAGGCCGATCCGGTCAACCCGCAGCGCATCTTCACCGAGCTGAGCGACCGGCTGCCCGATCAAGCTATCATCACTTCGGATTCAGGCTCCTGCGCCAATTGGTTCGCACGGGATATAAAGATGCGACGGGGGATGATGGCGTCGCTCTCGGGCGGCCTCGCCTCGATGGGCGCGGCGGTGCCCTATGCCATCGCCGCGAAGTTCGCGCATCCCGCGCGGCCGGTGATCGCCAGCGTCGGCGATGGCGCGATGCAGATGAACAATATGGCGGAGCTGCTGACCGTCGCCAAATATTGGCGGCGCTGGGCCAATCCCTGTTTCGTCGTGTGCGTGCTCAACAACCAGGATCTCAACCAGGTCACCTGGGAGCAGCGGGTGATGGAAGGCAATCCCAAGTTCGAGGCGAGCCAGCGCCTGCCCGACATGCCCTATCATCGCTTCGCCGAGATGATCGGCCTCAAGGGCCTGTATTGCGACGATCCCGACCAGCTCGGCGCCGCCTGGGACGAAGCGCTGGCGGCGCGGATCCCGGTGGTGCTGGAGGTGAAATGCGATCCCGAGGTGCCGCCGCTGCCGCCGCACATCACGCTGGATCAGGCGCGCGCCTTCATGTCCACGGTGGTGAAGGGCGATCCCGAACAGGGCTCGCTGCTGCGCGATACGGCGCGTCAGGTGCTGAGCAGCCTGCTTCCGGGTGGCGGCCACCGGTGAGGCGCCGTTCAGCGCCCCTCGCCATGCTGGAGCCGCTTGAGCAGCGGATAGAGGATCGCCCGCTCCTCGGCGATGCGCGCCGCCATCATGGCGAGAATGGCGTGCGACGCCTGGCGATAGCTCGGCCAGTCCGCCGCGACCGCCTCCGACGGCCAGCGCGTGACATGGGCCGCGGAGGTGGCGCGGATCGGCACCATCGCGGCCTGAAGCTGGCGCACCTGATCGGCCTCCTCGCCGGTCAGCCGCGCGAGCAGATAGGGGAAGACGCGCTCGGTGAGATGCCGGCTGCGCGCGCTGCTGCAGCGGCTCAGCTCCAGCCTGGCGAAGGAGACGCGCTCACGCTGGAGCTGCTCCTCATGGACCAGTCGCCGCATGATCGCCATCCGCTCGTCCAGCAGATCGTGAAGCGAGGCCAGTTCGGCAAGCAACGCAAACCCCCTACCCGCGCGGGTGGCAATCGCTCCGCGCGACGGCCAGCATAAGCCGGACGCGGTCCGCTTGCAAAAGCCTCACAAGGGGATAGCGGACGAACCGCCCCATTTTCGTTCGATGCGAGGGAACAGCGGATCATGCTACGCCAAGCCAGCCAGCTGCTGCGGCTCGAGACCCGTGGCAAGGGCCTCTACGAATTCACGCGCGAGGCGAGCCGCTGGGTGGCGGAGACCGGCATGGCCGAGGGCCTTCTCACGCTGTTCTGCCGCCACAGCTCGGCCTCGCTGCTGATCCAGGAAAATGCAGCGCCCGCGGTGAAGCGTGATCTGGCGCGCTTCTTCGAGGATCTCGTACCCGAACAGGCCGGCTATGAGCATGACGATGAGGGGCCGGATGATATGCCCGCGCATATCCGCACGGCGCTGACCGGCGTGTCGCTCCAGATCCCGCTGATCGGCGGCGCGCTCATGCTGGGTACGTGGCAGGGGCTCTATCTGTTCGAGCACCGGCGCGCGCCGCATCGGCGCGAGGTGGCGCTGCACCTGATCGGCGCCTGATCGGCGCCGCACTCGCTCAGCCCTGGTAGACGATGTGCGCGCGGAGGGGATGGCCGGGCGCAAAATCGGGATGGTCGAAATCCAGATCGGGCCGGCGGCGCATGCCCAGCCGGGTCATCAAACCCCAGCTCGCCCGATTGGCTGGCACCGTAATGGCATACACGGGTTCGCCCGGCCGATGCGCCGCCGCCCAGGCGAGGCTGGCCGTCGCCGCCTCGCGGGCATAGCCCTGCCCCCAGGCATCGGCGCGCAGCCGCCAGCCGATCTCCAGCCGATCCAGGATCGGCCCGACGCGGCCATATTTGACCCCGCACAGGCCGAGCAGCGCGTCGTCGCTGCGCCGCTCAACCCCCCAGAAGCCATGGCCATGCGCGGCCTGGCTCGCCAGCATCCGCTCGAACCCCGGATCCGCCTCCGCCGGCGCCTGCGGACCGCCGAGATGCGCCATCACCTCCGGCGCGGCGCAGAGCGCGTGATAGGCGGGGCGATCCGCCTCCGTCCAGAAACGGAGCCGCAGCCGCGCGGTCTCGATCACGCGCCCAGCAGCCGGGCGGCGAGCGGCGCGAAATAGGTGAGCATGCCCGAACAGCCGGCGCGCTTCATCGCCGTCAGCGTCTCAAGCGCGAGCGCATCGCGATCGCCCATGCCGGCGGCGGCGGCGGCCTCGATCATCGCGTATTCGCCCGACACTTGATACGCGAACACAGGAACTTCGGAGCGTTCCTTCACACGGCGTATGATGTCGAGATAGGGCAGGCCGGGCTTGACGATCACCGTGTCCGCGCCCTCGGCGAGATCCAGCGCCACCTCGCGCAACGCCTCCTCGGCATTGGCATGATCCATCTGATAGCCGCGCTTGTCGCCCTTGAGCCGGCCCCGCGAGCCGACCGCGTCGCGGAACGGTCCGTAGAAGGCGGAGGCATATTTGGCGGCATAGGCCATGATCTGGACGTTGCGGTGGCCGCCCGCCTCGAGCGCGGCGCGGATCGCGGCCACGCGGCCGTCCATCATGTCCGATGGCGCGATGATATCGGCGCCAGCCTCGGCCTGCACCAGCGCCTGCTCCACGAGCAGCGCCATAGTCTCGTCGTTGAGCACATACCCCGCCTCGTCGACCAGCCCGTCATGGCCATGCTCGGTATAGGGATCGAGCGCGACATCGGTGAGCACGCCGATCTCCGGCGCCGCATCCTTGATCGCGCGGATGGCGCGGCAGATGAGATTGTCGGGGTTGAGCGCCTCGCGCCCGTCCGGGCTGCGCAGCGCCTCGGGCGTATTGGGGAAGAGCGCGAGGCACGGAATGCCGAGATCGCGCGCCTCGCGCGCGCGGGCGGCGATGCCATCCACCGACCAGCGCGACACGCCCGGCAGGGTGGCGATCGGTTCCTCCACGCCCTGCCCTTCGGCGATGAAGAGCGGCCAGATCAGATCGGAGGGGCTCAGCACCGTCTCGGCGACGAGGCGGCGGGACCAGGGGGCGACGCGGGTGCGGCGCAGGCGGAGCGCGGGATAAGCGGCGGTCATGCGCGCAGACCTAATCCTCTCCGTCGACGGCTTCCAGTAGCGCGTCCGGCCGGGCGAGTGCGAAGAGCTGAAGACCGGCTGCGCGCGCCCGCTCCACCGCTAGGCTGGTCGGCGCGGAGATCGCCGCGATCGCCGGGCAGCCGGCGAGCACCGCCTTCTCGACCAGTTCGTAGGAGAGGCGCGCCGTGGTCAGCGCGAAGCCGCCGTCCCAACCCGCGCCCGCCCGCGCGAGTGCGCCGACCAGCTTGTCGAAGGCATTGTGGCGGCCGACATCCTCGCGGACGCGGACGATCGCGCCGGCCGCATCCACCTGCGCGGCGGCGTGGACGGCGCCGGTGCTGGCCGATAGCGGCTGATGCGCGCGCAGCGCCGCGAGCGCGCGAAACACCGAAGCGGGCGCGATCGGCGCGGCCTCGGGCAGGCGCGGCAGCGGCCGCAACGCCTGCTCGAGATTCTCGATGCCGCACAGCCCGCACGAGCTTTCCGACACCCGATGGCGGACGCGGTCCTGCACGCGCGCGGGATCGGCGAGGCCCAGCCGCAGCATCACGCCGCGCGCCACCGGCTGCGCCTCGATCCAGAGCAGGTCCGCGGCGGTGTCGATCAGCCGTTCGGACAGGCAGAAGCCGGTGGCGAAATCCTCCAGCGCATCGGGCGTGGCCATCATCACCGCATAGCCGATGCCGTCGATCTCGATCGCCACCGGCGTCTCGATGGCGAGCGGACGCGCGATCGGAGCCGCCGCGCCATCGGCGGCGACGCGGCGGAAGGCGAAGGCGCGCTGTCCTAGCGGAAGATCAGCCACAGCAGCAGAATGACTGGGATCGGCACGCCCAAAAGCCACAATAACAGTCCCTTACCCATGGCGGCTTCCTTTTCTCACAGAGGAGAAAGGAACCCCGCGCGCCCCGCCCCGGTTCCTTGGCACGATCATGCACCCGTAACGGTCGGCGGCGCGTTTGCGAGAGCGTGACCCATTCCAATCCCCGCGCCGCCCTGATCGTCAACGCCCGCTCGCGCAAGGGTCGGGCCCAGTTCCGTCACGCCTGCACGCTGCTGCGCGCCGCCGGCGTGGACCTTGCCGAAGCCTATGCCGTCCGCAAGCCGGAGCAATTGCCGGATCGCGTGCGGGCGGCGGTGGCGCGAGGCATCGGCCTCGTCATCGTCGGCGGGGGCGATGGCACCATGTCGTCCGCGGTGGATCTGCTGGTGGGGCATGAGACGCGGCTCGGCGTGCTCCCGCTCGGCACCGCGAACAGCTTCGCCCGGACGCTCGGCCTGCCGCTGGATCTGCCCGGCGCGGTGGACGTGATCGCCAGCGGCGTGCCCCGCGCGATCGATCTCGGCATGATCGATGGCGATTATTTCGCCAATTGCGCGACGCTCGGCATCGCGCCGCAGATCGCCGAAACGGTGCCGCACGGGCTCAAGGCGTGGCTCGGCCGTCCCGGCTATCTGCTCTGGGCGGCGCGCCAGCTGGCGCGCTACCAGCCCTTCCGCGTCACCATCGGCGAGGAGACGGTGGATGCGGTGGAGGTTCGGATCGCCAATGGCCGCTTCCATGGCGGAGTGGATCTGGTGGAGGAGGCGGCGCTCGATTCGGGCCGCATCGTCGTCCAGGCGGTGATCGGCCAGAGCCGCGCCGGGCTGATCGCCAGCTGGGCGGCGAGCGTGCTGCGCCTGCCCCAGCGCGATCGGCTGGTGCGCAGCTTCGAAGGCACATCGCTGCGCATCGCCACGCCCGAGCCCATGCCCATCTCGATCGATGGCGAGGTGCTGGCGCACACCCCCGTCACCGCGCGGGTGGCGCGGGCGGCGATCCGCGTGATGGCGCCGCGCGACGGGGCGGCCGTGGCGCACGGGCCGGTGCCGCCGCCCTCGCGGCGGCGCATGGCGGGCGCGGGCGGCCTGCTGCTCGCCGCCGGCCTGGGCTATGCGCTGTGGCGTCGCCGCCGTCGCGATCAGGACGCGGCGGCGGGCACCGCCATGCGCGCGCGCCGCCAGCCGCCGAAGCGGTAATAGCCGATCGCCATCAGCATCGCCGCGAGCGAGCCGAGCGGCATGGTCCACCACAGCGCCTCGGTGCCGAAGCGCGGCATCATCGCGAAGGCGACGCTGAGCCGGATCGGGAAGAGCGCGAGGAACAGGATCACCAGCGGCGGCACCACCGCGCCGGTGGCGCGCACCGTGCCGAAGATCACGATCGTCACCCCGAAGAGCAGGAAGGACCAGCTGCCGACGAGATTGATGTGGCGGGCGATCTCCACCGCCGGGCTGGTCGCGCCCAGGAACAGCGCGAGCACCGGCCGATCCACCGCGAAGAGCAGCGCGAGCAGCGCGCCGGTGAGCGCCAGATTGGCCAGCACCCCGCCGCGCGTGATCGCATCCACCCGATCCCAGCGGCCCGCGCCGATATTCTGCGCGGCCATGGCCGAGACGGCGGCGCCGATCGCCAGCGCCGGCATCTGCACATAGGTCCAGAGCTGGAGGGCGACGCCATAGGCGGCCGTGACATCCACCCCGGCCCGGTTGACCAGCCCCATCAGCGTCAGCCCGGCGAAGGAGATGACGAACATCTGGAGCCCCATCGGCAGGCCCTTGACGAGGATGATGCGCAGCAGCGCGGGATCGGGTCGCAAATAGCGCAGCTCCGCGCCGCGCAACCGGATCGGCAGATCGCGCGCATAGAGGATGACGATGGTGACGAGCAGCGCCACGCTGTTGGCGAACAGCGTGGCGAGCGCCGAGCCGGCGATGCCCAGCCGCGGCGCCGGGCCGAGACCGAGGATGAGCACCGGGTTGAGCCCGGCGTCCAGCACCACCGTCAGCACCATCACCAGAAAGGGGGTGAGCGAATCGCCCGTGCCGCGCAGCCCCATCGACAGCACCACGAGCAGGAAGCTCGCGGGAACGCCCAGGAAGATGACGCGCAGATAGGCGAGCGCGAGCGGCACCGCCTCGGGCGGGGTGGCGAGCAGCCGCAGCAGCGGCGCGGCGGCGAACCAGCCGATCGCCGCCACCAGCGCGGAGACGATCGCGAAGGTGCCGAAGGCGGTGCCCAGCGCGCGCCGCGCCGCGTCCACATCGCGCCGCCCCATCGCCTGTCCGACCAGGATGGTGGCCGCCAGGCCGAAGCCGAACACCGCCGCGAAGGCGAGGAAGGTGACGAGATTGGCGTTCGACGAGGCGGCGAGCGCCTTTTCGCCCAGCGCCCGGCCGATCCACACGGCATTGATCGAGACGTTGAGCGACTGGAGGATGTTGGATCCGAGCGTCGGCAGGGCGAAGACGATCAGCGTGCGCAGGATCGGACCGGAGGTCAGATCATGCCCGCCCGGGCGCCGCGCGGGGGCTGATCCGTCCGCCATGGCTCAGCCCAGCCGCGCCAGCGCGGCGCCGAGCCGATCGGCCTCGGCGGCCTTGTCGGCATGGTCCGCGCGCGCCTTCTCCACCGCCTCGGGCTTGGCGCGCGCGACGAAGCTGGGATTGTCGAGCCGCGCCGCCAGCCCGTCCCGCTCCTTGGCGGCGGCGGCGATTGCCTTGCCGAGCCGGGCCTTCTCGGCCTCCAGATCGATCACGCCCTCGAGCGGGAGGATGAAGGTCGCCTCGTCGATCACCACCTGCGCGGCGCCGCCCGCGGCCTCGCCGGCCGCCGGATCGATGCGCGCCAGACGCGCGATCGCCGGCGTTTGGCGCGCAAGCCGGGCCAGCGTGGCGGGCGCCGCATCGCGGACATGCACGGCGAGCCGCGCGCCCGGCGGCACGTTCAGCTCGGTCCGCGCCGCGCGCACCTCGCTCACCAGTCGGATCAGCCAGTCGATCTCGCGGCGCGCCTCGGGATCGATCGCGCGGGCGTCGGCGATCGGCCAGCGCGCGACGATCAGATCATGGTCGCGCGTGCCGAGCGCGTGCCACAATTCCTCGGTGATGAAGGGCATGAAGGGGTGGAGCAGGACCAGGATCTGATCCAGCACCCAGCCCGCCACCGCGCGCGTCTCCGCCGCCGCAGCGTCGCCCTCACCCTCGTTATCGCCCTGGAGCAGCGGCTTGATCAGCTCCAGATACCAGTCGCAAAAGCGGCTCCAGGCGAATTGATAGAGCGCGTTGGCGGTGCCGTCGAAGCGATGGTCGGCGAGCGCGAGATCGATCGCCTGCACCGTCTCGATCGTCTCGGCGATGATCCAGCGGTTCACCGCCAGCGCGGCCGGCGGCGCTTCCAGCCTGTCCGAGCCGCCAATCCCGTTGGCCTGGCAGAAGCGCGCCGCGTTCCACAGCTTGGTCGCGAAGTTGCGATAGCCCTCGACGCGCTTCTCATCCATCTTGATGTCGCGGCCCTGGCTTTCCATCGCCGCCATGAAGAAGCGCAGCGCATCGGCGCCGTAGCGATCGATCAGGCCGAGCGGATCGACGGTGTTGCCCTTGGACTTGGACATTTTCGCGCCGTCCGCCGCGCGCACCAGCCCGTGCAGATACAGGGTGCGGAACGGCACCTCGCCGAGAAAGTGCATGCCCTGCATCATCATCCGCGCGTCCCAGAAGAACAGGATGTCGAAGCCGGAGATCAGCACGTCATTGGGGTAGCGGCCGGCCAGGCTCGGATCCGCATCGTCGGGCCAGCCCAGCGTCGCGAAGGGCCAGAGGGCGGAGGAGAACCAGGTGTCCAGCACGTCGCTGTCGCGGGTCAGCGCCACCCCCGCCCCCGCTTCCGCCTGCGCCTCCGCCTCGCTCTCGGCGACGAAGATGCGGCCGTCCTCGGCATACCAGGCGGGGATGCGATGGCCCCACCAGAGCTGGCGCGAGACGCACCAGGGCTGGATATTCTCCATCCAGTTGAAGAAGGTCTTCTCCCAGCTCTTCGGCACGACCGCGATCCGCCCCGAACGCACCGCCTCGATCGGGCCTTTGGCGAGCGTCGCGGCATCGACATACCATTGATCGGTGAGCCAGGGCTCGATCACCACGCCCGAGCGATCGCCATAGGGCGTCTGGATCACGCGATCCTCGACCCGGACCAGCGCGCCATCCTCTTCCAGCATGGCGACGATCCGCTGCCGCGCCTCGAACCGGTCGAGCCCGATCAGATCCGCCGGGACGCGCCCATCGGCCGTCTGGCAGATGGCGGCGCGCGCATCGAGCATGTTGAGCATGTCCGCCGGGCGGATGCCGGCGCGCACCCCCACCTCGAAATCGTTGAAGTCATGCCCGGGCGTGATCTTCACCGCGCCCGAGCCGAGTTCGGGATCGGCATGCGCGTCGGCGACGATCGGGATCAGCCGGCCGGTGATCGGCAGCTTCACCTGGCGGCCGATGAGCGCGCTGTAGCGCGCGTCCTCAGGGTTCACCGCCACCGCCATATCGGCGAGCATCGTCTCGGGGCGCGTCGTCGCCACCTCGATCGCGCCGCTGCCGTCGGCGAGGTCGTAGCGCAGGTGCCAGAACTGGCCGTTGCGCTCCTTGGTCTCCACCTCCAGGTCGCTGATCGCCGTGCCCAGGCCCGGATCCCAGTTCACCAGCCGCTTGTCGCGGTACAAGAGGCCCTGCTTGTAGAGCGTGACGAAGACTTTCAGCACCGCCCGGCTGAAGCCCTCGTCCATGGTGAAGCGCTCGTTCGCCCAATCCATCGAACAGCCGAGCCGGCGCAGCTGGCGGGTGATCTGCCCGCCGCTCTCGGCCTTCCACTCCCACACCTTGGCGATGAAATCCTCGCGGCTGAAATCGGTCCGCTTCTGGCCGGCGGCGTTGAGCTGCCGCTCCACGACCATCTGGGTGGCGATGCCGGCATGATCGGTGCCGACCACCCATAGCGCGTCCTTGCCCTTCAGCCGGGCATGGCGGACGAGAATGTCCTGAAGCGTATTGTCCAGCGCGTGGCCGATATGCAGCGAGCCCGTCACATTGGGGGGCGGGTTGACGATGGTGAAGGGCGTGGCGCCCGGCCGCGCGGGGCGGAACAGCCCCTGTGCCTCCCAATGGCTGTACCAGCGGGCTTCCATGGCGGCGGGATCGAAGGTCTTGGGCAGTTCGGTCATGATGGACGGCGCCTAGCAGGGCCGGCGCGGGGAATCGAGGGCCGGCGCGAGGCCGCTTCAGCCGCGCCCGCTGACGCGCGCAATCTCGGCCGCGACCAGCCGCTCGACAATGCCCGGCAGCTCGCGATCGAGCCAATCGCGCAGCATCGGCCGCAGCAGATCGGCGACGAGCGCCTCGAGCGTCAGGCCCGGGCCCGCCTCGGGCCGGATCTGAAGCTGGGACAGGGCGGCGAAGGCGTGGCGGCTGGCGGCGGCGGCGGCGCCGGACAGGATCGTGGCCTGGTCCGGGCCGGCCGTCTCCGCCGGCGCATCGCCAGCAAGCGCAGGCGCCGCGACCGGATCGGCCGCCGCGCGGGTCGCCGCCAGCTCGGGCGCATGTTCGGCTGCGGGCACGAGATCCTCCAGCTGGGCGGGCGCGGCCGCATCGGCCTGCTCGGCGGCGGGTGGCGGCGGCGCGGGTTCGGCGGCGATCGGGCTCGTCAGCTCGAGCACGTCCGCGGACGGCGCCGCCTCGTCCGTCGCGATGGCGGGCCGAAGCTCCGGCGCGGGCGCGGGTTGCTCGTCGCGCACGATGTCCGGCGCGGCGTCGGCCAGTTCGGGCGCCTCTTCCTCGGCGATGGGCTCCTCGACAAGCGGGGCGTGATCCGCCTCCACCGGCCGCGGCTTCAACCGCGCGCCGCGCGCGGGCACCTCGCTGTCCTCGGCGATGATGCGCTTGATGGAGGCGAGAATATCCTCCATCGACGGCTCTTGGTTAAGTGGCCCCATGGCGGGCACTATTCCTCAGTTCCCCGGCGGTGTCACCGGGGAATTTTGCTCCGGCACGGCCGGACCGTAAATCGGCTTGGAGAGTGCCGCCGGGGTCGGCTCCTCCTTGAAATCGCTGATCGTGTGGCGAACGCTCTCATAATGGACATTGGGGTCGTAGAGCGGGCCGCCGTTCAGGCCGAGCCGCTTGTAATTGACCAGGCCCATGGCGTTCAGTAGCTGGAAGCCGGCGATATAGGCGTCATGCTGGGCGGAGACGAGCGTGACATTGCTCGAGAGCAGCTCCTGCTCGCCGTTCAGCACGTCCAGCACTTGACGCAGCCCCACCGATTGCTCGGCGCGCAGCCCTTCCAGCGCCAGCGCATTGGCGCGCACCTGCTCGCGGCTCGATCGCTCGGTGGCGAGCAGCGCCTGATAATTGGAGAAGGCGGCATGGACATTGGCGACGACCTGCCGCTCGGTCGCGATCTGCTGCTCCAGCGCCTGGCTCTCGAAAGCCTGGCTCTGCCGCACCTGGGCCGAGGGGCCGCCGCCCTGGTAGAGCGGGATGGTGGCCGTCACGCCGACCACGCCGTAATCGCCCCGCCGCGGCACCAGCCCGCTCGCGGCGCCGGCATAGTTATAGTAATTCTCGGACGCCGTCGCGGAGACGATCGGCAGGCGCGTGGCGCGCGCGGCGCCGACATCGTAGCGCGCCGCCTTCACCGCCGCCGCCGCGGCGGCGATGTTCGGGTTCTCCCGCAGGGCGGTGGCCTCGGCCTGGTCGGCGCCCGCCGGCAGCATCGGCAGATCGGGCGGACTGTCGAGCGTGCCCGCCGACTGGCCGATCACGGCGCGGAAATTCTCCTCGCTGGTGGTCAGCTGCGCCTGGGCGGCCGAGAGCTGGCTGCGCGCGCCCTCCAGCCGCGCCTCGGACTGGGCGACATCGGTGCGGGT
The DNA here is from genome assembly GCF_023822065.1 of Sphingomonas morindae. Classification (NCBI taxonomy): domain Bacteria; kingdom Pseudomonadati; phylum Pseudomonadota; class Alphaproteobacteria; order Sphingomonadales; family Sphingomonadaceae; genus Sphingomonas; species Sphingomonas morindae. The sequence continues at coordinate 3,210,162 of NZ_CP084930.1, forward strand.
CAGGTCGCCGACCTGGAAGCGGTCGCGCGTGGCGTCCAGATTGGTCTGTAGGACGCGGACATTGTTGAGGTTGAGCTTCACGATCGCGCGATCGCGCAGCACATCCATATAGGCCGTGACCGCCTGCACGAAGACATCGCCCTCGGTAGCGCGCAGCCCCTGCTGGCCGCCGGCGACCCGGGCATCGGCGGCGTTGAGCGCGTTGCGCACGCGCCCGCCCTGCCAGACCGGCACGCTCAGCTGCGCGCCGACCGAGACGATCCGGTTATAGCCGTTGAGCTGGCTGTAGTTGCGCGCATTCTGGCTGAGCGAGCCCTGGACGCCGAGGCTCGGCAGCCCCTGCGCGCGGACGATGCCATATTGCGCATCGGTGGCGCGCAGCGCCGCGCGCTGGCCGTTGAGCTGGGGATTATTGCCATAGGCGGCGTCGAGCGTCTCGCGCAAGGTGAGCGCCGATGCGGCACCCGGCCATGCGACCCCGCACGCCAGCGCCAGCGCCAGCGCCGCCTTTCCCCCAGCCCCCCTCGTCATGTGGTTCGATCGCTCCTCTAGAAGGTGAAGGCCGGCTCGGGCGCGAAGCCGGGCAGGCGCGCGGTGTCGATGTCGGCGAAGGCGGCGAAGCCGATATGACCGCCCACCTTCTTGCCGTAGACGAGCTGCGACAGCCGGTTGCGCACCAGGCCGCCGAGCAGCCGTCCGCCCTCGGCGAGCTGGTCGCACAGCGCCTGCGGGATCTGCTCGACCCCGCCCTCGATGAGGATCAGCGCATAGGGCGCGCCCGCCGACCAGCCGGCGGCGAGCGGCCCCTCGGCGATCGTCACCTTCGGCGTGTCGGCTAGAGTGTCGCGCAGCCGCGCGAGCAGCGTGGCATCCTCCTCGAGCGCCACCACCTCGGCGCCGATCCGCGCGAGCAGCGCGGTCGAATAGCCGGTCGCCGCGCCCACCAGCAGGACGCGCTCACCCGGCTGAACCTGCGCGCGATCCAGCAGCCGCGCCGTTACCAGCGGCGCGTTGAGGCCGCGGCCGGGCGCCAGCGGGATGATCGCGTCGCGGTAGCAGAGGCGCGCATGGCCATCGCCCACGAAGCGTTCGCGCGGCAGCGCCTCCATCGCCTCCAGCACCGCCACGTCCGTCACCTTGTTCGGGCGCAGCTGGCTGACGATCATGGCCCGCCGGGCGGTATCGAGATCCTGTCCGCTCATGAATATCGTCCTCGCACAACTGTATTAGTTTGACAACACACTTGTTGGCCGAGGAGACTCGTAGGCGAGCCGGCGCCGGACAGCAATGTCCGCCACGCCGCCGGATCCGCTTTCCCACTCGATTGAAGCCGTTGCGCCCCGCGGATCCAAGGCGCCGGCCGCGCCCGACCGACTCGCGCCGCCTGTCCGTTGCGCGGCGGCGGGTTTCCGTTGACCGACCGCCCCGGCCTGTGGCACTGGGCGCTTGGCACGTCGCCCGCTCCTGCGGGGCGGAGGCGCCGGCATCGCGGGTGTAGCTCAATGGTAGAGCAGAAGCTTCCCAAGCTTACGACGAGGGTTCGATTCCCTTCACCCGCTCCATGATTTTCAAAGCTTTTTCGGCCCGGCCAGCGAGCGGGGCGCGGTAAATGCGCGGTAAGCGGGTGGATCGAAGGCGCCCGGCGCTAGCCTTTCTATGTCGTCGATGATGCTTTCGGTCGCCGCCAGCGCGAGGCCGAGATTGGCGGGATCCGGCAAGGCGTAGATGTCGGAGACGCTCGTCTTCACATGGCCCAGCATCATCTCGCCCTGCCGCCACTGCGCCTCTCCGATTCGGCGGCGCGCGATCGTCGCCATGGAGCGCCGGATCAGCTTCTCGCCCGACTCCCGGCCCGTCGGCAGGCCGAGATGCGCGCGCATCCTCTCCCAAGGCGCGCGGACCAGCGAGACGGGAAGAAAGGCGTCGCCACTGTCGAGATAGGGGGCGAACTGACGCGCGATCGGTATCTTGGGCCTGTGCTTCTTGGTCTGCCGCCGGCCCGGCGGATTGAGATCGAGCACGCGCGCGGCGGCGTGCCACTGGACGGGCCTGGCGTCGAAGATCGCGTCCGGCCGCGCCCAGGTCGAGACCGCGAAGCGCAAATAGCGGAGCAGGTTCGCGCGCTCGCGCCGCCGCGCGGCCCGCGCCTTTTCGGTCGGCGCCTCGGGCCGCAGGCAGAAGTCGAACATGCGGGCGAGCATGGGCACGTCCGCGCGATACACGGGCGACGCGGCCACGGCGGCCGGCTGTTCGGCGCGGAAGGCCGCCTTCTGGCCCGGCGTCGCGTTGATGGCGGCGGCGAGCTGCAGGACGCAGCCCTCGACCGCGCCGAGCGTGCGATCGCGGGTCACGGCGCCCCTGGGGCTGACCACGGGCTTGGCGCGCAGCCAGGCGCGAAACCCGTCCACCCAGCGCGCGTCCACGTCGGCGCAGCGCGTGGCGGGACGATCGGCCAGATAATCGAGGACATGGCCAAGCCGGGATCGGGCGGACTTGGCGCCGGCCTTGTGCTCGCCGAGGATCAGATAATCGGCGATCGCGTCGGCGAGCAGCGGCGTCTCCCGATGATCCCAGGCGCGGTGACAGGTCGGGCACCGCTTGGCGCCCGTGGACGCCAGGAACAGGCGATCGAGCGCTAGGCGCGCTTCCCCAAGATCGCGCGTGCCCGCGCTAAGGCTACGCTCGCGTCGTCGCTCGGGGTCGTACCAGATGATCTCGAGGGCGCGTCCGGCTCGGGCGTAGAGCTTGTAAGCGCCCCGCTGATAGAGCGGCTTCGGGCGCTTCGTTGCTGGCATTGGTTCCTCTGATAGGCGGCCACGGCGCGACGAAAGGTTTCGATAGCACCGGTGCCCACCAGCATGTCCAGATCGTCGGCGCTCAGCTGGATGGCCCTGCCCTGCTCGATCTTTCTCGAGAGGCGACGATCGAGATCGGGCAGACTAGCCATGACGCCCTCCGCTCCACCGGACGAGCCTTCGGGCGAGCATGCGCGGCGACGCCAGCAGCGCGATCGCGACCAGCACGATCCAGATGATCGCCCGGAAGCCCGTCTCGCGAACGCGGCCGCCCCGCCCCCGCCCCGGCCATCGCGGCAAGGCGCCGCGCGCGGCGGGGGGCGCGCAGCGGCGGCAGCGGCACCAGCTGGCATGGACCAGGCCGGCGGGTGGGTGTCTCATGCCGCGCCTCCTCCCGTCGCGCGCGCGGCGCCCGGCGCGCACCGGGTGCAAAGGTCGCCATTCTCGGCCGACCAGGCGCAGGCGTCGCCCGCATGATCCAGCTGCTCGGCCCATGCGTCCCAGCCGCAGCCCCGGCAGAGCCGCACCGGCTCGCCATCGACGAGCTGCTGATAGACGGCCGGGTCGAACGCGAAGGCACGCGAAAGGCCGAGCGCGCGCACGTCGCGCAGGAGGACGTCGCAGCGCTCGGCGGCGCGCAGCGTGCGCTCCGCCAGCGCGCGCTCCTCCGGCCAACGCGCCAGACGCCGCGCCGCCGCCGCGATCGTCAGGCCGGCGCATGCGCGTCGCAGACGAACATAGTCCCAGGGGCGGATCGCTCCGCCATCGCCCGCGGCCGGACGCCGGCGCGGAGCGGTCGCGACGGGCGCGCCGAGCGCGCGCAGAAATTCCTCGGGCGTGCGCATCACAGGCCCGGGCCCGCGCCGCCGGCCCGGCGACCGGGTCCGGCCATGCCGCGCGTCGACCGCGCCGGCGTTGAAGATCGTGGCTGCATCATCCGCGCTCCGGATCAGGGATGGGAGGGAACAGACGCCTCGAACACGTAGCAATTGACGGTCTTTTTGGATCTCGAGCACTTGACCGCCTTGTACTCGACGAATTTGCGGACACGGCCGCCCTTCAGCAGCCTCTTCATCTCGGTCATGCCGCCCTGCCCGGGCAGCCTAAGGCCCGCGTGCGCGAGCCGCTGCTCCATCTGGACCAGATTGACCGCGATCAGCGCCGGATTGCCGCTATGGTTGAGCGGCGTCATCGTCTCCGGCGGATCGCTGGCCGCCAGATGATCGAACAATTCCCAAAACTGCTCGACATGGGGATGATCATGCTCCGCCAGGCGCTGGCGCTCGTCGAGCATGGCGCCGATCAGCGCCTTGGCTTCGTCCACGCTCTCGTCGGGCAGGTTCGTCACGACCAGGCGCAGCGCGTCGAGCATGGCGGCGAGCTGGGCGTGGTTCTTGGCGAGGCGATCGTTGCGGATCCCCGGCCGCTCCAGAAAGGCGGCGTAGTGAGCCCGGAAGCGCTCGGCGTAGCGCTCGAGCACCTGCGCCTCGCGCCGGATGGCGTGAACGATGAAGCCCGACACGGCGTCGCGCTCGAAGCGGGTGATGCGCTCGGACGCCGCGCGGGTGCGCGGACCCCAGCCCGTCTTGTCGAACCGCACCCCCATGATGCGTTCGCGCATCGCCGGCGATCCATCGACCGGATCATTCTGCACGATCATTATCGCCCCCCGAAAGGGTGGCTCGAAGGTCTCCATGCCCGCGTTGGCGATCGCCCGCACGCGCACCGCACGACCATTATAGGCGGTCTTGAGCTCGTCCCACTCGAAGCGGCGGCCGTGCGGCGTCTCCTGGGCGCGATCGCCCTCGATCAGCACCACCGGCAGATTGCCCACCTGCCCGAGCGTGCGCGCGACGCCCACCGGCGAGGCCTTGATCGGGTCCAGCCCTTCGTAATTGCCGACGCGGCCGAGCAGCTTCCACAGAAAGGTGATGAGCGTCGTCTTGCCGGTGCCCGGCGGCCCGGTCACCTCGAGAAAGCCCAGGCTCTCCTGGGTGGCGCGGATCTGCTCGGCGAAGAGCGCGGTGAACCAGAAGGCCAGCACCACCAGCCCCGGCGCGCCCCAGGCGTCGATCATCGGACCGACCCATTCGAGGTTCAGCCGATCCGGATCATAGGCGATCCTGAGCAGCCGATCGCTGGTGCGCAGCTTCACCGCCTGGGCGCCGAAGACGAAATAATCATCCTCGTTGATCTTCGCGACCTTGCCGCCGCTGACGCCGATATCGCCGAGCAGATAGGCTTTATGCTCGATCGAATAGCCGGTGAACTGGATCGCCTCGACGATGCGGATCGTCGCCCATTGGCGCTGCATCAGCCGGTCCAGCTGCGCGGTCGATCCGGTCCATTGCGCGCCGGGCGCGACCGAGGAGAGGCGCTTCTTGAACTCGGTTCCGGCGGAGCAGGCCGCGCCCGAGAAGGTGGCCCGGACCGCGTCGCGACGCGGCCGGCCCCGCTCATGCGGATAATCGACGCGGAAATAATAGGCGCCCTCGTCCATATTGGGATCGCGCTGAAAATAGAGGGTACGGAAGGTGCAGTTGGCGAGCTCGCTCACCTCGACAGCCTGGCGCGCGGCCAGCTCCCATTGCTGCTCGTGATCGAGGCCTTCAAGCGTCTCGGGGCTGTTCCGCGCGATGCTCTCGCGGGTCTGCTCGATCCGCTCGACCGAGAAGGAGGCCCAGAGCTGGCGCTGGTTGAACACCAGCGGGAAGGAGGTGGTCTTGAAGCGCTTGTAGATCAGGAAGGCCTTCTCGTCGGGCGTCCCGGCGATGGTGACATCGCCCGCCCAGAGATACGCCTCGCGGTCCTTGGCGGTGAGGCGGTCGGCGATCGCCAGATCGTTCCAGTCCTGCTTCTCGCCCTCGCCATCCACGCGCACCTGCGCGGCGCCGGCGATCCAGCCCTCCTCGCGCGCCCTGGCGACGAATTTGCGCGTGAATTCGACGCCGGCGGCGCCCTGGTCGAAGGCGAAGATCAGCTTGGGCGCCGGGCCCGGCTCGGCGCGCGCGGCGATGGCGGCGCGCAGCGCGGCGAGCGCGGCGGCGGGATAATTGCCGCACGTCATCGTCGAGACCGCGACGACGCCAGCCTGGCGCAGCGCGATCGCGTCGAAAATGCCTTCCGCTATCCAGATCTCGGACGCCGCGGCGAGCGTCTCCACCGTGTCGCCGGGATAGGCCCACCAATGGCCGGCGAAGCTTTTGCCAAAGGCGAAGATCGCCTTCTTGTCGCCGAACCGGCCGGGCTGGTCGATCAGCCGCTGCCACCATCCGCCGCCGGGCAGCGGGAAGCGGACGGCGGCCGACATGATCCCGAGATTGGGATCGCGATACAATTCCTGCGCATAGGCGCCGGCGAGCGGCTTGGTCTGGAAGCCGCGCGCATATTCCAGATAGGCGTCGGCCGCCGCGTTGGGCCGCTCGGGCGTCACCCGGTAGCGCCGGGACCAGTCGTCGAAGATCTCGGGATAGAGCGCCTTTGTCGGCTGCTCCCAGGCGCAGCTGTTGAGCCGGCCGCAGCGCAGCAGCCAGGGATGATCGGCGGGGGTGTAGAGACTGTCCTTCGCTCCGCATTGCGGGCATTTGCCCTTGCGGAGATAGGCGCCTTCCCGCTTCAGCCCATAATCGGCCTTGAGGCGGGCGGTCACGTCGCGGAGCAGATCGTCGCGCAAAGTCTCGCTCTTCCGTGGGGCGATCCGCGCCCGATCCCGGAGGCGGGGCCGTGCCGCCGGGTCGGTCGCGTCGGGTGCGGGGTGAGGCGCTGGGCCGGCCGGGGCCGATCAGCCGCTCATGATCGTCTCGTCGGCGCGCGGCGCCGCGTCGGCGTGATCGTCATTGGCCGGGCGCAGGGCGTTTTCATTGGCCGGGCGCGGCCGGGCGGCCCGCAGACCGGACGCGCCGAGCGGTAGCCGAACCTCGGGATTGGGCGTGCGACTGGCGACGACGCTGTGGATGATGGCGAGCTGCGCGACGAAATGATGCCCGCAGGAATCATTCTCGCACCGGAACCGGATCTCTCGGCACAGGATGGTCATTTGCTCGCTGGTGCGGATCAGCGCGCGGGTGCCGCAATGCGGACAGGCCATGACGAGCCGGCGATGGATGACGCGCTTCACAGGTTGGACCCCCTTTCCGCCCGCCCCGCGGAAGTGCCGGACAGGAAGCTCTTCAGCCGGCCGAGCAGCCGCGTGGTGGCGCCGCTCGCCTCCTCGGCCTCGGCGATGGCGTGGCGGATCGCGCCCGCCCCCGCGCCCGGCCGCGTGACGGCGATGCCGGTGGCGATCGCGTCGGCCGTCTCGCGCGCCACCGCCGCGAGATCCTCGGCCAGCCCGGCCGCGCAAGCGCGCGCCGCGAGGCTCTCGCTGTGCAGCTGGCGCGCATAGCTTTCCAGCATCGGGAAACCCGCGCCGCCGGCGGCGCGCCAGGCGAGATCCATCGCCTTGGCCTGGCCGAGCGAGGGCGTGGTGCGGCACTCGCTCTCGCTCCAATAGCGCACCGCCCGCTCCGAGCGGCCGACGAGATGGGCGAGGCGGGCATAGCCGACGCGCCCCGCGATCAGCGCCACCGCCTGGGCGAAGCTGAGCGGCGCGCGGGGCTTGGTCATGGGCGGCGCTGCGAAGGCGCCGCGTCTCCGCAGCGGACGCGAGCACCAGGGGCCGCTACGGCTTTCTTGGCCGAGCATGCGACGGGCGTGAATATGTCGGGACGGAGATCGTAGCGCGAAACGCCGGTGGCCGCCTCGACCTTGAGCACATAGTGCCCCGGCAGCGGCGATCGGCGCTTTTTGAGCTGGGACAGGTTGCCGGGGGTGCATCCGCAGATCGCGGCAAGGCCGGTCCAGCTTCCCGCCGCCCGCGCGGCGGCCTCGAGCGCCCTAAAGGCCGTTCTCTGCCGATTGATGTCCATCAACTTATTAAAGCAATACCAATGTAGCGTTGCAAGTGATTTGATATAGCATACTTAAGAATCCTCCTTAACAAGGAGAGCATGCAGCAAGTTGACATAAGACGCCTTGCCGAAGCCATGGAAGCCGCCGGATTGGATCAAACTGGCCTCGCCAAGCGCATTGGCTGCACTCCCAGCGCCATCAACCAAATCTTGCGCGGAAAAACCAAGAGGCCACGTCTTCTTCTGGAGATCGTTCAGGCTTTAGGCGTGACCTTGAGCTGGGTCCGAGGGCAGTCGGACTCTGGCGGGCCTGGGAGTCATCCAACGGATCATTTTCTAAGTGCGCCGGAGGCTGATTTCGATCTGGTCAAAGTGGAGCTTCTTCCCACTTCGGCGGGCGCCGCTCGGGCGCCTCGGGGTTGGCTCGAGTCGCCCCGAGTCGCCATGTCGCGCCACCTCATAGAGACGGTGCTCCGCGCCCATCCCTCCGACATGCTGGCCCTCGCGATCGAGGGCGATTCGATGGCGCCGCAATTCCTGCCCGGCGATCAGCTGCTGGTGGACAAACGCCGCCAGTCGATCTCGCAGCCCGGCGCCTTCTGCCTCTGGGATGGCGACGGACATGTCGTCAAGCTGCTCGAGCGCGTCGCGGGCAGCGACCCGCCACGGGTGCGCGTGCTCAGCCGCAACCCGATCTACGGCGCGACCGAGCGTTTGGTCGCGGACGTGACGATCCTGGGTCGGGTCGTCTGGTTCAGCCGGCGCGTGTGACGACCCGCGGCGCCTCGCCCGGTCCCCCGCCCCAGTGGAGCGGACCGGCGCGTCCTTTCACGATCATCGGCTCTCGCGTCGCGCAACGGCTCCAAGCCGTTGGCCATACGCAGGCCAGCCTCGCGCGGCGACTATCGATTACCCAACCGACGATCGCCAGGCTTGTCGCCGGCAAGAGCGCCGGCTCGGCGCATCTGCATCGCATCGCGCGCGAATTGCAGACAACCCCGGCGTACCTGACAGGCGAGACGGATGACCCGTCGCTCAGCGCGCTTCCCTGTCCCACGCCAGCGCTGGTCGCCGAGCAGATCGACGCGGTGATGATTCTGGAGATCGCACTCGATCCGGCCGAGCAGCAAGGGGCCGGTACGCCGCGCTTCTGGCCGCGCGCCTGGCTCGACGCGCTCACCGATGGCGAGGCGGATCAGCTGCGCGCGGTGCGCCAGCGGGGCGACGCCATGGCGCCCGCGCTGGTCGATGGCGATCTGGTGCTGATCGATCGCGGCGCGCGCGCCGGCGCGCACCAGGACGCGATCTGGCTGACGATCACGGCGGGGGCCGCCGCGCTGCGCCGGGTCCGCTTTCTCGATGGCGATCGCCTCGAGCTTCTGGCGGACAACCCCGCCATCCCCGCCCGAGCGCTGGCCGCCGACGCGGTGACGCTGCTCGGCCAGCTCTGCGCGGTCGTGCGAAGAGGGTAGCCCTTGGAAGCCAATCACGACGAGCGCGTGCCCGACACAATGATGATCCCAGGTCGCCCCGTGTGCTTCAGCCGGCGCGTGCAATATCGCCCATGAGAAGCTTTACAATTAAGCGGCCATACAGGACAATGGATCAGTCATCACGCGATCGCTATGTTGATAATGTTTTGGAGAGGCTTATCATGTCGGATGAAGTCGCATCGCTTCTAAAAAGTCTCAGCTTGGTGACGGTCCCGGACGATGAGGTTAGCCCAGTCGTGCGCAACGTCATAGACGAGTTTAAGTCCTCAAAGTCATTTCTTTGGCGAATATATGGATCTAAAAAAGGGAGCAGCCCAATATTCCTTGTGGCCGACTCTCCTGCTTTCCAGGCGGCGGCTTCATCACTAAAAAAATGTGATGTTATCATCATATTCTCAGGAGTCGAGCCAATACTGGATAGTATATGCAGTGCTCTGCTGTCGAGTAAATCTCTGTTTCCGGCTATGGGTCCCGTGCCAGACACGGTTTCTGAGTCAATCTATTCACCATCAGACTGTGTCGAAAAGGTTTACTTTCCCAGCGCCCAGCTTTCCGGAGACAGGAAAGTTCTCAAGGACAAGCTTGTGTTTCTCATTTTGTATTGCATGCTTGCCCACGAAACGACACACATAATGAATGGTCATCTTGACCTGTTTCAGGCGAGGTCCGGTGAGCGCTGCTTGATGGAGTTTGGTCCTTCGAGCAAAAACGTGACAAGCTTGGAACGGCAAACGCTTGAGTGGGATGCAGATGTCGGCGCAGCGGAGATGATGCTCCGCTTTGCTCTTGATCCCGAGATTACCACCGTGTCCGGACGATCCAAATGGACCATCAAGCCTCTGGGCCGCTTCGGCGATGCCGATACAAGCATCCATATGGCTTTGGCCGCAACCACAATCTTGGCGCTTGTACTAACGATGTCCAAAGGCTCAGAAGAGTCTTATGGTGACGACCATTCTCACCCTCATGGCGTACATCGTGGGCATCACGCCCACGTCGCGCTCGAACACTTTCTTAGCTTCAGGACCGGATTCAACCGGCGGGATAGCAGCGACCAAAGACTTTTCAATAGCGTCATAGAAGCGTGGTATCAGGTATTCTATCAATATTTGGATGAAAGTTTTTCTCCAGCCTGGTCTGTGGATGGTCTGAGACGCGCAGCTGGCAGATTCGAAGAGTATAAGAAACAATGGAGCATTCTGCATCCAGATCTCCAAGCTCATAGTCGCGGTGTAACAATAGCGCCCGCCTCTCCGCAGGTTCATCCTGCGCATCCGCAATCAGGGATACTCGGCTAAAGCCCGCGATCTGTCGCCTACGACACCCCCTCCATCTCCAGCGTCGTCAGCAGCGCGCCGCCTTCCGCCAGCATGTGGACCGCGCGCGTGATGAGCCATGGTCGCGCGTCGATCTCGGGGCGGAAGCCGCGCGGCGTCACCCGCTGTTCGGGCGCGAGCTCGGGGCGGCCGAGCGCCAGGTCGAAGCGGAGCGTGCGGGTCGCGCGGGCGAGCCGGGCATGCTCGGCCTCGGCGGCGGCGCGGGCCTCGGCCTCGGAGGCGTGAACGCGGGCGAGCCGCTTGCGGCGCCCCTCCCCGCCCGCGTGGACGAGATGGCGTCGCGCGGCGCCGAGATCGTGCCAGGCGGCGGTGACGCCGGTCACCGCCTCCTTCCGCTCGATCGTCAAGCCGTAACGATCGCCATCGCTCCGCCGGATCGTCATCGAAGGCAGCGCCTGGCCGGTGGCGGTGACGCCCGCGCTCGTGGGCGCCAGGATCAGCGCGCCATGCTTGATCGTCGCGACCGCGTCGTGCGCGCGGCCGAGGCGACGGAGCAGCGCCATGTCGCTCTCGCGCGATTGCGCCACGATCGAGACGGGCACGCCGGCGAGCGACGCGGCGCAGCGCGGGGTGAGCCCGTTCCGGCCGGCGATGTCGGCCACCACCTGGCCGAGCGTCGTCGCGCGCCAGCTCGTCTCGCGCCGGGTGGTCAGCGCGCCGGTCATGTCGGCCGCGCGCGCGCGGACGATCAGCTGGTCGGGCGGCCCGCCATGCTCGAGCGTGTCGATCACGAAGCGGCCCTTCTCGACCAGGCCGGCGGTGACGCCGCCGCCGCCGCGCGCCCAGCCCAGCTGGAGCGTGATCGTGGCGCCGATCGGCGGCAGCGCCAGCCCATGGTCGCTGTCGTCGAGCGTGATCTCCAGCGTGTCCGCCTCCTCGCCCCGCGCCTCGGTAAGGCTGAGCGCCGACAGGCGCGGCCGGATCTTGGGGCTCACATCCTTGCCGTCGATGGTCAGCCGGAAGTCAGGCAGGGGCACGATGCTCATCGCGGCGCCCTTCCGTCCGTCACGCGCGCGAGGTCGATCGAGAAGTCGATGCGGCGCGGCGTGCCATCGGGCCAGAAGTCGGTATGGCGCTCGTCGAGGCGCTCGAGGACGAAGTCGCCATAGACAGTGCCGGCGGCGCAGACGAGCGGCGCCGCCTCGCCCTGATCGGCCATCGCGCGCAGCGTGTCGAGCGACACGCGGCCATCGGCGATCGCCTGATAGACAGCACCGCTGAGCGTAATGGTGTCGTCGCCTGGTCCCACGAACTGCACCGCGTCCCGCGCACCGACGCGCGGGGTGCGCGCGAAGCGCCACTCGGAGCGGCGTTGCAGCTCATCATAGGCGAGCGTCGCCAGCTCGAAGGCGAACAGGCCGAGCGAGAGCAGCGCCATCAGATGCCGAGATTGGCGCGGTGCGCGGCGAGGAGATCGACGCCGTTGACCGTCAGCACCATGTTGATCGGATCGATCTCGATCACGGGCACGCCGTTCCACTCGAGGCGATAGTAGGAGAGCGTCGTCTTGACCTTGAACGCGCCCAGCTCGCCGGGCTTGCTCTCGCCGCCGTCGATCTCCTCGTGCAGCCCGCGCGCGTAGACTTCGATGCCGTCCGCCCGGCCGGCCTGCTCGTAGGAGCCGGCGAAGCGCAGCGTGGCGCTGGTGCCATATTGCCGAAGCACCTGGAGGATGGGGCCCGGATAGCCATGCTCGAGCACGAATTCGTCGCCCATGCCCAGGTCGATCGGCACCGCGCCGTCCATGCCGGCGCCGCGCCATTTCTCGATCTTGCGGCTGAGCTTGGGCAGCGTGATCGCGCTCGCCTCGCCGATATAGGCGCGGCCCTCGTTGAACAGCATCATGTGCTTGAGGATGCGGGGATAGGCCATGGAGGATCTCCGGTTGGATGGGCGCGGGCGGATCAGCTCAGGCCGGCGGCGAAATCGGCGAAATAGCTGTCGGTGATGCGCTGGCTGATGCTCAGCGCCTCGAGCGGCGGCACCGGCGTATAGTCATAATCCAGCACCAGCTTGCCGGCGGAGAGCGCGGCCACCGGATTCTTGTCCGCGTCGAACCAGCATCGGCCGCCGATCAGCGCGCCCTCGCGCTTCATGTCGCGCAAAAAGCCGTTGATGCTCTCGACGATGTCCTTGGCGAGGCTGGGCCGCAGCGGCTTGTCGATGCCCCAGAGCAGGCCCTGGCCGATCGTCTCGAGCAGCACATGCGCGGTGCGCGTCGCGCTTTCGAAGGCGAAGAGCGGATCGGACGAACAGGTGCGGTTGCCCCAGAAGCGATAGCCCGAGCCGGTATGGACGAGCGCGGTCACATCGGCGGCGTTGAGGATGCCGGCCTCGGTCTCGCCGCTGGTCAGATCCCATTGGATCGGCCGGGTCATGCCGGTGACGCCGGTGACATCGACATTGGAGAGCGTCTTGAAGAAGCCGGCCTCCTGGTCGATCCGCGCGCGCAGGCCGAGCGCCCGCGCCACGGCATGGCTGGTCACCGTCGCGCCTGTGCTGTCGGTCATCAGGAAATCGGGGAAGAGGAGCATCAGCTCGCGCGCGCCGAACTGGCGGCGATAGGCCGCCGCCGCCGCGACATCGACGCCGACCGCCGACGCATAGGCCATGGCCTTGAGCTTCTGCGCCACGACGACCAGGGCCGCGACCACCGCCTGCGTGTCGAGGCCGGGCGCGCCGAGGATCTTGGGCTTGACCGTCAGGCGCGCCTGCGCGGCGAGCAGCGCCTGCATCCCCGTCTTCTGGCCCTGGGCGGTGGTGGCGCCGATCACGTTCGCGCTGGTCTCGGCCGGCGTCGCGCCCTCGGCCACGCGCACCAGCACGATCACGGGCCGCGCCTGGTCGGCGATCGCGCGCAGCACGTTCCTGGCGGTGCCGCCCGCGCCGAGCCGGTCGATCGCCGCCTCGGCGTCCGTCACCAGCACGGGCGTGTCGAGCGGAAAGGCGGTCTCGTCCGCCCTGGGCGCGGTGACGACGAGGCCGATGATGGCGGTCGAGGCGACGGTGAAGCGGCGCGTGCCGTCCGAAATCTCGGTGGCCTTGATGCCGTGGAAATCGGCCATGATCCTTCCTTTCAGGCGGGGCGGAGCGGAATGGTGAGGCGCGCGGGGGCGGCGGGCCCGGCCAGATCGCGTCGCCGGCCCTCGATGGTGAGCGCGGTCGCCCCCCGCGCGTCGCTGGCGAGCCGGAAGCCGGTCACCCGCACGCGCGGCTCCCAGCGCGCGATCGCCACCGCCGAGGCGGCGAACAGCCGCAGCCGGCCGAGATCGTTCATCGGCTGGTCGATCAGATCGGGCAGCAGCGAGCCATAGTCGCGCACGCCCACGCGGCTGCCGAGCGGGGTGAGCAATATGTCGCCGATCGATTGCGCGAGATGCGCCTCGCCATCGAGCGGCTTGCCAGTGTCGCGCGACATGCCGCGCATCAGGCCGCCACCGGCGTGCCGGACATGGCGCCGCCCGCCTGCACCTTGTCGTGGACATGGTTCTTCAGGCTGACGCCGGCGGTCTTCACGTCCTCGGTAGCCGTGACGGTGCCGTTGACGGTGACAGGCCCGTCGATGGTGAGGCCGCCGGGCGCCACGATGTGCGCCGTCGCGTCTGGGACAAGCCGCGCCACCAGCGCGTGCCCGTCGGCGTCATAGGAGAGGATCGCGCCGTCGCCGAAGCGGAGCAGCATCAGGCCGGCGACGCTGGCCGGCGCGGGGTTGGCGTCCGAGTAGATCCCGCACAGCGCGACGCCGGCGGCGATGTCGCCCTCGGGGCAGAGGAGCAGCACCTGCTCGCCCACGCTCGGCGGCGACCAGAGCCGCGCATCGCCGGCGCGGCCGGCGATCCACGGCACGGCGGCGGTCTCCAGCTCGCCCACCGCCACCGTGCAGCGCGCGGCGGCGAGATCGACCGACGCGATCGTGCCGAAGCGCACCACGTCGCCGATCAGCCGCTGGATATCCGGAGTGCCGCTCATGATGCGGGACCATGGCGGGCGCCGCGCCGGGCCGCGCGGGCGCTGGCTTGTGGAGACGCGCTCTACAAGCTAGCGCTTTAAAGCCTTGCACAGCGTCTTTCACGATGCGCCTCCTTTGCCCTTTCGCGAAGGAGAGCAAAGAAGAATGGAGGGGATCGCGTGGGTCTGCCGCTCATCCGCGTCTGCGCTCTGCTGATGACGATCAGCGTTGGTCCAGCCGCCGCAGCCATATCGCCCGCTCAAGCGCCCGACTTGGCGTCGCGGACGATAATGGTCGAGAATATGCCGGTCTTCATCCATGTCCCTCCGGCGGCGAGCCGACAGCCTTCCCCATTGGTCCTTCTTTTGCATGGAAGCCATGGCCGAGGAGCGAGCACTTTTGACGGCAGTAAATTGGGGAGTGTTGCGGATCGCCATGGCTTTATCGTCGCGGCGCCGGATGGCGGGATCGCTTTGCGGGATGGTTACGCTTGGAACGTGCCGTATGTGCCGACAGCGACCGGCCAAATGCCTTCCGAGAAGGACAGGAACGATGTCGCGTTCTTGATCAAGCTTATCGATGTGCTGGTTTCGAAGGGACTGGTCGATCCTGGCCGCGTGTATGTGACAGGCATTTCTGGCGGCGGAAGGATGGCCTCCTGGCTCGGCTGTGTGGAGGCAGAGCGGTTCGCCGCGATCGCGCCGGTCGTTGGCCTGAGGGCGGGAGCGCCGTCTCCCGGCAATGCGGGTCGGCCGGATCCGAGGACGTGCAATCCAAAGAGACCTGTCCCCATCATCGCCTTTGCCGGAGATGCGGACACCACGAACCCCATCAACGGCGGCGGGGCTCCTTATTGGCAATATTCGATGAAGCAAAGTGAGATCCGTTGGGCTCAGCTTGACGGATGCCAAAGGCCCATAAGGCGGCGTTGGATCTCGAAAGACGTTTATGAGGAGGGCTTCGACCACTGCCTTGGCGAGGCTAAGGTGATCGCTCGGATTACGAGAGGAGGAACGCACAAATGGCTGGCAGACAATGAGGCCATGTGGAACTTCTTCAGCAAATACAGCGCTGCGCGAGCGCCTTCAGCTCCCTGATCATCGGGCATACTCATCTGGCGGTTTATCGCGCGGCGCGGGCTCGAGCTTGGTGAGGGACGGCGGCGGCAAGCTCGGCCCCATGCCGTCGAACGCGACGCGGAACGCCGCGCCTCGCGCGTTGGTCACCTGGACGATCCCGGTTATCAGGGCGTCTTCGGCGGTGCGCTTGATGCGATATCCTGCCGCACGCGCCCTTTTTCCGAGATCTCTCGCTTGGTGTGGGGCGCACCACGAGCGAGCGACCTTGTCAGCGGACCCGGCCGGCGAGATGTCGCCGGGTCGATTCAATCTAAAGCCCCACGGCCTTGCGCAGCGCGGCGTTGATGCGCGTCTGCCAGCCTGGGCCCTCCGCGCGAAAGCGCTCGAGCACGTCTTGGTCGACGCGCAGCGTCACCGACTGTTTGGCCGTGCCCCTGGGCCGCCCGCGCGGCTTGCCGAAGGCCGCGAGCACGGCTTCGGGCAGCACCTCGCTCCCCGGTCGGGCACGCGCGAAATCCTCCTCGGTCCACTCCGGATTTTCCTCATCGAACACAATGGGCGGCTTCTCAGACCCCATGACGACGCAACTCCTTCTCATGCGCGCGCCGAAAGCTGATCGCCCGGATCACCCCGGCGCGCAGGGTGAAGACGAGGCACCGGCCTTCGCCATCGATGCGCCCGAAGGCGCGGAAGCGGACTTCGCCATAGTCCGCGCGATCGTCGACCAGAAGGGCCGCCCCGCGCAGATCCAGCTCCTCCGCCTCGGCCAGCGACAGGCCATGCTTGGCTTGGTTGATGGCATCCTTGGCCGGATCGAAGACGATGTCCATGGCTTTCTTGTAACTACAGAAAGAGGCGCGGGCGAGCTAGTTTTTGTACCTACGTAAAGACACTGGGACCGCTCACGGCACGCGGTCCGGCGTCAGCACGCGGGCGGCCTCGGCATGGCCGTGGCTGTTGGGGTGGATGCCGTCATTGGTGAAGCCCGAGCTGCTGCCGTCCGCGATCCATTTGCCGGTCTCGACGCCGGCCTTGCCGAGCGCGCTGGCGTCGCCCTCGACATAGGCGTTGGGATCGATCCACTGGCTGGCGCGCAGATCCGCCGGCAGCGCGCGGATCGCGGCGTTGAGCGTCGCGCGCGCGCCGCCGGCGTCGCTCCAGTTGCGGCTGGGGCTCTGGTTGACGGTGGTGGCCCATTTGTCGGTGGAGGCGGCGTCGGGCGTGACCAGCGCCTGGGCGATCGGCACCGGCCCCACCGCCGCCTGGATCCGCTGGTTGAGCACCATGTTGGCGGCGAGCGCGGCGAGGCCGATCCGCGCCTGGGCGGTGGCGGCTCCGGTGCCGGCAACGCGGAGGGTGAGCGTGCCGTCGGTTATGTCGACGCCGGGCGTGGTGACGCTGGGCGGGCTCGCGCCCGAGACGCCGCCCGTCGTCACGACATAGAGGGTGCCGCCATAGAGAAGCACCGTGCCCGCCAGATAGGGGCTGGCGTTGGCGCGGCTGAGATAGGGCGTGCCGCCGGCCAGATCATTATGGCCATATTCGTTGATCACGCCGGTGGGATTGGCGAGCGCGAGCAGTTGCAGCCGATAGCGTATCCCCTCGGGCGCGGCGGCGCTGTAATTGGCCTTGTCGGAGCCGCGCGCGACGTTGATCGCCTGGTTGACGCCCGCCACCTCGTACAGGCCGCGCTCGATATAGCCGGCATTGCCCAGCGCCGAGCCCTGGACATCGCCCAGATCGCCCGAGCCCGCCACGCCCTCCCCCACCATATAGGCGATGCTGTCGCCGACCGTGGCGACGGACCGGGCGAAGGCCGGCCCCTCGATCAGCAGCATGGCCGGGGTGAAGGGGCCGGCCTGGCCGGTCTGCGCCGTCGTCCAGGGCGCCACCGACGTGGCGGTGGCGGCGGTGGCGGCGTCGATCTGGCTGTCGGTCGCGCTGGCGATCTGGCCCTCGTGGCGGTTGAGGAAGCTGCTGGCGAGCTTGGTGTAGGGGATCTGTCCCGCCGCCGGCGCGGCGAGTTCGGTGGTGAACCACAGGCCATAAGCCGCGCGCGCGGGCAGGATCGCGCCGATATCCAGCACGTCGGACAGGATATAGCCGCGCGACCGGTCCCAGCTGGCGGGATCATAGCTGACCGAGCTGGCGCCGTTGAAGGTGAAGAGCGGCCGCCGCCCCTCCAGGCCCGTCACCGCGCGCGCGTAGACCGGCTCGAGCGCGGCCTGGAACCGCAGCGGATAGGGATAGAAGCTGTCCGCGATCGGGCCGTTGATCGGGCCGCTGGCGAGCGTCTGCGCGATGCTCACCTGATAGCTGCCCTCGCGGCCGGCGATGCCCTGGGGATTGGCGTTGGTGAGCTGGGCGAGGATCTGCGTGCCCGGCGCCAGCGCCGATCCCGCCGCCCCCGCGAGGATGGCGCCGGGGTTGAAGGCGCCGCTGGTCCAGTCGGTGATGGTGAGCGTGGTGCCGCTGATCGAGCCGGTGCCGCTGGTCTCGCTGGGGCTGGTGAGCGGGATGACGAGCCGCACGCGGCGGAAGGGCGTGTGGCTATATTGGCGCAGCCGCCAGGTGAGCGCGCGGTAGCGGCCCGGATTGAAGCCCTGCGCGGCCACGCGCAGCCCCTGGGCGTTGCCGCGCCAGGCGAGCGGATAGTGGAGCGCGCGATCGGCGCGGTTCATGCCGTCGGGCGTCATGCCCGCGTGCGCGGCGGCCGCGGCCAGCGCCAGCGCGGCCAGCGCCAGCGCGGCGAGCGCCACGCCCAGCGCGCGAAAGAGGCGTCGCATGCTTTCCTCCTCCCGCCCTGGCCTACCAGCTGCGCGCATAGACGGGCGCGTTGGCGACGGCGCAGAGGATCGACAGCGCGCCGGTGGCGACATGGCTGTCCTTGCTCTCGAAATAGCTGCCGCCCGCGATCAGCAGGCTGTGCTGATCCTGGGTCGCCGGCCCGGCGGCGTTGAGGTAGCAGGCGCCGCTCGACTGGTTCTGGATGGCGAAGCCGCGCCGCGCGGGATCGGCGGCCATGAGCGGCGTCGCCGCGCCGGCGGTGGCGACGACCAGGCCCCGATCGGCCGCCGCGCCGGCGACGACGGTGTCGACCTTGGCGCCCGCCTGGGGCGACGCGGCCGAGGCGGCGATCAGCGCCGACAGGCGATCGATGATGCCCTTGAGGAGCGCGGTGTGGCTCGCCGCCGTGGTATCGGTCGCGATCGACTTGGCGTCGCTGGGCGCGCCGAGCGTGGCAAGCTGCTGCTGCTGGAGCGCCTTGGTCGCGGGGTCGATCTTGGCGCCGGCGGTGTCCACCAGCACGTTGCAATCGGCCTGGGCGCCGTCCGCCTGCGGCACCGAGCATTTGGTGATGAGCGCGGCGTTGCCGTCCTTCACGACGAAATTGGGCGCGGCGCCGGCGGCGGCCAGCGGGAAGAGGAGCGCCGCGAGCGGGGCGGCACGGAAGATCAGACGGCGCATCACGGAGCCTTTCCTCATTGCAGGGCGGAGTTGGTGGGGTCTGAGAAGTCGAGGATGCCGGCGGCGGACGGCGTCTCGTCCGAGGGCGCGATCAGCAGCTGGTGCTCGAAGTCGGTGTAGTTGCCGACCGGGTCGACGGCGCGGAGCCGGCAGACGAGCCTGCCGGCCGGCGGCAGCTCGGCTTGGGCCGGGAGCGTCAGCTCGGCGCCGGCGAGCGTGAAATCATCGGTGTCGGCGCCGGAGCGCATCTCGAAGGTGACGGCGCGATCGGCGGCGAGCGTCACTTTGTAGGGCTTGTGGAGATCGACATGGGCGATCGCCGGCGTGGTGATGACGGGATCGGAGAAGTCGGCGCCCTGCGCGGGCCACGCGCCCAGTGTCGTGACGCCCGCTTCGACGATGCGGATGCCGTGGACGAAGCCGGCCATATCGTTCCTTTCGCCAGAGCGCAGAGGCCTGCGACCATGGGGAAAGGGTGCGCGGTGCGCGCGGGCGTTGGCTTGTAGAGACGTTCTCCACAAGCAAGCGCGCTTGGGTTCAGGTGGGCGGCTTAGGTCAGGTGCTTGGTAGATGCACGCTTGTTGCAAATTGGGACATATCCGTTGGTTCTTACGACAGCGGTGAATGGCAGCTTACGGCGGTAGCGGCCCTCCGGGCGTTCACTAGCTGCGCGACACAGAATGAGAATGACTGGGACATTAGCGGTCCGGTGACGTGCCTGCCTAAGCGGGACTCCTTCAGCGTTCAGTCCGATACGTCGTCTGTCGGTGAGCGATAGGCTAAGTGAAAGTCTTAATTTCCAAAACAGACATGCAGCGTTGACGCACCGACGCAGATGGGCTTCTATCTTCCAAACGGTTGAGAAAGAGAGCAAAATCGTGAGACTGAGTAGGATTGTCATAAAGAACTTAAGAGCAATCCAAGCGCTCGATATCCCGATCACCGATGCGGCGACCGTCGTTATCGGCGAAAACAATGCGGGCAAGTCCACACTCCTACACGGCATCCGCCTCTGTCTCGACGTTACCCTGTCCTCCGCCTTCCGTTCCTTGAGCAAGGAGGATGTACACTGCGCCGTAGACCAGAGCGCGCCATTCCAAGTACTCGTTGCTGTCGAGTTCACAGGATTTGCCGGCAATGAAAACGAAGAGGCACTGCTACACGGCACGCAAATTGGTACGGATAGAGCGAGGCTCTTCTATCGGTTTCGCCCGAAGCGTCTCGTGCGTGAACTAATACTCTCCGGTTACCTTGACAGGCCACTTACACTTGACGACTTCGGCTGGGAATTGTTCGGTGGCGGCAACCCAGAGATCGACGTTGCGAGCATTCAGTGGGATCACGAGAACGGTGACATAGGCGCCTGCTCCGTCGGTCTTCAAATTCTGCAGTCCTTCCTCGTCGTGTTCCTTCCGGCGCTGCGTGACGTCGAAGCCGATCTGCAGCATTTTCGGCGTTCACCTTTGATGAAGCTGGTCGAAGCAAGCGAAATGGACCTCGCCGAACAGGCGGCGATCGTCGAGGCGGTCAAGGCCGTAAACGCTCAAATAGAGACATCTACACCTATCAACGATCTAGCAGGTTATATTGATAGCGCCCTAAAGGAGATCACCGGACCCGCCTTCGCACTTGACGTTAAGCTCGGCCTCTCCGCTCCCACCTTCCAATCGATTGTACGCAATCTAATCGTGCTGCTCTCAGGCGCGCTGGCGCAAAACGTCGAACCCCGCCGTAATGGTCTCGGCCTAAACAACGTTCTCTTCATAGCCATGCTGATCGAGCAGTTCCGCAAGCGTGCCGCTAGCGGCAACGCTGCAGGGGAGCTCATCCTCATCGAGGAACCAGAGGCCCATCTGCATCCGCAACTGCAGTCGACCCTGATGGACGCGTTGCGGCAGCTCCCCTTCCAAGTCATCGCCACCACCCACAGCACCCAGGTAACGGCGGGCGCGTCGCTCTCCTCCTTCGCCGTCATGTCCCAGCAGCCGAACGGTATCTCTGTGGCTGCGGTTCCGAGTCGAGCGTCCGGCCTCACGCCAAATGACCGAAAGGACCTGGAGAGATACCTAGATGCGACCAAGTCGAACCTCTTGTTCGCCCGCCGCGTCATGCTGGTCGAAGGACCGGCTGAGTTGCTCCTAATCCCACCAATGGTGAAGCAGATCCTAGGCATTGATCTCGAGCGCGAGGGCATATCAGTCGTTGCCATACATGGGACGCACTTCGGGCCCTTCGCCAGAATGTTTGCCGTGGACTGTCTCCCCAAGCGCTGCGCCATCGTGGCCGACGCGGATCGCGTTCCCGGTATCGGTGATCCTGACGACGATGTCGTGCCGCCGGAGAACCTCGTCGCTCTTGAGGGAGAATTCGTGAAGGCGTTCGTAGGCGCGACTACCTTCGAGCGAGAGATTACTATGGACGGGAACCTGACCATGCTGGCTGCGGTCGCTGGTGATCTAGGCGCACCCAGAATACAAAGTCATCTTGACGATGCGAAGTTTTTAGGCACGACAGAAGAGCTGAAGGAAAAAGTGCTTCGGACCGCCGTTCGTTTCGGAAAAGCTCGGTTTGCGCAAGCCGCAGCCCGCCACGCCGAGAAGGCCCAAAAGCTCCCTCCCTATATTGAGCAGGCCGTATATTGGCTGAGACAATGGTAAAACTCCTTACCGACGAACAGCAGGAGGCGGTCGATTGGCAGGAGAGCCTGCTACTCACCGCTTGCCCCGGCAGCGGCAAAACACGCACACTTATTGCCAAGCTGGTGGCAGAGATCGAATGCGTGCGCGGGACCCCGCGTTCGATCTGCTGCATCACCTACACCAACACTGCCGTCCAGGAGATTGAGCAACGCGCGAGCGAACAGCTCCAAGCTGGGGACGAACGCTACATCTACGTCTCAACGATTCACTCATTCTGCCTGCACTCGATTCTACGCCCGTTCGCTTGGCTCCGACCCGACTTGGGTGGCGCTAGGAGGATCCTGACCCGGGACAGTCCAGACTTCGAGGCAATCTGCCAGTACGCCGCCGCGCAGGTGAACTTGCTTCAGCTAAATCAAGCCGATTACGAGGCATTCGAAAGCCTTAGCGTCGACACCAACGGTCGGATCATTGGGGTCGCGCTGAAGAACGACGCGGTGTGCCGTGCCGCCCCTTATTTCTGGGCCCGGTGTGCTCAACTTGGATACATAGATTTCGGAAACATCGTCTATGGTGCCTACCTCCTCCTACGCGAACATCCAGGAATCGCCCTGTCACTTTGCGCGCGGCACCCGTGGTTCCTTATCGACGAGTTTCAGGACACGACCGAACTTCAGGTTGAAATGCTGAAGCTGCTCCACGCCACGCGAAGATCGAAAATTTTCGCCGTGGGAGACCTGTACCAGTCGATCTACGGCTTCACCGGAGCCCGCCCGGAACTCGTTGCACCCTTCGGCGTCCACATTGGAGCTCGATCCGATCTGAGCCTCTCGCTGAATTTCCGCTCCAGCAGGCGCATCGTAAACCACGCCGAGCGGCTATTCCCGCGCCTCCCGCCCATGACGGCGGCGGGATCGACGCGCGACTACCCGGTCGACCCCATCCTAATTCGCGGAGGGACGGTATTCGAGGCGATCACCGAACATTTCCTGCCGGCTCTCGAAGCGCAGCACATCGCGCTTGGTGACGCGACGATCCTGGCCAAGGATTGGTTTTCCTTAATTACCCTAGCGAGGGAACTCAGAGACTTCGGCACGCCCATCGTGGGACCGGGAGCCAGGCCATACAAGCGCTCGCGCCTTTTCGCACAACTGGCCGAGCAGCTTTGCGGCGCCATTGTCGAGCCGACCGGCGACACGACCCGACAACTCGAGCGAGCGCTGTTCCACACCGTGCAGGATGCTACCGGTCAAGCCCGGCTCGGACTGTTCGGATTCGCGGGCCGTCAGGTCCTGGTCCGACTCCAGCGCGAAGCGCTACGTCTAGCAAACCTCGGGCACGGGGCAATCGCCTGGCTGGACGCTATGTCCCAAGCCACTGGAGATATCCTCCTACGTGCGGAGTATGTCGACCGCATCCAGTCCGGCCTCTTTTATGCCTCGGTGCAGGAGATGAAGGCCGACATGATCCGGCAGAAAGTCGACATCTTCAATCTCACGATCGAGCACCTTGGCTTGTTTGCAAGTCCGACGCGAGCGCTTAGATTGTCGACCATTCACTATGCAAAAGGGCGCGAATACTCGGCAGTCGCTGTAATAGGTCTGCGGACGGGGTATTTTCCATTCAAATACAGCGATGACGTGATCGCTGAAAAGCGTCAGTTCTACGTCGCGATTACAAGAGCGGAAAAACTGCTGATGTACGTCGCCGAGCGGGACCGATGGGGTAACGCTCCTAGTCCATTTCTAGGACCCACCGGGCTAAACGTCCTTAGATGATCGGCCAGTGAGTGACCTGACAATAGCTTCCAGTATAAACCTTTCCACACCGACTATCCGAAGCCAGCACGCCTTTCCAATCCCTTGCTTCTATCAAGCCAAGTGCCGGTAGCCGTCATAGTCGAGCGTCCTTAAAAGCGGAGCCGAACGACCGGCTCTGGTCGGTATCGGCTCGCCGGCTTTGCATCGGCGATCTATCTGCAGGCGGCGACCAGCTCGGGCGGCAGGTTGCTGATGATCAGCTCGGCCGCCTTGGTCGGCGTGCCGCCCACCTGGTAGGTGGTCGCCACCGGTAGCAGCGCGAAGCCGGCGAAGGTCGTGCGCACCGCGGCATTGTCGTTGATCGAGAGGAGGAAGCGCCCCTTGATCCCGCGCAGCTGCTCGGCGAGCTGGGCGAAGTCGTCGCGGCTGAAGACGCCCGGCCCATAGTCGGTCTCGCACCCATGATAGGGCGGATCGAGGTAGAAGAGCGCGCCGTTGCGATCGTAGCGACGGAGGAAGTCGGCATAGGGCAGCCGCTCGATCGTCACGCCCTGGAGGCGCTCATGGACATCGGCGAGCATCGGCTCGAGCTTGCTGACATCGAAGCGCGCCGGGGCGGCGGCGTCGACGCCATAGGTCCGGCCCGAGACCTTGCCGCCGAAGGCCAAGCGCTGGAGGTAGAGGAAGCGCACCGCGCGCTGGAGATCGGTCAGGCTGTCGGGCGCCTGGGCGAGCAGCCGGTCGAACTCCGCCCGGCTCGCGACGCGGAAGCGCAGCATGTCGATCAAATAGGGATAATGCTCGGCCAGGCAGCGGAACAGGCCCGCCACATCGCCCGAGATATCGTTGATCGCCTCGGCGCGCGGGCGGCGGCCGCGGCGGAAGAAGATGCCGCCCATGCCGACGAACGGCTCCGCATAGGAGCTGTGCGGCACCCGGTCGATGATGGCGCAGATTCGGCGCGCGAGGTTGCGCTTGCCGCCGATATAGCCCGCCACCGGGCGGACGGGACGAACGGGACGCAGCGTGTCGGGCATGGCGTGCCTCCGGACGGGGGGCGAAGAGGCTCCGGCGGGGCCCGTGCTCAGCGCGCGGGCGTCGCGGCGATCGCGCCGACCGCGATCTTCACCGCCACGCCGGCCGCGACGGCGGCGACACGCAGCGCGGTCGCCTCCGCGTCATAGGCGCCGGCCTCGGTCATGCAGGCATTGACCGGGCGGACATGCACGATCTCGCCCTGGGTGAAGGTGACGGGCACGCTGCGGGTGACGGGATCGAAGCCGCCGATCCGGGTCTTCATCATTCCCTCTCCTCAATAGCCGATCGCTAGCCAGATGAAGGCGGTGCCCCGCCACGCGGCCTGGCCGGTCGACATGGCGGAGTAGATCGTGACCTCCTCGCGCGTCTGCCCGCCGGCGCCGTGAAAGGCGGCGGGCGGGCCGCCGGCGGCGTTCGAGACCAGGACTTGGAAGCAGGCATTGGGAAAGGCGCGCGGGAAGCGGATCCGCCGGGCGCCGCTATCGTCCGAATGCCCGGCGCTCCCCCATTGCAGGATCAGCCCGCTCGGCAGCATCTGCCAGCCGTCGGGGCCCAGGCCGGCGGCGAAGGTCTCGCGCAGCGCATAGTCGCCGCCCTGGCGGCCATCGAGCAGATCGGCGTCGAGCCCCGATCCCGCGCCGTCATTGCCGGCATGCCAGAGGGGCTGGCCGGCATAGCGGAGCGTGTGATCGTCCGGCGCGCAGCCCAGCGCGTGCGGCGCGGTGCCGAAGGCGACATAGCCCGCGCGCGGATCGCCCTGCGCGCGGATGCCCACCGTCCCCGCCATGTTGACGTCGCCGATCCAGGCGTCGTCGCCCACGGCGATGCCCCGGCCATCGCCATTGGCGCGGACGCGCAGCCGGGTGGCGGAGACCTCGCCTTCCTCGTCGATCGACACGACATCGGCGGAGGCCCGGTTCTGGAACCGCACCGTGCCCGTGATCCGCGCATAGGTGGCGCCGCCGCGGGCGAAATAGAAGCGCTCGACGCCGTCGTCGGATCGCACCCAGTCACCGGTGGCGGCGCGCAGGAAATCGCGGGACTGGAAGCCATCGAGCAGATCGGCGTCGAGCCCCGAGCCCGCGCCGTCATTGCCGGCATCCCAGACGCGCAAGCCCGCGCGCATCATCTGGCCGGAGACGGCGAGATCGGTCGCGACCGAGGTGAGGCTCGCGGCGATCGCGAGCTTGGTGGTCCCGCCGCCCACGAAATTGAAGCTGTCGGCCGCGCGATTATAGACGAGCGCGTCGCCGAGATCGAAGAAGATCTGCGGATTGGGGCCGCCCATGTCCAGGTAGAAATTGGGATCGCGCCGGATCGCGCCGGCGAAGCTGTTGGCCTGGTCGCGGCGCGCGAAGGCCGCGCTGTCGATCCCGTCGAGCAGATCGGCGTCGAGCCCCGAGCCCGCGCCGTCATTGCCCGAATGCCAGGCGAGCGCGTCGCGGATGGTGAAGCGGTTGCCGGCGAGATCATAGGCCCAGAGCCCGCCCGTCAGCGAATCATAGGCGCCGATCGCGCGGCCATTGCCGTAGACATAGCTCACCCGCCCGCCCGCGCCCTCGAACTCGAGGCGCTTCTCGTCGAGATCGACGCGCTCGAAGCGCAGCGAGCCGGCGAGGCTGTCGCCCGCGCGGCGGACGAAGCGGCGCAGATTGGCGGGGGTGACGGCGCGGGTGGCGAGCGCGCGCGCCTCGGCCTCGGCGTCGGTCGCCAGCGCCACCACCCCGGCGCGCTCGGTGGTGGCGGGCGGATCGAGGAAATTGGTGTCGCCGAAGCGCAGCGCGCGCGCGTCGATATCGGCGAAGCGCAGGTCGATCGCGATCAGCCCCATCGTGGCGGCCGTCTTCGCCAGGATCGGCTCGGCCTGGCCATACAGGGCGAACAGCGTGCCATCGTCGAGATACAGGGCGATGGCGCGCAGCGTATAGGCGTCCGCGCTCTCGTCGCGCGCGATGATGTGGATCGTGTCCGCCGCCACCGCCTCGCCCGCCAGCGCGGCGCTGCGCTTGAACTCGCCGGCGAGCGCGGTGTCGCTCGGCTTGGGGCTGATCGCGGCGGCGGAATAGCCGATCTGCGCGATCTGGACGGCGGCGGTGCCGCCCCGGCGCGCGTCGACCAGCGCCGCGCGGCCCTTCTCCGTGACGATGAGGGGGAAGGCCATTCAATCCTCTCAGGCCGGGGCGGGCGCGGCGGCGAGCGCCAACCGCGCGTGGATGACGGGCCGGGCGACGCCGATCAGGCCGAGCGCGCCGGTCGCGGCGGCGGACAGGGTGAAGGTGAAATGCGCGCGCAGCGGCTTGGCGCGGGCGATATCGTCGATCACCTGGTCCAGCTCGCCGGCGCTCGGCGCCGCCCCCAGCCCGGCCAGGCTCAGCACCAGCGCGAAGGTGTGCGGCGCGCCCGGCGGCGTCTGCTGCCACCATTCGCGCAGCGCCACCGCGCCGCCATAGCTCGCCACCAGATCGCGGATCGCCTGGATCGTACCCTTGCGGCGCTGGATGGGAATGGCGCGGCGGATGCGCGCGCGCTTCACCGCCTCGGGCCAATCGGGCGACCAGGCGTCGATCGAGAGCGCATAGGCGAGATAGGGCAGCAGCGCGGCCGGGCAGCCGTCCGCGTTCCAGAGCGGCTCGATCGGCGTCGGCACGTCCGAAAGCCGCGCCATCGCCGCCTCCAGCGCGCGCTCCAGCGGCGTGGCGTTGCGCGGCAGCAGCGAGATCATGCCGCGATCCCGCCATGGCTCAGCGTCACGCCGGTGCAGAAGCCCGCCTGGGTGGCATCCAGCGCCAGATCGGCGGCCGGCGCGTCGAGCCGCACATTCTGCACGCCCGGGCCATGCAGCGCCGCGAATAGCGCCGAGCGCGTGAGATCGCGGCCGAGCCGCTGGCCCTCGGCGAGCAGCGCGTCGAGCCGCGCGCGCGCGGCGGCGAGCACGATCTGGCTGTCCGGCCCGACATAGGTGACGAGGCTGGCGGTGATGGCGAAGGGGATGATGGTGGCGCTCCGCACCGTGACATGATCGGTCAGCGGGCGGCGCGTCTCGGCGGTGAGATAGTCCGCCACGCGCGCCACCAGCGCGGGCGCGGCGGCGCCGTCGCCGCCGCGCGCCAGGATGGTGACGAGCACCTCGCCCGGCGCCGGGCTGGTGGCGCTGGCGTCCAGCACCTCGGGCGCGGCGGTGAGCGCGTGGTAGATATAGGCCCCGCTCGGCCCCGCCACCGAGAAGCTTTCGGGCGCCAGGATCATCCGTCGCCGCAACGCGTCGTCGCTCTCCAGCACCGCCGGCCGGCCGCGCGCCGGATCCGCCGGCGCGAGGACCAGCCGCGCGACGCCGAGCAGCGCCGCCAGATTGTCGAGATCGGCGCCGGCGGCATAGGCCGGCATGCAGGCGCGCGCGGCGTCGTTGACGCGGGCGCGGATGAGCAGCTCGCGATAGGCGCACAGCTCGAGCAGCTTGACGGCGGGATCGCTCTCCACCGTCGCGTCGAAGTCCGGCACCAGCTCGACCAGGCGCGCGCGCAGCTGCGCGAGGATGGTTTCGAAATCGAGCGGCTCGACGATCGCCGGCGCGGGCAGGCGCGAGAGATCGACGGCGGTGAAGGTGGCGGTATCGACCATGGCCGCGCCCTTGTCGGGCCGGGCGCTGGGGGCGCGCTAGGGCGCTCGCTTGTGGAGACGTTCTCTACAAGCTGCGGTAAAGATGCGTTCGAAACAAACCGAGGGAGCGTGATCGTGGGCGGCCAGTCTGTATGGCACGTATGTCTGACATGGACGTGCGCGATCGATACGGCAGATCAGTGGCAGACGTTGATCAGCGGCATCTTGGCTCTCGTGGCCGCAAGGCTGGCTTTAAGCATATCGCGAGAACAAGTGTCGGTCGCCAGAGCGCAAATGACCGAGGATCGGCAACAGAGGCAACGCGATCGCTCGGGCAGGCTAAGGGCTGCAAGGGCCTCTCTGCCAAACAGCTTAAGCGATATATGTTGGTACGCAAGTAGCTACGCTTCTGGCCTTAATCGTCGTTGGCCGACAGCAGCATCGCTTTACGGAGCGAATGAGACTGCGGAAACGCACGATATCATTTTTTCAGATATGCCGCACTTTCCCTCCCATGCCGCAGCTGTTCTGGAGCGAATACTTGAGCTTGCAGATGATGAGGGCGTTTGCACGCGGATCGAGAGCCTGCTGCGAGAAGTCCAGGTTCTCACAGTGCGAACTGCGCCTTTACGATCGGGAGAGAGCATATCCCTCCATGCTTTGGCAACATATATTCTTCAGGCGGCTGCCGTATATGCGAGAGCGGAGTCTCTCTTTGGTTATGCTCGGAACAGCGTAGCGACGATAAATCCAGATGAAGATCTTTGGCCTGGTGTTCATAGAGCATTGCTAACTTCAAACGTGCACACAGATTATGTTCGCACGTTGATGAAATCTGAGAGAGACGCTGGTTTTACGCCAGGAGAAGCTGACACGAAGTCTCTTGTGTGATCTAGCTTCCTGATTAGCCAACCAGGTGGCTCAACATCGTGTTTATCATCGTGTCGCGATCAGCTTCAGTGAGCCCCAGCAGCTGCCGCCGCGGATAGCGCACCGGCTTCGCCTTCGGCGCCGGCCGATCCTCCCCACCCTCCTGATGCACGCGCGCGATCGCCGCCGCCCGGCCGGAGAACCCCACCCACAGCTCCGCGTCGGTGGCACCGCTCTTGAGGTAGCGGGCCTGGCGGAGCTTGCGGAACATGGCCTGGCGCCGGATGCCGCCGCGCCGGCGGAGCGTGCCGCCGGGCCTGGCGCGGTCGGCCGGCTCCACCGGCAGCCAGCGCGCCACCTTGTCCCACGCATAGGTCCGCTCGGCGCCCGACTCGATGTCGAAGCCGGTGAAGTGATCACCCTGGCGGATCCAGTCGCGCATCAGCACCAGGCGCGGGCGCGCGGCGCCTTTCGGATAGAGGAACTTGATCGGATAGCCGCCCTTCTTCGGCGCCGGCTTCGATTTGCGCGGTGCATAGGGCGAACCGTCGGCGTTCCGCTGCGCGGCAATCCGGGCGGCCTGGGAGCCCTTCAGATCGCGGGCGACGCGGCGGAGCAGCTGGCGGCGCTCGGCCGGGCCGAGGCGGCCGAGGATCGCGCCGGCGTGCCGCTCCAGCTCGGCCAGATCCGCGCTCATGGCCGGAAGGCGGGATCGCTGGTCCGCGCGACCATATCGGCGCCCATTAGCAGCTGCCAGAGCCTGGCGCCGCACGGCACGTCCGGGAAGCGGTCGAAGCCGTGTCCCGGCCGCTCGGGCACGGCCGCGACGCCATAGCCGCCGCCCGCGCGCGGGGTGACGATCACGCCTTCGGCCATGCCCTCGATCTTGATCTCGATGTCCGAGGCCTCGCCGTCGAGCAGCTCCATGGTGAAGCGGAAGGGCCTGGCCTCGGCCTTTTCGAGCAGCTCGGGCTGTTGCTCGGCGAGCCAGGCCAGCACCGGCACCATCAGGAGGTCGGGATCCCCGTCATACTCCTCGATCACGGCGGTCAGCGTGTAGCGATATTCGAAGGTCAGATCGGCGCCGCCGCCGCCCGCGATCTGCCCGCCATCGACGAAGACGGCGAGCCGATCGGGGTTGGCGGTCAGATAGGGCACCGCCGCGGCGAGCAGGCGCCGCAGGCTCTCGGGCTTCTTCACGGCGTCGCGCGCGCCGGCGCCGCGCACGCGCCCGGCGCGGTCCAGTCGATCAGCCGGCCGAGCTGGGCGGCGATGGCGGCATAGGCGGTCGCCAGGCCGATCGCGGCGGCGCGCACCGGCGCCGGCACGGTCGCGGCTTCATCCTCCGGAAAGCCCGGCGGCGGCTCGGGGCAGCGCAGCAGCTCCGCCGGCGGCGTGTTCCGCACCGCGATCGCCACCGGCGGCGGCGGCGCGGGCTCAGCGGCCGGGTGCGCGCAGCCCGCCGACAGCGTTGAGAGCGCGAAACCAGCCGCCGTCCACGCGGTCGTCATCGCCCACCTTCGCATTGGCCGTCTCCATGGCTTGGGCCGCGCGCGTCGCGGCGGCGGTCGCCGCGCGCGCGGCCTGGGTGTCGGATCTTGTTTGCGCGTCGCGGCGCGCCAGCTCGGCCGCGTAGACGCGCGCGCTCTCGGCGGTGACGTCGCGCTGGTAGCGGGCGAGCCGCGCCACCTGCGCGGCGCACAGCTGGCCGCGCGGATGCGCCTTGCCTTCCGTGTCCTTGGCGGCGGCGAAGCCCTCGCCGGCGCTCGCGCAGACGCGATCCGCCCAGGCGGCGAGCTGGTCGCGCTCCCGCCGCGCGACCGCGCCCCAGGCATAGAGGCCGGCGGCGGCGACCGCGACGAGGAGCAGCGTCAGATAGCTGCGATGCGCGCCGAACAGCGCGCGCGCGGCGCTCCAGGCGCCGAGGGGGAAGGCGATCATGCGGAAGGGCTCCTGTCCATCACGCGGTTGCGGATCCAGCCGAAGACGAAGGCGCGCTGGGTGGCGTCGGCCTCGACCAGGCGCACATAGCGCTCGCCCTGGAGCGCGTTCAGCAGCGCGACCAGCACCGCCTCGCCGCCCTGCCGCGCGCGGGCGGCGAGATAGGCGTCGAGCGTGGCGAGCGTCGCGCCGCCGGCCAGGATGCGCCCGTCGCGCTTCAGCGCCGCGCCCTGAAAGGCGTTGAGCGCGCGCTGCAGCAGGATCACGGCGGTGGCGACGCCGCAATTGACGCCCGTGTCGAACAGCTCGCCGGCGATCGCGGCCGAGCGCTGGGCGACCAGATCGAAGCGCGGCGCGGTCCAATAATCGGCGCGGTAGATCGCGGCGGCGGTGGCGCGCGGCAGCGCCGCCATGGCGCCCGCATAGCCATGCGCGCGCGCGACCGCCTGGGTGATGCCGTAGCGCGTCGGCCCGCCCCGGTCGCTCGGCCGGTCCGCATAGCCGCCCTCGCGCGCGATCACGGCGTCGATCCGCTGGTCGATTGTCACGCCGCGCCTCCACCGCCCTTGGGGCCGATGCCGAGCCGGCCGAGGATCGTGGCGGGCGCGTCGCTCAGCAGCCGCGCGAGATTCTCGAGAAAGCGCGGCGTGGCGCGGAAGGCGACCATGGCGAGGATGAAGCTGACCGCCTGGCACATGAAGGGATCGAGCCTGAGCCAGGCGCGCGCGCCGAGCGTTACATAATAGGAGACCGAAATGCCGACGCCCCATTGCACCAGGCGCTGGCTCCAGGTGAGGCCCGTCTCCCAGGCCTGGGCCACGGCGGCGCCGATCGCCGCCGGCAGCAGCGCGCTGGCGAGCGATCGCAGCCCTTCGAGCGTGTCGTGGAGGAGCTTGTCCATGGGCTTCAATCCCAGAGGTTGACCAGCGGCACGGAACGCGCCGCGGGCGGGGTGTCGGGGAGGATGACGGGGGCGCCGATCGGCAGCACCGCGCCGAGCCCGGCCAGGCCCGGATTGCGCGCCAGCACGCCGGCGATGTCGGCCGCGCCCAGGCCGCGTTCGCGCCAGATCAGCAGATCGAGCGTGTCTCCCTGGCGCGCGACGAGCGTGTCGCCCGCCGCCATCAGATCAACTCCACCAGGGTGCGCGTGCGGCCCTTCAGGTCGCGAATGGCGTGCAGCGCGTCGCGGCGCAGCGTCTCGGGCGCGCCCTCGAGCGCGTCGATCGCGCGATCGCCGGCGCCGGTCGTGTCGAAGTCGCGATAGCGCTCGATGATTCGCGCCTTGGCGTAGAGCGCCACCGCGTCGCGATAGAGGAGGACGAGCCGCGACGTGCCGTCGATCGCGGGCGCGGGCACATCGCCGAGGCGGGCATGGCCGGCGGCGGCCTGCTCGGCGCGCCACGGCTCCAGATCCGCGCCGGCGGTGAGAATGCCATGGATCAGCGCCGCGCGCAGCCGCGCGGGCGTCACCGTCTTCTGGTCGCGGAAGCGATGCGCCTCGCGCGCCTGGGCGGGATCGATGTCGGGCCACCACCCGCCCGCGATCACGGGCTCGGCGACATCCTCGGCCGAGGGCAGCTCGGGCGGGCCGTCGGTGCGGGTGACGAAGCGTGCGGACATGGATCCTCCTTTCCGCGCCCGCCCGGTTTACGGGGGTGGGGATCGGGTCAGAGAGCGGCCAGGCCGAGGCCTCCCGTCTCGCGCGATCCGCCCCCGAGCGCCGGGGGGCGAGCGTATCAGCCGGCCTTGGCCGGCCTGTTCGGTGCGGGCGGCGCGAGCGCCTTCTCGAGCTGGTTGAGCTTGCCGGTGACGCCGATGCGCGGATCCAGCGCGCGGGCGCGGCGGAGCGCGTCGCGCGCGAGGGTCAGCGTTGGGTCGACCGCGTCGGGCGCGGCGCGCGCCGCCGCCTTCATCCGTTCGAAGCCGATCGCCTTCCAAAGCTTGGCGCGCGGCGCGTCGTGCATGTCGAGCGCGGCGGTCAGCGCCTCGGCGGTGAGCAGCACGTCGAGCGGAAAGCCGCGTCCGGCCGCCTGCGCCTTCAGGGCCGCCTCGGCGATCTCCTCCACCACCAGCGTCGCGGTGTCGCGCTGATAGCGCGCCGGCATCGCGACCTTGTGGCGGAGCAGGAAGGCGGCGAGCCGCAAGCCATGGGCGAAGTCGCCCGTGTCGATCGCCCAGACCATGATGGTGGGCAGCACGTCGGCGGCGACGCCGGTGCCGACGCCGGCATCCGCCGCGAGCAGCCCCTCGATCCAGCCGGCATAGTCGGGCAGCATCTCGCGCTTGGCGTCGATCTTCCGTTCGATCGAGCGGATCTGCTTCAGCCGGCGCAGATCGTGCGTGAGCCGCGTCGCGATGGTCGCGGCGGCGGCATCCGCTTGCGGGCGGACGGACGCGGCAAGCCCGCCCTCCACGGCGGGATCGACCGCGCTGATGCTCTGGGCGGCGAGGACCCGTTCGCGGGTTTGGCGCGCGAGGCTCATGAACGGATCCCGGGCTGTGGAGGGCGGACCACGGCGCGAGGGCGGGAAGGACCGGTCAGCCCTTCCTCCCCATCACGACGTTCTCGACGAGCGCGCACCGGCCATAGTCCTCGACGACATAGGCCTCGTTCACGCTCGAATAATTCTCGATCTGATCGAGCGCGGGCTCGTCCTTGAGCTGGCGGCGCCGCGTGCCGTTCTGGACATAGATCGACAGATTATCGAGGCTGGTGATGAGCAGCGCGTTGGCCGGGAAGAAGGGCACGATGATCGCCGTCTTGCCGCCGACCTGCTTGGGCAGCGTCAGGATGCGGTTGCGCGCCTCCATCTGCATGGCGTTGTCGCCGGCGGTGTTGATGATGTTCATCTCGCGATCGTGGATGAGATCGCGGCCGATGATCACCACCAGATCGGTGTCGTCGCGGTGCCACACATCCATCAGCTCGGTGGCGTCATGCACCAGCGCGTCGAGATTGGCATAGTCGACCTCCGCGCCGATCGTGCCGGCGCCGACATAAATCTTGCCCTGCGCGGTGACATGGCCGGTGCCGTCGCGCGTGTCGCGGGCGAGGCCGCCGCCCGCCATCAGGCGCACCGGCGCGAAGGCGCGGATCTTGTGGAGCCAGCCGAAATTCACGTCCTGGAGGAGCGGGAATTTGGCGATGTCGGTCTGCTGCGCGCAGGCGGTGCCATTCCATCCGATCATGATCCGGTCGCGGCCCTGCTGCGCGACGATCGCCGCGCTGAGCAGCGTCTGGAATTCGGGCCGGTGCGCCCACATGTCGAGCTTGCTGTAGGAAATGGCGGTGTCGCTGTTGGTCTGGGCGCAAGTGTATTGCCCGCGATCGCTGGTGTCGGTCGGGTCGATCGGCTTGCGGCGCGTGCCGCCGGCGGTGTTGGTGCGGCTCGCGATCGGGCGCGTGACGCCGACGCCGACCTTGGCGCCGGTCTGCGCGTGGACGGGCACGATCTGGATGCGGCCGAGAAAGTCGCTCGAGGCCTGGATCACCTCCTCGAGCTTCTGCTCGACCACCGGGCCGACCGAATATTTGACCGTGGCGTCCTCGACGCCGCTGATCGCCGCCATGCGCTGGGTATAGGCGTTGAAGAGCTTGCGGGTTTCGTTGCGCATCCTTGGGTGCTCCTGGGCGGTCCGGCGGGGGCGGATCAGAAATCGGCCTGAACGGCGCCGGCGCCGCCGGTCGCGGGCTGGCGCGCGAAGCCGGGCTGCTCGGTCGTGGCGAGCGCGTCGGCGAGCGCGTCGAGCCGGGTCGCCAGCGCCGCCACCTCGGCGTTGATCGGCGCGACGGCGGCGGCGACGCCGTCGCTCACCGCCAGCGCGACCGCCGAGAAGAGCGCGGCATTGTCGTTGGCGGGCGCCGGCGGCGTGACGGGCGTCTCCTTCGCCCGGTCGGGCTCGGGGGACTTGAAGCCGAGGCGCGCGAAGGTGGCGGCGACCACGCTCGCCACGGTCGCGGCGATCCCGGCGGGTTCTTCCCGATCGGCCTCGAACCGGAGCGCCACCGGCTCGTCGGCCGTCGCGAACAGCGTGCCGGGCGCGGTGCGGATGAATTTCAGCGCCTGGGTGCCGATGCTGGCGGGCGTGTCGGTGAAGGCGAGGCCGACCAGGCCGAACTTGTCCGTGCCGGCATAGCTCGGCGTCAGCTCGACCGAGGGGAACGGCTTCTGATCGGCGGCGACGAGCCTCACCAGCTGGTCATTGCCCTCGACCTGCACATAGAGCGCGCGGCGCGTCTCTTCCTTGCCATCGATCACGAAGACATCGTCCTGCGCGCGCACCGCGATGACGCTGCCATAGCCGTTGAAGGGCGGCTCCGGGCTGTAGCCGGCGATATGCTCGATATTGATGCGCGGCGTGTAATTGTCGGTCGAGAAGGTCTCGACCACCTGGTCGACCATGTCGCGGCTGACGGTCCGGCCGTCCATCGTGCTGCCCTCGACGAAGGCGCGGAAAAACTGGCTCTTCTTGCCCATGGCGATGCCCGCGACCTTTCCTATCGGCCGGGCTCGACCCCCGGCGGCGTGTCCGGGCCAGAAAGGCGCCAAGCGGCCCCTGTCTCAAGCGCGCCGGCTTGTGGCGCGCCTGTCCACAAGCCGGCGCTGGCGATCGGCGGAGCCGGCTCTGCCTAACGTCGCCGCCATGTCCGCGCCCGCCCTCCCGATGCCCGCGCCCCCGCTACCCGCTTGCCTGCCCTTCGACGCACGGCGCCAGGCGCGCGGCCTCTACTGGCGCGGATGGAGCGTGACCCAGATCGCCGACGAGCTGTCGCTCAAGCGGCCGACCGTCGAGAGCTGGAAACGGCGCGATCGCTGGGACGAGGCGCCCTCGATCCGCAAGCTCGAGGACTGCCTCGAGGTCCGGTTGATGACGCTGGTCGCCAAGGAGAAGAAGGCCGGCGACGATTACAAGGAGATCGATCTCCTCGGCCGCCAGATCGCCACGCTCGCCCGGGTGCGGCGCTATCAGGCGCCGGGCGGCCATGAAGGCGATCTCAACGAGAAGGTCGGCAACCGGAACGCGGGCGAAAAGAAGAAGGCGCGCAAGAACCACTTCACCGCCGAGCAGGCGGCCCGGCTGCGCGCGATCTTCGAGGGCCAGCTCTACGGCTATCAGGAGACCTGGTTCGCCAATCTGAGCCAGCGCACGCGGATGATCCTTAAGTCGCGCCAGATCGGCGCGACCTATTATTTCGCCTTCGAGGCGCTGATCGACGCGATCGAGACCGGCCGCAACCAGATCTTCCTCTCGGCCTCCAAGGCGCAGGCGCACCAGTTCCGCAGCTATATCGTCGGCTTCGCCAAGCTGGTCGGCGTGACACTCACCGGCGATCCGATGTGCATCACCAGCGCGCTGCGCCCCGAGGAGGAAGCGGCGGCCGAGCTGCACTTCCTCGGCACCAACTTCCGCACCGCCCAAGGCCGCCACGGCAATTTCTATTTCGACGAATTCTTCTGGGTCCACAGCTTCGAGGCGCTGAACAAGGTCGCCTCGGGCATGGCGACGCACAAGAAGTGGCGAAAAACCTACTTCTCGACGCCATCGACCATCGCGCACCCGGCGCATCCCTATTGGACGGGCGAGCGCCGCAACCGTCGCGCCAGGAAGGAAGAGCGCGTCGAGATCGATGTCAGCCACGCCGCGCTGCGGCAAGGCGCGGTCGGGCCGGACCGCGTGTGGCGGCACATCGTCACCATCCACGACGCCGAGGCCGCCGGCTGCGACCTGTTCGACATCGACGAGCTGAAGGACGAATATGCGCCCGACGAGTTCGCCAACCTGTTCGGGTGCGAGTTCGTCGACGACAGCCTGTCGGCCTTCAAGTTCAACGAGCTGGTCAGGTGCGGCTGCGATAGCCTGGTCGAGTGGACGGACTGCGATCCGGAAGGCGCGCGGCCCTATGGCACGCGCGCGGTCTGGGCCGGCTATGATCCGCAGGAAAGCGAGGAGGGCGACAATGCCGCGCTGGTGATCATGGCGCCGCCGGCGGCGCAGGGCGGCACCTTCCGCGTGCTCGAGCGCCACCAGCTGCGCGGGCTCGACTTCGAGCAGCAGGCTGCCTTCATCGAGGCGGTCTGTGCGCGCTACACCGTCACCTACATGGGCGTGGACGCGACAGGCGTGGGCGCCGCCGTCTACCAGCTCCTCGCCAAATCGGCCGCCATCGGCGGCGTCACCAAGATCGAATATTCGCTCGAGGTGAAGGCGGCCATGATCATGAAGGCGCAGAACGTGATCCGGCGCGGCCGGCTCGCCTTCGACGTGGCGATGATCGACCTGATCTCGGCCTTCGTCTCGATCAAGAAGGCGCTCACCGCGAGCGGGCGCGGCATCACCTTCAAGGCCGGGCGCGCCGGCGGCGACGGCCATGCCGATCTCGCCTGGGCCGCCATGCACATTCTCATCAACGAACCGCTCGACGGCAAGCAAGCGCCGAAGGCAAGCATGGAGATCTGCTGATGGGCAAGAAGCGCGGCGCGCGCCGGATGAGCCGGGCCGAGACCGTGTCGGCCGCCGCCGGCGCGCTGGTGCCGGCCAACGACCAGGCGGGCCGGATCGAGGCCTTCAGCTTCGGCGACCCGGAGGCGGTGCTCGACCGGCGCCAGCTGATCGACATGATCGAGTGCTGGCACAATGAGCGCTGGTATGAGCCGCCGGTGCCGATGGACGGGCTCGCGCGCGCCTTCCGCGTCAGCCCGCACCACAGCTCGGCGATTCTGCTCAAGTGCAACATGCTGGCCGCCAGCTTCGAGGCCTCGCCGCTCCTCACCCGCAGGGCGTTCCGCGCGCTGGTCCAGGATTATCTGGTGTTCGGCAACGCCTATCTCGAGCTGCGCCGCAACCGGCTCGGCGCGCCGCTGCGGCTCGACCATGCGCTGGCGAAATATGTCCGGCGCGGCATCGTCGACGGCGCCTTTTGGTTCGTGCCGGGCAACGCTTCGGAGACCGCCTTCGCGCCCGGCTCGGTGGTGCAGCTCGCCGCGCCCAGCGTCGACCAGGAGATCTATGGGCTCCCCGAATATCTGTCCGCGCTCCAGTCGGCGCTGCTCAACGAGAGCGCGACCTTGTTCCGGCGCCGCTATTATCTGAACGGCAGCCATGCCGGCTTCATCCTCTACGCCACCGGCGAGTTCGCCGATGGCGATGTCGACGCGCTGCGCGAGGCGCTCCGCGCGTCCAAGGGGCCGGGCAATTTCCGCAATCTCTTCGTCCATGCGCCCAAGGGCGCCGAGAATGGCATCAAGCTGCTGCCGATCGCCGAGGTCGGCGCGCGCGACGAGTTTCTCGGCATCAAGAACACGACGCGCGACGATGTCCTCGCCGCGCACCGCGTGCCGCCGCAGCTGCTCGGCATCGTGCCCGCGAACGCCGGCGGCTTCGGCGACGTCACCAAAGCGACCGACGCCTTCTACGAGCTGGAGATCGCGCCGCTCCAGGCGGTGTTCCTCGAGGTGAACGACTGGCTCGGCGCCGAGGCGGTGCGGTTCAGGGAGAGATCGGCGGCGCGGGCGGCCTAGCCTGTTCCGCCCGGTCTCGCCTCACGCTGGATCGGCCATCTCGGTTCGCGCCGCCGTCACCCGCAGGCCCAGCGCGCGCGTCACCTTGAGCAGCGTCTCCAGCGTCGGATTGCCGTCGCGGCTGAGCGCGCGATAGAGTTGCTGGCGCTTGATGCCCGTCTCGCGCGCCAGCTGCGCCATGCCGCGCGCGCGCGCGACCGCGCCGAGCGCATGGGCGATGAAGCCGGCGTCGCCGCTGGCGAAGGCCTCGGCGAGAAGCGCGTCCTGGTCCTCCGCCTCCGTAAGATAGGCGGCGGCGTCGAACGGCGCGAGGTCCAGGGGCGCCTCGGTGCCATCGGTCATGGCTTTGTTCCTTTCATTCCTTCGCTCCATGGATCGTGTCTCGTCCGGCCGATCCCGCCGGTGTCCGTCATGGGATGCGCGCCGCCAAGGCCTTGGCCTGGGCGATGTCGCGCGCCTGACTATCCTTGTCGCCGCCCGCCAGCAGGATGATCGTCTCCGCGCCGCGCCGCGTGAAATAGAGCCGATAGCCGGGCCCGTGATGGATGCGCAGCTCGCTCACGCCACCCCCGACGCTTTTCACGTCGCCCATCTGCCCCGCCTCGATCCGCAGGATGCGCCCGGCGATGCGCGAGCGCGTCGCCTGGTCCCGCAGACCATCGAACCAGGCTTGGAAGGCGGCGGTGCGGAGCGTCTTCATGCGTCTCTTATAAGTGACTAGGCGCCACCTGTCAACATATAAGAGACGGTTACCGCCCCTCGCTCCATGTCAGCAGCGCGCGCTTGGCCTGTTCGAACTCCATCCGGGCCTCCGCCATCTCGCGCAGCGCCGGCGCGGCGGTCGACGCACGGCCGAGCGCCGCCACCATCCGGTCGGCCGCCGCGACAAGCCGCTGGACCAGGGGCTCGAGCGGCCCGTCGCGCCCGGCGAAGGGCATGGCGACCAGATAGACGCGCTTCGATCCGCAGGCGCAGCGCAGCTGCGCGGGCAGCGTCGACCAGGTGAGCGGGCGGCAGCGCCGCACCAGATCCGCGATCAGCTGCTCGCGGTCGAGCAGCTTCACCCGGCCGCACTGGCGGCACGTCACCTGCACCCCCGCCTCGATCTTGCGCAGATCGGTGAGGCTCTTCGGATCGCCCACCATCAGCGCCGCCGCCGCGGGGCGCGCCAGGCGCGGGCAAGGGGCGCGCGCGCCACGCCGCGCGCGCTGGTCTCGGGCAGCATCCCATCCTCTTCGCAAACCGCGCCCAGCGCGTCACCGTCGCTTAGAACATATTGGCAACAGCGGACAAGCCCCCGCGCCCCCGATCCCGCCCCCACCCTCAAAAACGCGCGTCTCCCCCCGCCTCGCCCGCGGTCTTTTCGTGTCGCTTTTGATGCGCGATGCGGGGGCGCGGGCGCTTCGGGAGAATGGGGCTGCTAGGGGGTTTGCCGGGCTGGCGGCGTCGCGGGGGACCTATCGCTTCGATGATGCGATTTGATGCAGCCGGAGCCGGTGCGCACGCGCTCAAGCGTCGCCATGGTCGGGCGCGTCGCGGAAGCTCGACTGGCGCCGATTGCGCGCCTCGGCGTCGAGCACGCGCTTCACCTCGCGGG
The DNA here is from genome assembly GCF_023822065.1 of Sphingomonas morindae. Lineage (NCBI taxonomy): Bacteria > Pseudomonadati > Pseudomonadota > Alphaproteobacteria > Sphingomonadales > Sphingomonadaceae > Sphingomonas > Sphingomonas morindae. Next base: position 3,250,136 of record NZ_CP084930.1, read on the forward strand.
CGAGCGCGCGCGTCCTGGCCGGGCTGCTGCGTCACGTGGATGGTGACATGGAAGCTTTGGTGGATCGCCGGACCGCGCCCTCGGGATCGATCGCCCGCCCCGCGTGCCGCCACGCCCGCCATCGCCGCCATGGGGGGAATGCCGATCGCGGGTACCGGTGCCGCGAGGATGCGCCGCGCGTTCGCGGACGCGGCGGCGGGGAGGATCGCCGCGGCGGCGAGCGCGACGCCCAGCGCGCGCGTGCGCGCGAGCGGGCGCGGGGCGCCGCGACCGATGCCGAGCGCGAGACCGCTGGCGATCTGCTCGCCCAGCCCGGCGAAGACGCGACTCGGCGAGTGGATGCCGAGCACCTGGCGGAACGCCGAGACGGCGCCCTTGGCCAGCGCCGTGACATGCGCGATCAGCCGCGCGGGGCTGAGCATGCCGATCAGTCCCTCCAGCATCATCGCGCCGATATGCGTGAACTGCTCGGGAAGGCTGGCCATCCAGCGGAGCGCGCCGGCGAACGCCCGCTTGACCTTGTCCCAGTGGCGATAGGCTTGGAAGGCGAGCAGCGCGAGCGCCGCGATGACCGTCGCGATCGCGAGCACCATGGGACTGGCGAGCATCATCAGCCCCGCGCGCAACACGCCGCGGCCCAGCATCATCGCGGCGGCGCGCGCCAGTCCGAAGGGCACGCGCGCCAACAAGGCCAATCGCATGGCGCCGCTCAACGCGCCGCCCAGCAGCCCGAGGCCCCGCCGCGCCAGGCGGGCGGCGGCGCCGAGCAGCGGAAAGGCGGCGGCGACCGATCCCTCCGCGCGGATCTTGGCGAACAGGCCGATGACGCGCGCCGCCGGCCCGAGCAGGCCGCCGAACGCGATGCGCGCGATCGCGAGGGCGCCGCGCATCAGCAGCAAATTCATGACGATCGATCCGAGCCACGCGAAGGCGGTGGGATGCGCCTGGCCAAGGGCGGTGAAGGCGCGCAGCGCGGAGGTCGCCATGCGCATCAGCCGGACGACCGAGTCCAGCAGTCCGCCCTTGGCGCCGGCGGCCACCATGAAGTCCTTCAAGCCGGCGCGCAGCTTTCCCTGTTCGCCGAAAAAGCCCTGATTGACCGTGGCATAGGCCTGGTCCAGCGATTGCGTGCGCGCATAGGCCGCGCCGGACCGGAGGAGGGTCGCCATCTGCTTGTCGATCAGGTTGAAAAGGTTGCCGCCCGTGGAACCGAATAGCCGGGCGTTCTCGAAGGCCCGCGCCTCGCCGGTGCGGATGCCCGCGCGCGCATAGGCGGGCAGGACGAAATCGCGGTGAAATTCTACGGGGTCATGCTGCAGGGCCGCCGCCGCGTCCGCCGTGAGCGGATTGCCCCGCGTGCTCCGCACGCCGCCCAGGCTGTTGAAGCGGACCCGGCTACGATCCCACAGGCCGAGCCGCACGAATTCGGCGGCGGCGCGGCTATTGGCCTTGATACCACTGGCCATTTTGAAGGCGGTCGCGAGGCCGACGCCGGCCGCCTCATGCTGCTCCGCGATCAAGGGCTCGATATGGCCGAACAGGGCGCGTTCCGTGAGATGCGCGGCCGCGATGCCGGCGCGCGCCATGAAGGCCTGATAATCGGACGGCTGCACGGCGCCGCCCGAGGATTGCAGCGCGCGGAACAGGCCATTGGTCAGCGAGGCGGCGCGTTCGGGACTGGTCAGTCCGCCCGCCTGCTCGATGAAGCGGAGAAAATAGCGCGACTGCTCGTCGCTGAGCGGGGCGCCGCTGGCGGCGGTGACGACATGCAGCTTGGCGAGCAGTGGCGCCATCCGCTTGGCGGCGGCCAGCTGACCCCCGAGGGCCGCCTCGCCGCTCTCGCGGAACACGCCCTGCGCCTCCTGCAAGTAGCGCAGATTCTCGGCGGTGCTGGAGCCGGCGATGTCCATCGCCTGCGCATAGGCGGTGAGGTTGCGCACCGCGCCGTCGCTCAGGCCAAGCATCCGCATGCGGTTCTGCGTCGCCTCGACCTCGGCGCCCGCGCGCGCCATGGCGAGCAAGGGCGAGGCCAGCATCGTCAGGCCGAACAGGCTGCCCTGGCCGCGCGCCATCATCGTGTCGCCGGCGGCCTGGGCCTGCCGCGTCCGCGCCTCGATCTGCGTCAGCCGTACCCGCCGCTCGAGCAGCCGCGTGCTGCGCTCCACCGCCGCGCGCAGCGCGCGCTCACGTTCGATGAGGTGGGTCACATTGCCGCTGGCGCCGCCCAGCGCGCGCCCCACCTCGGCTAGGGCGCGGCGCTGACCGTCGAGCGTCCGGTTGGTCTCCGTGAGCGCGCGCCCCGCCGCGCGGGACGTGCCGGCGATGCGCTCGAGCAGCCGCGACAGGCGGTCGGTGCCCGTGAAGTTGACGCGGATCATGAGATCGCCGGCGCCCGCCATGCGCTACTCCCTGGTGTCGACCAGCCCGAGCGCCTCCGCCCGATCGATCGCCAGCCGTCGCCACGCCATCAGCTCGGCGACGCTCATCCCGGCGAGGGCCGCCGGCGGCCAGTGGAACATGACCGCCAGATCGGCCATGGCCTCTTCTACGCGATCGGGGAGCCCGTGTTCGCGCCCCTCTGCGGCAAAAAACCCGCCACTTGGTTACTCAGCTCGACAAAATCGGCGATGTCGAGCGCCTCGAGATCCGCCGCGTGCAGCGTCGGCTCGGTGATGCGGGGCAGCAGCGCGAACATCGCGTCGGTGTCCGCCTGAACAAGATCGAGCAGCCGCAGCCCGCGCAGCGCGCCGGGGCCGGGACGGCGGAGAAGAACGGTCTCGATGCGCGTGTCGCCCCGCTTGAGCGGCACGTCGAGCGGAACGGAGACGGTCGCGGGTCTATGGGCGTGCGGGGGCTCGGCACGAACGGCCATGTAAAGGCTCCTGTTTCTCATGCATTTGACGGAACGCGCCCAATATTTACCGCCGACGACTCGGCTACTCAATAGCGCCGCGCGCCATCCTCCAAAAGGAAGGGGGGTCGGGAAAACACCAATCACCCCAACCGGCGCCGAAAACTGACGGCAAGTGATTTGAATGGCGGCACTTTCGCGGTTGGGGTGCCACACCAACCTAACACCAACCATTATTTTGATTTAAACAACCTCAAAGGCTTAGCAGCCATGTGCTGGGCCATCTGGCACCGCAACCTGGTTGGTGTCCGGTTGGTGTAAAAGTTGGTGTGCAAGTCCTTGATCTATCACGCCGGTTGGTGTGGTTGGTGTTTTCCCGACCCCTCCCCGAACCTGTGCGCGCTCCTGCTCCTCGCTCCGGGCGTGACCCGATGGGCGCGTCGAAAGGCCCGGTATTTCAGCCCCTTCGGCCTGATGACCGGGCAAGTCTCGGAATGCGGCGCGCGGGATGGGTCGCACGCTCCCTTCGCGGCATGGCCCTCGCCTCCAAGACCAGCCACCGCGACCAGGCATTGGCATGCTGCTCGCGGCGCGCTGGCCTTGAAGGGCGCCCGGGCGCGCGCGGTAAAACCGCGGTAAGAGCCGGAGGTGTTCTCTTTATGAACCGCCTCCGTTTGCGCTCCGATCCAGCGCAACGAACAAGGAAGTCATTGAAAACACAAGACGACCTAGCCTTCCCAAGCTTACGACGAGGGTTCGATTCCCTTCACCCGCTCCATGCCCGCGCGCGATCCGGATCGGTCGGCCGGCCTAAGCGGCTTCGGCGGCCAGCCTGGCTTCAGGCTCCTCGCCCCACCCCGCCGGCCTCCGCCAAGCCTTCCACGCCACGGCTATTCCGCCGCCACCCGCACCCGCTCGGGATGATCGGACAGATAGCGCGCGGCGAGCGCGGTGCGGGTTTCGATCGGGGCGACGCCGCGCTCCATGTCGCTGATCGTCACCCGGTGCATGCCGAGCGCGCTGGCGAACTCGGCCTGGGTGAGCCCCGCCGCCTTGCGCAGCGCCTTCATCTCCTCGGGTCGCATCATCCCCTCCCCCTGTCTTAGCGCGCCGGCGCGAGCCAGCCATGCATCGCCATCCAGCGTGCGAACTCGTCGAACCAGCCGGTGCTGGTGGTCGGCTTGGGATACATGCCGAAGCCATGGCCCCCTTGTTCGAACAGATGGAATTCCACCGGCTTGTGCGCGTTGCGCCAGCTGTCGATCAGGCCGTAGCCGCCATTGCCGAACAGCGGATCGTCCGCTGCCAGCGCCACGAACAGCGGCGGCGCGTCGGCCGGCACGGTTACCGGCGCGAGCGGGCCGTAGATGATGCCGAGAAAGGCCGGCCGATCGGCGCCGCCGCCCAATTCGGTGGCGAGCGTCAGCATCGCGCCCGCGGAAAAGCCGACCATGCCGACCCGGCTGGGATCGACATGCCATTCGCCGGCGCGCCGCCGGATCAGCGCCAGCGCGGCGTGCGCATCGGCCAGCTGCGGCTCGAGCGCGCGCACCGCGTCCGCGCCGGGCCTGGGCGGGGTGCGCGCCGCGCCGGAGAACATCGCCGCCATCGCGCGCGAAAAGGCGGGCATGTCGGCCGGTGTCTGGTTCAGCCGATATTTCAGCACGAAAGCGGCGACGCCGCGCGCGGCCAGCGCGCGCGCCACGGCCCAGCCTTCATTCTCCATCGACAGCGTGCGGAAGCCGCCGCCCGGCGCCACCAGCACCGCCGTGCCATTGGCCTTGGCGGGATCGGGCAGGATCGGCGTCAGCGTCGCGACGGTGACGTTGCGCGCGAAGGTGGAGCCATATTGCGTGTACCAGCTCTCGGGCACGGTGGCGCCGGGCAGCGCGCCGGTGCCGAGCGGGATCGCATCGGCCTGGGCGGGCGTGGCCATGGGCGCCATCGCATCGGATTGCGCGGGCGCGCGCCCCGCCGCCGCCGCGCCGATCACCAGCCCAAGGGCGAGCGCCCGCAGCCCCGGTCCGCGCCGCGCGCGTCCGGACCTTGTCCTATTCGCCATGACATCCTGCCCTTTCTTTCTCGTCACCGCCGAATCACGGCGGTGCTTGGCTCCTCACGCTCCAGAAGGTAACGCTACCATCACCAAGAATAGAAGGGGAGAATGTGATGAAGCGGCTGATTTCATTGGTGACGACATTGTTCGCGAGTGCAGCGGGGATGGCGCTGACTTCGCCCGTGACGGCGGCGCCCCCCGCCCCCGCGACCGGCCTGCGCGCCGATGCCGAGGCGCAGGCCGCCGCGATCGTGGCGCGGATGACGCTCGACGAGAAATTGCCGCAACTGCTCAATGTCGCCCCCGCCATCCCCCGGCTGGGGGTCCCCGCCTATAATTGGTGGACCGAATCGCTTCACGGCGCGCTCGGCCCGGTCCCGACCACCAACTTCCCCGAGCCGATCGGCCTCGCCGCCAGCTTCGATGCACCGCTCGTCCACCAGGTGGCCGGTGCGATCGGCACCGAGGTGCGCGCGCTCCACACGCTCGGCCGCCGCACCGGCCAGCTCGGCCGCATCGGCACGGGGCTGGACAGCTGGTCCCCCAACATCAACCTGTTTCGCGATCCGCGCTGGGGCCGGGGGCAGGAAACCTATGGCGAGGATCCGTTCCTCACCGCGCATATGGGGGTCGCCTTCGTCACCGGCCTGCAGGGCGACGATCCCGATCGCCCGCTGGTCATCGCCACGCCCAAGCATTTCGCGGTGCATAGCGGACCGGAATCGACGCGCCACCGCGCCAATGTCTTCGTGTCGACGCATGATCTCGAGGACAGCTATCTCCCCGCCTTCCGCGCCGCCATCACCGAGGGCCATGCCGGCTCGATCATGTGCGCCTATAACCGCATCGACGGCCAGCCCGCCTGCGCGAGCGACATTCTCCTCAAGGATCATCTACGCGGCGCCTGGGGCTTTTCAGGCTATGTCGTGTCCGATTGCGACGCGGTGAAGGATATCGCCGACAATCATCATTATGCGCCCGACCAGCCGGCCGCCGTCGCCGCGGCGATGCGCGCAGGCGTGGACAATGAGTGCAACACCGCGACGCTGGACGACACCGCCGGGCTGGAGCGCCGCTTCCGCGCCGCGCTGGACCAAGGCCTGATCTCGGTCGCGGATATCGATCGCTCGCTGGTGCGGCTGTTCGCGGCGCGGCTGCTCGCGGGCGATCTGCCCGGACTCCCCGGCGCGGTCCGCGACCTGCCGCCCTCGGCGATCGATTCGCCGGCGCACCGCGCGCTCGCCCGCAAGGCGGCGACCGAGGCGCTCGTGCTGCTCAAGAATGACGGCATCCTTCCGCTCAAGCCGGGCGTGCGGATCGCCGTGGTCGGCCCGCTCGGCGACGCCACGCGCGTGCTGCGCGGCAACTATTCCTCGCCGCTTTCCGCGCCCCCTGTCTCGGTGGTCGAAGGGCTGCGCGCGGTGCTGCCCGCCGGGCAGGTGACGCTGGTGCCTTTCTCGGCTTCGGTGACCGATGGCGATCGCGTGCCCATGACGGCGCTCCGCACCGCCGGCGGCAAGCCCGGGGTGGAGGTGCGCTACTTCAACCCGACCGAACCCGTGCCCGATCGGATCGAACCCGAGGCCAAGGCGGCCACATTGGCCGCGATCCGCTACCAGACGCGGCCCTTCGCGACGCGCACCGAGCCCGATGTCGGCAATACCAGCCTCTCCGTGCCCGGGCTCGCCACGCATCACCGCACCGAATGGACCGGCCGCCTCGTGCCGCCCGAGAGCGGCACCTACCGCATCGGCCTGGCCGGCGCGGGCGGCGTGCTGACGATGCCGGGCTTCCCCAGCGTCGACCGGCGCGAAGGCCATTGGAACGATCTGCCCGGTTTCACCACGGTCGAGCTGGTGAAGGGCAAGGCCTATCCCTTCCATATCGAGGCGACCGGCGGGGTCGATCTGGTGTGGAAGCGGATCAGCCGCGATGCGCCGGCCGCGCTCGCCAGCGCCGCCCAATCGGCGGACGTGATCCTCGCGGTGGTCGGCCTCACCTCGGATCTCGAGGCGGAGGAGACGGGCGTCACCGTAGAAGGCTTTGCCGGCGGCGACAAGACCACGCTCGATCTCCCGGCCGACCAGCGCGCGCTGCTGGACCAGGCGCGCGCGACCGGAAAGCCGGTGATCGTGGTGGCGATGAACGGCAGCCCCATCAACCTCGCCTGGGCCAAGGACAATGCCGCCGCGATCCTGGAGGCCTGGTATCCGGGCGAGGCCGGCGGCCTGGCGGTGGCCGATGTCCTGACCGGGCGCGCCAATCCCTCGGGCCGGCTGCCGCTCACCTTCTACCGCAGCACCGCCGACCTGCCGCCTTTCGACAATTATGCGATGGCCGGGCGCACCTACCGCTATTTCACCGGCACCCCCGTCTATCCGTTCGGCGCCGGCCTCAGCTATACGCGCTTCACCTATGGCACGCCCAGCGTCACCCCCGTGGCGGCCGGCGCGCAGGCGGGCATCACCGTCACCACCGAGATCGCCAATGTCGGCGGCCGTCCCGGTGACGAGGTGGCGCAGCTCTATCTGAGCTTCCCGGATCGGCCCGGCGTGCCCCGGCTCGCGCTGCGCGGCTTCCAGCGCGTCTCGCTCGGCGTGGGCGAGCGGCGGCAGCTGCGCTTCACCCTGTCGCCGCGCGATCTGAGCGCCGTCACCAGCGACGGCGTGCGCGCGGTGCTGGCGGGCCATTATCGCGTCACCGTGGGCGGCGGCCAGCCCGCCCCCGGCGACACCATGGGCGGCGCCGGGTTCGACATCGCCACCGCCGCGCCGATCCCGCTCTGAACGCCGGCGCCGCCCCGGCGCGGTCCGGGGCGGCATCGGGCTGCTTGCATACCCAAATAGAACCTCTCGCCCATAAATTCTATTCCGCGCCAGCGCGCTCTCCGCTTTTGTGCGGCACCGACGGCGCACCGGTTGCGCAATACCAGTCTATGACTTATCAGGCCTGGAAAGACATGTAGGGGACATGCCGTGCCAGCGCTCGATACCAGCCCATCCGCCTCCCCTGCCGCGCCGCCCTCGCTCATGCACCAGGAGGCGGAAGAGGCGGCGCGGGCCGTCGCCCGGCTGCTCGATCGCCATGGCGCCCTGATCGCGGAACTTGGCGCGGCGCTGCGCGCGGCGCCGCCTTCGCTGGTGGTCAGCTGCGCGCGCGGCTCGTCCGATCATGCCGCGACCTACGGCAAATATCTGATCGAGACGATGATCGGCATCCCCGTCGCGTCGGCGGCGCCGTCCGTCTCGTCGGTCTATGCGGCGCCGGTGCGGGCGGAGGGCGGGCTGTGCATCGCCATCTCGCAAAGCGGCCGCAGCCCCGATCTGCTCGCCACGGTGCGGGCGCACAAGGCCGGCGGCGCGCGCGTGATCGCGCTGGTCAACGATGCCGAGGCGCCGCTCGCCGCGCTTGCCGATACGCTGATCCCGCTCGAGGCGGGGCCGGAACGCTCGGTCGCCGCCACCAAATCCTTCATCACCGCGCTCGCCGCGCTGGCCGCGCTCGTCGCCGCCTGGGCAGACGATGCGGCGCTGCGATCCGCGCTCAACGACCTGCCGACCGACCTCGCCCGCGCCTGGGCGCGCGATTGGTCGAGCCTCGCCGACCTGCTCGTCCCGGCGCGCAACCTGTTCGTCGTCGGTCGCGGGCTGGGCTTCGGCATCGCCCAGGAGGCGGCGCTCAAGCTCAAGGAGACGTGCGGCCTCCATGCCGAGGCGTTCAGCGCCGCCGAGGTGCGCCACGGGCCGATGGCGATCGTGGACGAGCGCTTCCCGGTCGTCGCCTTTGCCGGGTCCGATGCGGCGGGCGATGATGTCCGCGCCGTCGCGGCCGAATTCGCCGGGCGCGGCGCTCCCGTGTCGCTGATCGACGCGCGCCGTGACGGAGCCGGCGATCCGCCGACTTCGGCCGCGCATCCCGCGATCGAGCCGCTGCTGATGATCCAGAGCTTCTACCGCATGGCGAACGGTCTCGCGCTCGCGCGCGGATTCGATCCCGATGCGCCCCGCCATCTCGCCAAGGTGACGCGCACGCTATGACCGCATGGAGCTTCACCAACGGCCATGTCGTCACCGCCGGCGGCGTGCTGCCCGCCGCGCGGATCACGCTCGCCGGGGATCGCATCGCCGCCATAAGCGAGGCGCCGGGCCCGGACGCGATCGATCTGGCAGGCGGCTGGATCATGCCCGGCTTCATCGATACGCAAGTGAATGGCGGCGGCGGCGTGCTGTTCAACGACGCGCCGACCATCGCCGGCATCGCCGCGATTGGCGAAGCCCATGCGCCGACCGGCACCACCGGCTTCCTGCCGACGCTGATCACCGATGCGCCGGCGGTGATCGGCCGCGCGCTCGATGCGGTCGATGCCGCGATCGCGGCGGGCGTGCCCGGGGTGCTGGGCATCCATGTCGAAGGTCCGGTCATCAATCCCGCGCGGCACGGGATCCACGATGAAGCGCGCGTCCACCCGCTCGACGATGCGCTGATGGCGCTGCTGCTCCGCCCCCGACGCGGCGTGGTGATGGTGACGCTCGCGCCCGAGCGCGTGCCCGCCGATCGCATCCGCGCGCTGGCGGCGGCAGGCGTCCGCGTCAGCCTCGGCCATAGTGACGCCAGCCATGCCGAGGCGGTGGCGGGAATCGCCGCCGGCATCACCGGCGTCACCCATTTGTTCAACGCCATGTCGCCGATGGCGCACCGCGCGCCCGGCGTGGTCGGCGCGGCGCTCGACGATCCCCGCCTGTACTGCGGGATCATCGCCGATGGCCATCATGTCGACGATGTCGTACTGCGCGTCGCGCTCCGGAGCCGCCCGCGCGACCGCTTCATGCTGGTGACCGACGCCATGCCCTGCGTGGGCGCGGCGGAAAAGGATTTCACCCTCCAGGGCAAGCGGATCCGCGTCGTGGACGGGCGCTGTGTCGACGCCGCGGGCACGCTGGCGGGCTCCGATCTCGATATGGCGGGCGCGGTACGGCACGCCATCACGCGGCTCGGCGTCGCCCCCGAGGAGGCCGCCGTCATGGCCGCCGGTGCGCCGGCCGCCTTTCTCGGCCTGGCGGACAGCCACGGCCAGCTCGCCCCCGGCCGCCGCGCCGACTGGGTGCGGCTCGATGCCGGCTTCCACCCGGTGGAAACCATGATCGCCGGCACCCGGCGCGTGGCCGTCGCATGAGCCGCACCGTGGAGATCGCCGCGCCGCTCGCGGGCGTGGTGCGGGGGCTCGAGGCGGTGCCCGACGCGGTGTTCTCCGAAAGGCTGCTGGGCGATGGGCTCGCCATCGATCCGGTGGAGGGCCGGCTGTGCGCGCCGTGCGCGGCACAGGTGGTGGCGGTGCAGCCGAGCGGCCATGCCGTAACGCTTGCGCTCGCCCCCGGGGTCGATCTGCTGATCCATATCGGGCTCGACACGGTGCGCCTCGACGGGCGCGGCTTCACCCCGCGCGTCGCGCCGGGGGATCGGGTGGCGGCGGGCGATCCGCTGATCGACTTCGATCTGGATGCGATCGTCACCGAGGCGCGCGCCGCCATCACCCCGCTGATCCTGGTGGGCGACGGCGCCACCATCGCCGCGCGCGCCGCGCCCGGCCCGATCGCACGCGGCGCGCCGCTACTCACCGTGCTGCTGGCGGAGGCGGAGGCGGAGGTGGCGGACGCGCCCGCCGGCGCCGCGAAGACCGAGCGGAAACCTGAGGCGGCGGCGACGCGCCTGCTGCGTATCGACCTGCCGCACGGCATCCACGCCCGGCCGGCGGCGCGGCTCGGCGCCGCCGCGCGCGGCTATCGCGCGACGGTCAGCCTCGCCAAGGACGATCGGACGGCGCCGGTGGCGAGCCCCACGGCGCTGCTCGCGCTCGGCATCCGCCAGGGCGATGCCGTGCGGCTCTCGGCGACGGGCGAGGAGGCCGAGGCAGCGGTGGCGGCGCTCGCCGCGCTGATCGCCACGGGGCTGGGCGAGGAGACGGCGCCCGCTCCCGCCCCCGCCCCCGCCCCTGCCCCCGCCTTCACCAGCGCCGCCGCCAACGCGCCACCGGGCGCACTGGCCGGCATCGCGGCGGCGCCGGGCCTGGCGATCGGCGAGATCCGCCAGCTGCGCGCCGCCGCGCCCGAACCCGCGCCGCACGGCGCCGGCATCGCCGAGGAAGAGGCCGCGTTCGCCGCCGCGCGCGCCACGCTCGCCGCGCGGCTGGCGGACGTCACCGGGCCCGCGCGCGGCATCGCCGAGGCGCATGCCGCGCTGCTCGACGACCCCGCGCTGATCGAGGCGACGCGCGACGGCATCGCGCGCGGCGCCAGCGCCGGCCGCGCCTGGCGCGAGGCGCTGCGCCCGCAGGCCGAGGCGTTGCGCGCGCTCGACGATAAGCGCCTCGCCGAGCGCGCCGACGATCTACTCGATCTCGAGCGCCAGATGCTGCGGCTGCTGGCGGGCGACGCCGCGCCCGCGCCGGTCCTGCCGCCCGAAACTTTGCTGGTGGCGGAGGATCTGCTGCCGTCCGATCTGCTCGCGCTCGACCGTGCGGCGCTGGCGGGGCTGTGCGTGGCGCGCGGCGGGCCGACCAGCCATGTCGCCATCCTCGCCGCCGCCATGGGGCTGCCGATGCTGGTGGCGCTGGGCGAGGCGGTGCTGGCGCTGCCCGAGGGCGGGTGCGCGCTGCTCGATGCCGGCGCCGGGCTGCTCCATCCCGATCCGGCGCCCGATCGCCTCGCCGCCGCGCGCGCGGCGATCGCGGCGGCGGCGGCGCGGCGGGCCGAGGCGCTGGCGCGCGCCGGCACGCTCTGCCACAGCGCCGATGGCGTGCGGATCGAGATCTTCGCCAATCTCGGCCATCGCGACGAGGCCGCGCCGGCGGTGGCGCGCGGCGCCGAGGGCTGCGGCCTGCTACGCACCGAATTCCTCTTCCTCGAGCGCGCCGCGGCGCCCGATGAGGCGGAGCAGAGCGCCGAATATCAGGCGATCGCCGATGCCTTGGGCGAGCGCCCGCTTATCGTCCGCCTGCTCGATATCGGCGGCGACAAGCCCGCCCCCTATCTGCCGATCGCGCCGGAGGAGAATCCGGCGCTGGGGCTGCGCGGCATCCGCGTCGGGCTGGCCCGGCCGGCGCTGCTCGATACGCAGCTGCGCGCGATCCTGGCGGTGCGGCCGGCGGGCCGCTGCCATATCATGGTGCCTATGGTGGCCGGGCTGGAGGAGCTGCGCGCGGTGCGGGCCCGGGTCGCCGCGCTCGCGGCCGAGGCGGGGCTCGCCGCGCCCTTTCGGCTGGGCATTATGGTGGAGACGCCGGCGGCGGCGATGCTCGCCGATCGCTTCGCGGCGGAGGCGGATTTCCTGTCGATCGGCACCAATGATCTCACCCAATATGCGCTCGCCATGGATCGCGGCAACGCCGCCGTGGCGGGCGGGGTGGACGGGCTGCACCCGGCGGTGCTGCGGCTGATCGCCGAGACCTGCCGCGGCGGCGCGCGCCACGGGCGCTGGACGGGCGTGTGCGGCGGCCTGGCCTCGGATCCGCTGGCGGTGCCGATCCTGCTCGGCCTGGGCGTGACCGAACTTTCGGCGGCGCCGGCCATGGTGCCGGACATCAAGGCGCTGGTGACGCGGCTGACGCTGGCGGACTGTCGCGCCCATGCCGAGGCGGCGCTCGCCTGCGCCACGGCGGCGGAGGTGCGGGCGCTGGCCGCCCGCTTCGCGGAGGAGATGCCCGCATGAAGACGCTGCTCGCCCGCCTGCAGCCGCTCGGCCGCGCGCTGATGCTGCCGATCGCGGTGCTGCCCGCGGCCGGCCTGCTGCTCCGTCTCGGCCAGCCCGATCTGCTCGACATTGGCTTCATCGGCGCCGCCGGCGGTGCGATCTTCGATCATCTCGGCCTCTTGTTCGCGCTCGGCGTCGCGACCGGCTTCGCGCGCGACGGCAATGGCGCCGCCTGCCTGGCGGGCGTCGTCTGCTTCCTCGTCGCGACCGAGGCGGGCAAGACGCTGCTGCCGGTGCCGCCCGAAGCCGGCGCCGGGCTGGTCGGCGCCGGCGCCGATCTCGCCGTCGCGGCCTGGAAGGCCAAGGCGGTGGCGCGGCTCGACGTGCCGCTCGGCATCCTCTCGGGGCTGGCCGGCGGAATTTTCTACAACCGTTTCTCCACCATCCGCCTGCCCGAATATCTCGCCTTCTTCGGCGGCCGGCGTTTCGTGCCGATCGTCAGCGGCCTTGCCGGGCTGGTGCTGGCGGTGCTGGTTGGGCAGGGCTATGGCGCGATCGCCGGCGGGATCGACCGGCTCGGCGCGCTCATCACCGGCGCCGGCGGCTTCGGCCTCTTCCTGTTCGGGCTGGCCAACCGGCTGCTGCTCGTCACCGGCCTGCACCATCTCGTGAACAACATCGTCTGGTTCGTGATGGGGGATTATCACGGCGCGAATGGCGATCTGCGGCGCTTCTTCGCGGGCGATCCGAGCGCGGGCGCCTTCATGGCGGGCTTTTTCCCGGTGATGATCTTCGGCCTGCCCGCCGCCTGCCTCGCCATGTACCATTGCGCGCGACCGGAGCGCCGCAAGGAAGTGGTCGGGCTGCTCACCAGCCTCGCGCTCACCTCGGCGCTGACCGGCGTGACCGAGCCGATCGAGTTCAGCTTCATGTTCCTCGCGCCGCTGCTCTATGCGGTGCACGCGGTGCTGACCGGCGCCGCCATGGCGCTGATGAATCTGCTCGGCGTCCGGCTCGGCTTCGGCTTCTCGGCCGGGCTGCTCGATTATGCGCTGAATTTCGGCAAGGCGACGCGGCCGCTGCTGCTGCTGCCCGTCGGCGCTGTTTATGCGCTGCTCTATTACGGCCTGTTCCGCTTCTGCATCCAGCGCTTCGATCTCGCGACCCCGGGCCGCGAGCCGCGCGCGCCCGATGCGGAGACGGCGACGGGCGCCGATCCTGCGGCGGCCGCGCCGGGCGCGCGCGGCGCCGGCTTCGTCGCGGCGCTTGGCGGGAGCGGCAACCTGGCCGAGATCGGCGCCTGCACAACCAGGCTGCGGCTGATCGTGCGCGAGCCCGCGCGGATCGACGAGGCGGCGCTGCGCCGGCTGGGCGCGCGCGGCATCATCAGGCCGGGCGGCGGGGCGGTGCAGGTGGTGCTGGGGCCGATGGCCGATCTGGTCGCGGTCGAGATGCGCGACGCGGTGGCGGCCGCGCCCTCGCCGCCGCCCGCCGCCGCGCCGCCGGCTATCGCCCCGCCCGCCGCCGTCGCGCGCCCGGTCACGCCCTCGGCGGCGCTGCTCGCCGCGCTGGGGGGCGCGGACAATGTCGAAGGCGCCACCCGCCATGCCGGGCGCCTCCGCCTGCACCTGCGCGATGCCGCCCGCGCCGATCGCGGCGCGCTGGCCGGGCTCGGCATCATCGCCACCGCCGAGCCGCTGGCCCATCGCCTCCATCTGCTCGCCGACGAGTCCGCGCTGGACCGGCTGACCGTCTGACAGATCGGCCGGCGGCCGGCCGGCCGGAGCCGCTCGCCGGTCGCCGCCGTTCAGGGCGTGACTGTCACCGGGCCGAGCAGCCCGGCCGGCCCGCCGCGCGCCTCCACCAGCAGCGCCACGTGGCGCGGCCCGGCGCCCGCCGGCAGGCGCGCGGTGAGCGGCCCGGGTGCGTCCTGCGTCTTGCTGGCGAGGCGGACGCCGTCGACCCATAATTCGGCGCGGCCGCCGATCCGCGCGAAGGCGATGCGGCCGCCCGCCGCCGCCACCTGTCGCCACGGCATCAGGCCGCTCCGGAACAGATACCAGCCGGTGCCATCCACCGCCGGGCCGGGATGCACAAAGGCCCAGCTGTTATTGTCGCCGTCGGCCGGCGCGAGATCGGGCGCGGGCCGCGCCGGGAAGGCGGGCGAGCGGCGCCATTCGTCGAGCCGCTGGAACGTCTCGGTCACCGCGATCTGCGGCGGCGGCGCCACCGCGCGCCGGGCGATGAGGCAGGCGGCGGGGCGCAGCCCCGGCGCGGTGGCGGTGAGCCGCAAGGGGCCGGGCGCGGCATCGCTCCGCACGATCAGCTGGGCAAGGCCGTTGAACAGCCGCCGCGCGGGCACCTGTTCGGGCTCATGGCTGTTGGGATCGCCATTGCCGACGCCGATGATCGTGCCGCCCGCCACGGTGAAGCGCGCGGGCGCATCGGCGATCGGCACGTGGCGGCCGCGCGCGTCCACCGCGTCGATCGTCACCGGCTGCACATCCTCGCCATCGCCCGCCATGACGGTGCGGGCCGGGGTAAGCCGCAGCGCGACGGGCGGCCCCGCCGTCTCGTGCGCGGCGGTCGCGACGATGCGGCCGCCGGCATAGCCGGTCGCCTCGATCCGCCCGGACTGATAGGCGATGGTCCAGCTATTGCCCATGATGCGGTCCACCCGCTGCCGGCCGATCAGCCGGCCGTTGACGCGCAGCGCCACCTCCTCGGCATTGGACATGACGAGCACCGGGATCGGCTGGCCCTCGCGGCCCGGCCAGGTCCAGTGCGGCGCGATCGAGACGACCGGCCGATCGTCGCGCCAGTGCGCGCGGTGGATGTCGAACGCCGTCTTGGCGAAGCCGCACAGGTCCATGATGCCGAACAGGCTCGATGCGGTCGGCCAGTCGAACGGGGTCGGTTCGCCATGATAGTCGAAGCCGGCCCAGACGAAGCTGCCCGCGACGAAAGGCCGGGCGGCGATGGCGCGCCAGGTGGCGCGATGCGTCGCCCCCCAGCTCGCTGCCTCGACATCGTAGGAGGAGACGACATGCCGCGCGGGATCGCTCGCGAAGGCGCCGCGCGTCTCGAAGGCGCTGGTATCCTCGGAACTGGTGATCGGGCGATCCGGGTGCAGGGCGTGGAAGCGGTCATAATCCGCCTGATAGTAATTGAAGCCGGTGACATCGACCGCGCTCGACACGTTGACCGGATCGAAGAAGGCGCCGTTCATCGCCGCCGTGACGGGCCGGCTGTCATCCAGCGCGCGCACGGCATGGACCATCCGGCGCACCATCTCCACCCCGGCGGGGCTGCCCTGCATCGGCTCCTCGTTGAAGACCGACCAGAGGATGACGGATGGATGGTTGCGATCGCGCCGCACCAGCGCCTCAAGCTGGACGAGATAATCAGGCGCGGGATTGAAGCGGCGATTCTCGTCCATGACGAGAAAGCCCATCCGGTCGGCGAGGTGCAGCAGTTCGGCGGCGGGCAGCGCATGGGTGCAGCGGATGGCGTTGCAGCCCATCTCCTTGAGCCGCTCCAACCGCCAGCGCAGCAGCGCATCGGGCACCGCCACGCCGACGCCGGCATGATCCTGGTGCAGGCACACGCCCTTGATCTTCACCGGCCGATCGTTGAGCAGCAGCCCGTGCGCGGGATCGAAGCGGATGGTGCGGAAGCCGATCGCGATCCGGCGCGTGTCGAGCGTCACGCCGTCGCGGCGCAGTTCGGTCTCGACGGTGTAGAGCGTCGGCGCTTCTACCGACCAGGGCTGCACCGCCTCTCCCGGCGTCAGCACGAGCCGCGCCTCGGCGCGGTCGAGCGGCGTCGCCCGTGCCCCGGCCTGCCCCTCGGCGAGGATCCGCCCATCGGGCGCGCGCAGCCGCGCCAGCACCGCCACGGCGGCGGGCGCCTCCAGCACATTGTCCAGCCGGACCGTGACGGGCACCTGCCAGCCCCCGTCCGCCGCGCGCCGCGGATCGCAATGCACGCCATCGGTCGCGATCGAAACGGCGGCGCGCCGCACCAGCCACACATGGCGGTACAGGCCCGCCCCCTCATACCACCAGCCTTCGGACGCATCGGCATCGACCCGCACCGCGATGACATTCTCCTCGTCGCCGAAGCGCGCGAACGGGGTCATGTCGATCACGATGGCGCTGTAGCCCGACCAGCTATGGGCGACGACATTGCCGTTGATCCACACCGTCGCCAGCGTCGCGGCGCCTTCGAACTGAAGCTCGATCCGCTTGCCGCGATCGGCGGGATCCAGCGTCAGCGTGCGCCGGTACCAGCCGATCCCGCGCGGCCGATAGCCTTGCGCGATATTGGCCGTCTTGACGAAGGGCTGGGCCGCCGCCCAATCGTGCGGCAGGCGCACCACCGGCCAGTCGCTGTCATCGAACACCATCCCCGCCGCGCCCTGGGCGTTGCCCGCCTTGACGCTGAGATAGATGGCGTTGAGCGATGGCAGCGGCGGATCGGCGACATCGCCTTGATGGAAGCGCCAGCCCTGTTCCAGCCGCACCCGATTAGGATCTTCCTGCGGCAGCGGCGGCGGCAGCGTATCGCCAGGGGGCGGCATCGGCACGGCGCCGGCGGCGGCCTCCGGCCGCTCGCGGGCCCCGGCGGGAACCGGCGGCAGCGCGGCGCCGGCCGCGCCGCTGAGCAGGAAATGGCGTCGGTTCATCGGGCGCTCCCCCGGCGCCTCGGGGCGGCGCCGCTAGATGTCGGACAGTTCGGCGACGAAGTCATACGCATCGCCGCGATAATAGGATCGGGTGAACTCGGCGGCGCGGCCGTCGCGCAGGAAGCCGCGCCGCTCGATGAGCAAACCGGGCTGGCCGGGATCCACGCCCAGCATCCGCGCATGTTCGGTGCCGAAGGGCACGGCGCGCAGCCGCTGCAGCGCGCGCACTGGCCGCATCCCGGCCGCGTCCAGCGCATCGTACAGCGAGTCCTTCACCGCCTGCACGCCCGGCAGGCAATAGCCGGCGATCGTCGCGAACTCGAGCGCCATCGGCTGGGCGTCGGCGTAGCGGATGCGGGCGAAGCGCAGCACCGGCGCCCCCGGCGAAAGATGCAGCGCCATCGCCTCGTCGGGATCGACGGTGCCGGCCGCGCGGCTGATCCAGCTGCTCGAGGCCGTGCGCCCGCGCGCCGCCATATCTTCCGAGAAGGAGGAGAGCTTGGAAAAATTCTTCTCGACCCGGCCGGCGACGAAGGTGCCCGCGCCGCGGCGGCGGGTGAGCAGCCCCTGCTCCACCAACTCGCCGATCGCGCGGCGCACCGTGATGCGTGACACGCCATATTCGGTGGCGAGATCGCGCTCCGCCGGAATGGCATCGCCATGGGCGAGGATTTCGCGCGCGATCGCATCGCGGATCAGCTGGTGGAGCTGGAGATAGAGGGGCGCGGGATTGCCCTCGCGGAAGCGACCGATCTGATCCGAGAAGCGCACCCTTGACCCCCTGCCCGCCGGCCGGCGCCGCGCGCGCCGCCGCTTGTGCGAAAAGGCTAGAGCATGGGATCGAGGACGGCAATCGGTCGCACCCTTGGCTGATTGGTATTCCGCGCTTTTCCGGCGGAGGAACAAGGAAGCACGCGAACCCGAACGCGCCGGCCTCAAGGCGGCTTGCATGTGGCATTGGATTGGTACACGTTGCCGCCTTGCTCGACAAGGGGCGGGAGGAGAGCGCGGGTGGCGGGACGGCGGGGCGGAAGCGCGGATGCGGTGCGATCCTCGCGGCGGTCGTGGCGGCGGGCGGCGGCGCTGCTCGGCGGCGCGCTGCTGGCGGGCGCCGCATCGGCCGCGCCGCGCACCGCCGCCTCGCTCGATGAGGGCTGGCAGGTGCGGCTCGCGCCCGGCGATCCCGCGATCGCCGCGCATCCGCGCGAGGCGGCGTGGATGCCGGCGCATGTGCCGGGCTCGGTGCAGCAGGATCTGCTCGCGCTCGGCCGCATCCCCGATCCGTTCATCGGCACCAACGAGGGCGCGGTGCAGTGGGTGGGCCGCGCCGATTGGGAGTATCGCCGCACGCTCGAGATCGCGCCGGACACGCTGCGGCGCGATCATGTCGAGCTGGTGTTCGACGGGCTGGACACTTTCGCCGCCGTGGAGATCAACGGCCGCGCGGTGCTGCGCGCCGACAATGCCCATCGCCAGTGGCGGATCGACGCCAAGCCCTTCCTCCAGGTCGGCGCCAACGCGCTGGTGATCCGCTTCGCCGCGCCGATCCGCGCGCTCCAGCCCCGGCTCGCCCAGGATGCGCAGGCGCTGCCCGGCGAATATGATTCCAGCTTCGGCGACGAGCCCAAGGGCCGCCAGACCTCGCCCTATATCCGTAAGCCGAAATATATGTATGGCTGGGATTGGGGGCCGCGCATCCTGGCGGTGGGTCCGTGGCGGCCGGTGCGGCTCGAGGCCTGGGACACGGCCCGGCTGGACGGCCTCGCGGTGGAGCAGGAGGCGGTCGACGCCGCCGAGGCGCGGCTGGTCGTGCGCGCCGCGATGGTCGCGGGTGCGGCCGGCCCCGCCGAGCTTCGCATCCGCGTCACTGCGCCCGATGGCCGCCGCATCGAGGCGACGCGCGCGATCACGCTCGCGCCGGGCGCCACGCGCGTCGCGGTGCCGCTCACGCTCCCCCATCCGCAGCTCTGGCAGCCGGCGGGCTATGGCGCGCATCCGCTCTACCGCGTCACCGCGACGCTGGTGCAGGACGGCGCGCCGAGCGATGCGACCGAGCGGCGCATCGGGCTGCGAACGGTCTCGCTCATCCGCGATGGCGGAGCGCTCGGCTTCCGCGTCAATGGCGTGCCGATCTTCGCCAAGGGCGCCAACCTGATCCCCTTCGACAGCTTTCCCGCGCGGGTGACGACGGCCGATATGCGGCCGCTGCTCGACGCGGCGGTGGACGCGCACATGAACATGCTGCGCGTATGGGGCGGCGGCTATTATCTGGACGACGCCTTCTACGACATGGCCGACGAGCGCGGCCTGATGATCTGGCAGGATTTCATGTTCGGCGGATCGGTGCCGCCGCCCGAGCCCAGCTATCGCGCCTCGGTGAAGGCCGAGGCCGAGCAGCAGGTGGCGCGGCTCGGCAGCCACGCCTCGATCGTGCTCTGGTCCGGCGGCAACGAGATCCTGTCGGGCTGGGCGGGGTGGAGCGATCGGGCCGCCTTCAAGCGCGCGATCGGCGCCGACGCGCAGGAGCGCTACGCCACCGCCATGGCCGATCTGTTCGATCGCGTGCTGCGCGAGGCGGTGCGCGATGGCGCGCCGGGCGCGGCCTATTGGGCCAATTCGCCGTCCGACGATTATCAGGGCCCGGTCGATACCGATGCCGCCGGGGATCGCCATTTCTGGGATGTCTGGTCGGGCTCCAAGCCGGTCGAGGCCTATCTCGATCACTGCCCCCGCTTCATGAGCGAATTTGGCTTCCAGGCCGCGCCCGGCCTTGCCACGATCCGCGCCTTCGCCGGCGATGGGCCGCTCTCGCCCGCCGATCCGGTGATGAAGGCGCACCAGAAATTCCTAGCCGGCGAGGGCAATGACAGGCTGCTCTTCTATATGCGCGCACGGCTCGGCACGCCGCGCGATCTCGGCGACTTCGTCTATCTCAGCCAGGTGAACCAGGCCGAGGCGATCGCGCTCGCCGCGCGCCACCAGCGCGCCTGCCGCCCGGTGACCATGGGGTCGCTCTACTGGCAGCTCAACGATGTCTGGCCGGCCTTGTCCTGGTCCAGCATCGATCATGCCGGCCGCTGGAAGCTGCTCCACTATGCGGCGCGGCGCTTCTTCGCGCCCGAGCTGATCGTCGCCGAGCATCGCGGCACCGCGACGCGGATCGCGCTCGTCTCCGACGCGACGACGCCGCGTCCGGCGCGCTGGCGGGTGCGCGGCTTCGACATGGACGGCCGGCTGCTCGGCAGCCGCGAGGGCGCCGTCACGCTCGCGCCGCTGGCGGTGACCGAGGCTGCGTCGCTCGACGACTCCGCCCTGTTCGGCGCCGCCGATCCCAAGGCCAGCTATGCCGTGGCGGAGCTGATCGAGGGCGCGGCGCCCGTCAGCCGCATGATCGTGGAGCGCGCGCTGCCCAAGGACATGGCCTATCCCGATCCGGGTCTGTCGGCGCGCTGGTCCGGGCGCAGCGTCACCGTCACCGCGCGGCGGCTCGCGCGCGCGGTGATGCTCGACTTCGGCGCCCTTGCCGCCCAAGCTTCGGACAATGGATTCGATCTGCTGCCGGGAGAGAGCCGCACGGTGACGATCACCGCCCAAGCCCCCGCCGCCGCGCTGGCCCGCGCGCTTACCCTCCGCTCGCTCGGGGGCCGGCGATGATCGCCGCCGCGCTCGCGCTCGCGCTCGCCGCCGCGCCCCAGGCCGATCCGCTCGCCGCGCGGATCGCGGCGCTGCCGGTCTCGGTCAAGGCCGCGCAATTGCAGAGCAGCGCGCCGGCCGCCCCGGCGCTCGGCCTGCCCGCCTATGACTGGTGGAACGAGGGCCTGCACGGCCTCGCCCGCAATGGCTATGCCACGGTGTTCCCGCAGGCGATCGGCATGGCGGCGAGCTGGGATCCCGATCTGCTCGAAACCATGGGCAGCATCGTCTCTACCGAGGCGCGCGCCCGCTTCAATGCGCGGCCGCCCGGCGCGGACCGCACCATCTATGAGGGGCTGACGATCTGGTCGCCCAACATCAACATCTTCCGCGATCCGCGCTGGGGCCGCGGGCAGGAAACCTATGGCGAGGATCCGCTGCTCACGGGGCGGCTGGGCGTCGCCTTCATCCGCGGCATCCAGGGGCCCGATCCGGCGCATCCGCGCGCCATCGCGACGCCCAAGCATTTCGCGGTGCACAGCGGGCCCGAGGCGGGGCGCGACGGCTTCGATGCGGATCCGTCGCCACAGGATCTCGAAGCCACCTACCTGCCCGCCTTCCGCATGGCGATCACCGAAGGCAAGGCGGGCTCGCTGATGTGCGCCTATAACGCCATCCACGGCGTGCCGCTCTGCGCCAATGCCGGGCTGATGACCGAGCGGCTGCGGCACGATTGGGGCTTTGCCGGCTTCACCGTCTCGGATTGCGATGCCGTGGGCAATATCGCGGCCTATCACCATTATCGGGGCGATGCGGCGGGCGCGGCGGCGGCCGCGCTGCGCGGCGGGACCGACATCAACTGCGGCACCACCTATGCCGCCCTGCCCGACGCGCTCGCGCGCGGCCTGATCCGCGCCGACGAAATCGACGCCGCGCTGCTGCGCGCGCTGCGGGCCCGGCGCGCGCTCGGCATCGCCTTCGGGGGTAACGATCCGTGGCGCCGGATCCCGGCGAGCGCGGTGGCGACGCCCGCGCATCACGAGGCCGCGCTCCGCGCCGCGCGCGAGGCGCTGGTGCTGCTGCAGAACCGGGGCGGAACCCTGCCGCTCAAGCCCGGCGCACGGATTGCGGTGATCGGCGCCGATGCCGATGATCTGGGTGTGCTCCAGGGCAATTATCACGGCACCGCGCGCGCGCCGGTGACTCCGCTCGAAGGCCTGCGCGCCCGCTTCGGCGCATCCGCAATCCGCTATGCGCAGGGCTCGGTGCTGGCCGAGGGCGCGCCGGTGGTGATGCCCGAAAGCGCCCTGCGCGCGGACGATGGCGCGCCCGGCCTGACCGCCGCCTATTTCGCCAGCCCTGATCTTTCGGGGCCGGCGCTGGTCACCCGGCGCGAGCGGCGGATCGATCTGGATTTCAACCGCGCCGCGCCCGTGGACGGGCTGGGCACGGGCTGGAGCGCGCGCTGGACGGGCCGCTTCGTGCCGCCGGCGCCGGGCCGCTACTCGATCGCGCTCGACGTACCGGCCTGCTGGAAATCCTGCCGGACGCACGATGTGGTGCGGCTTTGGGTGGACGGACGGCCGCTCGCCGCCGGACCGGTCGCCAAGGGGCGGGTGACGGCGACGATCGAGAGCGATGGCCGGCCGGTGCCGATCCGGATCGAGCTTGAACATCGCAGCGAGGATGAAGGCCTGCGGTTGCTCTGGAGCCCGCCCGAGGCGCCGCTGCGCGACGAAGCGCTCGCCGCCGCGCGCGCGGCGGACGTGATCCTCGCCTTTGTCGGCCTGTCTCCCGATCTGGAGGGCGAGGCGCTGCAGGTGAGCGTGCCCGGCTTTGTCGGCGGCGACCGCAGCGACATCGCCCTGCCGCCGGTGCAGCGCCGCCTGCTCGCCGCGCTGCACGCCACCGGCAAGCCCGTGGTGGCGGTGCTGATGAGCGGCAGCGCGGTGGCGATCGATCCCGATCTCGCCGACGCCATCGTCGCCGCCTGGTATCCGGGCGAGGCGGGCGGCACCGCCATCGCCGATCTCCTTGCCGGCGGCTTCTCGCCCTCGGGGCGCCTGCCCGTCACCTTCTACCGCGATACGGCCGATCTGCCCGCCTTTGTCGATTACGGCATGAAGGAGCGCACCTATCGCTATTTCACCGGCACCCCGCTCTGGCCCTTCGGCCATGGGCTGAGCTTCACGCGCTTCGCCTATGCCGCGCCCGATACGCCGCGGCTCAGCGTCGCCGCCGGGCAGAGCCTGACTGTCGAGGCGCGGATCACCAACCAGGGCGCCATGGCCGGGGCCGAGGTGGCGCAGGCCTATCTGGTGCCGCCGGCCGATGCCGCACCGGCCGGCCAGACCGCGCCCGTGCTCCAGCGCCAGCTCGTCGGCTTCACCCGGCTGGATCTGGCGCCCGGCGCCAGCGGCACCGCGCGCTTCACGCTCGATCCGCGACGCCTGAGCCTGGTCGCGGCCGATGGCACGCGGCGGGTGGTGCCCGGCGCCTATCGCCTCTTCATCGGCGGCGGCCAGCCGGGCGATGCGCCCGGCCAATGGTATGATCTCGCCATCACCGGCACCGCGACGGCGCTGCCCAAATGAGCCTGACCCGCCGCGCCGCGCTGATCGGCGGCCTCGCCGCCTCCGCCGCCCAGCCCGCCCGCGCCGCGGCGCCGTCCGCGCCCGCGCCCAGCCGCCGCCCGCCGCCCGGCGCGCGGCGTTTCTCCAGCCCCGCCGTGGAGCGCGAGATCGCCCGCGTCCAGGCCCGTATCGGCGATCCCAAGCTGCGCTGGATGTTCGGCAATTGCTATCCGAACACGCTCGATACCACGGTCCGGATGGGGCAGGTGGATGGCGCGCCGGATGCCTTTGTCATCACCGGCGACATACCCTGTCTGTGGCTGCGCGACAGCTCGGCACAGCTGCGGCCCTATCTGCACCTGGTGCGGGGCGATGCCGCGCTGCGCACGCTGTTCCGCGGGCTGATCGCGCGCCAGGCGCGCTCGATCCTGATCGATCCCTATGCCAACGCCTTTCTCGAGAATCCCGACGCGCGGAGCGATCTGGATTGGGCGATCCACGACCAGACCGAGATGAAGCCGGGCGTGGCCGAGCGCAAATGGGAGATTGATTCGCTCTGCTACCCGATCCGCCTAGCGCATGATTATTGGCGCGCCACCGGCGACACCCGGCCTTTCGACGCGCGCTGGGCGGCGGCCGCGCGGCTCAGCCTGGCGACGCTGCGCGCGCAGCAGCGGCTGCACGATGCCGGCCCCTATCGCTTCCTGCGCGCCTCCGACCGCGCGACCGAGACGCTGCCGCTCGACGGCTATGGCAATCCCACGCGCAAGGTGGGGCTGATCCATAGCGGCTTCCGTCCCTCGGACGATGCCTGCCTCTACCCCTTCCTCATCCCCTCCAACCTGTTCGCGGTCACGGCCCTGCGCGAGCTGGCGGCGCTGGCGCAGGGCGCGCGGGGCGATGCCGCGCTCGCCGCCGAGGCGGCGGGGCTGGCCGACGCGGTCGCCGCCGCGCTCGCCCGCCATGGCCGGATGCGGCTCGAGGACGGGTCCGAGATCTGGGCCTATGAGGTGGACGGTTTCGGCAACACCCTCTTCATGGACGATGCCAACGTTCCCTCCCTGCTCGGCCTCGCCTATCTGCGCTGCGCCGATCCGGCCGATCCGCTGTGGCGGCGCACCGCGGCGGCGGCGTGGAGCCCGCGCAACCCCTATTTCTTCCGCGGCGCCGCCGGCGAGGGGATTGGCGGCCCGCATGTCGGGCTGGGGCAGATCTGGCCGATGTCGATCATCATGCGCGCCTTCACCGAGACCGACGACGGCCGGCTGCGCACCTGGCTGCGGATGCTGCGCGACACCGACGCCGGCACCGGCTTCATGCACGAAAGCTTCGACAGCGGCGATCCGCGCCGCTTCACCCGCAGCTGGTTCGCCTGGGCCAATGGTCTGTTCGGCGAACTGATCATCGACATCGCCGCGCGCCGGCCCCGGCTTTTGGAGACGCCCCTGTGATCGACGGCCTTTCGCTCAGCCGCCGCGCCCTGCTCGCGGGCGTGGCGGGCGCCGCGCTGCTGCCGCGCGCCGGCCTCGCCCGCGCCCAGGCCGCGCCGGCGCGTGTGGCGCCCAATCTGTTCGTCGGAACGGGCGGCCACGGCCATACCTATCCCGGCCCGAGCCTGCCCTTCGGCATGGTGCAGCTGGGGCCGGACACCGATGTCGAGCGCTGGGACGCCTGCTCCGGCTATCATGCCGATGACGGCTCGATCATGGGCTTCAGCCACACGCATCTGTCCGGCACCGGCTGCGGCGACATGCTGGACGTGCTGGTGGTGCCGGCGCGCGGCCCGGTGCGGCTGCTGCCCGGCGATCGCGCTCATCCCGAAAGCGGCTATCGCCAGCGCTACAGCGACGAACAGGCCCGCCCCGGCGCCTATCAGGTGCGGCTGGAAAACGGCGTCTCGGCCGAGCTGACGGTGACGGCGCGGACCGGCTGGCACCGCTACCGCTTTCCCGCCGGCCCCGGCCATGTGCTGATCGACCTCTCGCATCTCGAAGCCGATACGCCGGGCGCGCAGCCGCTGATCGACGAGGCGCTGCTCGCGCTGGACGCGGACGGCACGCTCACCGGCAGCCGCCGCGTGTTCCGTTGGGCGATGGGCCGCCGCATCCATTTCGCGCTCCAGCTCTCGCGGGCGCCGGACCGGGTGACCTTCTATGGCGATGGCGACGCCGAACAGCCGGCCGGGACGCGCCGGGTCGCGGGCAAGCGGCTCAAGGCCGTGTTCCACTATGACGATGCCGGCGCGGCGCCGATCCTGATCCGCTGCGGCATCTCGGCGGTGGATATCGCCGGCGCGCGCGCCAATCTCGCCGCCGAGGCGCCGCACTGGCGCTTCGACTCGATCCGCGCGGCGGCGGCCGAGGCGTGGCGCGGCGCGCTCGAGGCGGTGACGGCGGAGGGCGGCAGCGCCGATCAGCGCGTGGTGCTGGCGAGCGCGCTCTACCATGCCCAGCTCGCGCCCAGCCTCTTGTCCGACCGCGACGGCCGCTATCCGGGGCTGGACGGACAGATCCACAGCGCGCCCGCCGGGGCGAGCGCCTATAGCGCCTATTCGCTGTGGGACACCTATCGCGCGCTGCATCCGCTGCTCACGCTGATCGCGCCCGACCGCGCGCAGGCGCTCGTCGCCGACCTGATCCGGCAGACGCAGCAAAGCCCTTATGGCCCGCCGGTCTGGCCGCTCCAGGGCAAGGAAACGGGAACGATGATCGGCTGGCACGCGGTGCCGGTGCTCGCCGAGGCGCAGGCCAAGGGCATCAAGGCCGACTATGCCGCCGCCTGGCCCGCCATCGCGCGGCGCTCCTTCGATTTCAACGCGCCCGATCTCGCCAGTTCGCGCGGCCGCGATCTGTACGACGCGCGCGGCTATATTCCGGCCGATCTCTGCAACGAAAGCGTCAGCCGGACGCAGGAATATGCCTATGACGATTGGGCCTCGGCCCATATCGCGCGCGCCGCAGGCGATGGCGCGGCGGCGGACCGGCTGCTGCGGCGCGCGGGCAATTGGCGCAACGTGATCGATCCCGCGATCGGCTTCGCCCGGCCGCGCTTCGCCGACGGGCATTGGTGGAGCCCCTATGATCCGATCCAGCTCGGCCATGATCCCAAGCGCTGGCGCGATTATACCGAGGCCAATGGCTGGCAGGCGACGGTGCTGAATCAGCACGATATCTACGGCCTGATCGCGCATCTGGGCGGCGATGCCGCGTTCGAGGCGAAGCTCGACGCGCTCTTCACCGCGCCCTCCACCCTGCCCGCCGACGCGCCTCCGGATATCTCCGGCCTGGTCGGCCAATATGCTCATGGCAACGAGCCGGACCAGCACGCCGCCTATCTCTACGCCTATTGCGGCGCGCCGTGGAAAACCCAGGCGATGGTGCGCCGGCTCTGCACCGAAATGTACAAGAATGACCCCGACGGCATCATCGGAAACGATGATTGCGGCCAGATGAGCGCCTGGTTCATCTTCTCCGCGCTCGGCTTCTACCCGGTCGATCCGGTGGAAGCCGTCTATGTGCTGGGCGCGCCGCTGTTCGAGCGCGCGCGCATGCGGCTCGGCGGCGGCCGCCATCTGGAGGTGCTCGCCCCCGGCAACCGGCCCGATACGCCCTATGTGCAGTCGGTGCGCTGGAATGGCCGGCCCTGGGCGCGGGGCTGGATCGGTCACGCCACGCTCGCGCGCGGCGGCCGGCTGGAATTCACCATGGGGGCGGCGCCCAACCGCGCTTTCGCCAGTGCCCCCGCCGCGCGGCCGCCCTCGTTCGGCCGCCGCCCCGCCTGATCGAGGAGACCGCCATGACCGCCATCAGCCGCCGCCATCTGATCGGCGCCAGCCTCGCCGCGGGCGCGATGCCCGGTTTCGCGCGCGCCGGCGCCGACAGCGCGCCGCCCCGGCCCTGGGGCGCCACGCCCTCGCCCCGCCAGCGCATCTGGCACCGCCGCCAGGCCTATGCCTTCGTCCACTTCTCCATCAACACCTTCACCGGGCGCGAATGGGGCTATGGCGACGAGAGCCCGGCGCTGTTCAACCCCACCGATTTCGATCCCGACCAGATCGTCGGCGCCGCCAAGGCCGCCGGGCTCAGCGGCATCATCCTCACCGCCAAGCATCATGACGGCTTCTGCCTCTGGCCGACGCGGCTCACCGAGCATTGCATCCGCAACAGCCCCTACAAGAATGGGCGGGGCGATGTGGTGCGCGAGATGGAGCAGGCCACGCGGCGCGCGGGCCTCGCCTTCGGCCTCTATCTCTCGCCCTGGGATCGCAACCATCCGGATTATGGCCGGCCTGGCTATATCGACTATTATCGCCGCCAGATCGTCGAGCTTTGCACCGGCTATGGCGAATTGTTCGAATTCTGGTTCGATGGCGCCAATGGCGGCGATGGCTATTATGGCGGCGCGCGCGAGACGCGGAAGATCGACGCGCCCGCCTATTACAACTGGCCCGCGCTGATCGCGCTGGTCCACCAGCACCAGCCCATGGCCTGCACCTTCGATCCGCTGGGCAGCGACATACGCTGGGTCGGCAATGAGGACGGGGTGGCGGGCGATCCCTGCTGGCCCACCATGCCCGATCATCCCTATGTGCAGGCGGAAGGCAATAGCGGGGTGCGCGGCGCGCCGCTCTGGTGGCCGGCCGAGACCGACGTGTCGATCCGTCCGGGCTGGTTCTACCATAAAGACGAGGACGCGCGGGTGAAGACGCCCGAGCAGCTGCTCGGCCTCTGGGATACGTCGGTCGGACGCGGCACCAATCTCAACCTCAACCTCCCGCCCGATCGGCGCGGGCGGCTGGCCGATCATGACGTGGCGGTGCTGCGCAGCTTCGGCGCCGCCCAGGCCGCCACCTACGGCCACGATCTCGCGCGGGGGGCACACGCCGCCGCTTCGGTCGAACGCGCCCCCCGCTTCGCCGCCGCCGCGGTGCTGGACGGGCGCGACGACAGCTACTGGTCCACGCCCGACACCGTCACCACGCCCAGCCTTACCCTGACCCTCGCCGATCCGGCCGCGCCCTTCGATCTGATCCGCCTGCGCGAATATCTGCCGCTGGGCGCGCGCGTCACCCGCTTCGCGGTCGAGGCCGAGCAGGCGGGCGGCTGGACGCGGCTGGCCGAGCATCAGGGCATCGGCGCGCAGCGGATCATCCGCCTGCCGCGCCCGATCACGGCGCGGCGCGTGCGGCTGCGCATCCTCGAGGCACCGGCCTGCCCCGCCATCCAGGAAGTGGCGCTGTTCCGCCAGGCGCGCCCCGCCGCCGTGCCCTTCGCCGCCACCGCCGATACCGGCATCATCGATCGCAAGGGCTGGCGCATCGTATCCGCCTCGTCGCCCGGCGCCGAGGCGCTGATCGACGGCGATCCGGCGAGCAGCTGGTCCGCGCCCGCGCCGACCGCGGCGGCCCCGGCGCGGGTGGTGCTGGATCTGGGCGAGGAACACCGCCTCGAGGGCTTCAGCCTCACCCCGCCCCGCACCGGCGCCCCCGGCACCGCCCCCCCGCGCGACTATCGCTGCGCCACCAGCCTCGACGGGACGATCTGGACCGAAGCCGGCGCCGGCGAATTCTCCAACATCGCCTATGCGCGCGCCACCCAGCGCTTCGGCTTCTCGTCGCCGCGTCGCGCGCGCTTCGTGCGGCTCGTCTTCACCGCCCCCGCCGTGCCGGCGGATCGGCTGACGGTCGCCGAGATCGGCTTCTTCACCGATCCCGCCGCGCGCTGACCGCCTGCCCAGGAGACGCTTCGACGATGATCCGCCCCGCCCTGGCCCTGTTGGCCCTCGCCGCGCCCGTGCTGGCCGCCGCCGCGCCGCCGGCGACGCTGCCGGCGCTCTTCCCCGCACCCGCCGCCGCGCGGCTGACCGGCGGGCAGGTGCGACCGGGCGCGGCGGCGGTGCTGGTCGCACCGCCCGGCGTCGACGAGGCGACGCTGTCGGTGGTGCGCGACGCGCTGGCGCGGGCGGGGGTGACGACGCTGCGCGTCGCCCGGCGCGCCCCCGCCCATGCCGCGACGGTGGTGACGCTCGCGATCGGCGCCGACCCGGCGACGACGCGCGCGCTGGCGGCGCTCGGCGCGCACCCGGTCGCCGCGCGCGAAGGCTATGCGCTGGCGATCGGATCGGCGGCGGGCGGCGTTCGGCTGCTGCTCGCGGGGGCGGACGCGGACGGGCTCTTCCACGCCGCGCAGACGCTCGCCCAGATCGCCACCGGCCCGGCGCTGCCGGCTCTCGCGGTGGAGGACCAGCCCGCCATGGCGATCCGCGGCACGATCGAGGGCTTTTACGGGGCGCCCTGGTCGCAGGACGATCGGCTGGCGCATCTCCGCTTCCTCGCCAGCGTCAAGGCCAACACCTATGTCTACAGCCCCAAGGACGATCCCTTCGCCCGCGCGCGCTGGCGCGAACCCTATCCGGCGGCCGAGCGGGCGTCGCTGGCCACGCTCATCACCGCCGCGCGCGCGGCGCATGTCCGCTTCACCTACGCGATCTCGCCGGGCCCCTCGATCTGCTATTCCGATCCGGCCGATTTCGCCGCGCTGACGCGCAAGTTCGACGATTTCCGCGCGCTGGGCGTGCGCGCCTTCTACATCGCCTTCGACGATATCGAATATACGCGGTGGAATTGCGCCGCCGACGCGGCCGCGCTGGGGCCGCCGGGCGAAGAGGCGGCCGGTCGCGCCCAGGCGATGCTCGTCAACCGCGTCTATGCCTGGCTCGCCGCGCGCGACGGCGCGGACGCCGAGCTGATGATCGTCCCCACCGAATATTACAACACCACCGAGAGCCCCTATAAGGCGGCGCTGCGCGCGGTGGATCCGCATGTGCTGGTGCAATGGACGGGCACCGATGTCGTCCCGCCCGCGATCGCGGTGCGCGATGCCCGCGCCGCGACCCAGGCGTTCGGCCGCAAGACGCTGCTGTGGGACAATTACCCCGTCAACGATTATGGCGAATCCACCGGCCGCCTGCTGATGGCGCCCTATCGCGATCGCGAGGCGGGCCTGTCGGACGCGCTGAGCGGCATTCTCGCCAATCCGATGAACCAGGAGGCGCCGAGCCGGGTGGCGGTGTTCGGCACCGCCGCCTTCGCCTGGAACGATCGCGCCTATGATCCCGATCGCGCCTGGACGGCGGCGGCGCGCCAGCTCGCCGGCGGCGATCCCGCCGTCACCGAGGCGCTGCTGACGCTGTTCGATCTCGAGCATCTCGCCCCCACCTTCGGCGCCCAGCCCTGGCAGCCCCAGGCGCCGCGGCTGAAGCCGGTGCTCGACGGGGTGGAGGATGCGCTCGCCTCGGGCACGGCGGCCGATCGGCGCGCGGCGCTGACCCGCCTCCACGCCGCCGCCCAGGCCATCGCCACCGCGCCCGACCGGATCCGCGCCGGCGTGCGCGATCCCGGCTTCCTCGCGCAATGCGCGCCGTGGCTGGCGGCGATGCAGCTGTGGGGGCGCGCGCTCGCGACCACCGCCGACGCGCTCGACGCCGCGCTTGCCGAGCGGCCCGACGCGGCCGGCGCCTTCGCCTATGCCGCGCGGTTGGCGGAGGAGGCCGGGCGGATCCAGACGCTGCCCAACACCACCCGCCCGCAGGGCGCGATCCGGCTGGGCGATGGCGTGCTCGACCGCTTCATCGCCACCGCGCCGACCTTGGTCGCGACTCCCGTTCCACCCCAGAGCGGGGCGGCGCAGGCCCGGCGCTGAGCGGGATCGCGCCGCGTCCATTCGCCTTTGGTACAATCTGCTCCGATCTGGTGTGTGCAAGCCCGGCGGCTCGGTTAAGATCGTCCGTCGGGAGGGAGCGGCGCGCGATGGGAGTGTCGAAGGGGTTCGGGCCGCTGCCGGACGATGGCGCCGGTCCGCTCTATCTGCAGCTTCAGGCGGTGCTGCGGAAGGCGATCGACGAGGGCGCGCTCGCGCCCGGCGACGCGCTGCCGAGCGAGCGTGATCTGTGCGAACATTATGGCATCTCGCGCATCACCATCCGGCGCGCGCTCGGCGGGCTGGTCGGCGAAGGCCGGCTTGTGCGCCGCCAGGGCGCGGGCACCTTCGTCAGCGATCGTCGCGCCGCGCCCGAGCGGGTCGAGAAAAGCTTCGCCAACCTCTCCTCCTTTTCCGAGGATATGGAATCGCGCGGACTGGTGCCCTCGAGCGAATGGCTGAGCCGCACGCGCGGGCTGGT
Source organism: Sphingomonas morindae (assembly GCF_023822065.1). Lineage (NCBI taxonomy): Bacteria > Pseudomonadati > Pseudomonadota > Alphaproteobacteria > Sphingomonadales > Sphingomonadaceae > Sphingomonas > Sphingomonas morindae. The sequence goes on from NZ_CP084930.1 coordinate 3,281,800, forward strand.
GACGCCCGACGAGGCGCTGGCGCTGGCCTTGTCGCCCGGCTCGCCCGTCTACCGGCTGCATCGGCTGCGTCGGGCGGATGGCCGGCCGATGGCGATCGAGCACAGCACCATCCCGGCCTATTGCCTGCCCGAACCCGCGCTGGCCGAGCGCTCGCTCTATGTCGCGCTCGCCGCCCATGGCTATGCGCCGGACCGCGCGCTGCAACGGCTGCGCGCGGTCAATTTCGGCCCCGAGGAGGCGGCGCTGCTGGCGGTGGACGAAGGCGCCGCCGGCCTGCTAATCGAGCGGCGCAGCTTCCTGCGCGATGGCCGCGCGGTGGAGCTTACCCGCTCCTTCTACCGGGGCGACGCCTATGATTTTGTGGCCGAGCTGAGCACCGGCTGAGCGGCCGCCGCCGACAGGGCGACGGTGCCGACGGCATAGGCATAGGCGGTGGGCGGCGCGGTGAAGCGCAGGCAGAGATCGGCCCGTGCCCCGGCGGCGGGCAGATCCGCCTTGAGGGTGAAGCGGTTGGGCGCGGTGGCGGGATCGGGCAAGGCCAGGGTCGCCGCGATCGGCCCGTCGCAGCCCTTGACCCGCACGATCAACTCGCCCCAGGCCGTCGCCGCGAAGGGGCGCTGCACGCCCGCCTCGTCATGCGCGAGCGCGAAATTGCGCGCGAGCCGCGCGACATCCACGGTGAGCCGGCGCGGCACGGTGAGCGGCGCGGCCGGCGCGATCACGCAATGCTCGAACAGGTCGAGTGCATAGATGGGGCCGTCGCGCGCCTCGCTCGTCAGCGGCACGCGCAGGCCGAGCGCGCCCGGCGCGCACGCGGTGAAGGCGCCGCGATCCCAGGTCAGCAGCGCCTCGGCGCGCGTATCGAACCGCTGTGCGGGCGCGAGCGGCGCGCCATCCGGGCCGAAGGCGGCGGCGCGCACGACGCGCCCGAGCGGGACGCGGATCGGCGCCGTGTAGAGACGATCCTTCGGCCCCGGCGCGCGCCCGTCCAGCGTGTAGCGCAGCGTACCATAGCCGCTCTGGGTGGTGATGCGCAGCTGCGCCGCGCCGCTGGCGAGCGCGGTCGCGCGGTCCTGATCCAGCCGGATATCGGCGAGAAAGGCGCTGTCGGCCGCCGCCACGCCCTCGCGCCGCCACCGCTGGCGCTGCGGCTGGAGCCGCGCGAGGAAGCCCGGCCAGTCGCGCGCCGCCTTGGGCGACCAGCTCAGCTCCGCCAGCGCCGCGACGCGCGGGAAGAGCGCATGGTCCAGCGCGGCCGGGGTCACCAGATATTCGGAAAAGGCCGTCATCTCGGCGCCGAGCACATGGCCCGCCGCCGCGCCGTCCAGCGCCGCCGGCACCGGATCATAGCCATAGACCCTCTCGAGCGACATGACGGGCACGCGCCCCGGCCCCTCGTCCGCGCGCGCGCTTTGCAGGCTGTCGAGATAGAGGGTTGGCGCGGGTGCCAGCACCACATCATGGCCGCGCCCGGCGGCGGCGACGGCGCCGGCCTCGCCCCGCCACGACATGACCGCCGCCGAGGCGGGGATGCCGGCTCCCAGAATCTCGTCCCAGCCGATCAGCTGGCGGCCATGCGCGGACAGATAGGCGGCGAGCCGCCCGATTAGCCAGCCCTGCAGCGCATCCTCCGAGGCGAGCCCCAGCGCCTTGATCTGCGCCTGCACCTTGGGCGCGCGCTGCCACTGGTCCTTGATCGCCTCGTCGCCGCCGAGATGGATCATGCGCGAGGGGAAGATCGCCATCACCTCGTCGAGCACATGCTCGACAAAGGCGAGCCCCTGCTCGTCCGGGTCGATGAGATAGGGGTTGATGCCCCATGCGTTCGACACGGGGGGCCGATCGCCGAGCACGCCGCGCTCGGGATAGGCGGCGACCAGCGCCTGGGCATGGCCCGGCAGATCGATCTCGGGAACGATCGTCACGCCGCGCGCGGCGGCATAGGCGACCAGCGCGCGCAGTTCGTCCTGGCGATAGAAGCCGCCGACGGGCGCGGCCGCCGCCGTCTCCGCCGCGCCGCCTATGGCGGGCGGCGTGCGCCAGGCGCCGATCGTCGTGAGCTTGGGATAGCGTTTGATCTCCATCCGCCAGCCCTGATCGTCGCTGAGATGCAGGTGGAGCGTGTTGAGCTTGAGCGCGGCCATCTGGTCGATCACCGCGCGGATCGCCGGCAGCGGCAGGAAGTGCCGCGCCGTATCCAGCATCACGCCGCGCCAGGCGAAACGCGGCGCGTCCGCGATGGCGAGCGCGGGCAGCGTCGCCGCGCCGGATCCGGCATCCCGCGTGGCGAGCTGGGCGAGCGTCATCACGCCATAGAGAAGGCCGGAATCGCCCGAGGCGCGGATCTCCACCCCGTCCGCCGCGACGCGCAGCCGATAGGCCTCGGCGCCCGCCACGGCGGGATCGCGGACGAAGCGGATCGCCGCCGGCCCGGCGCCGTCGCCCACCGCCAGCGTCAACGCGCGATCGGTGCGGAGCTTGGCGAGGAGCAGCGCCGCCGCCCCGGCGGCCCCGCCGTCCCCGGCGGGCACCGCGATGCGCGCGCCCGGCGCGAGCCGGAACGCGCCCTGCCCGGGCGTGATCGCCGCCGGCAGCGGGAGAAGCGGCAGCGGCGCCGCCGGCAGCGCCGCGCCCGCGCCCGCGCCCAGGCCGGCCAGCACCCCCGCCAGCGCGATCCGCCACGCCCCCGCCGCCACGTTCCGCATCGCCCCGCCCCTCCGATCAGCCAAATTGGTATGAGACCATTGCGTCGCCGCGGCTGTAAAGCGAAAAGGCGGGCGCACCGGCAGGGACGGCGGGATGACACTGGAAATCTGCGTGGAGGATGCCGCCGGGCTGGCGGCAGCGCTGGCCGGCGGCGCGGATCGGATCGAGCTGTGCGCCGCCTTGGACACGGGCGGGGTCACCGCCTCGGCGGGGCTGATGCGCGCGGCGGCGGCGCTGCCGCTGCCGGTGGTGGCGCTGATCCGTCCGAGGGTCGGCGATTTCGTCTATGATGCCGCCGAGGCCGCGATGATGGCGGCGGACATCCGGATGGCGGCCGAGGCCGGGCTGGCGGGGGTGGCGATCGGCGCGCTGCACGGCGAGACGCCGCGCCTCGACGAAGACCTGCTGGCGGCGCTGATCGGCCATGCGCGCGCCGCCTTCGGCGCGACCCCGCCGCTGCTCACGCTGCACCGCGCCGCCGATCTCTGCGCCGATCCGGACGCGCTGGTGGAGGCGGCGGTGGCGCTCGGCTTCCAGCGCATCCTCACCTCGGGCGGGGCGCTGCGCGCGATCGACGGGCTCGCCCGGCTGCGGCGCATGGCCGCGCGCGCCGGGCCCCGGCTGGTGCTGCTCCCCGCCGCCGGGATCGATGCCGATGGCGTGGCGCCGATCGTCCATGCCGCGCGGACCGGCGAGGTCCACGCCTCGGCGCGCAGCCCCCGGCGTGCGCCCGCCCCGCTCGGCTTCGCCGCCGCCACCGGCCGGACCGACGCGGGCAAGGTGGCCGCGCTGAAGGCCGCGCTGGCCGAGGCGACGCGCCGCTGACCAGGCCCTGCGGCGATCGATCGCGCGCCGCCGGCGCCGCGCTCAGCCGTCGAGATGCGGCGCGGGATAGACGCGGGTGCGGCCTTCGGCATCGGTCACGGCATAGGTGAAGCCCGGCAGCAGCGCATGGGCGCCGACCGTGCCATCCGGCGCCAGCGCCAGGAAGCCGACCTGCACCTCCTTGATCTTGGGGCCGCGCAGCCGCCGGATATGCTCCACCGCCTCGCGGCAGGCGGCACCCGGCGACAGGCCCATCCGCATCGAGGCGACGACGCGCGCGGTGCCGGCGATCCGCACCACCTCCTCGCCCAGCCCGCTCGAGGTCGCCGCGCCGACGCCGCGCTCGACGAACAGGCCGCATCCCGCCAGCGGCGAATCCCCCACGCGGCCGCGCATCTTGAACGCCATGCCCGAGGTGGTGCAGGCGCCCGCCAGCCGGCCCCCGGCATCGCGCGCGAGCAGGCCCAGCGTGTCATGGTTGCGGATCGACCCCAGCGGCTCCGAGCCCGCCGGCCCGACCTGGTTCTCGCTGTTGGCGACGGGCCGATATTGCGCCGTCTTCAGCCATTCGCGCCACGCCGTCTCGGCTTCGGGGGTCAGCATCTTGGTTTGCGGGAAGCCCTGGTCGCGCGCGAAGCGGGTGGCACCCTCGCCCACCAGCAGCACATGCGGCGTATGCTCCATCACCGCGCGCGCCACCGAGATGGCGTGGATCACATTCTCCAGCGCCGCGACCGCGCCGACATTGCCGGCATCGTCCATGATGACCGCATCGAGCGTGACATGGCCGTCCCGATCGGGATAGCCGCCATAGCCGACCGAATGGTTGCTGGCGTCAAGCTCGGGCACATGCGCGCCCGCCTCCACCATGTCGATCAGCGAGCCCCCCGCGCGGCCACGCGCAAAGGCGGCCTGGTTGGCGGCGGCGCCGAAATCCCAGGTGGAGACGATCATCGCCGGTGCCTGCGCCGCCGGCGCGGCGCGCGCCCCCGCCGCCGCCGCCATGCTTCCCGTGGCCAGCACCGCCCGCCGCGTCACGCCCTCGCTCATTCTGCCCCGCCCCGCCTGTTCCGTGAAGAGGCCCTGCAGGCTAGCGGCCGCGCGCGGGACCGCAAGCGCCGCTTCGTCTTTCCCCGCGCGCGATCCGCGCCTAGCGTGGCGCCATGATCGCGCGACTCCCCCTGCTGCTGCTCGCCGCCGGCGCCCTGGCCGGCGCCCAGCTTCCACCCGCCGCCCCGGCGCCCGCGCCACCCGCGCCGCCGCCGGGGCCGCCGCCGACGCTCGTCACCCTGGTCACCGATCAGGGCCCGGTGGTGATCGCGCTGGACAGCAGCAAGGCGCCCGTCACCAGCGCCAATTTCCTCCGCTATGTCGATCAGCACCGGTTCGACGGCAGCAGCTTCTACCGCGCCGTCAAGGTCGCGCCGGGCTATGGGCTGGTGCAGGGGGGCGTGCGCAACGCACCCAAGAAGGTGCTCCCGCCGATCCGGCACGAGCCGACCAGCACCACCGGCCTCACCCATAAGGATGGCACCATCTCGATGGCGCGCGCCGCGCCCGGCACCGCCAGCGGAGACTTTTTCATCGTCATCGGCGACATTCCCTCGATGGACGCGGATCCGTCCAAGCCGGGCGACAATCAGGGCTTCGCCGCCTTCGGCCAGGTCGTGCAGGGCATGGATCTGATGCGCCATCTGCTGGACGCGCCGGTCAGCGCCGATGGGCCGGCGGGCATGAAGGGCGAGATGCTCGCGCAGCCGGTGAAGATCCTGTCCGCGCGGCGTGGCGGCGGCTGATCCGCTGACCCCGGCGGTGCGCGCGGGGCTGGCGGCGGCGGCGCGGCTGCTCTCCCCGGCGCGCGCGCCCTGGTGGGTGATCGGCAGCGCCGCCGTCGCCCTGCACGGCGCCGACCCCGGCGCAATCGCCGATATCGACATTCTGCTCGATCCGGACGATGCCGCGCGGCTGCTGCCCCCGGCGGGCATCGCGCTCGCCGCCGGCACGGCGGACGGATTGTTCCGCTCCGCCCTGTTCGGCCGCTGGACCGAGGCTCCGTTGCCCGTGGAGTTCATGGCCGGGCTGGCGGTGCGCACCGGAACGGGCTGGCATCCGGTCCGGCTCGATCCGCCGGTGCGGATCGCGCTGGGCAACACCGAGCTGCCGCTCCCCGGTCGGGCGGCGCTGCACGCGCTGCTGCGCCTGTTCGGCCGGCCCAAGGATCATCGGCGCGCGGCGGCGCTCGCCGCCACCGCCGGTCCGCCCGTCGCGTCGTCCGGAACCCCGCCGCACGCCTCCGGTTGAGCCGCGGGCGGTAGGTCTCCGGGAGAGGTACGATGGACTATATCAAGCTCGGGAACACCGGCCTCGACATTTCGCGCCTGTGCCTGGGCTGCATGACCTTCGGCGATCCGGACCGGGGCAATCATGGCTGGACGCTCGACGAGGCGGCGAGCCGGCCGCTGATCCGCCAGGCGGTGGAGGCGGGCATCACCTTCTTCGACACCGCCAACGTCTATTCCGATGGCAGTTCGGAGGAGATTGTCGGCCGCGCGCTCAAGGAATTTGCGTCGCGCGACAGCATCGTCATCGCCACCAAGGTGTATAACCGGATGCGGCGCGGCCCCAATGGCGCCGGCCTCAGCCGCAAGGCGATCCTGGCGGAGATCGACGCCAGCCTGAAGCGGCTCGGCACCGACTATGTCGACCTCTACCAGATCCACCGCTTCGATCACGAGACGCCGATCGAGGAGACGCTGGAGGCGCTCCACGATGTCGTGAAGGCCGGCAAGGCCCGCTATATCGGTGCCTCGTCCATGTACGCCTGGCAGTTCGCCACCATGCTCCATGTCGCGGAGGCCAATGGCTGGACGCGCTTCGTCAGCATGCAGAATTATCTCAACCTCCTCTATCGCGAGGAGCAGCGCGAGATGCTGCCGCTGTGCGCGGCCGAGGGGATCGGCGTGATCCCGTGGAGCCCGCTGGCGCGCGGCCGGCTCGCGCGGGACTGGCGCGAGACCACGCGGCGCGGTGAGACGGACCAGTTCGCCAAGACGCTGTTCGCCGCCACCGAGGAGGCGGATCGCCGCGTGATCGATGCGGTGGCCCGCGTCGCCGAGGCGCGGGGCGTGCCGCGCGCGCAGATCGCGCTCGCCTGGGTGCTGGCGCAGCCCGAGGTCTCGGCGCCGATCGTCGGCGCGTCGCGGCCCGGCCATCTCGACGACGCCATCGCCGCGCTCGCGATCAGCCTCGAGCCCGATGAGATCGCCGCGCTCGAGGCGGCCTATGTGCCGCACGCCGTGGTCGGGTTCGGCTAGAGCCCGGCGCGGCGGCGCTCAGCGCGGCAGCGGCGCGGGCGTCTCGGTACGGGCGATGCCGAGATAGGCGCTCGCCACCAGCACGCTGCCGCCCAGCACATTGCCGAGCGTCACCCACAGGAGATTGTGCGCCGCGCCCGCGAGATCGACGGGATGATCGGGCGAGAGGCCGGCCAGGGTGAAGAGCGTCATGTTCGCGACCGAATGCTCGAAGCCCGAGGCGACGAAGGCGAGCAGGCACCAGGCGAGCGCGAGAATCTTCCCGGCTTCGCTCCGGATCCGCGCCGGCGTCCAGATCGCGAGGCAGACCAGCCAGTTGCAGAGGCTCGCCCGGGCCACCAGCGCGCCCGCGCCGACATGCACCTTGTGCGCCACATAATCGTGCAGGAAGGGCTCGGGCGCGGCGAACACCGCGCCGCCGCCGCCGGTGGCGAAGACCCAGGCGAGGATCATCGATCCGATGAGATTGCCAAGCCAGACCCAGAGCAGCATCACCAGCACCGAGGGCAGCCGCACCGTGCCGCGCGCAAGGCCGAAGGCGGCGTACATCACCGATCCGGTGAACAACTCCGCCCCCGCGAAGGAGACGAGCAGCAGGCCCAGGCCGAACACGCTGCCGGCGGCGAGCGGGCGCACGCCGGCGGGGAGGCCGGAACTCACGGTCAGCGCCAGCACCAGGGCGATGCCGATATAGGCGCCGCCGAGCATGGCGGCGATGGTGAAGCCGAGCGGGGACCGCCGCATCGCGGCGATCTTGTGCGCGCCGGTTTGGCTGAACCAGGTGCAGGTTTCGTCAACGGTCACGGCAGGCCCCTCTATGGCGAAGCCTCCTCCTTCCCGCGCGCGGCGGTGCGTGTCGAGCGGTTTGGCTCGATCGGAGGCGGCAAGATTTTCAATCAGTAAGGCGAAAGCGGCCGGGGATGCGCGCCCGGCAGGCCCGGCCGGGCGTTCGCGCCGGCGATGATCCTCCGCTCTCTGCCCGCCGCCGCGCTCCTCGCCCTCGCCGGCTGCGCCCCGCACGAACCGCTGCCCGCGCTGCACAGCCCCGCGCCGCTGTTCGATCCCACCCGCTTCTTCGCTGGCGCCTCCAGGGGCGAGGCCGAGCTGCACATCCTCTTCCACGCGCCCCGCGCGGTGCGGGTGGAGAGCCGGGGGCATTGGCAGGACGGCACGCTCTTCCTGCTCGATCAGCGCATCCGCGCCGCGGGATCGCCCGCGCGCGATCGCCAGTGGCGCCTCCGCCGCACGGATGCGCGCCACTTCACGGGGACGCTCAGCGATGCCGCCGGCCCGGTTCGCGCCGAGGTGGACGGCAACCGGCTGACCATCGCCTTCAAGATGCCGCACGGCCTCTCGGCGCGCCAATATCTCTACCTCGCCGCCGATGGCCGAAGCGCCGAGAACCGCATGATAGTGCGCAAATGGGGCGTGACGGTCGCCACGCTCGACGAGCATATCCGCCGCGACTAGCGCTCAGGCGCAGGGATTGCCGCCCGCCATGGCATCGGCGATGCGCGCGTCGAGCGGTCCGCGCAGATCGGCCTGTTCCTGCGCGCCCATCGTCTTGAAGGCATCGCTCGCCAGCAGCTTGGCGAGTGCCGCGCGGCTTTCCTGAAGGCTCTGGCAGGCGGCCGCCCGGTGCGCGGCCGCCTCGGCGGGCGCGGGCGCGGGCGCCGGCCCGGCGGCGGGCGGTTCGGTGGGCGCGGCGGCGGCCAGCAGCACCATCATCAGCTTCTCACCAGCCACCTTCGGCTCCCTGCTTAGGACAGGCGCTTGTACGGCCGGTGCGTGCGAAGTAAAATAAACTACGGCAGCCCATCAGAAATCTTCCGCAAGACGGGCGGCGCGCGCGGCACGCGGGCGGCCTGTGCCGCCCCACTCCCACGCCGGTGCGGGGTGCGCCCGCCGCCTTGGCGCTTCCCCTTGGTTACGCACTCGCAAACCCGGCCAGGGGACTATCCACAAGTTGCGACGAGCAACGGGCTTCTTCTACAAACACAACGTCAAATCCGTCGGCCCGTATCTCGGACTTGCCCTATGCCTTGGCTGCGCCCGATCGATTGCTGGCTCCTGCAGGAAATCCTCCCCCATGAGCCACGGCTGCTCGATCAGGCGCGTCGCTGGGTCGGACGCGAGGAGGAGGCGCGCGCGCTGGTGCAGCAGGTCTATCTTCATCTTCTTACCCTGCCTTACTGGGCCAGCATCGTGGATCCGGCCGCCCATGCCAGCCGGGCGTTACGCAGCGCCGCGCTGGCGCGGATGCGGCGGCAGCGGATCGTCTCGATCGCGCAATGGACCGCCTGCGAGGCGGAGGCGCCGGTCGACGACGCATCCGCAAGCCCCGCACAGACCGACGGCTGGGAGGAACTGCGCCGGCTCGAGGCGGCGCTTTCAGCGCTGCCGCTCGCCTGCCGCCATGTCCTGACGCTGCGCAAGATCAAGCGCCTGTCCTGCGCGCAGATCGCAGCGCAGCTCGGCCGCAGCCAGGCGCGTGTGGAAAAGCAGCTGGCGCGCGGGCTGGTGCGGCTCGCCGCCGCGCTTGCCCGCGCGCGAGCCGGCGCAGCCGCGCCTCCCGATCCGGCGCCGGGCCGCCTCGCGCGATGAGCGCGACCCCGCCCGCCCCGGCCCGCTGGCGGCCGATCCGAGCGCGCTGAGCATGTGCGCGATGCGCCCGCTCGTGCTGCCGCATCTCGATCTGCCCGAAACTGTGAGCGCGCCCGCCGCCGCCTGGCTCGTCGCGCTCGAGACCGGCGCCGGCGCGGCCGCCGCTTTCCACCGCTGGCGCGCGGCCAGCCCGCTGCACGCGCTCGCCTTTGCGCGCGCGGTCGCGCTGTGGCGCGCGCTCGATCATCTCGAGCGGCCAGCCGGCGCGGCGGCGGGCGATGACGGGCGGGATCAGGGCGCCGCGCCCGCCGCGCGCGACGGCCGGGTGTGGCGCCGGCACCTGCTCCTTCTGGCCGCCTCCGCGGCCGCCGCCGCGCTCGCGCCCTTGGGGCTGTGGCGCGCCGCCGCGCACGCCCAGCGGCTGCAGACCGAAATCGGCGAGCGCCGCCGCTGGAGCGTGGCGGGGATCGCGGTCGAACTCGACACCGCGACGCGCCTCGTCTGCCGCCCGACGCGACGCGGCTGGACGCTGGAGCTGCTGCGCGGCGCAGTGGCGGTGACGCGCGACGCCGGCGCGCCGCGGTGCCGCCTCACCGTCGCCGGCGCCCGCATCGCGCTCGCGCCCGGCCGCTATGATGCCCGGCACGAGGGAGAGGCGGGCCTCCGCCTCGCCAGCCTGCGCGGCGGCGCCGAGATCAAGACGCGCGGATCGCGCACCCTGCGGCTCGCCGCGGGCTATCAACTCGCGCTCGCGGGCGAGACCGCGCGGGTCCGGCCCCTGTCCGCGGCCGAGCGGCGCGCGCTCGCCGCCTGGCCCGAGGGCGAGCTTGTCTTCGAGGACGCGCCGCTGGCGCGCATCGTCGGCGAATATAATCGCTATCTCCGCACGCCGCTGCGCCTGCTCGGCAGCGATCTCGGCACGCTGCGGCTGGGCGGACGCTTCCTCAGCCGCGATCCCACCGTGCTGCTGCGCGAACTGGCGCTCAACTTCGAGATCCAGTGCGCGGCCGTGGACGGCGCCCTGCTGCTCTATCGCGCGCGCGCCGGCGCGCCGCCGCTCGAGGCGTCCTGACGCGCGCGCGACCCGCCGCGCTTTACTTGGCCCAGGCGGCTTTCTATGCGGCGGATCGGCACCGGGGGGCGCCGTTCAGCGAGCCGGCGCCGCCGGCGGAAGGATCCTGATGACCAGATGGCCCGCGCGCGCCGCCCTGCTCGCCGCCGCTCTCGCCGCCCCCGTTCACGGCCAGACCAGCATCCCCAATGATCCCTATGCCGACGATCCCACCGGCATCACCGACACGCCGTGCCGCGCCCATCCCAAGCCGGGCGACGCGGCCGGCGGCGCCATGTGGAACCTGCACATGATCGCGCGCGATTTCGGCCAGCTCTGCCGCTATGCCGAGGCCAATCGCGCGCTGCGCGCCACGGGCGAGCGGCCGCGCGTCGTCTTCATGGGCGATTCGATCACCGACAATTGGATCAACCTGGATCCCGGCTTCTGGAGCGAGGGCCGGGTGGATCGCGGCGTGAGCGGGCAGACCACGGCGCAGATGCTGGTGCGCTTCCGTCAGGATGTGATCGATCTCAAGCCGCGCGCGGTGCACATCATGGCGGGCACCAACGATATCGCCGGCAATACCGGCGCCGCCACGTTGGAGACGGTGGAGGAACGGATCGAGACGATGGCGGAGCTGGCGCGCCTCCACGGCATCACCGTGATCCTCGCCTCGGTGCCGCCCGCGGCCGCCTTTCCGTGGAGCCCGGACAAGCAGCCGGTGCCCGAGATCCTCGCGCTCAACCGCTGGCTGCGCGGCTATGCCAAGGCCAACCGCTTCACCTATGTCGATTATTACGCCGCGCTCGCGACCGCCGACGGCGCGATGCGGCCGGGCCTGGCGAGCGACGGCGTGCACCCCACCGCCGCCGGCTATGCGGTGATGGCGCCGCTCGCGCGCGCCGCCATCGCCCGCGCGCTGGGCCGCTGAGGCGGGGCCGGGCTCAGCGCGCCCGGCCCGTCACCACCCGCAGCAGCACGGGGTGCGCGGTGAAGGTCAGGCCATAATCGGTCTGGTCCCCGTTCCACACCCGATCCATCACGAAGCGACCCTGCACCAGCCGCCCCTCCTCGACGCGCAGGATCATCAGACCCTGCGGCGCGCCGGCGCGCGGCGCGAAATCGAAGCGGACATGATCGCCCGCGACATAATAGGTATCGGGCGCGACCTGCGCGACGACGCCGCCGCCCACCGCCTGATCGGCCCAGGCGGGCGGCTCGGACTTGATCCAGGTGTCGCTGCGATGGCCGAACTGCCACTCGCCATAGGAGGCGGTGATCGTCCAATCGCCCATGGTGGTGGTTTGCGGCGCGCCATCGTCCGGCTTGGCGGCGCCCCAGGTGGGATGGTGGAGCGCGATCGCGGCCCAATCGCGCGCCATCGGCGCGAACAGGGCATATTTGGCGCCAAAGGCGTCCAGCGTGGCGGCGTCGAGCGTCTTGGCGCCGAGCGGATAGTTGACGTAATCGGTATCATCCATGCCGAAGGGCGAGAAGCCGATCGCCCCGCGCCCGATCGCCGCCCAGAAATAGCGCGCATATTCGGCGGCGTTGCCGATTTCGGGCACGGCCAGCGCATTGTCCGGCCGGCGAAAGGCATCGAGATAGGCAAAGACGCTGGCGCTCTTGCGCTCGTAGATGTCGGGCGCGGCATAATCGATGGCGGGCGCCGCCGCCTTCCAGATATCCAGAACGTCCTGCTGCGGGCCGCCGCTTGCCACCGCCGTCGGCGCGGGCGTCTTGAACGGGTCGGCGAGCGCTGCGTTGACATACATGGGCAGCGGCTTGATGCGCTTGCCTGCCTCGGCCAGGGCGTTGCAGTAGCGCGCGACATACCAGCTGTTGAAGGCGCGGTCGGCCTGATCGCCAAAGGCTTGGGCCCAGTTGCCGCGCCGATGCAGCGCCGCCGGCACGGGCGCCTCGAACAGCTTTTGCGCCGCCGCGCCAAAATCGCGCGGGCTGCGATAGCTGCCCGTCTCATTCTCGACCTGGACGAGGATCACGCTGTTCTGCGGATCATGATCACGCAGATAGGTCATCAGCTGGACAAAGGCGCGCCTGTCCGCCTCCAGCGTGGCGGCGCCATGCGGAGAGAGGACATAATGATCCGCGCCGGTGCGCGTCTTCATCGGCGGAAAGCGCTTCGGGTCGAGCTTCACCCAGTCGGGCGCATAGCCGGGCCCGGTATTCTTATAGGCGCCGAACCAGAGCAGGACGATGCGCTTGTCATGCGCGCGCGCGCCATCGAGCAGCGCCTGCACCCAGCTGAAGTCGAACTGGCCCTCGCGCGGCTCGAGCTGCTGCCAGGCGACCGGCGCCTCCACCGTATTGGCGTGGATGCGGTCCAGCATCGGCCAGATGCGGGGGAGCGCGGCGGGATAGTTGCTCGAATTGTTGACCTGGCCGCCCAGCATCAGAAAGGGCTGGCCATCGACGATCAGGGCGTGGCGTCCGGCCTCGGCGACGAGATGCGGGACGCCGCTCGTGGCGCCCGGTTGCGCGCCGGCGGCGCCCGCCAGCAAGAGCGTGGCGGCGGCCGCCAGGCTGGTCTTCCTCATATGTGTCTCTCCCGAACCCGATCCCCGGTCCGGGCCCAAAGTCGCCCTTGCCGAGACGCTTGCATCTATGAATGTTTAGATCATATGGAAACAGCCTTCTTCTCCGGCCAGGGCCGGAGCACCACCGGTCCGGCTCTCAAAGCGGGGCGAAATCAACGATGTGCGGGGCCATCCGGCGCCCGCCGGACGCGGGAGACGAATGGGATGGGCATGCGCAGGATCGCGGCGCTGGCGATGGGGGTCGCCACCGCGACGCTGGCGGGGCAGGCCGCATGGGCGGCGCCGATCGCCACGCTGGATCGCAATGGCAGCATCGTCTCGATCGAGCCCTATGCGCCCAATATCGTCCATGTCACGATCGCGATGGACAAGGCCGAGGCGGCCCAGCCCGCCGGCCCCGGAATCAGCGGAACGGCGGATTCGAGCGGCTGGCAGCACAGCCAGGCCGCCGAGGGCGATGTGTTCCGCTCCTCGGCGCTGAGCGTGACGGTCGCGGCGCAGCCCTGGCCCGCCGCGCCCACGCAGATGCAGCGCTATTTCGCCCCCGCGCTGCCGCCGGTGGCGATCGCCATTGCCGGGGCGGACGGGCGGCCGATCACCCGCATGACCGGCTGGGAGATGGCGCCGCAGACGGTCGCCGGCGAAAAGACCTTCCGCGTCGGCGCCAGCTTCGCCGATACGCCGGACACACATTATTACGGTCTGGGCCAGAACCAGGAGGGGATACTCGATCTGCGCGGGCGCACGATCGACTGCCGCCATTATTACGACGCCCCCGCCGGCGAGCAGGTGTGCGTGCCCTTCCTCGTCACCGACAAAGGCTATGGCATCGTCTGGGACAATCCCTCCGCCACGCTGGTCTCCCCCGGCCTCAACAATGCCACGCATTTCCAGAGCCAGGTGGGCGAGCGCGTTTCCTTCTTCCTCATCACCGGCGCGACCGCAGACGATCTCTACGCCGGCTATCGCCGCCTCACCGGCGTCACCCCGCTGCCGCCCAAGGCGGCGTTCGGGCTGATCCAGTCCAAGGCGCGCTACGAAAGCCAGGACGAGCTGCTCGGCATCGCCGATGGCTATCGCCGGCGCGGCTATCCGCTGGATATCATGGTGCTCGACTGGTTCTACTGGACGCGCATGGGCCAGCTCGACATCGACCATCGCTATTTTCCCGATCCCAAGGCGATGAACGAGAAGCTCCACGCCATGGGCATGCGCTCGATCATCAGCGTCTGGCCGCGCTTCGAGCGGGAATCGCGCTACTATAACGAACTCGCCGCCAAGGGCTGGCTGCTGCGCGACAAGGACGGTCAGGTGGTGGACGGCCTGCCCTTCCGCTCCGACCGCGCCGGCGCGCTGATCGATTCCACCAATCCCAAGGCACGGGAATGGCTGTGGGATCATGTCCGCGACAATATCCTCAGCCAGGGCTTCGACTATCTCTGGCTCGACGAGACCGAGCCCGATCTCGTGCCCGATGGCTATTTCTATTCGATCGGCTCGGGCGATCGCTACCATAACCTCTTCCCGCTGGTGCATACCGCAGCCGCGGCCGAGGGTTCGGCGCGCGACCGGCCCGGCTTCCGCAACCTCATCCTCGCGCGGGCCGCCTATCTCGGGGCACAGGCCAATGGCGCGATCTTCTGGTCGTCCGATGTCAACGCCACCTGGGAGACGCTGAAGCGTCAGGTGCCGACCGGGCTGGACATGACCGCCTCGGGAATCGCCTATTGGTCCAGCGATACCGGCGGCTGGCAATATCCGAGCGGGCCCAAGGCGGCGCATCCCCCGCTGGTGGATCCCGCCGGGGCGACCGCGATGGGCGCCGATTACCCGGATTATCCCGAGCTGTTCGTCCGCTGGTTCCAGTACAACACGCTCACCCCGACGCTGCGCATCCATGGCCAGCGCCCGGCCACCGCGATCTGGGACTATGGCAAGGCCGCCGAGCCGATCCTCGCGCAATGGCTGCGGCTGCGCTACGCGCTGGTGCCCTATCTCTACGCGCTCGGCCATCGCACCTACGAGACCGGCGCGCCCTTCATGCGCGCGCTGTGGATGGATTTCCCGGCGGACGCGGCGGTGCGGAGCATCGGCGATCAATATATGCTCGGGCCGGCGCTGCTCGTCGCTCCGGTGACCGAGCAGGGCGCCACCCATCGGCGCGTCTATCTGCCCGCGGGCACCGACTGGTATGATTGGTGGAGCGGCCAGCGCCTCGCCGGCGGCCAGAGCATCGACGCGCCCGCGCCGATCGATCGCATCCCCGTCTATGTGCGGGCCGGATCGATCGTGCCGATCGGCGCGCAGGTGCCGAGCACGGCGACCGCGCAGAAGCTGGAGAGCATCCGCGTCTATCCCGGCCGCGACGCCAGCTTCACCCTGTACGACGATGACGGCACCACCAACGCCTATCGCACGCAAGGCGGCCGCAGCGCCACGCTACGCTGGGATCAGGCGAGCGGACGGCTGACCGCCTCGGGCAAATTGCCGAGCGGGCAGGATGTGGCGGGGCTGGTGACGGTGATCGGACGATGAGCGACACGGCCGCGCCCACCCGCCGCGCGGCGCTGATCGGCGCCGCCGGCCTGCTCGCCGCCGGGGCCGCACGCGCGCAGATCGCGCCGGGCGACGAGCAGGTACGGCTCTGGCCCGGTCGCCCGCCCGGCGACACGGGCGCGCGCATCGTCCGGCGCGTCGACGATCAGTCCAAGACACCGGGTCATCCCGATCGCTGGGTGCGCGGCATCGCCGATCCGGTGCTGGTGGTGCGCCGCCCCGCCCGCCCCAATGGCGCCGCCGTGCTGGTGATGCCGGGCGGCGGCTATGGCTTCCTCTCCTATGACAATGAGGGTCTGAGCCAGGCGGCATGGCTGAACGCGCGCGGCGTCACCGCCTTCATCCTCCTCTATCGCCTGCCCGGCGAGGGCTGGAACGAGCGCGCGCTGGTGCCGCTGCAGGATGCGCAGCGCGCGATGCGGCTGATCCGCGCCGGGGCGTCGCGCTTCGGCATCGATCCGCGGCGCGTGGCGGTGCTGGGCTTCTCGGCGGGGGGTCATCTCGCCGGATCGCTGGCCACCCGCCATGGCGAGCGCGTCTATGCGCCGGTCGACGCGGCCGATCGCCTATCCGCCCGGCCCGATCTGGCCGGCCTGCTCTACCCGGTGGTAACGATGGTCGCGCCCTTCACCCATGAGGGCTCGCGCGATGCCCTGCTCGGGCCGGACTCGTCCGAGGCCGCGCGCCGTGCCGCCTCGGTGGAGCTGCGCGTGGACGCGACGACGCCGCCCTGCTTCCTGGCGCATTGCGGCGATGACGGGCTGGTGCCCGTCGCCAACAGCCTCAGCCTCTATTCCGCGCTTCAGGGCGCGGGACGCCCGGCCGAATTGGCGGTGTTCGACGAGGGCGGCCACGGCTTCGGCGTGCGCCTGCCGGCCGCCATGCCGGCCGCGATCTGGCCGAGCCTGTTCGCCCGCTTCGCGGCGCGGCGCGGCCTCTTCCCCGAAGCGGCCGCGTCCACCTGACCGATCAGCGGCGCGGCAGCGGGCCGTTCGCCACCGGCTCGCCGAAATCGGGCACGCCCTCCGCCGTATAGCCGAAGGGCTGGACGCGCGTGTGGCGATTGGGATCGAACAGCGGATCGCCCTTGATCTCGGCATAGTCGCGCGCGTGGTAGACGAGCATGTCGCGGCCCCGCCCATCCACTGTGAAGCTGTTGTGCCCCGGCCCGAACACATGGTGACGCGGCGAGGATGCGAAGACCGGCTCGGGCGATTTGGTCCAGGCGGCCGGATCCATGATGTCGGCATCGTCGCGCACGCTCAGCATGCCCATGCAATAGCGCGCGTCGGTCGCGCTCGCCGAATAGGTGAGGAAGAGGCGGCCGTTGCGCGCCAGCACGGCGGGCGCCTCGTTGACCTTGAAGCCGCGTGTCTCCCAGGGCAGCGTCGGCACCGACAGGCGGCTCGGCTTGGCGGCGAGCGTGAGCGGCGAGGCCATCGGCGCGATATAGAGGTTGGAGTTGGTGTCGATGCCGGGCTCGCGCTGCGCCCAGGCGAAATACCGCTGCCCGCGATGCACGAAACTGGTCGAATCCAGGTTGAAACTGTCCCAGGCCATGCGGAATTGGCCCAGAATCGACCAGTGGCCGGTCATCGGATCGTCGCCGTCGCACACCACGGCATGGGTGCGGATGCGGAATACATCCTCGCCCCCGCCGCTCGGCCCGGCGGCGAAATACATGATCCAGCGATCACCGATCCGGTGCAGCTCGGGCGCCCAGAGAAAGCCCGAAAGCGGCCCCTTGTCGAGGTGCCGCCACAAGACCCGCTCCGCCGCGGTGGACAGGCCCGCCAGCGTCCGCGCGCGGCGCAGCACCAGCCTATCATATTCGGGCACCGATCCCGTCATGTAATACCAGCCGTCGCTGTGCCGGAAGATCTGCGCGTCGGCGCGCTGGCGCACCAGCGGGTTGAAGATCAGGCCCGTGTCTATCGCCATGCCGGCGCCAGAGGCGCGGCCGGACAGCGCCGGCAGCGAAGCCGCTCCGGCCAGAAACAGGCGGCGATCCAGCAGCGACATGATCCTCTCCCTCGTCATATGTAGGACAAATGCTTAGAGGTCTTGCTCGCGGATCACAACCGGCGCCGCGCGCGCGGTGGACAAGCCCCGCCGATCGGGCCAGAGCGGCAGCCTGGCAGCAGGGCGATGCGACATGGCGTTCACGGCGAAGCTTCTTCTTCTCGGATCGGGCGAATTGGGGCGGGAATTCACCATCTCGGCCAAGCGCCTGGGCTGCGAGGTGATCGCGTGCGACAGCTATGCCGGCGCGCCGGCGATGCAGGTCGCCGATGCGAGCGAAGTCTTCTCGATGCTGGATGGCGATCGGCTGCGCGCGGCGATCCGGCGCCACCGACCCGACTTCGTCGTGCCCGAGGTGGAGGCGATCCGCACCGAGGTGCTGGCCGAGCTTGAGGCCGAAGGAGTCGCGATCGTGCCCTCGGCGCGCGCGACGGTGATGACCATGAACCGCGACGGCATTCGCGACGTCGCCGCCGACGCGCTCGGGCTGCGCACGTCGCGGTATCGCTATGCGGAAAGCCTTGATGCGGTGCAGGCGGCGGCGGGCGAAATCGGCCTGCCGCTGGTGATCAAGCCCGTCATGTCCTCCTCGGGCAAGGGCCAGAGCCTGGTGCGCGACGCGGAGGGCCTGGCCGCCGCCTGGGATCATGCGGTGTCCGCGATGCGGGGCGATCGCCGCCGCGTGATCCTCGAGGAGTTCATCGACTTCGATTACGAGATCACGCTGCTGACGATCCGCACGCGCACGGGCGTGCTGTTCTGCCCGCCGATCGGGCACCGCCAGGAGCGCGGCGACTATCAGGAAAGCTGGCAGCCGGCCGCCATGTCTCCGGCCGCGATCGCCGCCGCCGAGGCGATGGCGCGGACCGTGGTCGATGATCTGGGCGGCTATGGCCTGTTCGGCGTGGAATTCTTCGTCCACGGCGAGGAGGTGATCTTCTCCGAACTGTCGCCGCGCCCGCACGATACCGGGATGGTGACGCTGATCTCGCAATCGCTGAGCGAGTTCGATCTCCACGCCCGCGCCATTCTCGGCCTGCCGATCCCCGCGATCGCGCAGCGCGGGCCTTCGGCCTCGGCGGTGATCCTCGCCGATCGCGCGTCCGACACGCTCCGCTATGCGGGGCTGGCGGAGGCGCTGGCGGTGCCCGGCGGCGAGGTGGATGTGCGCCTGTTCGGCAAGCCCAGCGCGCGGCCCTCTCGACGCATGGGCGTGGCGCTGGCCCGCGCGGAAAGCATCGAGGCGGCGCGCCGGCTCGCGGCCGAGGCGGCGGGCCGTATCCGCATCCACTATGGCGATGCGGCGGTGGCGGGGACAGACGGCGACGCCTGAGCGCGGCGCCCGCCCCCACCGGAGCGGGCTCAGGCCTCGGCGGCCTCGGCCTCTTCCTTGGTCTTGTGGTGCACGCCTTCCTCTTCGGCGGGCGGCGAATAGACGGTGAAGAGCTTGAGCGGCTCCTCGCCCTTGTTGATGATATTGTGCTTGGCACCCTTGGGGATGATGACCATGTGGTTCGCCGTTACCTTGGTGCGGCTGCCATCGACCACGGCCTGACCCTCGCCGGCGACGAAGAAGGTCGTCTGGTCGGCGTCATGGGTTTCCTCGCCAATGTCCTCGCCGGGTTCGATGCTCATCAGCACCACCTGGCAGTTCTCGTCATAATAGACTTCCTTCTGGAAGTCTTTGTTCTTGGTGGCGAGATCGATGATGTCCTTGTTGAATACAGCCATTGTACATCCTCACGTCGTGGTGAAATCCGCGCGGACAGAACGTCCGGTCACCCGAATGGCTCCGCCCGGTCGCCCTCCGGCAGCATCGCGCGGCGCCATGCGACAAGACGGAGCAAAGGCCAGAATTCGGCGTTCATCCGCGCCGGCGCTGTGCGTCCGGCGCCTGTCCGGTAGGGGGACAGATCAGGAGGAGGACCGCGACAAGCCATGACATCATTCAAGCAGCGCGTTGATAATACTGGCCTTTTCCTGTTTCTCGCGGCGATCACCATTGGCCTGGTGCTGGTCGTGTGGAGCTTTCTCGGCGCGCTGCTCTGGGCGAGCCTGGCGGCTTTGCTGTTCCAGCCCCTGTTCCAGCGGCTGCTCGATCGCTGGCCGGACCGGCGCAACGCCGCCGCCGCGGTCACCATCCTCATCATCACCGTCGCGGTCGTCATTCCGCTGCTGGTGCTGGCCAGCCTCGTGGTGGAGCAGGCGGCCGGGGTCTATACTCAGCTGCACGATGGCCAGATCAACATCGCTGTCTACTTCCAGCAGGTCCACGACGCGCTGCCGGAGCGGCTCCAGCGGCTGATCGACCGCGCTGGCTTCGACAGTTTCGAGCAGGCGCAGGCGCGGCTGTCACAGGCGGTGGCGAGCAGCGCCAGCCAGCTTGCGCGGCGCGCCCTGTCGATCGGCGCGAACGCCGCCGCCTTCCTGCTGGCCTTCGGCGTGGGCCTCTACGTCACCTTCTTCCTGCTCCGCGACGGCGATCGGATCGGGCCGGCGGTGGTGCGCGCGCTGCCGCTCGATCCGCAGGTCGCGCAACGGCTCACGGACAAGTTCGTCACCGTCGTCCGCGCCACGATCAAGGGATCGGGCGTGGTGGCGCTGGCGCAGGGCGGGCTGGGCGCCATCACCTTCTGGATCGTGGGCCTGCCGGCGGCGCTGCTCTGGGGCATGCTGATGGCGATCGCGGCGCTGCTGCCGGCGGTGGGGCCGGCGATCATCTGGGCGCCGGTGGCCCTGTATCTGGGCGCGACCGGCGCGATCTGGCAGGCGCTGGTTGTGGTGGGCTCGGGCGTGCTGGTGATCGGGCTGGCGGACAATATCCTGCGCCCGATCCTGGTGGGGCGCGATACCGGCCTGCCCGACTGGATGGTGCTCGTCACCACGCTCGGCGGCATCGATCTGCTCGGGCTGAGCGGTATCGTGGTGGGTCCGCTGGTCGGCGCGCTGTTCCTGACGGGATGGCGTATCCTCACCGAACAGCGCGGCGCCGAGCACCAGCCGGTGCACCTGCCCGCCGAGGGCGCCGACCCCGACTGAGCGGCGCCGGCGCCCACCCTCACCACTCGATGCCGACCTTGCCGAAATGTTCGCCGGACTGCTGATGCGCGAAGGCATCCGCCAGGAGATCCAGCGGGAAGCGCCGGTCGATCACGGGGCGGATGCCGGTGGCCTCCAGCGCGCGCACAAAATCGATCTGCATCGCCCGGCTGCCCACGATCAGCCCCTGTAGCCGCGCCTGCTTTGCCATAAGCGCGGCGGTCGGCACGTCGCCCGCCACCCCGGTCAGCACGCCGATCAGCGCGATATGGCCATCCACGCGCACCGCGGTGATCGATTGGGCGAGCGTCGCCGGGCCGCCGACCTCGACGACATGATCCACGCCGCCGCCGCTCCACTCGGCCACCGCCGCGCCCCATTCTGGGTGGCGGCGATAGTTGATCGTCCATTCGGCGCCCAGCGCGCGCGCCTGTTCGAGCTTGGCGTCGGAGGAGGAGGTGATCGCCACCCGCGCGCCCATGGCGCGGGCGAGCTGAAGCGCCCAGATCGATACGCCGCCGGTGCCGAGCAGCAGCACCGTGTCGCCCGGCTTGAGCCCGCCTTCCACCACCAGCGCGCGCCAGGCGGTGAGGCCGGCGGTGGTGATGGTCGCCGCCTCGACCGCGTCATAGCCCTTCGGCGCGCGGGTGAAGGCGTCGGCGGGACGCACCGCGAACTCGGCCGCGAAGCCGTCCACGCCGTCGCCTGGCGTGTGCGCGAAATCGGGGATGTGCGGCGGCCCGTCCTGCCAGGGCGGGAAGAAGCAGGACACCACCAGATCGCCCGGCGCCAGCGCGGTCACGCCCTCGCCCACCGCCTCGACGATCCCGGCGCCGTCCGCCAGGGGCACGCGGCCATCGGCGCTCGGCATATTGCCCGTAACGATGCCGAGATCATGATAGTTGAGCGAGCTGCCATGCAGCGCGACGCGGATCATGCCCGGCCCCGGCGCGCCCGGATCGAGGCGCTCCTCCATCGTCAGCCGGTCCAGCCCACCCGGGGCCTTCAGCGCCATCACCTTCATCGTCGCCTCCATTCTAGCCCGCCGCCAACGCGCGGGAGCCATGATCCTCTCCCTTGCGCCTGTGACCGGCTAAGACTTTGAGGCCCGCGCCTTTTTCGATCCGGCGCCGGAGCGGGCCGGTCAGCCGCGGCGCGGCAGCAGGCGCGCGGCGAGCCAGCGCCGCGCCGGCTCGTCATAAAGCTTGAGGCAGGCATAGGCGAAGAGCAGCGCCGCCACGAAGGTGGCCACCCCCACCAGCGCGCCCTGGGCGGGCGGGATCTTCCGGTCCACCACCCAGCCGGTGAAGATGTAGATCAGCGGATAATGGGTAATGTAGAGCGGATAGGAGAGCCGGCCGAAAAAGCGCGCCAGCCGGATCGAGGGGCCGTCCACCGCCTGCTCCCCCGCGCCGATCGCGACGATCACCGGGAAGAGCAGGATGATGCAGGCGGATTCGTACAGGCCGTTCACCCATAGCCGCTCCGGTCCGCCCATGCGGGGCAGCGCCAGCGCCAGCACCAGCAGCGCGCTGCTGACCGCGAAGCTGTGCGGCACGCGGATGCGCCCGCCGATCCGCATCAGCAGCACGCCCGCGAAGAAGGGAAAGAGCACGCGGCTGAGGCCGATGCGGATGCCCGTCGAATCCAGTGCCCAGCCGCCGATCACATCGCCGCGCGGCCCCCAGACAAGAAGATGGACGAGCGCGGCGCCGAACAGCGCCACCAGCAGCGCCAGCGCGCCGTTGGGCAGGCGGCGCAGGCCCAGCGCGTAGAGCGCGTTGGCGACATATTCGTAGAAGAGCGACCAGGCCGGCCCGTTGAGCGGATAGATCTCGTCCCAGCCGCGCAGATCGGCGCTCTTGGGCAGCGGGATCATCAGGCAGCCGAGCAGCATCACCAGCAGCACATAGGCCGGCGTCGCCGTGCCGGCCTTGGGATAGATGGAATAATGCTGGAAGGCGAAGAGCGCCGCGCCGAACAGGCTGCCCACCACCACCATCGGCTGGAGCCGCACCACGCGGCGCAGGAAGAAACCGCCGACCGACAGCCGATCCCACCGGTCGTCATAGGCATAGGCCAGCACGAAGCCGGACAGGAGGAAGAAGAAGTCCACGGCCATGTAGCCATGGTTGATGATCTGCTTCTGCGGATCGTTGGCGGCATAGGCCTCGAACAGGTGGAAGGCCACCACCATCAGCGACGCGACCCCGCGCAGACCATCGAGCAGGACGAAGTGGCTTTTCGGGGGGCCGGCGACGGGGGGGAGCGGATCGGTCATGCGGCCTGTCTGTGCCGGGTGCGGCCAGGGGTGGCAAGACCCGCCCCGCCCGCGCGCCCCCGGGGCACGCGCCCCGGGAGCGGCCTGTGATCAGAAGCGCGTCGTCGCCGAGATCGCGATCTGGCGGCCGAGCGAGTCGTACCGCTGCGGGAAGGTGTTGGCGTAGGAGAGGCTGTAGCCGTAGGAATTCGGCACCAGCGGCGGCTTGCGGTCGAACAGATTGTTCGCCGCGATCTGGATCGAATAGCCCTTCTTGAAGTGAATCCCGAGCGCGAGATCGAAATAATCGTAGGACGGGATGCGATAGTAGCTGCTCCGCGCCGTATCCGCCGTTCCGCCCAGCGCCGGATCGTTCGAGTTGCTCACGTTCGTCATCGAACTCAGATGGCGCCAGTTGAACGACGCGCTGAAGAGCTGGTCGCGCGTGGTGTAGGTGGTGCGGAGGCTGTGCGTCCATTTCGGGATGAGCTGGCCGCAGCTGCCGCCATAATAGCCGGCGCAATTGTAGCGCGGCAGGATCGGCGAATCCTGCCCGCCGGCGAGCGTGGTGAGCGAGCCCGAAAAGTCGAAGTCGAGCCGGCCCAGCTCGCGCAGCCGCAGCGTATATTGGCCCTGCAGATCCCAGCCATAGGATTTGCTCTTGTAGTAATTGGTCGTGCCCTGGCGGATGAAGCCCGTGCCCGGATTGCTCGCCGGATCGCTGTACAGCGTGCCATCGGGATTGCGGACGAACATGTCGCAGAAAAAGGCACTACCGGTGGCCGCGCAGCCATTGGAGAAATAGCTGGTGTCGTTGTAGCCGATCGAATCGTTCAGATCGATCATGAAGCGATCCACCGAGACGCTCAGCCCCGGCAGGAAGCGCGGCCGCAGCACGACGCCGAACGTCTTGGTATACGCCGTTTCCGGATTCACCGTGAAGCCGCCGCTGCGATAGGTGCAGCCGACATCGGTGGGACAGAGCAGGGTCGGGCTGCCATAAAGATTGGCGGCGAGCCCCGTCGCCGCGCAGGCCGCCGCCGACGCCGCCGGCGCGCCATAGACGTTGGACTGCTGGCCCGTGCGCGGATCGACCGTGGTGCCGACGATGCTGGGCGCGCAGATATCGTTGTAGGTGTTGGTGATGCGGCCATAGCCGATATTCTTGCCCTGGAACGCTTCCACCACCGTGGGCGCGCGCTGCGCGCGGTTGATCGAGGCGCGGAAGGTGATGTCGCGCACCGGCGCCCACAGGGCCTCGGCCTTCCAGGTCGAGAATGTGTCGGGATTGCTACTATATTTGGAGGCGCGATAGGCGCCGTTCACCTGGAGCAGCTCGGCATAGGGGCGATGTTCGATGATCGGCGCCTGCACCTCGAGCCCGCCCTCCCAGGCGTGCTGCGCAAGGCTCTGGTTGCTGCCCCCCGCCAGCGCGATCCAGTTCTGGTCGACAAAGCTTTGCAGCGAATCCCGGCGATATTCGCCGGTCAGCGCGACGGCGACACCCTGCTCGGCCCAGGGGCTCTTGATGCCATAGGTGCCGAGATCGCCCTGCACCGTGGCGAGCACGTCGTACAGCTTGTTGACGGTGATCTGGTGGCCATAGGTGCCGTTCAGGATATAATCGAACAGCGCCTGGTTGTTGGTGCTGGAATAGGCGCTGAAGGGATCCAGCGGCACGCAGCCATTGGCGGTGTCGTTGACGCAGCTGATCGTGCCGTTGGTGCTGACGCTGTTCAGCGCGTTGTTGATGCGGTCGATGCTCGGGCGCGCCCAGGCATATTCCTGACGGTTGCGCGCATAGACGCCGCCCACGTCATAGCGCCAGCCCTTGGCGAATTCGCCCCGCACGCCGCTCGATATGCGCAGGCCGTTGTTGAGATAGCGATCCTCCTGGTCGCGCACGCCGGTGAGGCGGTAGCGCAGATCGACGGGCACGGTGGTGGCGGTGCCGGCGGCCGCCCCGCAAATGGCCTGTGCCTGGCTGGCGGAGAGATAGGGATTGTTGCAGCCGACCGAATAGACGCCGTTGGTGTAGTTGGCGGAACTCAGGATCCGCGCCGGGAAGTAGTTCTGCGACTTGTCGCGGAACCACATGACGTTGGAATAAAGCTCGGCGGCGTCCGAGATCTTGAACGAGGCGAAGCTGCCCGCATTCCAGCGCTCGTCGGCGCGCTGGAAGGAGATGGTGCTGTAATAATTGTCCGCCAGCGCGTCCGAATAGGGCACGAAGCCGCGGCTGCCATCGGGATTGTTGATGAAGCCCGCGCCGGCGTTCGGCCCGGCCTGCGGCGAGACATAGCCGGTGGCGGTGTACATGGTGGTGGAGCAGCCGAGCGGCCCGTCTTTCACCGTCTGCGTCAGATTGCAGCCCGAGGTCTCGCGCGCGGAGAGCGGCACATATTGGATCTTGCGATAATCGACATAGGCCGAGATGTGGAAGCGGTCGTCCAGCAGCTTCTTGCCGACCGTCAGCGTCAGATCGGAGCGGCCGCCATCGGCGGTGTCGCCACGCGCCGGCTGCGCGAAGCCATATTGGCTGGCGACCTGCGAGACGAGGCCGGGCGAGTTCTTGTGCGCGTAGAAATTATAGTTGCCGTCGATCCTGATGCCCTGGAAATCATCGTCCATCACGAAGTTGACGACGCCCGCGATCGCGTCCGATCCATAGACGGCGGAGGCGCCGCCGGTCAGCACGTCGATCCGCTTCAGCAGCGTGGTGGGGATCATGTTGACGTCTTCGCCATTCATCGATCCCAGGCGCTTGCCGTCGACCAGCACGAGCGTGCGCTCGAAGCCGAGGTTGCGCAGCTTGATCCGCTGTCGTCCGTCCGAATCCTGATAGTTTTGCTGGCTGTCCGGCGCGATCTGCGGCACGCGGTTGAGCACATCCTCGACGTTGACGGCGGCCTGCGCCCGGATCGCCTCCGATGTCACCGAGGTGATCGGCGCGGCGGCGGTGGCGTTGGGTCGCGTGATGCGCGAGCCGGTGACGACGATCGATCCCGCGTCATTGCTGTCGCTGACGCCGCGCGCCTGGCTGGTGGCGCCCTCGGGCGCGATCGGCGCGCCGCTGGGATTGGACTGGCCCTGGGCCAGCGCCGGCGCGGCCATGACGGTGGAAACGCATACGCCGGCAAGCAACATGGTTTTGGTACGCAGCATACTGGGCCCCCTTCTAACCCTGAGAACCGATCACACGCGGCACGGCCTTGCGGTGCCCCGAGATGAGCGCGCCGCCCTAACCGGGCGGTGTCGATTGGCGGCGGTGCCGGAGCATCGCCGCGCCACGAGTTTGTCACAGGAATAGGCCCAGTTCAATACAAAGGCTTGATTGGTATTGAAAGAAAGCTGCGCGACGTGGATTTCCGCCACGTGCCGCCGCCGCCAAGCCATGGCCCGCGGCGGCGCGCGCGATCAGGAGGCGCCGTGCGCGCTGTCGCCGCCGGTCACGCCGAAGGTGCCGCCACTGATCATCCGCGCGGCATCGGAGGCGAGGAAGACGACCATCGGCGCGACATCCTCCGGATCGATCCAGGGCACGCCGAGCGGGGTCTTGGCGAGCATCGACTCGCGGGCGGTCGCTTCGTCTTGCGCGGGATTGCCGCTCGGCGTCTTGCCGCTCTCCTGGATCGCCTGGGCATAGCGATCCTCATGGCGCGTCAGCACCGTGTCGATCAGGCCGGGGATCAGCGCGTTGACGGTGATGCCATGGGCGCCGAACTCGAGCGCGGCGGATTTCACCACGCCGATCAGGCCCCATTTGGAGCCCGAATAGGCCGCGCCGAACTTGGTCCCATGTTGGCCTTGCGTGGAGCTGGTGACGATGATGCGCCCCTGCCGCGTCTTCTCGGCCCGCGTCTTGATCAGCGGTGCGAAGGCGCGCAGCACATTCATCGTGCCGGTGAGATTGACGTCGATCTGATCGTGCCAATCCGCATCCTCCATCTCGAGGATCGGACGGAAGGCCTGGATGCCGGCATTGGCGAAGAGGATGTCGCAGCCCCCGTATTCGGCGCGCACCTGATCGGCGGCGGCGCGCAGTGCGCCGAGATCGCGCTGATCGAGCTGGATCGCCAGCCAGCGTCGTCCCGCCGCCGCCACCGCCGCGCCGGTCGCCTCCAGGTCCGCCGGTCGGGCGGGGGCGAAATCCAAAATGGCGCTGACCGGGCCGGCGATGTCGATCCCGACAATGTCGGCGCCGGCCTGCGCCAGCGCGACCGCCGCCGCGCGGCCGATGCCGCGTGCCGCGCCCGTCACCACCGCCACCTTGCCCGACAGCGCCGCCGCCGCCGCGCCGCTCATGCGCCCCGCTCCCGGCCGGGCGCATGATCCCTTTGTGCATCGCTTCGCATCGCCTGCTCCTGTCCCACGCGCGCATCGTGCCGCGCGAGGGTCGGAACAAGCGGCGGCCGCCCGGCTTTCCGCCTCGGCTGCGCCCGGCGGGCCAGGATGGTGCAGCGCTGCGGCGACACCCGGGCGGCGGCGACGGCCGCCCGCCCGCCCCGCCTTACAGGCCGCGCAACTCCCAGCGCCCGGCCTCGCTCTTCGGATCGAAGCGCGCCAGCGTCGGCGTGCTGGCGCCGGCCGCCACCAGCGCGAGCGGCGCCGCGCCGCGCGCCTGGCGCGGCATGATGCGATAGCGGCCATCGGTGAGCTGATCGATCCGCCACAGCTGCGCCGGGGCGCCGGTGAAGGCGGGCACGGTCGTCACCTCCCCCGCCTCGGTCGCCGCGAGCGCGCGATCGGTGCCGGCGATCAGGATGCGGTAATAGGGCGCGCCAAAGGCGCCGCCGGCCTCGGGCACGGGCTCGATCCGCCAGCGCTGGTGCGGCCGCACCATGAAATCGCCGAGATCGACCGGCGCCGCGCCCTTGGGCCAGGTCGCTTCATTGTCCGCCAGGCTCTGATTGGGCAGCGGGGCGACGGGCGCGTCGGGCGGCGCGAAGAAGCTGCGGCGCACATCGAAGGGGATGCGCACCGCGTCCACCGCCAGCTCGAGCGCGCCACCGCTGCGCGCGGAGCGGATCTCGTAGCTGCCGGCCTTCACCGTCTCGCCGGCCACGGGCCAGCCATCCTGCCAGAGCAGCGGCTCGATGCCGAGCACGCTGCGCCCGCTGCGATCCATATCGGCCTCATAGTGCAGCGACATTTTCTCGACGCCATCGCCCAGATCGAGCAGGCCGAAATGACCGGCGCCGATGGAGCGGCCGTGCGCGCCGATCACCAGCGTGCCGCCGCCGCGCAGCAGCGGCACGCCCATGCGATCCACATAGGGGCCGGTCGGCGCGCGCGATCGGCCGACGCGGATATTGTAGGTGGAATTGGGCCCGTCGCAGCAGGTGCCGTGCGTGCCGAGCAGATAATACCAGCCGTCGCGGTAGAGCAGCGCGGTTGCCTCCATATCGATCGCAACATTGACGGGCTGGTTGCCGAGCTTGCGCGCGCCCGTCGCCGGATCCAGCTCCACCATCCGGATGAAGCCGAAATAGGTGCCATAGCTCAGCCACAAATGGCCATCGGCGAGGAGGAAGGCGGGGTCGATCGCGTCGCAATCCTCGATCCCGTCGCTGCGCGCCACGGTGCCGACCTCGTGATAGCCGAAATCGGGCGCGGCGGGATCCAGGCTCTTGGTCCACATCACCTTGATGTCGCTCGCATGGCCTCCGTTCATGCCGCCGCCGCCCACGGCATAGGCGACATAATAGCGATCGCCGATATGGATCACGTCGGGGGCGACGCCGCCGCCGGGGCGCACCCCGCCGGGCTGCCAGGTCCAGCCATCCTCCGAGACGAGCCCGCCCTTGCCGGTGCCAAAGGTCCAGTAGCGGCCGTTGGAGAAGGCGATCGTCGAGGGATCGTGGATGAAGGGCCGGCCGGCGAGCTGGGCCGTCGCCGGACCGGGCAGCGCCAGCAGCGCGGCGAGGCCGGCGGTGAGAAGGGCGGAACAGCGCATCATGTCTCCGGGGTCAGGAGGAAGGCGGGATGGGCGGCTCAGAGCGTCCGGCTGGCGAGGCCGGGCACGGGCCGGCCCTGCTCGTCGAGGAAGCGCACGCAGAAATCGCTGAGCCCGGGGCCGTTGATCACCGCGCCGCGAAGAATGTTGCGGCCCTTGCGCAGCGTCAGCCGGGGCGAGACGACATCGTCCGCCACCATGCGCCGGTCCCCGAACAGGCCGGCCGCCTCGACGCCGTTGAGCCACCATATCGACGCCGCGTTGGAACCGACCGCGAGCCGCACGTCGCGCATCGCGCGCGGGCTCTCGACGATCGTCTCCACCCAGAAGATCACGCCATAGGTCGGTTTGGCGAAATCCTGCGCGAAATTGAACAATTTTACGTCGAAATCGCGCGCATCCAGCGCATGCCAGCGCTGCGGACCGCCCGCTTCGCGCACCACATCGCCCGCGCGCGCCATATAACTCGCGCCGCCGAGCGAAGCGGGCGGCACCAGCGCCGCGCGAACATAGCTGGGCGTGAAGCCGGCATTGCTGCGATTGGGCTTGAGGATCGGCTCCAGCAGCAGCCACCGCCGCAGAAAGCCATCCTCGTCGGCGGGCAGCGCGCCCGCCGCCGCCGGCTGGAACCAGGCGCCGGGCGCCGCGCCGGCGGGCGTGGCGGCCAGCGCGGCCACCGTCAGAAACCAGCGCGATACCGGGCGCCAGCGGGACTTTGGCCGGATCATCCTCATCTCCTCGGGCCGGGGGCGAAGGCCGGCGGGGCGTGCACCCCGCCGGCATCGGGCTAGAAGCGGTAGTGCGCGCCGAAGACGAAGCGACGGCCATAATCGAACACGTCCAGCAGCTGGTTCTTGAACCGGCCATGCGTGCTCTGCTGGTTGTTATTGACGTTCTGGATCTCGCCGAACACGCTGAAATGCTTGTTGATGTCGTAGCTGGACGTGAGATCGAGCTGGAGGCTCGCATTGACGAAGGTCGGCTCCGATCCGAACTGGCCGGTATTCTGGTTCTGGCCGAACTGGAGCAGATACTCGTCGCGCCAGTTGAGCGCCGCGCGGAACTGGAAGCCATATTTGTCATAGAAGCCGACGAAATTGGCGGAATTCGCAAGCCCGGTCACGGCGAAGCCGGTCTGCGAGATATTTGCCTTGTCGTAAGGCTTGTTGGTGGTGACGAAGGTGGCGTTGGCCTGGAAGCCGAAGCCGGTATCGCCGAACACCTGCTGCCAGGCCAGCTCCACCCCCTTCACCGTGGCGTCGGGGCCGTTGATCTGCTGCGAGACGGCGAAGCTCGCCGGCTGGCCGGTGGTGGGATCGACCACGCCGTTGATCTGCTGCCGCGTCACGCCGCCGACGATGAAGTTGCTGACGTTCTTCAGGAAGAAGTCGACCGACAGATAGGAGTTGCGCTTGTAGTACCATTCCGCCGCGGCATCGAAATTGTCGGCGAGATAGGGCTTGAGATTGGGGTTGCCGCCCGATGCGGTGAGCGCGTTGACGCGCTGGCCGCTGCCGACGCTCACCACCGGCGTCAACAGGCTCAGCCCCGGCCGCGTCAGCGTGCGCGACGCATCGAAGCGGAGCTGGAGCCGGTCCGTCACCTCGAGCCGCGCATCGACGCTGGGCAGCAGATAGGAGTAATTGCTCTTGGCGGTGATCGTGCTGGTCGGTCCGAAGCTGACCGAGAGCAGGGTCGGATCGGCGCTGCTCGTCGCGATCGACACGGGGAGCCGGCCCTGGCCGCCGGAACGCAGATGCGTGTTCTCGTTGCGCAGCCCCGCCGCGAAGTGGAAGGGCATGCCGCCGATCTCGGTAGTGTAGGCGACACTCATATAGAGCGACCAGGTCCGTTCGCGGATATCCTGGATGCTGCCCGGATCCACCATCTGGTCGAAGCTGCCGGTGAAGCCCGGAATATTGTTGAAGCCCGGGATGTTGGTGGTTTGCGGGTTGCCCAGGCCGGAGAGGAAATTCTGATAGTCGATCGGGCTGTAGCGGATCAGCGACGGGGGCAGCGCGCCCTTGAAGCCGGGGATGAAATTGTTGAGGCTGATCGTCCCCTGATACAGGCTGGCGGGCAGCGGCGCGATGCCCGTGGTGCGGCCCGAAGGCGCGCCATAGCCCGCATAGGCCTGCCAGAAATTGTTGGTGAAGGTGCTGGTGTTCAGCAGCTTGAACCGATCCTCATAATATTGGCCGCCGATCTTGACGGTGAGATCGTCCTGCTTCCACGACGCGGTGAGGCGCGCCTGCTTCAGCGCATCGGTGTTGCGCTGCGTCTGATTGACGGTGACGTGCGATCCGATCAGCGCGGTATTGGTATAGTCGGCGGCGCTGCCATTGGGGCCATAGGTGGTCAGCGTGGGGAAGCTGCTCGAGCTGTTCCCGTTGATTTGCAGGCCGGTGACGTTGCTCAGCGATCCGCCATAGCCGATATCGCCATTCTGGCTGCCGATATTGCCGTTGGGATTGAGCCAGCTCTTGGCATAGCTGACATCGCCTTCGACATGCAGCCGCTCGGTCGGATCCCATTTGAGATTGCCGCCGATCTGATTGGTCTGCAGAACCTGCGTGTTGATCGCCGAGGTAAAGTCGGTCGGCGAGCCGGCCTGGGTGAAGTTGAGCACCTGGCCGTTGCTGTCGAGCTGGACGTTGCGCAGATCGCCCTGATTGAACCAGACGCCGACGCCATAGATGTCGGTCACGATCTTCTGGCGCGAGTAATTATCGTCCACCGTCAGCATCAGCGCGTCGGACGGGTGCCATTGCAGCGCGATCCGTCCGTCGATGCGACGATCCTTGGTGAATTCCTGGTCTACGACATATTGCTGCGGATACCAGCCGACGATCGTCTGCTTCTGATCGGCCGGCGCGTTGGCGGCGCTGGTGGGTGTGCAGGTGGCGGCGGTGCTGCCCTGCAGCTGGCACGGCGCGTAGAAGCCGCCCGGCCAGCCCGACACCGAGACGCGGTTGCTGGTGGTATCGCGATGCGTGTAGATCACGTCGGCGAGAACGCCGATCGTATCGTCGGCGAATGTGTCGCTCAGCAGCAGCCCGGCGGTGGGCACCACCTTGCCGGAGCGGTCCTGCACCGAGCCCGACGCGCTGGCCGCCATGCGGAAGCCCGGATGATCGAAGGGCTTGGGAAAGCCGATATCGACGGTGGCGCCGATCGAGCTGGAGCTTAACGTCACGTCCGGGGTCTTGAGCACGCTCAGCTGACCGATGAAGTCGGAGCCGACCGTGGAAAAGTCGATCTGGCGGCCGCCGGTGCCGGTGGAGATGCGGCGACCGTCGTAGAGGGTGGTGTTGAAATCGCCTCCGAAGCCGCGCACGGTGATGCCCGTCGCCTCGCCGCGATTGCCAGAGCGCTGGATCGAGACACCCGGCAGCCGCTGGAGCGAGGCCGCGACGTTCGAGTCCGGGAATTTGCCGATATCCTCGGCGGAGATGGCGTCGATCACGCCGACCGAAGAGCGCTTGATATCGAGGTTGCGCTGGAGCGAGCCGCGCAGGCCGGTGACCACGATCTCGCCATTGCCGCCGCCCGCGGGCAGCGTGTTGGCCTTGTTGCTGTCAGGCGCCGTCGCCTCGTCCTGGGGCTGGCCCGCCTCCTGCGCGCCGATGCTGTTGGCCGTGCTCGGCACCGCCGGCTGGACGCCGGGCGCCGGCTGGCTCTCGCTGTTCTGCGCGCTGCTCGGATCGGCGCTCTGGCCATGGGCCGGCATCGCGATCGCAAGCGCGGCAAAGCTGCACGCGGCCGCCAGTCCTATTCTTGCGCGATTGTTGCGATGTTTTGCAGACGAGTTTCTACGATCGTGCACTGCCATGCCCGTCATCCTTCTCCCTGCTCCGGAAAACCCGGAGTTTCATTATCTACCGGTAGGTGAAGGCCGATGCGGCGCACGGCTAAGCGCGCGCGGGACTGCCCCCATCTCCAATAGTTAGCGCTACCTTATCCGGCACATGACGATCCTGCAATATTGAATTGTAGGGGTAATGGGAAAGCCTTTGCCAAAGCCGGTGCGCGGGCTATGAGCTTGGCCAAGCGCAGGCGCGATCCGGCCACAAAGCCGCCGGAACAAGGGGACGAGGATGGGCACGTGGCAGATGCTGGATTCGCGCCTTCATGCTGGCCTGCGCATGCGGCGCCCGACAGCCGAAGGGCGGCATTTCGTTCAAGTCGTCCCCGCTGAATTCGACTCGATCGCCGCGCGCTGCCCCCTTCTCCTCACCAAGAGCCCCGATACGGGGCAGTTCTACTTCGGCGCCGTCTTCGGTTTCACCGCCGGCGAGAATCTCCTGATCGACGAGTCGGGCGCGCTCGACGCGGCCATGCCGCTCGACTTGGTGCGCGAGGGATTTTTCGTCGGTGACGGCGCTGTCGTCATCGATCGCGATCATCCGCGCTTTGTGTCGGATCGCGGCGTGGCGCTGTTCGATGAAAATGGCGCGCCGACCGATGGCCTGCGCGAGGCGCAGCGTGCGCTCGCCCTGATGGACGCCGGGCTGCGCCAGAGCGAGGCGCTGATCCAGCGGCTGCTGGCGCTGCGTCTGGTCGAACAAATCGACATCAATCTTGCGTTCGACAGCGGCGAGGCGATCACGCTCGAGGGGCTTTACACGATCAGCCGCGACGCGCTCGCCGCGCTCGATCCCGGCGAGATCGCGACGCTGTTCGAGACCGGCGCCCTACAGTCCATCTATGCCCTGCTCGGCTCGCTCAGCCAGATCGGCCTGCTCGCGCAACGCCGCAACCGACGGCTCTAGCGGCACGCGCCAGGCGCAAGGAGAGACGCGGTGGATCAGGGCACGGTCAGCCGACGGATGTTTCTGGGCAGCGCGGCCGGCCTTGCCTGCGGCCCCGGCATCGCCCGGGCCGGGGCCGACGCAGCGCCCGATCGCGACACGATGCTCTGGTATGATCGACCCGCCTCGGTCTGGACCGAGGCACTGCCGATCGGCAATGGCCGGCTCGGGGCGATGGTCTTCGGCGGCACGGCGCAGGAGCGGGTGCAGCTCAACGACTCGAGCCTGTGGAGCGGCGGCCCCTATGATCCCGTCAATCCGGAGGCGCGCGCCGCCCTGCCCAAGGTGCGCCGGCTGATCGCGGCCGGCCGCTATGCCGAGGCCGAGGCGCTCGCCAATGCGCGCCTGATGGCGCGTCCCTTGCAGCAAATGTCGTATCAGCCGGTCGGCGATCTTCGGCTCGCCATGCCGGGCCTTCCGCCGGTGACGCCCGGCAGCTATCGCCGTGCGCTCGATCTCGACAGCGCGCGCGCCACCACAGACTTCACCGCCGGCGGCGTCCGTTTCCAGCGTGTCATGCTCGCCTCGCCCGGCGATGAACTGATCGGGATCGAACTCCGTGCCGACCGGCCCGACGCGATCGATCTCGATGTCGCGCTCGAGTCGTCGCATCCGGCCACCATCGCCGCCGCGGGCGACGCGATCCATCTGGCGGGCCGCGCGCCGGCCGAACATGGGGTGGCCGGGGCCTTGCGCTTCGCGGCCGAACTGCGTGTGCGGGCGAGCGGCGGACAGATGCTCGCGGGGCCGGACGGGCTGCGCGTGCGCGGCGCCGATCGCGTCACCATGATCCTGGCGATGGCGACCAGCTATCGCCGCTTCGACGATACCACAGGCGATCCCGAAGCCGCCGTCCGCGCCACGCTGGACAAGGCCGCGTCGCGAAGCTTCGCACGCATCGCCGAGGACGCGACGCGGGCGCATCGCCGGCTGTTCCGCCGGGTGCGGCTCGATCTCGGCCGCGGCGCCGCCGCCGACCGGCCGACCGACGCGCGCATCCGGGCCGACAATGCCGCGGGCGATCCGGGCCTCGCCGCGCTCTACTTCCATTATGGCCGCTATCTGCTGATCGCCGCCTCGCGCCCCGGCGGCCAGCCGGCGACGCTGCAGGGGCTCTGGAACGACAGCGTGAAGCCGCCCTGGGGCTCCAAATACACGATCAACATCAACACCGAGATGAACTACTGGCCGGCCGAGTGCACCGCCCTGCCGGAATGCACCGAGCCGCTGATCGCGATGGTGCGCACGCTCGCCATCACGGGCGCGCGCACGGCGCGGGACATGTATGGCGCGCGCGGATGGGTGGCGCATCACAATAGCGACGCCTGGCGCGCCACCGCGCCGATCGACGGGGCGCAGTTCGGGCTGTGGCCGATGGGCGGGGCCTGGCTCTGCACGCATCTCTGGGATCGCTACGATTATGGCCGCGATCCCGAAACGCTGCGCGCCATCTATCCGCTGATGCGCGGCGCGGCGCTGTTCTTTCTCGATACGCTCCAGACCAACGCCGCCGGCCATCTGGTGACCAGCCCCTCGCTCTCGCCCGAGAATGTTCATCCCGGCGGCGCCTCGCTCTGCGCCGGGCCGGCGATGGACCAGCAGATCCTGCGTGACCTCTTCGCCCAGACCGAACGCGCCGCCACCCTGCTCGGCATCGACGCGGCCTTCGCCGCGAGCCTAAGCGCGGCGCGCGCGCGGCTTGCGCCCGATCAGATCGGACGGCTCGGCCAGTTGCAGGAATGGCAGGAGGATTGGGACGGCGCCGCGCCGGAGCCGCATCACCGCCATGTCTCGCATCTCTACGGCCTGTTTCCGAGCGGCCAGATCGATCCGCTGCGCACCCCCGCGCTGGCGGCGGCGGCGCGCCGCTCGCTGGAGCTGCGCGGCGACGAGAGCACCGGCTGGGCGACCGCCTGGCGCGCCAATCTCTGGGCGCGGCTGGGCGCGGGCGATCACGCGCACCGCATCCTCGCCTTTCTGCTCGGCCCGGAGCGTACCTATCCCAACATGTTCGACGCGCATCCACCGTTCCAGATCGACGGCAATTTCGGGGGCACCCGCGCCATCGCCGAGATGCTGATGCAAAGCATCGAGGACGAGATCAGGCTGCTTCCCGCCCTGCCCGCCGCCTGGCCCGAGGGCCGGGTGACGGGCTTGCGCGCGCGTGGCGGTTGCGGCGTGGACCTGGCGTGGCGGGACGGCCGCCTGACCGAGGCCGTGCTGCGTCCGGACCGGCCGCTCGACATCCTCGTGCGCGCCGGACCCATTGCGGCGCGCCACCATCTCCAATCCGGCCGGCCGCTGCGGCTGCTCGGCCCCGCGCTGCGGAAGGCCTGACGATGACGAAATTCTGGCGCGCGCCGCTGGCGGCGATGCTGGCGATGCTGGCGGCGGCGCCCGCCGGAACGGCGCCCCCGCCCGCCCCGCTCGCCACCGAGATCCAGGTCGATCCCGCGCGCACCATCGCCGCGCTGCCGCCGATCTGGCGCTTCTTCGGCGCCGACGAACCCAATTACGCGACCCGCCCCGATGGCGATCATCTGCTCGCCGAACTGGGCGCGCTTCGGCCCGGCCAGATCTATTTCCGCGCGCACAATCTGCTCACCAGCGGCGACGGCACCCCCGATTTCAAATGGGGCAGCACCAACGCGCTCACCATGCGCGGCGGCAAGCCCGTCTATGACTGGCATATCGTCGATGGCATTCTCGATCGCTACCGCGCGCGCGGCATCCATCCCTATCTAGAAATCGGCTTCATGCCCGCGGCCCTGACCTCGGCGCCGGCGGGCGTACCCTATCGGCGCCCCTGGCACCCCGGCAACAGCTATGCCGGCATCACCGCCGGCTGGTCCTATCCGCCCACCAAGTACGAGCAATGGGCCGAGCTGATCTACCAATGGACCCGGCACAATGTGGCGCGCTACGGCCGCGCCGAGGTGGAGCGCTGGTATTTCGAGGTCTGGAACGAGCCCAATCTCGATTTCTACTGGTCCGGCGACGTGGAGCAATTCCTCAGGCTGCACGATACCGCAATCGCCGCCGTGCGCCGCGCGCTGCCGACGGCGCGGGTGGGCGGCCCGGACGTGGCCGGCGCGGGCGGCGCCTTCATGGACCGCTTCCTCCACCATGTGACACAAGACACCAACTACGCCAACGGCGCGCGGGGCACGCCCACCGATTTCCTCTCCTTCCACGCCAAGGGGCAGCCCGTGCTCGTGGACGGCCATGTCCGCATGGGCATCGCCGACCAGCTCCGCACCGCCGACCAGGGCTTCGCCAAGATCGCCGCCATCCCCGCGCTGGCCGCCAAGCCGATCGTGATTGGCGAGAATGATCCGGAAGGCTGCGCCGCCTGCCCCGGCCCGGCGAACGCCTATCGCAACGGGCCGCTCTATGCGAGCTATACGGCGGCCAGCTACGCGCGGCTCTGGGAATTGGCGCGGAGGCGCGGCGTGACGCTCGACGGCGCGCTCTCCTGGTCCTTCACCTTTGTCGGCCAGCCCTGGTTCGCCGGCTATCGGCAGCTGGCGAGCAATGGCGTCGATCTGGCGGTGCTGAACGTGTTCCGCCTCTTCGCCCGGCTCGGTCCGCGCCAGATCGCCGCCAGCAGCGATCGCGCGGTGCCGCTCGATACGCTGTTGCAGGCGGGGGTGCGCGCCGCGCCGGACGTGGGGGTGCTGGCGACCCGCACCGCCACCGGCGGCAGCGCGATCCTGCTCTGGCATTATCATGATGACGATGTGCCCGGCCCAGAGGCGGC
Source organism: Sphingomonas morindae (assembly GCF_023822065.1). Classification (NCBI taxonomy): domain Bacteria; kingdom Pseudomonadati; phylum Pseudomonadota; class Alphaproteobacteria; order Sphingomonadales; family Sphingomonadaceae; genus Sphingomonas; species Sphingomonas morindae. The sequence goes on from NZ_CP084930.1 coordinate 3,319,266, forward strand.
GATCCGGCTGCGGGTGGCGGGCCGCCACGGCTTGGCGCGCGCGCGGCTCTGGCGCGTCGATGCCACCCACGCCAACAGCTTCGGCGCATGGCAGGCGATGGGCAGCCCGGCGCGGCCGGATCGCGCGCAGATCGAGCGGCTCAAGGCGGCGTCGCGGCTGCGGCCCGAGGCGCTTCCGATGGTGGACGGCACCGCCACGCTGCGCCTGCCACGCCAGGGCGTCGCCCTGATCGAAATCGGCGCCTGAGCGCCCCTATTATAGCGAGGAACACGCATGGTCCCGATGTCCCGCCGTTCGCGCACCCTGCCCGCGCTCTTCCTGACCGGACTGGCGCTCGCGCTGGCCGCGCCGGCGCTTGGCCAGGCGATCACCGACACGCCCCCCGCGCTTGCCAACGCGCCCGCGCTCACCATTGAGCGGCGTCTCGTCCATGGCGCCGCGCTGGAAGGCAGTTTGGAGGGAGATTCGGCGGATCGCACCGTCTTCGTGGTGCTGCCGCCCAGCTATGCCCGCCAGCCGCACCGCCGCTACCCGGTGCTGTACGCGCTGCACGGCTATTCCATCGGCGCCGAGCAATGGATGAAGGAGATCCATGCCGAGCGGGCCATCGGCAACGCCTATGCCCGCGGTTTGCCCGAGATGATCATCGTCTTCCCAGATGCCAAAACCAAGCATAACGGCTCGCTCTATTCAAGCTCGGTCACCACGGGCGATTACGAGACCTTCATCGCCCGCGATCTCGTCGTCTATATCGACCGCAGCTACCGGACCCTGCCCCATCGGGAGAGCCGCGGTCTCGCCGGCCATTCCATGGGCGGCTATGGCACGGCGCGCATCGGCATGAAGCATCCCGACATGTTCGGCGCGCTCTACATGATGAGCCCCTGCTGCCTCGCGCCGCGCACCGCCGACCAGATCGATATCGCCTCGGCCGCGCAGCTGGAAAAGGTCGTCACCGAGGCGGATTCGGCGCGCCTGCCCTTTTTGCTGCGCGCCCAGCTCGCCAGCGCGGCGGCCTGGTCGCCCAATCCGCGCAAGCCGCCGCTCTACAGCGATTTGCCGGTGGAGCATGGCGTGGTGCAGCCGGACGTGCTCGCCAAATGGGCGGCCAACGCGCCGCTCGCCTTTGTCGATCAATATGTCGGCAACCTACGGCGCTACGCGGCGATCGCCATCGATGTCGGCGATCAGGACGGGCTTCGCGACGACGCGCGGCGCCTGCATCAGCGGCTCGACGCCTACGGCATCGCCAACAGCTTCGAAATCTATCCGGGTACGCATGTCAGCCATGTCGCCTTCCGGTTCGAGGACGCGCTGCTGCCCTTTTTCGGCCGGGCGCTGCGCCACTGACCGCGCGCGGGCGGCGGCTCAGCGCGTCTCGCGCACCGCCAGCACCGTCACCGCATGCGCCGGCATCCGCAGCGTCAGCACGCCCCCGCGCGCCGTTGCCGCGAACGGCGTCGGGCGCACGAGATCCGGCGCGGCGAAGCTGTTGAACGCATCCACCCGCGGCGCGGTGAGGATCTGGCCCGCGGCATCGGCCGCGCGCAGGCCTTCGAGGCGAATCTCGGCCGGCGCGGCGGGATCGAGATTGGTCACCGCCAGCCACAGCCGGCCCGCCGCATCGCGCGCCGCCACCGCATCGACGCGCGGAATGGCGGGATTCGCGGCCAGGCGCGGCTGGCCCTGGACGGCCACCGGCACCAGCCGCGCGTCCTGGAAGGGCACGAACATCTTGTAGACGTGATAGGTGGGGGTGAGCACCATCCGGGGCCCGTCGGTCAGCACCATCGACTGGAGCACATTGGCCATCTGCGCGATATTGGCCATCCGCACGCGGTCGGCGTGGCGGATGAAGATGGCCAGCGTCTCCGCCGCGAGCAGCGCGTCGCGCAACGAGTTCTGCTGCTGGAGAAAGCCCGGATTGCTGCCGGCATTGGGCTTGAGCCAGGCGCCCCATTCATCGACCACCAGCGCCAGCTTCTTTTCGGGGTCGTAGCGATCCATGATCGCGCTCTGCTTTGCGATCTTGCCGTCCATCGCCATGCCGTCCGCGAGCAGGCTGAGATAGTCGCCCTCGCCAAAATCGCTGCTGGCGAGATGCGGCGGCCAGCCGCCGGTCGCGTAATTGTGGAGCGAGACGCCATCGATGTCCCAGCTCCAGGCCTTGCTCTTCCAGGCCTTCATCACGGCTTCGGTATAGTCCGCGTCGAGCCCGTCCCAGCCGACCGCGATGCGGCGCATCGCCTCGCCTTTGGGCCGGGCGGTATCGAGATCGCGGGCGTAATGGGCATATTGCTTCATCTGCTCGACATAATGATCGGCGGACATGGCGCCGCCGCAGCCCCAATTCTCATTGCCCAGCCCCAGATATTTGACGCGATAGGGTGCGGGATGGCCGTTCGCGGCGCGCAGCGCGGCGAGGCTGGTGGGCTTGTCCGCCGTCATATAGTCGAGCCAGTCGGCGGCCTCCTTGGGGCTGCCGGAGCCGATATTGACCGAGACATAGGCGTCGGCGCCGATCTGCTGCAGGAAATCCATATATTCATCAGTGCCGAAGGCGTTGGGCTCGATCACGCCGCCCCAGCTGGCGTTGAGCGTGCGGGTCCGCCCCGCCGCCGGGCCGATCCCGTCGCGCCAATGATATTCATCGGCATAGCAGCCGCCGGGCCAGCGAACATTGGGTACGCGGAGCGCGCGCAGCGCCGCCACCACGTCGCTGCGGATGCCGCGCACATTGGGAATGGGCGATTTCGGGCCGACCCAGACGCCGCCATAAATGCCGGTGCCGAGATGCTCGGCGAACTGGCCGAAGATATCGCGCGCGATCACCGGCCCCGGCGCGTCCCGCGCGATGCGCAGCGTCACCACGGGCTCGGCCAGACCGGGCGCGGCGACGGCGAGCGCCAGCGCCGCGACGACCAAGCGTCGCAGGCGGCCGCCCCGATTTGGCCGGGTGTCCGAGATCGCCGCCATTCCATCCTCCTCGCGCCGCGGCCCGCGTGGCGCGGCGTTCAGCCTGTCTTAGGGGAAGGCGCGCGTGGCGAAAGGAAAATCATGTCCGGTCAGACGCTTCGGTTCAGGCGGCGACGCGGGCGCGAAGCAGCGCGTGGAATAGGCGTTCGTAGCGGGTTCCGGCGTCGTCGATCTGGAAGCGGTCGACCAGCGCGGCCAAGTGCGCGGGCGGCGGCGGGGGCGCCGCGAGCAGCGCCTCGATCCCGGCCGCGAGCGCCGCGCAATCCTCGATCGGCACCGCCCGGCCCGCCAGCGGATCGCGCAGCAGTTCCTCCGCCGCCGGCGTCGCCCGGGTCGCCACCACCGGCCGGCCGGCGGCCAGCGCCTCCACCACGACCGCGCCATAGCCCTCGAAGCGCGAGGGCAGCACCAGCAGCCGCGCACGATCGAGCCAGGCGCGCGTGTCCCCGGTGTAGCCTGGCAGGCTGACATCGGCGCCGATCCCCAGGCGCGCGATCTGCGCCTCGAGCGCCGGCCGCGCCGGCCCCTCGCCCAGGATCACCAAGCGCGCGCCGTGTCGCGCACGCAGCGCGGCAAAGGCATCGAGAAGCAGATCGAATCCCTTTTCGGGCACCAGCCGACCGATGGCGAGCAGCAGCGGCGGCGCCCCCTCGGGCACGGGCGCGGGGGCCGGCCTTTCCTCGTCGAGCGCGGGCAGCGGGATCGTCACGCAGGTCGCGTGGCGAAGGATGCGCATCGCCTCGGCCTGGGCGGAGGCGCACAGGGTGATGACGGCATCCGCGCGGCGGAGCAGATGGCGCATCCGCCACTCATAGCCGATCTGCCGCACCGGGCCGCGCTGCGGCTTGCTGAGCGGCGCGCTCACCTGCACCGCGATGCGCGGCCGCACCTCTGCCGGCAACCGGCCCAGCGCCGCAGCAATCGGCCAGTGGTAATTGCCGGGCACGAAGCAGAGATCGACCGGAAAGCGCGCGAAATAGCGCGCCGCCGCCGCCGCCAGGCGCGGCATCGAGCCGGGCCCGCGCGGGATCGCCACGGCCGGCTCGACCAGATCGAGCCGCGGGTCCAGCAGTGGCTCCAGCGGGCCCTGCGCCGCGCCGGCGAACAGCGTCACCGCAGCGCCGCGCTGCGCCCAGTGCCGCGCGAGCCGCAGCGCGATCCGCTCGGTTCCGCCCAGGGCGAAATCCTGCAGCGCCACGCCGATCCGCAGACCGGATGGCCCGCTGACATAGGCCGATCCATGATGAAGCCGATCGTGCATCCCCCCGCTCCCCCCAAGCTTGGATCAAGCTCGATAGCGGGATTTCAGGATATTTCACCTCCGATATAGTCCTGACATGATCGGGTCCGACTGCAACATTCATGCTCGACGGCGAGAATGGTCGTCGATGGGGCTGAAAGCCGGCGCGCCGATCGTCCTCAGCCCGCGGCGGCACGCTTCGGCGCGATCCGGGCGAGCAGTTCGTCGGCGGGCACCGGGCGGCCGATATGCCAGCCCTGCGCCGTGTCGCAGCCAAAGCCGGACAGCATCCGCAGCACGGCCTCGGTTTCCACGCCCTCCGCCACCACCTTGAAGCCCAGCTCATGAGCCAGTTCGATGGTTGAGCGCACCATCGCCTGGTCGCTCCGGCTCTTCTCGAGCGTGAGGACGAAGCTCTTGTCGATCTTGATCTCGCGTGCCGGCAGCCGCTTCAGATAGCTGAGCGTCGACTGGCCGGTGCCGTAATCGTCGATCGACAGCGCCACGCCCAGCGCGGCGAGCCGGTGCAGCGCCTCCACCGCGCGCTCCGGATCGGTCATCGCCGCGCTTTCGGTGACTTCGAGCGTGAGGTGCGGCACCGCGTCCCGATGGCGGCGCAGCACCGCTTCGAGCCGCAGGACGAAGGCGGGATCGGAGGGCAGAAGCGCGGAGAGATTCACCGCCACCGCCAGCGGCGCGCCTGCCGCCGCCCAGGCTTCGCGATCGGCCAGCGCGCGTTCCAGAACGAAGAGGGTGAGATCGGCGATGCGTCCGCTCTCCTCCAGCGCCGGGATGAAGGCATCGGGCGGGATCATGCCGCGTTCGGGGTGACGCCAGCGCACCAGCGCCTCGGCGGCGGTGATGCGGGCGGCGCCGATATCGAGCTTGGGCTGATAGGCGACCCAGATATCGCCCGCCGCCATCGCCTGATCGAGCTCGGTGGCGAGCCCGAGCCGCCACGCGCTCTCCTTCTCCATATCGGCGGTGTAGCGCATCCAGCGCACGCCGCGCGCCACCGCCTGATCGGCCGCCTTGCCGGCGCGGGTGAGCGCGTCGCGATCTTCCGCCGGCGCGAGCCCGAAGCCGTGCTGCAGCTCCACCTGGCGCCCGGCGAGATCGAAGGGCAGGCGCAGCATGGCGGCGGCGGCATCGATCCGCTCGATTTCTTCTTCGGCGTCGCCGGCCAGACACAGCCAGGCGAGCATCGTCTCGTCGCTTCGATGGACCGGCGAATCGCCCGCCTGGGCAAGCCGCTCGGCGATGCGCGTCACGAACTCGACCGCCCGTTCGCGCCCCAGCACATTGGCCACGTCCGCAAAATTGGTGAGCCGCAGCGCCACCACCTTGGCCCCCGGCGTGGCGGCGACCAGCTCCTGGAGCGAGCGGCCATTGGCCAGACCCGTTTCCGCGTCGAAATGACGCGCCTCGCGCGCGGCGCGCAGCGCGCCGTGGAAGAGCAGCGCCGCGCCACCGCCGAACAGGGCGAGCAGCGCAGGCGCGATCCGGAAGGTGCCGAGCCGCGCCGCCTCCCCGGCGAGCGGCAGGAGGAGGATCAGCACGGCCGCGATGCCTGGCGCGAAGGCACGGCGCAGCGGGCCGCCGCGCACCATCAGCGCCACCGCCACGACCGCGACCAGCAGCGGAAGCGCCGGCCCATGATCGGTCGGAATCGAATTCTGGCGCAGCGTCTCGGCGGCGAGCAGCTGGATCACCGGGCCGGGGATGATGCCGCGTCCCGGCACCGAATAGCGGTCGCCCAGTTCGATCGCGGAGGCGCCGATCAGCACGCTCCGTCCCGCCAGCTGCGCCGCCGGGACGCGCCCGGCGAGCAGATCGAGAATGCTGACATGCGGGATGGTGGCGGGATCGATCCAGCCATCGATCGGAAAGCCGCCGCCCGCGCGACCCGGCGCATCGGCGAGCATCGCGCCGATCGACGGACGCGGCACGCCCGCCGTGATCACGCCATAGAGATAGGAGCGCACCACCCCGTCGGGATCGGCGAAGATGTTGACGGCGGCGAGCTGGGCCTTGTCGCGCAGGATCGGGATGGGCAGATTCTCCACCTCCCGGCGCGATCCCTCGGAACTCGCCTGGCGGAAGGTGGGCAGCAGCACCGGCGCGCGCGAACGCGCGATGGCCTGCGCCAAAGCCGCATCCTGCGCCGGCTGCGAGGGCGAGGAGAAATCCACGTCGAAGGCGATGGTCTGCACGCCGGCGCGGTTCAGCCGCGCGATCGTCTCGACATAGCGGTCGCGCGGCCAGGGCCAGTGGCCGAAGGCGGCGAGCGAGCGCGCGTCGATATCCACGAAGACGAGCGCGCCCGAGGCGGCGCGGGGCCGCAGCCCGGCGCGCCAGCCGCTCAAGCCGCGCTCGAGATCATGGCCGATCGCCAGCCCCCAGGCGCAAAGCCCGATCACCAGCGCGACGAGCACCGGCAACCAGCGATCCACGCGGCGCCAGTCCGCCAAGAAGCCGGGCCGGCGGACGCGCGCCGGTCCGCCAGACGCGCGGCCCATCACTTCGCGCCTTTGAGACCCTTCAGGCCGGCAGCGGCAGCGTCCTCGCCAGCGCCAACGACCTTGCCGACCAGCCCGGGCGGACCGTTGCCGTCGGGACCCTTGCCCTTGCCCGGCCCGCCGCCCGCCTGGCCCGGCGGGCCATTGCCGTCGGGGCCGTTACCCTTGCCCGGGCCGCCGGCCGCCTGGCCCGGCGGGCCATTGCCGTCGGGCCCATTGCCTTTGCCGGGGCCGGCGTTCGCCGACGCGCCGGTATCGACCGCGGCGCCATTGCCCTTGCCATTGCCGCCCGCATTGCTGTTGGCTGCGCCATTGCCGTTGCCGCCTGCGTTGCTGGTGGCCGCGCCATTGCCACCGGCGTTGCCGTTGGCGGCGCCATTGCCGTTGCCGCCTGCGTTGCTGTTGGCGGCGCCATTGCCGTTGCCACCCGCGTTGCTGGTGGCGGCGCCATTGCCATTGCCACCGGCGTTGCTCGTGGCCGCGCCATTACTATTGCCACCGGCGTTGCTCGTGGCCGCGCCATTGCCGTTGCCACCGGCATTGCTGGTGGCGGCGCCGTTGCCGTTGCCGCCGGCGTTGCTCGTGGCCGCGCCATTGCCGTTGCCGGTCACGGCGCCAGTGCCGGCGCCCGCCGCGTTGCCGGTCGCGGCGCCGTTGCCATTGCCGCCGGCGTTGCTCGTGGCCGCGCCATTGCCGCTGGTCGACGCGCCCGCGCCCGTCGCACTATTGCCAGCCGCGTTCCCCGCCGCGCCGGCGCCATTTCCGCCCGACAGACCCGCCCCGCCACCCGTCGCCACCACGGCGGCGGGCTTCTGCGTCGCCACCGCGACCGCGAGATCCGCGCCCGAGGACGAGGCGGTGGCGACCGCCACCTGCATCGCGCTCTGGCCGGTGACGAGGCCGCCGGTGAGATTGGCGAGCGGCGCCGGCCCCTCTTCCACCGCCGCGATGGCGCTGGGCTTGGCGGCGTTCCCCATCACGCCCGTGCTCACCGAACCGGTCTCGGTCCGCTCGGCGCTGGCCGGGATCGCGGCGACGGGCGCGGGGCTGATCGTCGCCGGGATCGCGGCGATGGCGGCGACGGGCGCCACCGGCGCGGCGGCGCGCGCCGTCGGGGCCGCGGCGGTGGTCCGCGCCGGCGCGGGCGCGTTCGGCGAGCGGATGGTGCGCGTGGTGCTGCCCTGGATCGTCAGCGCGCCGACATCGCCCGCGCCGACCGAGGCGATCGCGCCGGGGCGGAGCATCTCGCGCGCGCCGCCATCGCGCGTCGCCACCTCGACCGCGCCTTCGACCACCTGCACCGACGCGCCGGCATCGTTGACCGTGACGCTGAACGTCGTGCCCTTCACCACCGCCGCGAGATAGGGTGTCTGCACCCCGAAATGCGGGTTGGTCATCTTCTTCACGCTATAGACGACGTTGCCGATCTTCTCGAGAAACTGGGTGAGCCCGCCGGTCGCCGCCGGATCGGCCACCTGCAGCCGCGAATTGGGCGCGACCACGGCATATTCCTCGCCCCGCACCAGCACGGCGCGGGCGTTGGGGCCCGTGGTGACGACATCGCCGATCTCGGCGCGGCCACCCCGCGCGGCGGCCTTCACCAGCCCGGCATGGCTTATCATCACCCCGGGCGAGGCTTCGGAGATGATCCAGATCGGCGTGCCGGCGCGGGCGGCCCCGGCCAGCGCGGTGGCAGTCAACAGGCCCAGCAGCGCGCGTCGCATCCTCACTCCTCTAACCCGACGCCGAAGCCTTAAGGGGTCGGTCCGTCGCGGCCATCTAAGCGGCGCTTCGTAAAAGCTTTCTCAACAACCGTGCCGCTAAGCCGCTGACCTGAAATCAGGAAAGGGGCTTTGTGCGGACTCGTTGGATGCTTTGGCCGGCGCTGGCCCTCTGTGCCCCCGCGGCCGCGGCGGTGCAGGTCCCGCTCGACCTCACCGATCCCGCGCTGGCCGCCAAAGTCGCGCCCGCCGCGCCCTTGGCCGCGCCCCCGCGCCCGACGCTCGCGCCCGGCGCGGCGGTGGGATCGGGCGGGCTGGTGCTGCCCGGCGTGGCCGTCGCGTCGATTCGCGTCGCCGGCGGCGAGGATCTGCCCAAGGCCATGCTCGACGCCGCCATCGCCCCCTTTGTCGGCCACCGGCTGACGGTCGACGATATGCGCGATCTGCTCGCCGCCGTTTCGGGCGTGGCGCGCGCGCAGGGCTATGTCTTCGCGCGCTCGACCGCGCCGGCGCAGACGCTTCCCGCGGGCCTGCTCACCATCGCGCTCGACAAGGGCCATATCGACGACGTGCGCCTCACCGGCGCGCGCAACGCCGCCGCCCAGGCCATTCTCGATCGGTTGCGCGGCCATGCGCCCAAGCGCGCCGAGCTGGAGCGGGCTTTGATGCTGGCGCAGGATCTGCCGGGCGTCCGGCTCGGCGAGGCGCGGTTCGCGCGCGAGGGCGACAGGGGCGTGCTGATCGTGCCGATCGCCTATGATCGCGTCGCGGGCCATGCCTGGACGGACAATTGGGGCAATCACGCGCTCGGCCCGCTGCGCGCCTCGGTCGCCTTCGACTTCAACGGCGTGTTCGACGATCGCGATCAGCTCAGCGTCTCGGATCTCGCCACCCCCGCGCAGCCGCGCGAATTGAACGTGATCTGGGCGCGCTATGCGCACCAGCTCAACGCCAGCGGCACCGAGCTTGCGGTGTTCGGCGCCTATGGCCGCACCCGCACGGGCGGCATCTGGCGGCAATATGATGCCAATGGCCGCTCGATCACGACGGGCGCCTCGCTCGCCCAGCCGCTGGTGCGCGGGCGCAGCGTTTCGCTCTGGCTGAACGGCGAGTTCGATTATCTCGCGGTGGACCAATGGTTCGCCGGCGCCAAGGTGCGTCGCGACCGGCTCGCCACCGTCAATGTCTCGATCAACGGCTTCGCCCCGCTGGCCGGCGGCCGGATACGGGCAGGGCTGGGCGTGATCCAGGGGCTGGACGTGTTCGGCGCGACGGATCGCGGCGATCCGCTCGCCTCCCGCCCCGACGCCGGCGGCCGCTTCACCACCGCATCGCTCTGGAGCAATTGGACAGGCGACATCGCCGGACCGTTCAGCGCGCGCCTCGCGGTCGCGGCCCAGCTTTCGACACGGCCGCTGCTCGCCGTGGAGCAGCTTTCGATCGGCGGCCCGAGCTTCGGCCGCGCCTTCGATTTCAGCGAGCGCTCGGGCGATCGCGGCGTGCTCGGCTCGGCCGAACTCCAGGCCAAGCTGGTGGATCGCACGCACGGGCTGCTGCGCTGGGCGCAGCTCTATGGCTTCGCCGATGCGGGAACGGTCGGCAATCTGCGCAACGCCTATGGCACCGGCACGCTCTATTCGGCCGGGCTCGGCGCGCGCGCGCTGGTCTCCCGCTCGCTCCGGCTCGGTTTCGAGGCGGCCTTCCCGATCGGAACCACGCGCTACGAAACCGGCGATCGCACGCCCCGCCTCTCGGGAAGCGCCTCGATCAGCTTCTGACGGGCGCGCCCGGCAGAGATGACGCCGCGCGCGCGGTCACGCGGTCTGCGGCTGGAGCGGCCAATAGGTCGCGTAGCGTTCGTGCGCGATGCGGTGATAGGGGATCAGCCGGATCGGCTGCCCGTCCGCCGCGCGCAGGGTAAACTCCAGCGGTTGCGCGGTCGGGCGGATGGCGGCGGCCAGCGTCGCCGCATCGCCGGACAGGGCCGGCGGCGTGAAGGGCGTATCGTTATAGCCGCCATAGTTGCGCTCGTTCACGACGAGATCCGCGCCCGGCGCCAGCCCTGCCCGGCCCAGCGCGCCGGCCAGCACCAGCGGCCCATAGGTGAAGGCGACGATATCGGGCGATGCGGGCGCCTGCGACAGACCGACATGCATCGCCATCCGCATCTCGATCAGGTCGCCGTCCCGCCAAGTGCGGGCCAGCGTCAGATAGGAGCCGGGCGCGGACGAGCGCGCGACGCGCGCGTCATTCACCCATAGTTCGAGCTGCGGGCTCCAACGGGGATGGCGGAGCTTGAGCGTCAGCGCGGTGGGGCGCTTGAGCGTCCAGCGCAGCCGCGTCACGGGCTCGTCCGGAAAGCGGGTGGTCTGGGCGAGCACCGCGTCCTGCGCCGTCCAGCGCAGCGTGGAGGGGATGAACAGATTCACCCACAGCGTCTCAGCACCATCGTGGAAATATATGGAATCTCGGTATTTGACATGGTTTTCCATGCCCGTTCCGGTGCAGCACCAGAAGGAATGTTCGGGCGTGTGGTAGAGCTTCATATAGCCCGGCCGCGCGCCCTGGAAATAGGTGGCCATGCCCGTGTCCGGATCCTGCGAGGCGAGGATGCCGTTGTAGAGGGTGCGCTCGTAGAAATCGGCATAGGCCGCCTGCGGATCCTGCAGGAAGAGCGCGCGGGTGAGCTTGAGCATGTTGTGCTGGCCGCAGGTTTCCGACCCCTTGGCCGAAAAGACGTGGCGGCCGAAATCCGCCATGGGGAAGAAATGCTCGTTGTCGCCATGGCCGCCCGTGGCGAAGGAGCGGGTGAGCGCCACCGTCTTCCAGAAAAAGCCGGCCGCGTCGCGGTAGCGCGTGTCGCCGGTCGCCGCATAGACGCGCTCGAAGCCGATCACCTTCGGGATCTGCGTATTGGCGTGGAGGCCGTCGAGCCGATCCTGCCCCGCCGCCAGCGGAACGAGCAGCGCCTTGTGCGAGAAGCGCCCGGCGAGCGTGCGATACGCCTCGTTCCCCGTCATCAGATAGAGATCGGCCAGCACCTCGTTCATGCCGCCATGCTCGGTCTCGAGCATTGTCTCGAAGGCGGCGTCGGAGAGCGGCCTCGTCGCCACCACCGCCCAGTCCGCGAGCCGGATCAGGACGGCGCGCGCGGTGTCGCTGTCCGCCAGCGTCGCGCCGTCGCGCAGGCCGGCGAAGATCTTGTGCAGCGTGTACCAAGGCACGCCGCCGATCGGCTCGCCGCGCAGATGCGCCGCGATCAGCGCGGGGCCTTTGGGAAAGGCGCAGACCAGGCCGGTACCCGACGCCGCCTGACAGGCGGCCAGTTCCTGCGCGATATAGTCGACCCGATCGCGGTAGCGGGGATCGTGGGTGGACCGCCAGGCGAGCGCGCAGGCCGAGAGATAATGGCCCAGCGTATGGCCCTGGCAGGCGATATCCTCCCAGAGCGGCTCCGATTCCCACCCGCCATAGACGGGGGCCTTGGGCGGCAGCCCGGCATTGACCCGGAAATTGTGGAGCATTCGATCGGGCTCCAGCCGCAGCAGATAGGCCTCGGTCCGGCGCTGCGCATGGAGGAAGGGACTCTCGTCGAGCGTCACCTCCGCCAGATCGAAGGGCTGGAGCGGTGGCGCCGCCGCCGCCCGGCCGGGCGCCGCGCGCGCGGCCGAGCCCCAGGCGATCGGCGCGGTGCCCGCCGCGATCAGCGCCGCCGCCGAGCCCAACAGCGCGCGGCGGCTATGGGCGACCCCAAAAACCCGCTCGGTCACTCGCCTCTTCTCCCTCTCCGCGTCGCCATCTTCCACCGGCACCGCCATCGATCAACCATTAACGTGCGCGCGGGCGGCGCGCCGGCCCGTCGGCCCGGCCCCGCTCAGTCGCGGAACAGGAGCGGCGCCATCTCGTGCAGACTGCGCCGCCAGGTGAGGAATTCATGGGCGGTGTCGGGCGAGACATAGAAGACGCTGTTGATGCCCGCCGCCTTGAGCGCCGCCGCATTGGCGCGCGGATCGCTGGGCGGGGCACCGGGCGGCAGCATCGTCCTGCCCCGATCCAGCTCGCGGCTGCCGAAGCTGACAAAGACGAGCCGGACCTTGTCCTTGAAACCGGGCCAGCGCGCGACATCGTCCATCGAGATGGTCCCGCCGCTCAGAAGGCCGATGGCGCCGAAGCGGTCGAGATGCGTCGGCGCGATCAGCTTGGTTTCGAAGCCGCCCATGGAGAGCCCCGCCATGGCCCGGTGCCGCGCATCGGCCAGCGTGCGGAAGTGGCTGTCGACATAGGGGATGAGTTCGTCCAGCAGCACCGTCTGGAAGGGCTTGATGTCGAAGCTGGCGAGGCCGCCGGGCTGGCCGGGATGGACGGTGTTGGTCATCCCATAGGTCATCACGATCAGGAAAGGCCGCGCCTTCCCCGCCGCGATCAGATTGTCGAGGATGAGATTGGCATGGCCCTGGTTGGACCAGGCCGTCTCGTCCTCGCCCCAGCCATGCTGGAGATAGAGCACGGGGTAGCGGGTCGCCTTGTTCGCGTCATAGCCGGGCGGCGTATAAACAAAGGCGCGGCGCTGCGTGCCCGTGCTGGGCGAGTTGAACAGGATCTGCTGCACCTGGCCGTGCGGCACGGGCTTAAGCGCGTAGAAATCGGCGTCGCTGGCCGGGATCTCGATCCCGCTCTCCCACCGCGTCGATCCGTAGAAATTGAGCGTGCCGGGATCGTTGAAGGTGCCTCCGTCCACGCTGAGATGGTAATAGTGAAAGCCCTGATCGAGCGGCCCTTCCGATGTGCCCATCCAGCTGCCGTCGGCAGTTTTGGTCAGCGTGGTGCCGCCCCGCCCGCCCAGGCCCAGGCTCACCGTCACCGACTTCGCCTCGGGCGCGACGACGCGAAAGCGCGCATAGCCCTGCGAATTGACCTGCGGATAGTCCTGGCCCGGCTGGTTGAGCGAGGAGGGCTTGAAATCCTCCGCCACCGCTCCGTTCGCGGGCTGGGCGGCGAGCGGCGTGGCGATCAGGCTGGCGGCGACCAGCGCGTACAGGCTTGTCTTCATCTCAGGCATCCTCCCAAAGGCCGCCGCGACCCTTGGTGGGAGCGCTAACGCCGTTGCGTTAGCGTTATCGCACCGCCTCCGCCGTCCCGCAACGAGGATCCGCGCCAGGCGCGTCGCTAGGTCATCAGCTGTTCGGGCCGGATCGGCAGATCGCGCAGCCGCACACCGGTGGCGTTGAACACGGCGTTCGCCACCGCCGCGGCGACCCCGATAATGCCCAGCTCGCCCAGCCCTTTCACGCCTTCGGGATTCACCGCCGGATCGTCGTCGGGCACCAGCACCACCTGCTGGCCCTGGATGTCGGCGGCGCACGGCACCAGATATTCGGCGAGGTCGCGATTGACATAGGCGCCGGTACGCGGGTCGATCTCGGTCTTCTCGAACAGGGCGGAGCCGAGGCCCCAGGCCATGCCGCCCAGATATTGGCTGCGCGCGGCGAGCGGATTGAGGACGCGCCCCGCCGCGAACGCCCCGACATGGCGCACCACGCGAAGCGCGCCGGTCGCCTGATGGACGTGCAGCTCGATCATGTGCGCGCCAAAGGCCCAGCCGATCCGATCGCCCGGCGCGGTAGCGAGCGTGATATGGCCCTGCGCCAGATCCTCCAGCACCGTCCCCTCGCTTCCGGGCGGCCGATAGCGCACCACCGTCTCCCGCGCGCCGGGCGGCTGGGCGACCAGGGCGGCGCAGGCCTCGCCCAGCGCGTTGGCGAGGCTGGTGGTGGTGGAGGATCCGCCCGAGATGCCGGCGGCCGGCAAAAGGGTGTCGCCCAGCGCCACCGTCACCCGGCCGATCGGCACACCCAGCCGCTCGGACGCGATCATGGCGAGCAGCGTATAGAGGCCGTTGCCGATCTCGTGATGCGCCGTCTCGATCCGCACCGCGCCCGCTTCGTCCTGGCGCAGGCGGAGCATCACCGGGCTGATCTTCACCGGCCGCGCGGCCGAGGCGCAGCCAAAGCCGATCCACCAGCCATCGCGCGCCAGCGTGCGGGGGCGGCTCGGCCGGCGCGACCAGTCGAACGCCTCGGCGGCGGCGTCGAAGCAGCGGAGCAGCGGACGCGTGGTGAAGGCCTGGCCGGTGACGGGATCGACCGCCGTCTCGTTCCGTCGCCGCAGCGCGATCGGATCGCACGCGAGCGCATGCGCCAATTCGTCCATCGCGCTCTCCAGCGCGAAGAGAAAAGGCACTTCGGGCGGCGCGCGCATCGGCCCCGGCGTATTGCGATCGACCCGGCCGAGCCGCTCCTGCGCCGCCACCGCCTCGGCGCCATAGAGCGCGGTGGAGACATCGCTGCCCTCCATCACGAAGCGATCGAAGCGCGAGCTGACCGAGGCCGCGTCATGGCCGATCCCGAGCAGCCGACCGTCCGCCGCCGCGGCGAGCCGCACGCGGTGCGCGGTTTCGCTGCGATGATTGGCGATGCTGAACTGGTCGCGGCGGCTGATCTCCAGCCGCACTGGCCGCCCGAGCCTGCGCGCCGCCAGCGCGCAGAGGGCGCTGTGCTGCGACAGAGCGAGCTTGGAGCCGAAATGGCCGCCGAGAAAATGGGCGACCACCCGCACCTGCGCCGGCGCGAGGCCAAGCTGCGCCGCCAGCCCGTGCTGCGCGGCCACGATGTGGCGGCTGGGCTCGAACACGGTCAGCTGGTCGCCCGCCCACACACAGGTGGTGCTGGGCAGTTCGATGGGATTATGGTGCTGGACGGGCGTGGTGTAGCGGCTGTCGATCGACACCGCGGCGGCGGCGAGCGCGGCCTCCAGATCGCCCCGGCGGCGATCATGATGCGCGGGATCCAGCGACGCCAGCGGCCTCGTCTCGCAGCGCGGATCCTCGAGATGCGGCACCGGCGGCCGGCTGGCGTAGCGGATGCGCAGCGCCGCGGCGGCCGCGCCCGCCGCCTCGCGCGTGTCGGCCACCACCAGCGCCACGATCTGGCCGGCATAGCGTATTTCCGGCGACGCCAGCGGCCGCCAGCTGCTGTTCGCCCAGCCGCCCGCCATGAGGTGATCCACCGGCCGGATCGCCTCCCCCACATCCTCGTGCGTCAGGATCAGGCGCAGGCCAGGCACCGCCATCGCCGCGTCGCGCGTGATCGACAGGATCTCGGCATTGGCCATGGGGCTGAGCACCACCACCGCATGCGCGACGCCCTCGGGATAGACATCGCCGGGATAGGCCGCCGTGCCGCACACCTTGAGCGGGCCGTCAATGCGGGTCTGCGGCGTGCCGAGCCGCACCACCGCCGCGTCGCGCGGCGCGGTGACGTCAAAGGGAGAAGCCGCGATCCGCCCGTCCATCCGCGTCTCCCTCCGGCCTCGGCTGGCCACCGGCCCTCAACGCGCGGACGCTACGGACCGCTCCACCTAAAGCATTGTTTCTGAGGCGCTTGCCGGCGGGGACTGATGCAAGCCTCGGCGCCCGAGCAATGTGCGCCGACGCGAGACGGCGCCAGGCGGCCGGGGAACAAGCATCCCGCCCGCGCGCTGCGGGCGCAGGATCGGCATGTCGGCGAGATCCGGCGGGCCGACCCGCTCTTGGACAAGGTGGGGCGCTTGGAAGACACGATTTTACTGCTGGTCGTCGGCGTCGCCGTGGCAGGCGTGTTCGGACAGTGGCTCGGCTGGCGGCTGAAGCTGCCCGCCATCATCCCGCTGCTCGTGATCGGCGCGATCGCGGGGCCGATCGCCGGCATCGTCAAGCCCTCCGACGCGCTGGGCGAGGTGATGCGGCCGGCGATCGGCATGGCGGTGGCGATCATCGTGTTCGAGGGCGGGCTCAACCTCAATCTCCGCGAGCTGCGCTCGGCCGGATCGGGCGTGTTGCGGCTGGTAGCGGTGGCGCTTCCGCTCAACTGGCTGTTCGGCACGCTGGCGGCGCATTATGTGGCCGGCCTGTCCTGGCCCGTCGCCATCCTGGTCGGCGCGATTCTGGTGGTGACCGGCCCGACCGTCATCATGCCGCTGCTGCGCCAGGCCCGGCTCGAGCCCCGCTCCGCCGCCTTCCTGAAGTGGGAAGCGATCGTCAACGATCCGATCGGCGCCACCATCACGCTCCTCGTGCTGAGCTTCCTCACGCTGTCCACGACGATGAGCAGCGGCGACGCGGCGCTCCAGCTGGCCTGGCGGACGCTGCTGGGCGGCGGCATCGCGGCGGCACTGGGCCTGGCGGTGCCGATCGGCATCCGCACCCTGTTCCGCCGCGATCTGGCGCCCGAATATCTCAAGACGCCGATCCTGCTCGCCGGCGCGCTCGGCGTCTATGCGGCGGGCGAGGCGATCCAGCCGGAAACCGGGCTGGTCGGCGCCACGCTGTTCGGCGTGGTGCTGGCCAATATCGACGTCACCGGGCTGCAGGAACTGCGCCGCTTCAAGGAATCGCTCACCGTCTTTCTCGTCTCGGGCCTGTTCATCCTGCTCACCGCCAATATCGATCGCGAGACGGTGATGATGCTGAGCTGGCCGATCGCGGCCACCACGGCGGCGATCCTGTTCATTGCCCGTCCGCTCGCGATCGGCCTCGCCACGCTTGGCGCGCGGGTCAGCTGGGCGGAGCGCCTGCTGGTGGGCTGGATCGGGCCGCGCGGCGTGGTCGCCGCCGCCATCGCGGGCGTGGCCGGCGAGCGGCTGGCCAAGGCCGGCTATCCGGATGCGCGGCTGGTGCTGCCGCTCGTCTTCGCGGTGATCGCCTCCACCGTGCTGCTCCACGGCCTGTCGCTCGCCCCGCTGGCGCGTCGGCTCAAACTCGCCAGCGGCGGCCGCGGCGGTCTGCTGATCGTCGGCGCCTCGGCCTGGACGATCGGCCTCGGCGAGGCGCTGCAAGGCAGCGGCATTCCGGTGCTGATGGTGGACCGCTCCGCCAATGCGCTGCGCGCGGCGCGGCTCGCCGGCCTGCCGACGCTGCGGGTGGAGGTGCTGTCGCTGGTGGGCGAGGAGGTGATCGACCTGCGCGAGTTCGAGCATCTGCTCGCCGCGACCCCGGACGACGCCTATAACGCGCTGGTCTGCACCCGCTTCGCCCCCGAACTGGGGCGCGAGCGCGTGTATCAGATCGCGCCCGACGAAAGCACCGGCCGCCACGCCGCCGCGCGCGAGTGGCGCGGCAAGATCGCGATCGGCTTCGATATGGTGCATCAGCGCCTGTCCGATCTGATGCAGGGCGGCGCCGCCTTCCTGGTCGAGCGCGCCGACCAGCGCGCGGTGTCCGAGGAGCCGAGCTGGCCGATCGCCAGCATCAGCGCCGGCGGCGAGTTCGCGATCGTCAGCCCCGAGCAGGATATGGCGCTGCCCAGCGAGGGCGCGATCATCGTGCTGCACCAGCCGGTGCTCGCCTCGGCGGCGCCCCGCTCGCGGCGCGGGCTCGCCCGCCTCCGCTGGCCGCGCCTCAAGGCTCGCGCCTGACACCGCCCGCGCACCGCGCAGCCGCCCATCCCATCGCCGGAGAGAGACAGGATGACCGATTTCGACCGCAGCGATAACCAGCACCGCCCGCCGCTGGCGCCGACCCAGCCCGCCCCGGCCACGCCGCTAATCGTGACGCCCACCTTTGTCAGCCGCGTCGACGACACGCCGCACGCGGCGCGGCCGCACGATCGCGGCGCGTCCAAGAGCCGGCACGGGCACGAGGTCCATTTTCCCGATTGGCACGCGGGCGCGCTGGCGCTGGAGGGCGATCCGAACCTCGCCTTCGAGCATTGGGACGAATATTGGCGCAAGGTGCATGGGCCCAAATTCGCGTGGGACGAGCCCGGCTCCTCCTCCGCGCGGGTGCTGCGCTACGATCAGGTGCATCGGATCGCGTCCGGCCCCTCCTCCGCCTTTCCGCCGCCCTATCGCGCCATGATCGACGAGACGGGGCATCTGCCCGCCGATCCCTGGCGGCGCGTGCCCGCCTTCAAGCGGCCGCGCTGGGACGGCCTCGCCTATATCGCCTATGCCGATGAGGCGGCGCTGCGGGAGACGCTGGCCCAGGACAAGTTCGCCCAGCGCATCATCGCCGACGAGCAGACCGCCTTCCGCATGGTGACCCGCGAGATCACGCGCGAGTTCATCCTGATCCCGAGCGCGCGCCATCGCGATCCGATCAGCCTCGTGCTCATCCACCAGCGCCGCCCCGAACACGCGCGCGAGGCCTTTCAGGAGCAGCTGCTGCACGTCCATGCCCCGCTGGTGATGGCGCAGGAGGCGACCCGATCGCTGGTGCGCCGCTATGCGCAGCTGCACACGATCGGGTCCACCCAGGCGGACCCGGAAGGCGCGAAGATCGACGCGGTGTCGATCCTGGCCTTCGCCTGCATGAACGATGTCGAGGATTATCTCGTCAGCGCGGATCACCGCGCGATCGCGGCCTCGCAGGATGCGCTCTGCGGGCCGGGATCGGAATGGTGGACCGCGATCAACTACAGCGTCATCAATCGCTTGGCGCCCGAAGTTGCGACCCCGCTCGGCTGACGCGGCGAAGCGCGCCCCGCACAGTCCGCGCGGACCCGCATGTCGGTTTGCGGAGTTTCGGTCAGGTCTGGCGGGTGCGACACCGCCGCATGAGGCGCTGGTGGCAGATTCCCCTTCCGATTTGGTGCGCCCAATCCGGGCCGGTTCGAGCGCGATCGAGCGACCGCGCGGCCGCTGGCGGCGGCGCGCCTGCGCGCCGTTGGCGCTGGCCCCGCTGCTCGGCGGCTGCGCGGCGCTGCGGCTGGGCGTGGTGAACCATGCCGGCCCCGTCGCGGCCGAGCAATGGCATCTCTACCTCATCGTCGCGGCGGTGCTGGTGTTCGTCGCCGGTCCGGTGCTGATCCTCGTGCCGCTCTTCGCCTGGCATTATCGGCTCTCCAACCGGCCCAACGCCTACCGGCCGGACTGGGGCTTTTCCTGGCCGCTGGAAATCCTGATCTGGGTTCCACCGCTCGGCATCGTCATCGGGCTGGGCTTCCTGCTCTGGTTCTCCACGCATCGGCTCGATCCGTACCGGCCGCTGCCCTCCACCCAGCCCCCGCTGGAGGTGCAGGCGGTCGCGCTCGATTGGAAATGGCTGTTCATCTATCCCGACCAGCGGATCGCGACCGTGAACCAGCTCGCCATCCCGGTGGGGCGCCCCGTCCATCTCAGCCTGACCAGCGGCACCGTCATGCAATCGCTGCTCATTCCCCAGCTGGCGGGCCAAATCTATGCGATGGCGGGGATGCGCACGCAGCTCAACCTCGCGGCCAGCCGCGCCGGCGTGTTCCGCGGCGAGAATACCCAGTTCAACGGGGAGGGATTTCAGGATGAAAGGTTCGACGTGCTGGCGCTGAGCCCCGAGGGCTATGCGCGCTGGATCGCCCACGCCCGCGCCGTGGGGCGTCCGCTGGACGAAGACGCGCTGCGACGGCTGCGGCAGCGCGCGGTCGAGCCCCGGCCCCGCGCCTTTTCGGCGGTGCCGCCGGATCTGTTCCGGCGCATGATGATCGCCAGCACCCGGGCGCCCCAGCCATGAGCGCGCCCGTTTGGCCGGCGCTGCTCGGTCGCTTCAGCTGGGACGCGCTGCCCTTCGTGCGCGCCTGGGCGCATCCCGACGCCAACGAGATCATCGGCGCCGGCGCCGGGGGGATGGTGGTGGCGGGCGCGCTGTTCGCGGTGGCGCTGCTCACCTATCTCGGCCGCTGGCGCTGGCTCTGGCGCGAATGGATCACCAGCCTCGATCACAAGAAGATCGGGATCATGTATGTGGTGCTGGCCTTCATCATGCTGGCGCGCGCGCTGATCGAGGCCAATCTGATGCGGCTTCAGCAGGCGAGCGCGATCAACGCGCCGGGCTTCGTGGCGCCGGAGCATTTCGCCGAGCTGTTCAGCACCCATGGCTCGATCATGATCTTCTTCATGGCGATGCCCTTTCTCACCGGGCTGATGAACTATCTCGTCCCGCTCCAGATCGGCAGCCGCGACGTGGCCTTCCCGCTGGTCAACGCGATCGGCCTGTGGCTGACCGCCGCCGGCGCGGCGCTGATGATGGCCAGCCTCGTGATCGGCCGCTTCTCCACCGGCGGATGGAGCGGCTATCCGCCCTATACCGAGCTGGCCTTCAGCCCCGGCACCGGCCCCGATTACTGGATCTGGGCGGTGACGCTGGGATCGGTCGCGTCGACACTCGCGGGGCTCAACATCGCCGTCACCCTCTACAAGATGCGATGCCCGGGCATGAAGCTGATGCGCATGCCGCTCTTCTGTTGGACGAGCCTGTGCACCGCGATCCTGATGGTGTTCGCCATGCCGCCGCTGACCGTGGCGACCGCGCTGCTCGCCCTCGACCGCTATCTCGGCTTCCATTTCTTCACCAACACGCTTGGCGGCAATATGATGAACTACGCCAACCTGTTCTGGATGTTCGGCCATCCGGAGGTGTATATCGTCATCCTGCCCGCCTTCGGCATCTATTCGGAAGTGGTCTCCACCTTCTCCGGCAAGGAGCTGTACGGCTATATCTCGCTCGTGATCGCGACCATGGCGATCGCCGTCCTCTCCTTCACGGTGTGGCTGCATCATTTCTTCACCATGGGGCAGAGCGCCGACATCAACGCCATTTTCGGCATCGCGACGATGACGATCGGCGTGCCGACCGGGGTCAAGATCTATAATTGGATCTGGACCATGTTTCGCGGCGAGGTGCGCTTCACCACGCCGATGCTCTACGCGCTTGCCTTCATGATGACCTTCGTGCTCGGCGGCCTCACCGGCATCATCCTCGCCTTTCCGCCGCTCGATTATCTGGTGCACAATACGCTGTTCCTGGTGGCGCATTTCCACAATATGCTGATCCCGGGCACGCTGTACGGGCTGGTCGCCGCCTACACCTTCTGGTTTCCCAAAGCCTTCGGCTTCCGCCTCAACGAGTTTTGGGGCCGGGTGGCGGTGGCGTGCTGGGTGATCGGCTTCTATCTCGCCTTCATGCCGCTCTACGTGCTGGGCGCGGCGGGGATGACGCGGCGCACCCAGGCGGTGCACGAAGCCGCCTACCGGCCGTGGCTCTACATCGCCGAGGTCGGCGCGGTGATCCTGTTCTGCGGGCTCGCGGCGCTGATCGTCCAGCTTTGGGTGAGCATCCGCGATCGCGATGCCAACCGCGTTCCGGTCGGCGATCCCTGGGATGGGCGGACGCTCGAATGGTCGATCGCGGCGCCCCCGCCCGAGTATAATTTCGCCCACATTCCGCATGTGGAGCGGCTCGACGCCTTCTACCACGACAAGCGCAGCCACGCGCCCTATGCCGCGCCGCCGCACTACAGCGCCATCGAGATGCCGCGCAACAGCCGCACCGCGCCGGTCCTCGGCCTGGCCGGCGCCGCCACGGGGTTCGCGCTGGTCTGGTATATGTGGTGGCTCGCCGCGGTCGGGGCGGTGGCGATGGTGGTGACGGTGATCGCGCGCAGCTTCGTCCGCGACACCGAGCGGACCATAACCGCCGAGGAGATCGAGCGGACCGAGCGCGCCTGGCTGGCGGAGGTCGCACGCGCCCGGCCGATCCCGCGCGAGATCGAAAACAGCACGGCCAATCAGGGCCTCGCCAAGGTGCACGCATGAGCATGGACGCGACCCGACACGCGGGACTGCCCGTGGATCATGGCGACGCCGAGGCGGAGATGGACGCTTCGCGCGATCTGTTCGGCTTCTGGGTGTTCCTGATGAGCGACGCGGTTATCTTCGCGCTGCTCTTCGCCACCTATGGCGTCATGCTCCCCGCCACCGCCGGCGGCCCGACGCCGGCGAGCGAATATAAGATCGGCCCGACCTTTCTGGAGACGCTGGTGCTGCTGACGAGCAGCCTCACCTTCGGCATGGCGACGGTGGCGCTGAAGCACGCAGCGCAGCGCCGGGCGTTGCTGGCCTGGATGGCGGTGACGCTGGCGCTCGGCCTGCTCTTTCTCGGGCTCGAGCTGCACGACTTCGCCGATATGGCCGCGCATGGCGCGGTGCCGGCGCGCAGCGGCTTTCTCTCGGCCTTTTTCGGGCTGGTGCCGCTGCACGGGCTGCACGTGCTGGCGGGCTGCCTGTGGATCCTGGTGATGATGGCGCAGCTCCTGATCTTCGGGCCGGATCCGCGCGTGCGGATCAACATCCAGAGGCTCGGCCTGTTCTGGCATTTCCTCGACATCATCTGGATCGCCATCTTCTCGACCGTCTATCTGCCGGGGCTGATCCGATGAGCGCGCCCGACGCGGCAAAGCGGCGGGCGATCCGCACCTATCTGATCGGCTATGGCGCCGCGCTGCTGCTGACCGGGGCCGCCTTCGCCGCCGTGCACTGGCCGGTGGTGGGGCCCCGCGCCAGCTTCGCGCTGATCCTGGCGCTGGCGCTGGTGCAGATCATCGTCCAGTTCCGCTGCTTCCTCCATATCCGGCTGAACCGCACGTCGCGGGACGATCTCCAGCTGATCCTCTTCTCGGCGCTGATCGTGGCGCTGATGGTGGGCGGCACGCTCGTCATCCTGTTCAATCTGCGCGGCCGGATGATGTAGCCGCCTGCGGCATCGAACCGGGGCCCCCTGCGTTTAGGCCTAAGCCTTTCAGGTGAGGACAGGATCATGGCCGAGCGGCACGAACTCAAGGGCAGCACCCATCCGGCGCCACGCGGCATGCGGCCCGTGGGCAAGGTGGCCGGCGACGAGAAAATCACCGTCAGCCTCTATCTCAAGCCCCGGAGCGACGCCGCGCCGGCGGGCGACGGAGTGGCGCCGCGCGCGGCGATCCGCCAAGCGCGCGAGGCCGCGCATGCCGAGGATTGCGCGGCGATCCGCGCATTCGCCGCCGAGGCCGGTCTCGCGGTGGTGGAGGAAAGCGCGGCACGGCGCCTCGTTAAGCTGAGCGGCCCGGCGGCCGCGCTGGAACAGGCCTTCGGCACCGAGCTTCGCTGCTATGAGGGCGACGGGCAATCGGTGCGCGGGCGCGAGGGCCCGCTGCACCTGCCTGCGTCGCTCGCCGATCGCGTGATCGCGGTGCTCGGGCTCGATACCACGCCGGCGGCAACCCCCAAGATCGTCCCGCATCGCGGGCCCACGCCGCCCTCCGGCTTTCTGCCGAGCGAGGTCGCCAGCCTGTACGGCTTCGCCGGAGCCGAGGCCAAGGGGCGGTGCATCGCGCTGATCGAGCTGGGCGGCGGCTTCACCCAGGCCGATAACGAAGCCGCCTTCCGCGCCATGGGGCTTGCGCCGCCGGAGATCGTCGCGGTCGGGGTCGATGGCGGAACCAATGCTCCGGGCGACGGGAGCGGCGCCGATGGCGAGGTGGCGCTGGACATTCAGGTCGCGGGCGCGGTCGCGCCGGGCGCGCGCATCGCCGTCTATTTCGCGCCGAACACCAGCCAGGGCTTTGTCGACGCGATCAGCCAGGCCGTGCATGACGAGCAGAACAAGCCCGACGTGCTGTCGATCAGCTGGGGGTCGCCCGAGGATGGCTGGAGCGGACAGGCGATCGCAGCCATGTCCGCCGCCTTCAAGGATGCGGTCAGCCTCGGCGTGACGGTGACGGCGGCCTCGGGCGATTCGCTCGCCACCGACGGCGAGACGGACGGCCAGCCCCATGTCGATTATCCCGCCTCGGATCCGAGCGTGCTCGGCTGTGGCGGCACGCGGATCACCGCCTCGGGCGATGCGATCGGCGAGGAAGTGGTGTGGAAGAGCAATGGCGGCGGCACCGGCGGCGGCGTGAGCACGCTGTTCGCGCGGCCCGATTATCAGTCCGGCGTCACCATTCCCGCGCCGGCTTCGGCCAAGGGCGGGCGCGGCGTGCCCGATGTCGCCGGCAATGCCGATCCCGATAGCGGCTATCGCATCGTAACGGGCGGACAGACCGGCATCATCGGCGGCACCAGCGCGGTGGCGCCGCTCTGGGCCGGCATCGTCGCCGTGCTCAAGGCGCGGAGCGGCCGCGCGCTCGGCCAGCCCCATGCCCGGCTCTATGCCAGTCCGGACGCGCTGCGCGACATTGTGCGCGGCGACAACAAGTCCGGCGCGATCGGCTATGCCGCCGGGCCCGGCTGGGATGCCTGCACCGGCCTCGGATCGCCCGACGGCGCGAAGCTCGCCAGCCTGTTCGGGGGCGATGCCGCTTCGGCCCGTCCGGGCCCCGCGGCGCGCGCCGCGCTGCTGACGGTGACCGGCCTCGATGGCAGCGCGATGCTGATCGACCCGGCTTCGATCTTCCGCATCCGCGCCTCGATCCCCAGCGAGGGGCCGACCGCGACGCGGATCGAGTATGGCGCGGGCTATCTCTTCACCCCCGAAGCGATCGACGCGCTGCTCGCCCGCATCGGAGCGGCGGCGCATTTCGTGCCGCTGACGACACGCGCGGGCACGCCCGTCTATCTCAACGCGGCGGCGATCTCGTCGGTCCGTCCGGCGCTGCCGGCCAATGGCCCGGGCACGGAGATCATCATCGCCGGCCAGTATCAGCATGTCACCGAGAGCGTGGCCGCCGTGCAGGCGCTGCTCGCCTGACCGCGCGATCCGCGATGCACCCCGCCTCCCTCCTCGCCGTCATCAGCGTCTTCGCGCTCGTGCTCAGCGGTCTCAACTGGCTCCTCTTCGTGCTGATCACCTTCCTCTACGACCTGCCCGCGCTGGCCAGGGCGACCGCGCGGGCCGACGAGGAGGGCGTGGCGGCGCCGCGCGGGCTGGCCGAGGGCGCCCGGCTCCTGGAGGGCGCGGGCGTGCTGGCCGGCGCCTTCCGCCGCGCGGGAGCCGGCCCGACGGCCGCCGCCATGTCGCTGCTCTGTCTTGTGCTTGCGGCGGTGGCCGCGGGCATTGCGAAATTCTGACGCCGCCGCCGATCTCGCCCGTGCGTGTGGAGACTTATCGCCGGGGCGCAGCGCCGCGCGGATAAACCCTGATTGCGGAGCGGCCCCGACTAAGCCAGACTGCGCAAGGCAGCGCGCGTTAGAGGCGCAAGGGAGAGACGATGCGACCAAAATTGAGCGTTACGCGCGGCCCCGCCTTCCTCCTGCTGCTCCTTGCCGCGCTGGCGCTCATCCCGACGCA
This sequence comes from Sphingomonas morindae, assembly GCF_023822065.1. Lineage (NCBI taxonomy): Bacteria > Pseudomonadati > Pseudomonadota > Alphaproteobacteria > Sphingomonadales > Sphingomonadaceae > Sphingomonas > Sphingomonas morindae. The sequence goes on from NZ_CP084930.1 coordinate 3,344,776, forward strand.
CCGTGCCTCGGCGGCCCCGGTCGAGGCGGGAGCGCCCTTCCTCATCGAGCGCGAGGGTCGCACCATCGCGGTGGAGCCCTATGGCCCCAACATCGTCCGCATCACGCTCAGCACCCGCCGCGCCGACGCGCTCGGCGCGCCTGGCTACGGCTTCACCGGCCGTCCCTCCGCCAGCGGCTGGAGCCAGGCGACGGACGCGAACGGCTATACGGTGCTGCGCTCGGACCGGATGGTGGTGCGCCTCGCCCCGGAGGCGCTCTCGCGTCCCGAGCCGATGCCGCTCGATCCGCTCAACCAGGCGCTGCGCAACACCTATTTCGGCGGCCCGCCGAGCCCCGGCCGCTTCACCGACATGCTCGCCATCGAGACCGCCGCGGGCAAGCCCTTGCTGACGATGCACCGCTGGTCGATGATCGCCAACGCCGCCGCCAACCCCGCCGCTAACCCCGCCGCCGGCGGCGCGGCGCCGGCGGGCGATGCCGGCTATCGCGTCGCCGCCACCTTCGATGCGCCCGCCGACGAGCATGTTTTCGGCCTCGGCCAGCACCAGGCGGGGCTGCTCGATCTGCGCGGGCATCAGATCCATTGCTGGCACGATTATGGCGCCATCGGCGGCGAGACGGTGTGCGTGCCCTTCGTGGTCTCGACGCGCGGCTATGGGCTGATCTGGGACAATCCATCCAAGACCACGGTCGATCTGGCGATCAACCAGCAGAGCCAATGGTCGTCTGACATTGGCGAGCGCGTCTCCTTCTTCGTCATCGCCGGCGCGCGCAGCGACGAGATCTACCAGGGCTATCGCCAGCTCACCGGCGCCACGCCGCTGCTCCCGCGCGGCGGCTATGGCTATATCCAGAGCAAGGCGATCTACCCCACCCAGGATCAAGCGCTGGCCGTGGCCAAGGGCTATCGCGACCGCGCGCTGCCGCTCGACACGCTGGTGGTCGATTTTCTGAACGCCACCCGCCAGGGCGAGCTGGATCTCGATCCCGCCCGCTGGCCCGATCCGGCGGGGATGAACCGGACGCTCCACGCCATGGGGGTGCGCTCGATGCTGAGCGTGTGGCCGCATTTCGCGCCCGGCACGCGCTATTACGACATGCTGCTCCAGAAGGGCTGGCTGATCCGCGACGTGAACGGCGTGCCCGATCATGGCGGCTACAAGCCGGACGCCATCGGCCCCAATATCGACACCACCAACCCCGACGCGGCGCGCTGGTGGTGGGAGGCGATCCGGGATCGCTACATCAAGCCCTATGGCTTCGACGACATCTGGCTCGACGAGACCGAGCCCGACATCGATCCCGCGAACGATATCTTCTCCATCGGATCCGGCAAACGCTATTACAATGTCTATCCGCTGTTCCACACGGCGTCCGTCTATGAGGGCAATCGCCGCGACTTTGGCGACAGCCGCCGCATCATGATCCTGGCGCGCGCCGCCTATCTGGGCGCGCAGCGCAATGGCACCGTCTTCTGGTCGAGCGACATCGTTTCCAACTGGGATATGCTCAAGCGCTCGATCCCGGCCGGTCTCAACTTCTCGGCGAGCGGCATGCCCTATTGGGATACCGATATCGCCGGCTTCTTCTCCCCCTCGCTGCCCGCCACCTACCGCCCCGAGCATCCGCCGCTCATCGATCCCTCGGACGTGCGCGACAATGTTGGCCGCTTCACCGACTATCCCGAGCTGTTCGTGCGCTGGTTCGAGTGGGGCAGCTTCCAGCCGATCATGCGCGCCCATGGCGAGCGGATGCACAATGAAGTCTGGTCCTATGGCAAGCAGGCGGAGCCCATCCTCTCGTCCTATCTGCGGCTGCGCTACCGGCTGCTGCCCTATATCTATTCGCTCGGCTACCGCACCTATCAGAGCGGCGCGCCGATCATGCGCGCGCTGTTCATGGATTTTCCGGAGGATCCGAATGCGCTCGACCTGAAGGACGAATATATGTTCGGACCGGCCTTTCTGGTGGCGCCGGTGGTGGAACAGGGCGCGACCAGCCGCAAAGTATATCTGCCCGCCGGGGCCGACTGGTATGATTACTGGACGAACAGGCGCTTCTCGGGCGGCCAGTGGATCGAGGCGGCGGCGCCGATCGAGACCATCCCGCTGTTCGTCCGCGCGGGCTCGATCGTGCCGCTGGGCTCGGCGATCACCGGCGCGAGCAAGGACCAGGTGATCGAAACGCTCCGGGTCTATCCGGGCGCCGACGCGGCCTTCACCCTCTTCTCCGACGACGGCACCTCCTACCGCTATGAACATGGGGCCGGATCGGTCACCACGGTGCAATGGGACGATCGCGCGCAAAAGCTGCGCTATTCGGGCACGCTGCGCCAGCCCAAGCAGCCCAAGGTCGAGGTGGTAAGCCACTGAGCCGGCGGCGCGCCGGCGTGCCGCTTCAGGCGAGCGCGTCGGCGTCCGTCGACACGCGGCGCGCGCGCGCATCCTCGCGATAGCGTTCGATCCAGGCCAGGCTTTCCGCGTTCGACAGCTTGGCCAGCGCGGGCGCGACGACGCGGGCTTCGGGAAAGCCCAGGAAATCGAGCACGACGCGCATCACCTCCTCGTAGCGTTCGGACAGGATCTCGTACCAGATCGTCAGCGCCGGAACCCGGTGCCGCCTGAGATAGCCGTCCCATTGCCGCTCGTAGCGCAGGCAGAGCCGCCGCAGCCGGTCGATCTCGGCGAAATCATAGGCGATGCGCGCCTCGGCGTCGGGCGTGCCCGCCGGCGCCGCCACGCGCCGATGCCACACGCGCGATCGCGAGGCGCGATAGAGCGACACCGCCTGCGCCACCTTGTCGCGGCGCCGCAGCCACAGGCAGCGCGCCGGGCCGAGCAGCGCCAGCCGATAGTCCTCCCGATCGCCCGCCCCCGCACCGGCGGCGGCATGGCTGGCGACCACCATCCGCTCGAACACGGGCAGCTGGTGCCAGTGGATCTTGAAGCCGGCGATGCCGTTCGCCGTGGTCGCGGCCGCGATGGCGCGATCGAGATAGTCGACATCGTCGGCCGCCCCCAGCGCCGCCTTGTAGCGGGCATCGACCTGTGGGCGATCGTCGAACCGCTCGATCGGGCGCCCCACGACGCCGGTGCGGCCAAGGCCGTCGCACAGCAGCGTGCTGCCGGTGCGCGGGCTGGCGCAGACGAAATAGCTGGCGCGCGGGCGCGGCGGCGCCGCCGCCACCTCAGTCGCCCCCCTTCACGGTCACGCCCGAGACGAGATCGCTGCCGGGTGCCTTGCGCAGCGCCAGCGCGACCTGGGGCACGCTTTCCGCCGCCGCGCGCGACTGGCCGATGGTGACGCCGAACACGCGATGCGCCTCGTCATCGACCATGAAGGAGAGCGGCAGCGGATCATAGCTCGCTTCGTCATGCGATCCGTTCCAGCGGCGCGGAGGCCCATAGGCGCGGATCATCGCGGCGAGCGGCGTGCCGATCCCGAAGCCGCGCGCGGCGAAATCGGGCACCAGCCCGGTGCCGGCGGTGAGCGCCATGCCCGCCACCTTGCCCTGCCGATAGGCGATGACCAATTCGCTGTGGCGCAGCGCCGCCGCCTTGACCGGCCTGCGCGCGAGCGCCGCGTCGAGATGGCGCGGGAAGAGATAGGCGGCGGCGCCGCCATCGGCGCTGCGATAGTCCGGCGCGCCGAGCGCGGTCTGCACCGCCGCCGCGCTCATCCCGAGCGCGACCGGCCCGATCCGCCGGCAGGCCTCCGGCAGGCTCTGCGCGCCGGGCGCGAGCGCCGCCGCGCATGAGGGCGCCGGCTGCGCCGCGACGGGGACGGCCGCCATCAGCAGCAGCGGCACCAGGAGAGCGACCCTCTTCATCCTTCCTCCGGAAGCTGATCGAACCAACGGATCAGGCCGGGCTCAGTGGCCCGGCTTGAAGCCTTCCTCCTTGCCATAGGCCTGGATGAAGCTGTCCCGCTGCGCGCCCGTCAGCGCGCTCCAATGATCGTCGGCCCCAAGGCCCGAACTGGCGGTGATGTCGCCGATCATCCGCTGCGTGGGGTTCTCGCTCGGTGGCGACCAGGTGCTGATCAGATCCGACAGCGTGGCGTTGCCGCCATAGCTGCTCGAATTGTTGATCCGGTTCATATTGTCCTCGGCCGCCTTAAAGCCGTCATCGGGATTGGCGAAAATCGCGAAGCCCTTGTCGCCGCCGATCGCGCCGTGATTGTCGGCGAAGCTGCCGGAGCGGATGTTGAGCGGGTTATTGTCCCGATTGGGATGGGTGCCGGTCTTGGTCGTGTCGCCATCCGGCCCGTGATAGGTGACGGTGTTGCCATTGGCGTCGGCCGAGGTCGGCTTGCTGCCGCCGGTGCCGCCACTGCTGCCGAAGCTCCCGCTCGAGCCATCGCCGCCGCTCGAGCCCCAGCTGCCCGAGCCGAGACCGCCACTCGATCCGCCGCTGCCGCCGATCGAGCCGCCGCTGCCGCCGATCGAGCCGCCGCTGCCGCCCGAGCCGCCACCGGAGCCACCGCCCGAGCCATAGCCGCCCGAACCGCCGCCGGAGCCGCCACCCGAGCCATAGCCGCCCGAGCCACCACCGGAGCCACCGCCCGACCCAAAGCCGCCGGAACCGCCGCCCGAGCCGAAGCCGCCCGAGCCGCCGCCGCCGCCATCCTCGACCGGGCTGATTTCCTCATCGGGCTGCGCTGAAGGGATCGTCTGATACGAACGCGAAACAACCGCATCGGCCATACGTACCTCCCACAAGAGTGAGACATCGTCACTATCTGGCAAGCACCGCCTAACAGCATCGGACACACTCGAGAAATAGTCTGCGATGGAATGAGCCTGAGTGCCGGTGAAAGCTATTGCGGGAGCATGGCCTTATTAGAATATCGAAGACGGGCTTTTCTTTTGTTGCGAGGCGTGACCATGGCCGAGTCGGATTTTCTTGAGGCCGGCGGCGGCGCGGCGCCGGCGCCCGGAGAAGAGCTTGCGGGCCTGCGCGACTGGATCCGCACCCATTGCCTCATCTCCGGCAAGGACGAGCCCCTGCGCGATTCGCGCGGGCGGCCGCAGGGCTGGGCCTTCGATCTGCGGATCGCGTTGCTCGAGCCCTGGATCGCGGTGCGGATCGCCGAGCATTTCTGGGACGCCACGGCCGATCTCGGCGCGTTCCAGCCGGCCGCGGTGGAGCTTGCCGGCGTGTCGCTGCTCGGCGCGATCCTCGCGGTCGGGCGCGCGCGCGGCCGCGAGGTCGGCGGCCTCATCGTCCGCCGCGAGCGCAAGACGCATGGCCGCGCCCGCGCGATCGAGGGCCGCGTCGCCGGGCTTCCCGTCGTCCTGATCGACGACATGCTCAACAGCGGCGGCACGCTGCTGCGCGCGGCGGTCACGCTTCAGGAGGAAGGCGTGGCGCTGGCCGGGCTGTTCACCGTGCTCGATTTCGGATCGCCGCTCGGCCGCGCCCAGGTGGAAGCGCTGGGGTTCCGGGCCACCTCCATGTTCCGGCTCGAGGAATTCGGCCTGGATATCGCCGTTCCGGATCGCACCCCGCCCGCCGCCGCGCCGCTTGCGGTGCGCTGGCGCTTCATGCCCGGCGAGCGGCGCTTCACCCATGTCGCCCGCAAGAGCGCGCCGGTGGTCGCGGGCGATCTGGTGCTGCACGCCAGCGAGGATGGCTGGCTGCACGCGATCGAAACCGGCAATGGCGCGATCCGCTGGGGCGTGGAGCTGAGCCGCCACAGCCGCAAGGGCATATGGTCGACGCCGCTGGTCGCCGATGGCCATGTCTTTGTCGGCAGCTATGATGGCGCGCTGCTCAAGCTGCGGCTGGCGGACGGCGCCACCGTCTGGCGGTTCGACGGTGCCGAATGGATCGGCTCCTCGCCCTGCCTCGATGCGGCCGCGGGCGCGATCTATATCGGGCTCGAATGGGGCCATGAGGGTGGCCGCGGCGCGATCGCCCGGATCGATGCCGCGACCGGCGCGCTCGTCTGGGCGTGCGAGGTGCCGGCGACCGTCCACGCCTCGCCGGCGCTGCTCGCCGGCGGCGACATCGTCTGCGGCGCCAATGACGGGCTGGTCCGACGGATCGGCGCCGATGGCGCGCTGCGCTGGGCGGCCGCGGCGGATGGCGAGATCAAGGGCGGCGTCGCGATCGCGGAGGATGGCGGCACGCTGTTCGTAGCCGCCGGCGACGGCGTGACGGCGCTGGCGGCGGAAAGCGGCGCCCGACGCTGGCGGCTGCCGCTACGCGGTTTCGCCTTCGGCGCGCCGGTCCCGCGTGATGGCCACCTCGCCATCACCGCCACCGACGGCATGGTCCGCGTCGTCACCCAGGCCGAGGGCAGGCTTGTCGCGGAACGCAGCCTGCGCGGCAAGATCTTCGCCAGCCCGGTCTTCGTGGCGGGCGATCTGGTGATCGGCGCCGCCAATGGCCGGCTCGCGCGGCTGAGCTGGCCCATGCTCGCGCCGATCGAGACGCATCAGTTCGCCGAGCGCATCGTCTCCGAGATCGGCGCCGATGCCACGACGCTGTTCGTGCCGACCTATGACGGTCAATTGTTCGCGGTGGAGCGGCGCTGACGCTCACTCGATCATGTGGAGCGGCATGGCCCGGCGCGCCTCGGCGCCGCGCCGGGCGAGCACCCGCGCCGCCTTCTCCTCGCGATAGCGCTCCGCCCATTCGGCCGAGCGCGCGCCCGACAGACGGTTGAGCCCGGGCGGATGGATCACCGCATCGGGGAGCCCGAGATGATCGAACACGCCGCGCATCGTCGTTTCATAAGCAGCGACGAAATCCTCGTACCACAGCACCAGCGCGCCGATGCCATGCGTGCGGAGATAGCGCGACCAGGACTGGTCGTAGCGGAAGCAGGCATGGACCAGCCGGTCGATCGCGCCGAAGTCATAGGGCACCTCGTCATCCTCGGTGCGGCGCGGCTTGGCGGCGGGATGATGCCAGACATGCGAGCGCGAGGCGCGGTAAAGCGACACCGCCTGCGCCACCTTGTCGCGCCGCCGCTGCCACAGCCAGCATACCGGCCCGAACAGGCTCCGCTGATAGGCGTCGAAGGTCAGATCGGGGGTGTCGCGGAGGCGCGCGGCATGGCCGGCGCGGAGGATCCGCTCCAGCGTGCCCAGCTGATGCCAATGCACCTTGAGGCCGCGCATGCCGTTGGCGCCCTGCGCGCGCCGCAGCACTTCGGCGAGATAGCCGCTATCGTCGTCGGCGGCGATGCCGAGCTGCGCCTTGTAAGCCTGGTCCACCTCGGCGCGATCATCGAAATTCTCGCGCGGAAAACCGGCCAGCCCGCTGCGGATCAGCCCGTTGCACAGCAGCGTGCTGCCCGTGCGGGGGCTGGCGCAGATGACATAGGTGCGGGGCGCCGGCGCCTCGCTCATGACGCGCGCAGCGCCGCGAGACAGGCATCGCGCGCCGGGGCCAGCGCCGGATCGCTGACGCGATGCAGCGCCGCCTGCGTATCGTGCGTGAAGCGGCGGACCTGGTCCCCGCTCGGCTCGATCGCGCGATCATGGCACACATCGGCGGCCCGCACGCCCTGGCCGAAGGTGCGCAGCACACCCGCCGGATTGCGCGCGATCGCTTCGCTGAGCGCGCCGTCCAGCGCCTCGCTGTCGCCGGCGTCGCTGCCCCGGCGGAGCCGCGCGGCAAGCGCGAGCCAGCGCGCGTCGCCGCTGCCGATGCGGCTGAGCGTGGCGTCCCATTGATGCCGGGCGGCCAGCGTGCGCACCGCTTCGGCGGGGCCGCGCTGGTCGATCGTGCGCGCGATCGCGTCGGGGCTGGGCGCCTCGGCCGCCCGCACGGCCCCGGCCGCCGCCGGCACGCAGAGCGTCAGGCCGATGATAAGCGCTGCTCGCATAGTCTGAACCTCCAGTTCGTGGTTCGTCATGAATTGGGAGCTAACGAGGTCATGGTAAGAAATTCGCCGATGAGCGGCAAGCCGGGCCGGATCGTGATAAATTCTGGAGTAGATTTACCTCGGGAGAAGGTGGAATCCTCCAGAATATCGACGCTCAACAAGGGTCTTCCATTTCGGGGCCGTATTTTCTGACCATATTGTAATCTTTTCGACTCGCCCGCATCGCGGAACGCCTCGCCGCTGTCACCTATCCAGCCATTCGCGAAGTCGGCACGTCTGTATCCGCAAGTTCACTACCTTTCATCGACTCGATTCGGAGGTAATTGTGGCGAGCGCTTCAGTCTTCACATCACCCTCTTCAGTCCCGGCGGTCCGCTCGGACGAAGAAATCAGTCCCGTCGAGGATGGCGGCGGCGGTGGCGGCTCCGGCGGCTATGGCGGTTCGGGTGGCTATGGCGGATCGGGCGGTGGCTCGGGCGGCTATGGTGGATCGGGCGGCGGGTCCGGCGGCTATGGCGGATCGGGCGGCGGCTCCGGCGGCGGATCAGGCGGCGGCTCCGGTGGCGTAGGATCGGGCGGTTCCGGTGGCTCCGGCGGCTCGGCCGGCGGTTCCGGCGGTGGCCTGGGCGATGGCAATAGCGGCAGCGGCTATGGCTCGGGGTCCTACGGCAGCGGCAGCAGCTTCGCGAGTTCGGGCGGCACCCCCAGTTCGGGCGGAACGCCGAACACGCCGCAACATCCCTCCACCGGCGACACCAGCCATCCCTATGGCAACGACGCCCAGCACTATGAATATAGCCAGTCCACCGGTCAGCTGAAGCTGGTCGACGACACGACGGGGCAAAGCACCGTGGTGGGCACCGGCTATGCCGGCAAGGATAGCGGAATCAACAATCCCGATGCGCAGGGCCAATCAAATGTCGGCCCAATCCCGCAGGGCACCTATTCGATCGGCCAGGCCGCCGATGGCGGGCATCTCGGCGCCGAACATATGAGCCTGACACCCCAGGCCGGCACCGACATGCAGGGCCGGTCCGGCTTCTACATGCACGGCGACAATTCGGCCGGCAATTTCACCGCGTCCAATGGCTGCATCATCATGGATCGCGCGGTGCGGGATTCGGTCTCCTCCTCGGGCGTCACGACGCTGACCGTCACACACTGAGGCGAAGCAGGCGCCATCTCCGCCCGGCTGGCGATCGCCGGCACGGGCGGGGATGGACGGCCCGAACCATCGGGGGCGCATGGATCAAATCGTCGGTGATCCGCCGGTCGGCGCGCGCCGCCCGGTGTTCCAGAGCGGCGCCCTGTGGGCGCTTGCCCGCGTCGCGCGCTACCATCGCCGCGCCGCCGATCCCGCCGTGCTGGCGCACGAGCTGGCGGTGGGCCGCCGTCCCGCCGCCGGTCGCGATATCGTGCGTGGCGCGCGGCTGCTGGGGCTGCGCGCGCGCGTGCTGAACGGCCAGACGGCGGCGCGGCTCGAGGCGGCGCCGCGTCCGCTCGTCATCGGCCTGCGCAACGGCCGCTACGGCGTGCTGCGGCGGATCCGCGGCGAGGATGCGCTGGCGCTGCCCGGCGGCGGCGGCCCGAAGCGGATCGGCAGCGCCGCGCTCGCCGAGATCTGGTCGGGCGAGATGATCCTGATCGCGCCCGAACGCGAACCGCTGGAGCCGGGCGATCGGGTGGACTGGCGTTGGTTCGGCGGAACGGTATGGCGCTATCGCAGGCCGCTGGCGCAGGTGCTCGTCGCCTCGCTGTTCGTCCAGCTGTTCGCGCTGGTCACGCCCCTCTTCTTCCAGATCATCATCGACAAGGTGCTGGTCCACAAGGCGTATGACACGCTCATGTTGGTCGGCGGCGCGCTCGTGGTGATCAATGTCTTCGATGTGCTGCTGCAATGGCTGCGCAGCTATGTGCTGACGCACACGTCGAGCCGCATCGATGTGGAGCTTGGCAGCCAGCTCTACCGCAAGCTGCTGCGGCTGCCGCTCGGCTATTTCGAACAGCGGCCGACCGGGCAGACGGTGGCGCGGGTGCGCGAGATCGAGAATATCCGGAGCTTCCTCACCGGCCAGGGCCTGACCTCGCTGATCGACTGCCTCTTCACCATCATCTTCCTCGCCGTGCTCTTCCTCTATTCGGTGAAGCTCGGGATCATCGTGACGGTGATGGTGCCGGCCTATATGCTGGTGGTGATGCTGATCCGGCCCTGGCTGCGGCGGCGCGTCAACGAGCGCTTCAACCGCAGCGCCGAGAGCCAGCAATTCCTGGTGGAATCGATCGTCGGCGCGGCCACGCTCAAGGCGGCGGCGGTGGAGCCCTTCGCCGCGCAGCAATGGGAGGAGCGGCTGGCCCTTTATGTCGGCGCGGCCTTCCGCACCCAGATGCTCGGCACCACCGGGCAGATGCTGATCCAGTATCTCACCAAGCTCTCGACCGTGCTGATCCTCTTCTTCGGCGCGCAGGAGGTGATCGAAGGACGGCTGACGGTCGGCGGCCTGATCGCGTTCAACATGATCGCCAACCAGATGACCGCGCCGGTCCTGCGACTGGCCAATCTCTGGCAGGATTTCCAGCAGGTGCAGGTCTCGGTCGAGCGGCTGGGCGATATTCTGAACACGCCGGCCGAGCCCGAGGGCGGCACCGCCGGCCAGACGCCGCCGCCGCTCAAGGGCGCGATCGCATTTCGCGGCGTCACCTTTCGCTACGCGCCCGAGACCAAGCCCGTGCTGCGCGACATCGATCTTGCGATCGCGCCCGGCGAGGTGATCGGCGTGGTGGGCCCCTCGGGCTCGGGCAAGTCCACGCTCGCCAAGCTCATCCAGCGCCTCTACCTGCCCGAGGCGGGGCAGATCCGGCTCGATGGGCGCCCCGCCGAGGATGTCCACACCGCCTGGCTGCGGCGCCAGATCGGCGTGGTGCTGCAGGAGAATCTGCTCTTCAACCGCACGGTGCACGAGAATATCGCGCTCGCCGCGCCAAAGATGCCGCGCGCCAAGGTGATCGCGATGGCACGGCTGGCGGGCGCCGACGAATTCATCCGCGCGCTGCCGGAGGGCTATGACACGCGCATCGTCGAGCGCGGGGCCAATCTTTCGGGCGGCCAGCGCCAGCGCCTCGCCATCGCCCGGGCGCTCGCGCGCGATCCCCGCATCCTCATCTTCGACGAGGCGACCAGCGCGCTCGACTTCGAGACCGAGGCGATCATCCAGGCCAATATGAAGCAGATCGTGGCCGGTCGCACGGTCATCATCGTCGCCCATCGGCTGGCGGCGGTGCGCGACTGCGATCGCATCATCGGCCTGCGCGACGGCCGCATCGTCGAAAGCGGAAGCCATGCCGAGCTGCTCGCGGCGGGCGGGCTCTATGCCGGGCTGTGGGCGTTGCAGGTGCAGGGGGCGGCGGCGTGAGGCTGACCGATCCGGCGCTGCGCGCGCGGCAGCGGCGCGCGCGCGACGTGCGGCTCGATCGCGAATTCCTCGCCCCCGCGCAGGAGATCCTCGCCTCCCCGGCCTCGCCGCTCGGCCATGTCGTGGCGGGCGCGATCTGCGCGCTGTTCGCGATCGCGCTCCTCATCGCCGCCCTCACCCATATCGACATCTACGCCGTGGCTTCGGGTCGCATCCAGCCGCTGGGCCGCAGCAAGGTGATCCAGCCGCTCGATACCGGCCGGGTGGTGGCGGTGCACGTCGCCAATGGCAGCGCGGTGCGGCGCGGCCAGCTGCTCGTCGAACTCGATCGCACCGAACCCTCCGCCAATGTCGTCGCCGCGCGCGACCAGCTCGCCGCGCTCACCGCCGAGATCGCGCGGCGCCGGATCGAGATCGCGGCGGTGGCCGCGGGCCGGCCGACGCCGATCCCGCGCTTGCCGGCCGCCGGGCTCGATCCCGCGCACCGGGCGGATCAGCAGGCGGTGCTGGCGGGCGATCTGGCCACCCTCGCCGCCACGCTCGCCGGGCTGCGCGCGCGGATCGCCGAGAATGACGCGCAGCAGCGCGCCGCGACGCTCGCCGCCGGCGCCTCGCACGGCGTGATCGGCACGCTGCGGCAGCGCGTGGCGATGCGGCAGTCGCTGCTCGCCCAAGGTTGGGAATCGCGCGCCAATGTGATGGACGCCTCGGAGGATCTGCTCAAGGAACAGTCGGTGCTGGCGCAGGCGCAGGGCGCGCTGCTGCAATCGCGCGCGGCGCGCGGGACGCTGGAGAGCCAGATCCGCGAGACCACCGCCAAATTCATCGACGATGATGTGCAGGCGCTGAGCACGGCGCGCGAGAAGCAGGCGCAGGTGGCGCAGCAGCTCGTCAAGGCGGCCGCGTCCGAGCGCCACACGCGGATCGTCGCGCCGCTCGATGGCACGGTGCAGGAACTCGATGTCACCACGCTCGGCCAGGTGGTGAGCACCGGCCAGCAGCTGATGACGGTGGTGCCCCGCCACGCCCCGCTCGAAATCGAGGCGATGGTCGCCAATCAGGATATCGGCTTTGTCGCGGTCGGCCAGCGCGCGGTGATCAAGCTCGATGCCTTTCCCTTCACCCGCTACGGGACCGTCGCGGGCGAGGTGACGCGCGTCTCCCGCGATGCGGTGGCGAGCAGCGAGGCGGTGCAGGAGACCGACGCCACCGCCCAGCCCATCCCCGCCCACGCCGCCGCCGCCTCGCCCGATCCCAAGACGCGCAACCTCGTCTTCCCGGTGACGGTGCGGCTCGATACCGACAGCATCGCGGTGGACGGCCGGCCGGTGCCGCTCAGCGCCGGGCTGAGCGCCACCGTGGAGATCCGCACCGGCGCGCGGCGGGTGCTGGAATATATCCTGTCGCCGCTGTTCGAGGTGTTCGCCAATGCCGGCCATGAGCGCTAGGGCCGCGATCCGCGCGGCGGTGCTGGCGCTGGCGCCGCTGCCGCTTGCCGCGCCCGCGCATGGCCAGGCGCTGCGCGACGCGCTGGCCGCCGCCTATCGCACCAGCCCCGATCTCGTCGCCGAACGGGCGCGGCTGCGCGAGACGGACGAGCGCGTGCCCCAGGCGCTGGCAAACACGCGGCCGGTGCTCCAGGCGTTCGGCAGCGGCGGGCTTTCGCACCAGAACACCAATCTGCCGGTCAACAGCGTCTCCAATGTCGCGGTCGGCAGCGAGGGCGGCACGCTCACCGTGCCGATCAACCTGTCCCGCCTCACCTATGGCGTCTCGATCTCGGAGCCGCTGTTTCGCGGCGGCCGCACCCGCGCGGAGCTGCGTGAGGCGCGCGATCTGGTCGCGGCCGGGCGCTGGCGTCTGCTCTCGGTAGAGGCGCGGGTGCTGCTGGACGCGGCCACCGACTATGCCGAGCTTGCACGCGCGCAGAGCCAGATGGCGCTGGTCGGCGATCGCGAGGCGACGCTCGCGGCGCAGCTGCGCCAGGCGACCGGCCGGTTCGCGGCGGGCGCGCTGGTGCGCACCGACCTGCTCGCGACCGACGCCGCGCACGATGAAGCGGTGGCCGCGGTGGCGACGGCGCGCGCGCAGCTGGCGGCGGCGCGGTCGGCCTTCGCGCGGGACATCGGCACCGCCCCGCCCGCGCGGGCGACGCTCGAGGAGGTGCCGCCCCCGCCCCCGCCCAGCCTTGCCGACGCGCAGGAGCTGGCGATCGCCCGCAATCCGCAAATATTGAGCGCGCAGAAGCTGGTCGAGGCGAGCCGCCAGCGGGTGCGCGACGTGTTCGGGGAAGGCCTCCCCAATGTCGCGCTCCAGGGCGTGGCGCAGCACGAGGATGGCGTCGATTTCCGCGGCGAGCATGCCGATAGCCAGGCGCTCCTCGTGTCGGTGCGGGTGCCGATCTATACCGGCGGCGTGCTCTCGTCGCGCGTGCGCGCGGCGCGCGACGAGGTGGAGGTGCAGGCGGCGACGCTGGATCGCCTCCACGCCGAGATCCGCGCCTTTGTCGAGAGCAGCTGGGAAGCCTATGCGGCCGCGCGCGAAGCGGTGCGCCTCTATGCGCGCGAGGCCGCCACCGATCGGCTCGCGCTCACCGGCGTGCGCGCCCAGGCCGCCGGCGGCGAGCGGACGCAGCAGGACGTGCTCGCGGCACAGGATCTCGTCGTGGTCGCCGAGGCGCATCGGCTGGCGGCCGAGCGCGACGCGCTGGTCGCCGCCTATACGCTGCTCGCCGCGACCGGCGGCCTCAGCGCCACGCGGCTGGCGCTCGACGTTCCCCGCTATGATCCCGAAATCGCCTATCGCCGCGTCCATTACGGGCCGGGACGGTGACGGCGCCCGGACAGGAGCGACGCCTGATGAGAAAACGTCCCCTTCTCGGCCTTTTCCTGATGCTCGCGGCAGCGCCGCTGCCGGCGGCCGCCGGGCTGCGGCTGGTGCGTCCGTCCGCCGCCGATCCCGGCGTCATCCGCTTCGATGATCCCAATGTCGTGATCGCCGAGGGCGCGGCCGATCGCGGCGCGCCGCTGCTCGTCTTCCTCCCCGGCACCGATGGACGGCCGCAAAATGTGGTGCCGCTGCTGCGCGTCGCGGCGGCGCAGGGCTATCGTGTGATCGGCCTCAGCTATGATGATGTCCCCGCGGTCGAGCAGCGCTGTCCGGGGGATCCCGATCCGGGCTGCGCCGCCCGCTTCCGCGCCGCGCGGCTGTTCGGCGCGCCGGGTGGCCCCGTCGCCAATCCGCCCGCCGAGGCGATCGTGCCCCGGCTCACGGCGCTGCTGCGCCTGCTCGCGGCGGAGCGGCCCGATCAGGGATGGCAGGATTATCTCGACCCCGCCGGCGCGCCGCGCTGGCCGATGATCGCGCTTTCGGGCTTTTCGCAAGGGGCCGGCATGGCGGCTTTTCTCGCCAAGCGCGTGGCGGTCCGGCGGGTGGTGCTGTTCTCGAGTCCCTGGGACACGACCGGCCCGGAGCGCCGGCCCGCCCCCTGGCTCGCGACGCCGTCCGCCACGCCGCCCGATCGCTGGTGGGCCGAACGGCACCGGCGCGAGCGCACCACCACGCTGCTCCGCGCCGCCTATGCGACGCTCGGCATTCCCGAGCGGCAGATCCTGCTGATCGACACCGAACCCCGCGGGCCCGGGCGTGGGCCCAATCCCTATCACGGCTCCACCGTCGCCAATCCCGACAATGAAGACGCCTGGCGAATCCTGTTCGGCCGCGCCTCGCCCTCGTGACGCGCGCGCGCCGGCTCCCACCGGCCCAAGGCTTGACGCGCGGGGCCGATCGGCCTTTCGGCTGGTGCGGGCAGAGGAAGGATCGGAGCAGCGGATGAGCATGAACGAACGGTCGCTGCGCCTGGAGGCGCGCAGCCTGGCCTCGCCCGTCTCCATCAGCGCCGAGGCGCGCGCCGCGCTGGAGCGGCTGATCGGGCCCGACGGCGTTCCGCTCAATGCGCTTTTCACCCTGCCGGCGCATGACGACGTGGCCGGGTGGGAGGCGGTGAAAGGGGCGGCGGACGCCAATTACGCGCGCATGCTCGCGGCCGCGTCCCAAGCGCCCCGCGCGGCGGTGACGACGACGCGGTTCGCCGACGCGACGGTCCATGTCGCGACGCCGGACGCAGCCAGGGTGGCGGACGCGGTCTATCTGGACCTGCACGGCGGCGCGCTGGTGTTCGGCGGCGGCGCGGCCTGCCGGCACGGCGCGGGCGTCCAGGCCGATCAGCTCGGCATGACGGTCTGGAGCATAGATTACCGCCTGCCGCCCGCGCACCCCTATCCGGCGGCGCTCGATGATTGCCTCGCCGTCTATCGCAGCGCGCTCGCCGCGCATGCCGCGGACCGGATCGTCATCGGCGGCCGCTCGGCGGGGGGTAATCTCGCGGCGGCCATGCTGGTGCGCGCGCGGGACGAAGGCCTGCCGATGCCCGCCGGGCTGGCTTTGCTCTCGCCCGAGGTCGATCTGACCGAAAGCGGCGACAGCTTCGCCGTCAATGCCGGGGTCGATGCGATGCTGCCGGGATCGCTGATGGCGCCGAACAGGCTCTATGCCGGCGGCGCGGATCTGGCCCATCCCTATCTCTCCCCGCTTTTCGCCGATCTGGCAGGGTTTCCGCCGAGTCTCCTGCTGACGGGCACGCGCGACCTGTTCCTGTCGAACACCGTGCGCATGCACCGCCGGCTGCTGGCGGCACGTGTTCTGGCCGAGCTTCATGTGTTCGAGGCCATGCCCCATGGCGGCTTTGGCGGCGCCCCCGAGGATCGCGAAGCCGCCGCCGAGGTGACCCGCTTCGTCCATGCGCGGCTCGGCCGACAGGCGGGCTGATGCGCGGCGCCGCCGGGGCGGCAGTGGCCCTCTCAGGTCGCGACAGCGCCCAGATAGATTGCCGTCATGGCGAAGCCGTCGAGCAGCGCGTGCAGGATGATCCCCGCCCAAAGCGTGCGGCCCGCGAGGAGCCATGTCAGCCCCAGCGCGAGCCCGGTCGCGCCCGCGACGATCATCCCGCCGGCGCCCTGGTAGAAATGGAGCGCGCCGAAGATCAGCGCCTGCAGGACGAGCGCGGCCATGATCGCCGCGGTCGCTGATCCGCCGATCAGCCGTTGCAGCGCGTCCATGACAAAGCCTCTGAAGAGCAGCTCCTCGCCCAGCGCGGCGGTGCCGAGCGTGACGGGTAGCGCCCAGAACAGATATTCGCCGAGCCGGCCCCGGATCGGCGCGAAGGCCGCATAATCCGGCGCCGGAAGCCCCAGGCTCAGAATGACGGCGCGGGCGACCGGCGAGACCAGCATGACCATCGCCAAGCCCGCCGCGAGCGCGATCACCAAGCGGCGGCCGTCCGGGCGGCGCAGCCCGACGTCGGACCAGCCCCGCCCCTGCGCGCGCAGCATGCCGTGCGCCAGCCCGACAAGCGCCACCACGCGCGCGAGGAACAGCAGCTTGATCCAGGCACCGCCGGAGACGGCGTCGGCCGGGGTCACGGCCGGGAGGAGGAGCGCCGCCGCGACCAGGAAAAGGGCGAGCTGGATGGCGATCGAGGCCCGCGTCCCCCGCGCTTGTCCTGATGGCATCACGATCCGATCGACCCTCCCCGTCCCCGCGCAAGCGCAGCCCGACGCTGTGTTATCGGATTGATACACCTGTGGCTAGCGCGAAAGACGAGGGTCCGCCCTATCGCGGCAGGTCAGGCCGCGAGCTGGCGCGCCGCCTCCCGCGCCGAGGCGATCGCGGTGTTCCGCACTTCGGGCAGGTTGAGCCCTTCGGCCACAATTGTTTCGATCTCGGTCACGCCGATAAAGCCGAGCAGCGTGCGCAACAGCGCCTCGGCATGTTCGAGTCCCGCAAGCGGCGTTCCGGCGGCATAGACACCCCCACGCGCCACCGCGAGGATGACCCGCTTGCCGCCGACCAGCCCGATGGGACCGGTGTCGCCCTTGCGGAAGGTCGTCCCCGGCACGATCAGCCGATCGACCCACGCCTTGAGCGCCGAGGGAATGGTGAAATTATACATCGGCACGCCGATCACGATGATGTCGGCGGCGAGGAATTCGGCGAGGATCGCGTCGCTGGTCGCGCGCTGCGACTGCTGCGCCTCGTCGAGCGCGGGCGCCGCCTGCGCCAGCGGATGCGCCGATGGCGCGGTCGCCGCCGTCAGATGCGGCAGGGCGTCGGCGGCCAGATCGCGGTAGGTCACGTCCTGCGCGCCGGCGGCGACGAGCCGCTCGACGACCAGCGCGGAAAGCTCGCGCGAGACGGAGTGCGCGCCGGTGATGCTGCTGTCGATGTGAAGGAGTTTCATGGGACCAGTTCCGATTATTGCCTCGGTTATGCTATGTGCCTGCCCAGGATGCCCCGCAAGAACGCACAAATTTGATACCGAAGGCACATGGATGTGACCGAGATTGCCGCCGACCGCCCCTCGGGGCGCCACGACATGCGCTCCTGCCTCAAGGTCACGCAGGTGCTTAGCCGCATCGGCGACAAATGGACGGTGCTGATCATCATCCTGCTGCAAGAGCGCGGCTACCGCTTCAACGAGCTGAAGCGCGGGATCGACGGCATCTCGCAGCGCATGCTCACCCTGACCCTGCGCAATATGGAGCGCGACGGCCTGGTGACGCGCACCGTGACTCCCTCGATCCCGCCGCGCGTCGACTATGAGCTGACCGACGTCGGCCGCTCGCTCGCGGGCCCCGTCAAGCAGCTGGGCGACTGGGCGTTCGAGCATCTCGAACGGATCGGTGCGGCTCAGGCCATGTTCGACGCCAAGACAACCGACTATTGAAGGCGTCGGTGCGAAGGCGTCGGCGTTCCGGGCGGCGCGGGGCCTGCCCGGAACGGACCGATGCACGCCAAGGCGCGCGGCCCGGCGCGGCCGGGGGCCGATCGGCCTAGCTGGTCGCGCGATAGGCCTCCGGTATGACGAAGACCTCGTCGGCGCGGCCATAGCCGCCATCCGGCACCTCCTCGATTAGCACCATCGTGTGCGGCCGCGCCGCTTCGCTCAGATATTCGACGAGAAGATCGGTCATGCGGTGGATGATCTCGGCCTTCTGCGCGGTGGACAGCGCGGCCTGCGGAACCTTGATGTTGACAAAAGGCATGGTCGTTCTCCGGAACAATCGGCGGAGCGAAGCCCGCTCAGCCCTCGCGCGCCTTGGCCGCGAATTCGTTGACCTGACGGAGCGTCTCGTCGAAGCGCCCTTCGGCCTCGGCGCGGCGAAGAAAGCCGACCCGCTCCACCAATATTTCAGGCGGAGTCGGGACGTGCGACAGCAGCGCCATCACCTCGTCGGCGAAGGCGTCGAGCGGCTGGTAGCCGGGGCGGGTCTCCTGGCCGGGGGTGAGCCCCGTCTGCACCGCCGGCGGGGCAAGCTCGATCACCTCGACGCGGCCGCGCAGGGCCTCGCGCAGCGCGATGGTGTAGGAGTGGATCGCCGCCTTGGTGGCATTGTAAGTGGGCGTGACCAGCAGCGGCACGAAGGCCAGCCCGGAAGTCACGTTGATCACGGCGGCATGGGGCTGCTGCACGAGATGATCGATCAGCGCGTTGGTCAGCCGGATCGGGCCGAGCAAATTGGTGGCGATCGTCGCTTCCGCGTCGGCCAGATCCCGCGCGCGATCCAGCGCCTCGAAGCGCATGATCCCGGCATTGTTGACGAGTATGTTGACGCTCGGATGCTCGGCCAGCAGCCGTCGCGCGAAATCGGTGACGCCGTCCGCGCTTTCGACGTCCAGCTCGAGCGCGTGCATGTTGGCGCGCCCGGCAATGGCCTTTTCCAGCGCGTCGCGGCGCCGTCCCGCCACGATGAGCGTGTTGCCCGCATCGTGGAGCCGGTGCGCGAGCGCCTCGCCAATGCCCGAGCCGCCGCCGGTGATGAGGATCGTGTTTCCGCTTGTCTTCATGGGTCTGCTCCCGCTTGGAGCCGCTGATCTAAAGCGTTAGGCTCGAACAGAAAGAAGGCACCGGAAATATCCATAGTTACCGGAAGGAAAGTGACCCGTGTCGAGCCTGCCGTTCAGCGATGCCACCATCCGCAAGACGCGCCGCATCGCCGAGACACCGCCGCCGGACGATTGCGATCCCAAGGTGGAGGCCTTGGTCAACGAGCTGATCGGCCGGGTGGCGGACAAATGGACCATGATCATCCTCGAGGTGCTGGCCGAACATGGCGAGCTGCGCTTCACCCAGCTCGCGCGGCTGGTGCGCGGGGTCAGTCAGAAGATGCTGACGCAGACGCTGCGCCAGATGGAGCGCGACGGCATGGTGACGCGCACCGTGCATCCCGTGGTGCCGCCACGGGTCGAGTACCGGCTGACCGATCTCGGTGCGAGCCTGGGCGCCGCCTTTTGCGGTGTCTGGCTATGGGCGGAGGATAATCTCGCGCGTGTCGAAGCCGCGCGGACACGGTTCGACAGCCGGTAAGACCCCTGCCGGCCCGATCGACCTGCGGCCTCGTCGATCTGCGCGCCAGCGGCTCAGCCCGCTTCCTCGACCAGCCAGTCGCGGAGCGCCACGATCGTCGGTTCGTCCGCATCCTGGGGTCGGCAGACGACATGATAGGCGAGCGGACAGGCGAGTTCGGGGCCGAACGGACACACCAGCCGCCCCTCGCGCAGATCGTCCGCCACCAAGGTCGTCCGCCCCATGGCGACACCATCGCCCGCGATCGCCATGCGATAGGCGGCGGCGGAGTCGTTGATCCGTAGCCCCTGCCCGCTGGCCGCAGGATCCAGACCGGCGGCTTCGTACCATGTGCGCCAGCTGGGAAAGGCGGGTGTCGCCGCCATCGACGTGTCATGGATCAAGGCGTGCTGCTTGAGATCCTCCGGTCTCCGCAAGCCGTGCGGACCCGAGACAAGCGCCGGGCTGCACACGGGAAAGAAGGCATCGCGCGCGAATGGAACGGCGACGAGCCCCGGCCAGGATCCCGCGCCGTAGCGGATGCCGACATCGACAGCGCGGGCCGTGAAATCGACCAGCGCCGTGCTGGTGTCGATCTGGAGCGCGCACTCGGCATGGCGCCGGTAGAAACGGGCGAGCCGCGGCAGCAGCCATTTGTCCGCGAACGCCATCGGCACGGTGACCGAAAGCGCCGGACGCATCCGCGCGCCCCGCAGCCGGTCCATCGCCGCCGCGAGGGAGGCAAAGCCTGCCCGTAGGTCGGCCATCGCCGCTGTCGCCGCCTCGGTCGCCACGAGCCGCGCCGGCCCCGCCTGGGCGCGGTGGAACAGCGCGACGCCGAGCGTCTCCTCCAGCCGCCGCACGAGCTGGCCTATCGCCGCCGGGGTGACGTTCAGCTCCTTGGCGGCGAGCGCGAAGCTCTGGTGCCGCGCGGCGGCTTCGACCGCGCGTAACGCATTGAGATGATCGGGCGCGCGCATCCGCTAAACACTATCTATTCCGGCGGCCGAGATCATCCCATTTGTGCGCGCGCCACGCCCCCGCCATATCGCGCTCACGGAACGCGCGCTCCGACGATCCCCCTCACGGTACGTCAGGAGAAAGACAATGAAGCTCAACGGCCAGATCGCCCTCGTCACGGGCGGGACCTCCGGCATCGGCTTGGCCGCCGCCGATCTCTTCCGGCGCGAGGGCGCTCGGGTGATCGTGGTCGGCACGGACGCGGAGCGGCTCGCCGCGGCCGAGGCGCGGCTCGAAGGCGGCGGCTTCGCCATTGCCGCGAACCTGCGCCGCGCCGAAGACATTGATCGCGTGATGACGGCGGTACGCGCGCGCTACGGGAAGATCGACATTCTCTACGCCAATGCCGGCCTCGGCCGCGCCGCCCCGCTCGAGGCGGTGACCGAGGACCAGATCGACGAGCAGTTCGAGGTCAATTTTAAGGGCCTGTTCCTCACGATCCAGAAGGCGGTGCCGCTGATGGCGCGGGGCGGCGCGATCGTGCTCACCACCTCCTTCCTCAACAGCAAGGGCACGCCCGGTCTGTCGATCCTGTCGGCGACCAAGGCGGCGGTGCGCTCGCTCGCGCGGACGCTCGGCGCCGAGCTGGCCCCGCGCGGCATCCGCATCAACGCCGTCAGCCCCGGCCCGATCAGCACGCCCTTCGCCGGCAAGCTCGGGCTCAGCGAGCCGGAGCTGAAGGCCTTTGCGGACGGCGTGGCGGGCCAGGTGCCGCTCCAGCGCTTCGGCGAAGCGGACGAGATCGCGCGCGCCGCGCTGTTCCTCGCCAGTTCCGACAGCGGCTATGTGACCGGGACGGAAATCGTGGTCGATGGCGGGCTGTCGCAATTCTGAGGCGGGCCGAGCACGGCCCCGGTCGGATCCGGCGACCGGGGCCACGCAAAGTTTCTCAAGCGCAGAACGGCGAGACGGATCCGCCGCCGCCCGACCGAAGACCCGCCCATCTCCCGATCAGTCGTGAAACTCCAGCGCGGCGTAGAAGGCGTATCGTCCCGTCGCGGCGCGATGCTCGATCAGCGGGCCGCCCGAGCCGATCAGCGACCATTTCGGCGCGAACTGCCAGCTTGCCCCGAGGTCCAGGCCGGTGCTCGAGCGGGCATCGAAGGTATCGGCGGTCTGGTGGTAGATTTCGGTGCCGAGCGAAAGCGACGGCGTCACCGCGCGCGTGACGGCCAGCCCGCCGAAGCCGTAATCGCGGTTGCCCAGACCGGGGTTGCGCGTCCAGCCGCCGCCACCGAACAGCGACCAGGCGCCGATATCCTTCTGCGCCCAGATCGGAATGGAGAAGCCGGCCCTGCCCGAACCGAAGCGCCGCCCGGCGGTGGGCAGCTCGATCTTGGGGAAGAGGCTGATATCGGGCAGCCAGCTTCCCGCGCGTTGATGGACCAGGCGGTATTTGGCGCCTAGTTCGGTGTCCGCCACGCCGACATGCGTTCCGGCGCCCGTCTGGCGAGCATAGGCGAGCGACACCACGGCGCTGAGCTGGAGATCCTTCGCACCGCCATAATTGATGTCGAACCCGCTGCCGCCCTGCTCGCCGCCGCGCACTATCGTGCCCGATACGAAGGCATAGCTTTCCCACTTGCCGCGGTCGGTGGGCTCAGGATCGTCCGTGACATAGGGCGGCCCGGCCCGTGCGGGGACACAGGCCGAAACGGCCAGGGCGACCGCGCCGAGACGCTTCAGGCGTATCGGCACGCGCCTGATCGACGGACAGGCGCCCCCCTGTCCGGACCGCCCGGGCCCGGGCCCATAAGGGACTGAACCCACCCGATCTCTCCGCATCACCCGCCGGCACCGCCCGATTTCGACCTAGCGCGGCCGGCTACAAGATTTCGCAAGGCCATGCCACCACGCATGGAATGGCGCGCGTTCACAAGACGTTGGCGCCGGCCTTCTGACATCAATCTGTCACGCAAGGCGACAAAGAAGCGGTCGAAGGGATCGCCACCCATGCACGTGCTCATCGTCGAAGACGATCAGGTCATCGCGGACCATATCGTATCGGGTCTCGGCCATGTCGGCTACCAGGCCACGCTGGCGCGCAGCGGGGCGGAGGCGATCAAGGCCTGGGCCGCCGGATCGCATCAGGCCGTGGTGCTCGATCGCATGCTGCCCGACATCGACGGCATGGCGGTGATCGATCATCTGCGCGCCGGCGGCGCCGACGTGCCGGTGCTGATGCTGAGCGCGCTGGGATCGGTCAAGAACCGGATCGAGGGGCTGCGGCGCGGCGCCGACGATTACCTCGCCAAGCCCTTCAGCATCGACGAGCTTGCCGCGCGGCTCGAGGCGATCGTCCGGCGCGCGTCGCAGCGGGGCGGCCGGAGCGGCCTCAGCATCGGGATGCTCGCGCTCGATGCCAGCAGCCTGCGCGCCACCTATCGAGGCGCCGCCGCGACGCTCAACCGCAAGCAATATTCGCTGCTCGCGCATCTCATGGGGCATGCCGACACGATCGTCACGCGCGCGATGCTGCTCGAAGCCGTCTGGTCCTATTCCTTCTCGACCGCGACCAACATCGTCGAGAGCAATATGAGCCGGCTGCGCACGGCCCTGCAGGAGATCGGCTGCGATCCCATCGAGACACGGCGCGGCGCCGGGTATGTGTTGCGCTCGGATCGATGCGCCTGACCCGTGGAGGCGCGCTGCCGCAGGCACCGCTCGGTCGGCTGGCGATCCAGTTCGGCTTCGCCTTCGCCGCCGCGATGATCGCGATCGGCCTGATCGGCTTCGGCGTCGCGGACCATTGGGTGTCGCGCCGGATCGACCGGTCGCTCGCCTATCACGCCGACAAATATGTCTCGCGGGTCCGGAACGATCCGGCGGCGGACCAGCATCTGCGCGCCGCGATCGACGAATGGCAGCATCGCAAGGTGCTCAGCGAGCGGACCTATGTGCTGTTCGATCGGCACGGCCGACGGATCGCCGGGCGGTTGGACATCGCCCCGCCCCCACCCGGCTTCTCCTCCGTCCGCTTCACGGGCGGCGGCCGTCATCTCGAGGAAGGGCGCGCGCTCGCCAAGACGCTGCCCGGCGGCGGGCTGTTCGTCGTCGTCCAGCACAGCGAGGCCGCCGAGGGGCTGCACGCGATCCTGCCGACGGCGGTGGTGGCGATCTGCCTCGTGGCGCTGCTGCTCGGCGTCTCGGCGACGCTGTTGTTCGCGCGGCTGACCGCACGCCGCCTCGCCGAGACCCAGGCGGCCGCGTCGGCGATCGCGGCCGGCGATCTGAGCCGCCGGATCGCGACCGACCGGCTCGACGGGATGTTCGCCGTCCAGGCCGAGAGCCTGAACCGAATGCTCGATCACATGGAGGATCTGGTGCGCGCGCAGCAGCTCTTCTCGAGCAACCTCGCGCATGATCTGCGCACGCCGCTGATGCGGCTGCGCAGCCTGCTGGACGCGGCCTCGCGCGACGACCGGGCGGCCATCGCCCCCTTGGTGGAGCGGGCGGAGCGCGAATGTTCGTCGATCATCGCGATCTTCGACGCGCTGCTCCGGCTCGCCGAGATCGAGACCGGGCAGCATCCGACCGCCATGGCCCCCGTGGCGCTCCGCCCGCTGCTGGAGGATATCGCCGATACGATGGAGCCGGTCCTCGCCGATCGCGGCGGCGGGCTCGACATCGGGCATATGGCCCCTGTCACCGTCATCGGCGACCCCGATCTTCTCTCCCAGCTGCTCATCAATCTGCTCGAAAATGTGGCGACGCACACGCCGCCCGGAACGCGGGTCACGCTGTCGCTCGAACGCGGCGGCGAGGATGCCGTCATCACCGTGCGGGATGACGGACCCGGCATGGCGTCGGTCGAGTTCGCGCGCGTGACGCGCCCCTTCGAGCGCGGCGCCGCCGCCTCCGACCGGAGGGGCAGCGGCCTCGGCCTGGCGATCGCCAGCGCCATCGCGCGCTTCCACCAAGGCCATCTGACACTCGTCGACGCGGCACCCGGTCTGGCGGTGCGGATCAGCCTTCCCGCCGTAGAGCCCTCCGTGCGTCGCGACGCCATGGCAGCGCTGCAGACCGCCTGATCGCACGCGCCCAACATTACGGATTGGCAACCTCGCAGCCGTGCAATGTTGGCGGCGCTTTTCCACCACAAATGTCACGTGCCGTTCCTACCGCCAGGCCAACAGCTAACGGACTGTCAGGGGAACTCACAAGATGACGGCCTTTACCGGGCAGCGGCCCGTCCGCCTCTTCGCGTCCGCGCTCGCCATGGCGGTTGCGCTCTCCAGCGCGGCGCACGCCGCCGACGCGCCGCCCGCGGCGCCGGACAATGGCATCGCCGAGGGTTCGGATATTCTGGTGACCGCGACCAAGGCGAACCAGATCGCCCCCGTCACCGCCTCGCTTCAGGAAACGCAGCCGGCCTCGATCGTGTCGCGCTCCTTCATCGAGGATTCGCTGCCCGCCAGCGCGGACTTCAACCAGATCGCGCTGATCGCGCCCTCGGTGAGCAATTCGGGGGCGACGAACGGCGTCGGCCTCAACGAATCCAAGACGCAGATCCGCGGCTTCCAGGACGGCGAATACAACATCACCTATGATGGCGTGCCGTTCGGCGACACCAACGATCCGACGCACCATTCCAACACCTTCTTTCCCTCGAACACGATCGAGACGCTGGTGGTGGATCGCGGCCCCGGCAATGCCAGCCAGCTCGGCCAGGCGACGTTCGGCGGCAACATCAACATGTTCTCGCGCGAAACGCGCGCCGATCCGTCGCTGGAGCTGAAGGGCAATTACGGCAGCTTCAACACCTATCTGCTCCGCGGCGTCGCCCAGTCCGGCGCGATCAACCAGCTGGGTGGTGCCGAATTCGCCCTGTCCGGCCAGTATATCAAGACGGATGGGCGGCTGACCTATTCGGGCTACAACCAGAAGAATATCTTCGGCAAGGCGGTGGTCCCCATCGGATCGAGCGTCAAGCTCACGCTATTGTCCACCTACAACAAGAACCATTTCAACCAGCCCGATAAGGATGGCTCGACCCTGCAGGAGGTCGCGGCGTTCGGCAAGAACTACAGCCTGAACAACGATCCGACGAACCTCAGCTACTATAAATACAACGTCACCACCAAAACGACCGATTTCGAGATCGCCAAGCTGGATGCGGAGATCGCACCCAATTCGGTCTTCACCAATACGGCCTATACCTATTATTACGACAATGAGACGCTGAGCGGCGCCAATGCCACGACGCTGCCGACCGGGGTGGTGAACCCGACCGGCGTCGTCCTCGCCGACGGCAAGACCAAGGCGCCCGGCGTGCCCGGCTACACCAAGACCAACAAATATCGCGTCTGGGGCGACATTCCGAAGATCCGGCTGGACTTCGGCTTCGGCGCGCTGACCGCCGGCATCTGGCTGGAGCATAGCGATACCTTTCGCCAGCAGACCGACGTGAACCTGCTCAGCGGCGCGTTCAACTATTCGGAGAAGGTCGTCACCAACCCGGTGACCAAGGCCAAGACGCCGCAATATGTCAAGTTCAACCAGAATTCGCAGGGCAACCACAGCGAGGAATTTGTGGAGCTTGATCTGCGCCCGATCGAGGGCCTGACGATCACGCCCGGCTTCAAGCATGTCGATTTCGAGCGCAAGGTGGATGCGCTCTACAACCAGACGACGCGCTACGCCGAGAATTTCGGGCACGACTACCGGAAGAACCTGCCGTTCGCGACGATCAACTATGCGGTGACGCCGCAGGTCTCGGTCTATGGCGAATATGCCAAGGGCTTCCTCGCGCCGTCGCTGACCGTGCTCTACGTCGCCAGCCCCAACAATTCCACGGTGAAGCCGCAGACCTCGACCAACTACCAGGCCGGCGCGGTCTTCCACGGCTCGCGCCTCAGCCTCGATGCCGATGCCTATTACATCGACTTCAACAACAAGTTCCAGAGCCAGACGGTGACGCTGGCCGACGGCACCACCGACACCGCCTGGTACAATCAGGGTGGCGTCATCTACAAGGGCGTGGAGGGGCAGGCGACCTATGTCCTCGGGCACGGCTTTGCCCTGTTCGCCAATGGCTCGCTCAATTACGCCAAGGAAAAGACCACGCATATCCAGGTCGCCAACGCGCCCAAGGGCACGGCGGCCGGCGGCATCCTCTACAAGGCCGGCCCGATCCGCTTCTCGCTGATCGATAAGTGGACGGGGCCGCAATATGCGATCGCCGAGACCTTCAATCCGGCGACCGGGCTCAACTCTCTGGATCGGCAGGTCAAGATCTCTTCGTACAATACCGCGATCGTGGCGGCGAGCTATGAGTGGCGCAACCTGCGTGTCGGCGTGCAGGTGACGGACCTGTTCAACTCGACCAAGATCACCAATCTCGGCCTCTCCGGGGCGGGCCCGACGGCGACCAGCCTGAACGCCAATGCCGATCAGCTCTATTTCCAGCCCGGCCGCCAGATCAGCGGCGACATCACGGTGCGCTTCTGATGCGTCGCCTCCTGCTCGTCGCCGCGGCCACGATGCTGGTCGCGGCGAAGCATGCACCGGACGGGCCGCTGCTGCTCGGCCCCGCCACGCTCGATCCGGCCTTGCTGCTGCCGCCCGCGCCGCGCGACGACAGCGCGGCCGGCCGCGCGGAGCTGGCCATGCTCCACCAGATCGACCGGACCCGCACGCCGGAGGAGATCGCGCACGCGAAGGCGGATGGCGAGACCAAGAATGTCACCATCTTCGCCGCGGTGATGGGGCCGGGCTTCGATCCCGAGCGGCTGCCCGCGACCAAGGCGCTGTTCCACACGGTGCGCGAGGAGGAGAAGGCGGCGGTCGACCGCGCCAAGGATCATTTCCGGCGCAACCGGCCGTGGATCACCGATAGCACCCTCCATCCCTGTTCCACCAACGACGAGCCGCAGAGCAGCTATCCGAGCGGCCATACCTCGATGGGCTATGCGATGGCGGCGATCCTGGCCCGTCTCGAACCTTCCAAAGCGCCCGCGATCCTGGCGCGCGCCGCCGATTATGCGCACAGCCGGCTCGTCTGCGAGGTGCATTTCCCCGGCGATATCGCGGCGGGGCAGGCCTATGGTATGATGATCGCCGAGCGGCTGATGGCGCAGCCCGCCTTCCGCGCCTCCTTCCAGGCCGCGCAGGCCGAACTGCGCGCCGCGGGCCTCTAAGACGGCATCGGCGGGGTCATCGGCGCGGTGAAAATCGGATCATGGACGCGGCTCGGCGTCGCGGCGTTCGCGCTCATGTCGAGCCAGGCGGTGGCCGCGCCGCAGCCGGCGCACCACCATGCGAAGCGCGATTGCGACGATGACGACGATGGCTGCCCGGCGGCCGCCCGGCCGCCGCAGCCGCGCAGGGCGCGTTCCTCGGCCGCGCCGCAGCCGGCGCATCCTCAGCCGAAACCCGATTGCGACGATGACGACGATGATTGCCCGGTGGCCGCCCGGCCGCCGCAGCCGCGCGAGACGCCGGCCGCCACCCCGGCGCCCGCGCCGCGCGGGGCGGACGCGGCGCTCCCATCGGGTCTGACGCCGCCGGCCATCGTCGCGCCGATCGCCAATCCGCCGGCCGTCGCCGTCAAACCCGCCAAGGACGATGACGATGACGACGAGGGCGATGGAGACGACCGCGCACGGACCGGCGCCATCACCGTCACCGCGCGCCGGCTGGACAGCGCGCGCGCCAGCGTCAACCCGAGCCTCGGCGCGTCGAGCTATGCGCTCAGCAACGATGCCATCGAGAAGCGCCCGGGTGGCGAGGCGGCGAGCCTCGCCAGCGTGCTGGTCCAGATGCCCGGCGTCACCCAGGCCGGCGCGGGCGAAATCCGCGTGCGCGGGCAAAGCGCGCTGCAATATCGCATCAACAACGTCATCGTTCCCGACGGCTTCAGCGATCTGGCGGACACGCTGCGCGCGCGCTTCGCCGATCGGGTCGAGCTCGTCACCGGCGCGCTGCCCGCGCAATATGGCCTCCAGACGGGCGGCGTCATCAACGTCACGACCAAGAGCGGCGCCTATGGCAAGGGCGGCGAGGCGGAGCTGTACGGCGGCACCCAGGGCCGCTTCGAGCCCGCCTTCGATGCGATGGGCGCGATCGGCCGCACCAACTATTATCTTTCCGGCTCCTACCAGCGCGGCGACGCGGCGACGGGCGGGGCCGACGCCTCGGCCAATCCGCTTCACGATCATGGCGAGCAGCTGGATGGCTTCGCCTATTTCGATCGCATCCTCGACGCGCAGTCGCGCCTGTCGCTGATCCTCGGCGCCTTCGACGATCGGCTCGATCTGCCCCATGCGCGCGGGCTCAACGCGGCCAGCTATCGCGACGATGCGCCTTTCGAGCGCCCGCTCACGGTGGCGGGGATCTCCTCCTATCCGAGCGAGGCCTGGGGCGGCCATCAGCGGCTTGGCAGCGACTATGGCCTCCTCTCCTACCAGCATGGCAGCGGCGCGCTGACGATGCAGCTATCGGGCTTTCTGCGCCGCTCCTCGCTGGCGCTGAGGGCGGACCCGATCGGCGATCTGCTGTTCACCGGCCTCGCCAGCTCGGTCACGAGCCGCAGCCTGGCCGGCGGCGTTCAGGCCGAAGCGCTCTATGCCGCCGCTCCGCGCCACCAGATCCGCGCGGGGGTCACCGCCGACTGGTCGCGCGACCGCAGCCGCAGCGCCTATGCCGTGCTTCCCCTCGACGGCGCCGGGCGGCCCGTGTCCGACACTCCGCTGGTCGTGCCCGCCATCGAGCGCGACCGGCGACGCGAGCAGGGGCTGTTCGTCGAGGATGAATGGCGGCCGGCGGACCGGCTCAGCGTCAATGCCGGGCTGCGCTTCGATCATGTCGCGGGGCCGGGCGGCGGCCACGCGCTCGGCCCGCGGATCAATAGCGTGTGGCGGCCCGCGGACGAGACCAGCCTGCATATCGGCTATGCGCGCTATTTCGTGCCCGCGCCCGAAGCGGTGGGGATAGCCTCGGCGCGCGCGCTGACGGGCACGACCGGGAGCTGGCCCACCACGACGGAGACTGCGCCCAAGCCCGAGCGTGACGACTATCTCGACGCTGGCGTGGAGCAGAGGCTAAATCGGCTGACGATCGGGCTCGACGCCTATTGGCGCCGCGCGCGCGATCTGCTGGACGCCGTGCGGATCGGCGCGACCGTGCTGGCGCGGCCCTTTAATTACCGGATCGGACGGGCCTGGGGCGTGGAAACGCGCGCGATCTACGCGGCCGGGCCGGTTTCGGCCTGGGCGAACCTGACGGTCGCCAGCCTGCGCGGGCGCGCGATCGTCACGGGCCAGGCGCCGTTCACCGCGGCCCAGCTCGCCTGGAGCGCGGCGCACTCGATCCGCGCGAACAGCGATCAGCGTCTTTCGGGTTCGCTCGGGCTGACCTGGCGGCACGGACGCCTCCAATTGTCCGGGGACGGCGTGTTCGGCAGCGGCCTGCCCAGACGCTCCGGCGACCTCACGCCCAATGGCGCCAGCGTGCCGGCCTATGCCCAGGCCAATGTCGCGGCGGTCTACCGCCTCGACGGCCTTGGCCGCCGCCCGCTGAGCGCGCGCCTCGATCTGCTCAACATTTTCGACAATCGCAGTGCCCTGCAGGACGGCACGTCGCTTGCGGACGGCACCGCGCAATGGCGCGCGCCGCGCAGCCTGTTCGTCGGTCTGGAGCAGGCATTCTGACCTTCCCCTCCAATATTGGCGTTTGCCAACTTGCCAGCCTCCCGTGGCCGGGCCTACGCCGCGTGCAGCCACGTGCAACCGCAGGAGCAACGGCGATGCGTCTCTTCTCCCGGAAGCTTGGATTGATGGCGCTCTGCCTGACGCTCGCGCTCGAAAGCGCGGCCGCGCCGCCGCGCCCGGCCTTCGTCAAGGCCGGGATCCTCCATGCCGCCGATGATGGCTGGGATATTGCGAGCTGGGATCGGCCGCACGGACGGCTGCTCATCGCCCATGGCAAGGACGTGCTGGTGATCGATCCCGCCCGCCAGGGGCAGGTGCGCGCGATCGGGCGGATCGACCATGCCCATGGCGTGGCGGCCATTCCCGGCACCGACACGCTCCTCGTCAGCAGCGCACGCGATAATACGGTGCGCATCCTGGACGAGAGCAACGGCGCCGAGCTGGCGCGCATTCCGGTGGGTGCCGATCCCGACGCCACGATCCTATCCGCCGACGGCGCCACGGCCTATGTGATGGACTCCGATGGTGGCGCGGTCTCGGAGATCGATCTCAGGCGCCGCGTCGAGCGCCGCCGCATTCCGCTCAAGCCGGGTCTCGAATTCCCCGTGCTCGCCTCCCCCGCCCTGCTCGCCGTCAACAACGAGACCGCCAGCGAGATCGATCTGGTCGACCTCGCCGCGGGACAGGCCGCCGGCCGCATCCCCTTGCCTGGCTGCGAGGGTCCGACGGGGATGGCCTATGATCCCGAGGCCGGGCTGGCGCTCAGCGCCTGCGGCAATGGCAAGGCCGCGCTGGTCGATCTCGAGGCCAGGCGCGTGGTGCGCCTTCTCCCGATCGGGCTCGGCCCGGACACCGCGATCTGGGACGAGGCACACCACCGTTTTCTCATCCCCTGCGGCAAGAGCGGGACGCTCTCGATCATCGACATGGCGGGGCGCACGCCGACCGAAGAACCGGCGATCATGACCGAGCCGAGCGCGCGCACCGCCGCGCTCGATCCGGACACGGGCCGCCTCTATATGCCCGCGGCGCAATTCGGTCCGGCCGTGCCGCCGGCGCGCCACGGGCCGATCGTGCCCGGCAGCTTCCATATCCTCGTGATGGCACCGGGCGCATGACGCGAAAGAGTCTGGGGTGAACGAATGATGGACGACGCGCGCAACACCATGGCCAAGGTTCCGGCGGTCACGCTCGGCTTCTGGATCATCAAGATCCTGTGCACCACGCTGGGCGAAACCGGCGGCGATGCGGTGACGATGAGCTGGCTGGGCGAAACCACGCCGGCGGCCCAGCAGAGCTGGTTCAACGGCTATCTCGTCGGCACCACGCTGTTCGGCGTGCTGCTCGCGGTGCTCGTCTGGCTGCAGGTACGCGCGCGCCGATTCCATCCATGGCTCTACTGGGCGACGATCGTCGCGTCGACGACGGCGGGCACGACGCTGGCGGACTTTGCCGACCGGTCGCTCGGCATCGGTTATCCGGGCGGCAGTCTGCTGCTGCTCGCCTGCGTGCTGGGCACGCTTCTCGCATGGCACCGGACGCTGGGAACCGTATCGGTCGCCTCGGTCCGCGAGCCGCGCGCGGAGCTGTTCTACTGGCTGACGATCACCTTCTCCCAGACCCTCGGCACCGCGCTGGGCGACTGGATCGCCGATGCCGGCCTCGGCTATTCCGGCGGCGCGCTGGTCTTCGGCGCGGCGCTGCTGGTGCTGCTCGCGCTCTATGTCTGGACCGGCGTCAGCCGCGTCGCTCTGTTCTGGGGCGCCTTCATCCTGACGCGGCCGCTCGGCGCCACCGTGGGCGATTTCCTCGACAAGCCCCTCGCGAGCGGCGGTCTCGATGTCAGCCGCCCGATCGCCACGCTCGTGCTCGCCGCCGCGATCATCCTGCTGATCGCGCTGCTCCCGCAACGCGCCGGCGGCCATCCCGGCGATCATGCCCGCTCGGACCTCTGAGGCAGGGGGTCACAGTCTCGGGAGGCGCGCGGCGACACGCGCGCCGTGGCCAGGCGCGCGGGCGGGGATGGTGCGCGACGCGGCGGCGCTGATCCGCTCGAACGTGCAAAGCGCGCGCACGGTGTTCGGGAGCGTGGCGGACGGCGTCTGTCCATGACCCGAGCCCGGCAAGATGGTCACGCTAAGCTATAAAGCCGCCAAGGAATTTACCTCCGAGACACGCTCGAACACCGGCTATGCCCGGCACGGCGCGGTCAAGATCTCGCGCGCCTAGGCGGTGAACGGCCTCACCAATATAGCGCGGTCGGCGCCAACGCGCCGAGCTTCCTCTCGGGCGGCGACCAGCTGGTCGCCGAATATGACGCATCGGGCGCGATGCTCCGGCGCTATGTGCATGGCAGTGATGAGGACGATCCGCTGGTCTGGTACGAGGGCAGCGGCCTTGGCGTCCGTCGCTTTCTCCACGCCGATCACCAGGGCTCGATCGTCGCGATCAGCACACCCGCCGGCGCGCTCGCGATCAACACCTATGACGAATATGGCATCCCAGGCCTCACCAGTCGCGGCCGCTTTCGCCACACCGGGCAAGCCTGGATCCCTGAGCTCGGCCTCTACCACTATAAGGCGCGCGCCTACTCGCCTACGCTCGGCCGCTTCTTGCAGACGGACCCGATCGGTATAAGGATCAGCTTAATCTTTATGCGTATGTCGCAAATGATCCGGTCAATAAGAATGATCCCACGGGCCAGTCGTGGCAACAGGTCTGGGATGTCGTTGCCGGAACGGGCGAAGTCGCTGCTGGCGCTGTCGGCGGTGTTGTAGGTGGGATCGGTCTAGCCGGTAGTGGCATCGCTGAGATCGGTAGCGGCGGTCTGTCTACTCCGATCTCGATACCTGGCGCTGCCGGCTCGATCGGACTGATCACTATCTCAGCAGGAGCTGCTAGTGATGGCGCGCGGCGCATTGAAGGCGCCCTTACCGGCAGTGGAAAACCTTCCACGCTGGAGCCTGGCCCTCATGCCGGAGCGTCGATCCCTGCGAGAGGCCCGGATCGGAATTTCACGCCAGGAGAGCGAGAGCAAATCAACCAGATTGGTCGCGATACCGGTTGTCACTTGTGTGGTTCGAAAGACCCTGGAACACGGTCTGGCAATTTCGTGCCTGACCAGGCGCCGCCATCTGCAACAGCAGCGCCAGGGCAGTCGCAGAATCTATATCCTCACTGCATAAGCTGTAGCCGTCAGCAAGGCGGCGAAGTGAGGCAGCAGCAACCAATTAGGAAGCCGGAAGATGCAAACTGAAATCTCCATTCAGCCAGCTAATTCGATAATATTTATCTCTGACATCGAGTTTATGAACGAGGTTCCTGGCGATCCATCTGGCAATGTCATCACGGCTTCGAAAAAAGCTATTTCGGTATGGACGATGCCGGATATTGACGGACCGACTAAGGTGGGAATCTATAATTTAGATGAAATCGATGATTGTGAATTTGATGGCGAGATTCTTTCTCCATCAGGTGAAATAGTTGTTTCGAGTTCGGAGAAGGAAATCTTCCTTCGGAAGATTGTTGATCAGAATTGGGCTAGAATAAAGATTAAACTAAATGATAAAAAAGAGCCGGATTATATTCGCATAGCCATAGGATAATGCATGATATCCGAATATTATTCGGATCTCATGCGACATTTACAGAATTGTTGACGATAATCATCGTGTTATCTGTGTATTTGTTTTGATCGTGTGCCCGCGTCTCGTCGAGCGCCCCGGCCTGGCTGCCGTCACGCAGCCCGAGGGCCTCGATGAGGCTGGGTCGGCTGTCGGTGTAGAGTGTGGCGCCTGATCGCGCCCTGCTGATCGCGACATAGGCGGAGGTGGCATCGACGGTATTGACGCGGAAGCTCTCCAGATGCGCCATGACCCGATCGGCCGTGGCGCCTTGAGCGCTGTGGATGGTCTGGAGCCAGCCCGGCCGGATGTGGCGATCGGCGAGGCGTCGCAGGTCGAGCGCCTGGGTGGCGCCGTCGGGCATGGCGATCGTCATGCCGGCGCGCTCGGGATCGACGCCGAGCACAGTCGCGACCATGCTGTTGAGCCGCTCGGCCTTGCGGTTGTTGCGGGCGAACTGAACTCGATCGCCGGCCCGAAACTCCACCTGCGTCTCGGTGAACGCCTCGGCATGATCGGCGCCCCATCGGAAGGGGGACCAGAGGACGGCCTTGCCCTTGGGGCCGCGGAGGCGGACGTGGTGCTGGCCGACCTGATCGACAGTGTAGCCGGTGC
This sequence comes from Sphingomonas morindae, assembly GCF_023822065.1. Lineage (NCBI taxonomy): Bacteria > Pseudomonadati > Pseudomonadota > Alphaproteobacteria > Sphingomonadales > Sphingomonadaceae > Sphingomonas > Sphingomonas morindae. The sequence goes on from NZ_CP084930.1 coordinate 3,379,339, forward strand.
CGGGCATGATCCCGAGCCGCTTCGATTGCTGTCGAAAGCTGCAACCGCCGCCCCATTCAGCTCCCCGGCGACCTGTACCGGATGCTGGCGTTCGCGGAGAGGTTGTACGCCAGACGCACGGAAGCCCCAGGCCATGAGGTCTGGGGCTTTGGTGGATTTGGTTGCGGGGGCCTGCACTGGACGGCGTAACACTGTTTTCGCCATAGACATATGAGGGGCCTGCTCCGGTGCGGGCCCCCTCACGTCCAGCGTCTCCTACGCTCCACAAATACGGGGCCGGGGGACAGGATGGCAAACTGTCCCTTAACCAGAATCCGCCTTTTCCATGCTGAATGCATGATTGTGCACGAGAATGAGGAGGGAAAATGAGAGAAGTAGCAGGAACGCGCAGCATGCGCGAAGCAGGCTCAGCTGTGGCCCGAAAAGCTCAGGGTGTGATGGAAGTTGGGAAAGTCTGCGCGGCTTAACGGATTGGTAAGCCTTGTCCGGTACTCGCTTTAGCGAAGCTCTTCTTTTTTTCCTCCCTCCTGCCCTGCTCAATCCTGGTTCTTGCAGGCAGAGCTCGCACCGGCGTTACGCCGGTGCGAGCGAGGGGCGCCTGCGACCCGTTCAGGGTCGCAACACGACGACATCGCGCGTGGCCGGCTCGGTAGCCGCGCTCCGAGCCAGCTCCTGCAGGCGGGCGCGAGCGCGCCTGAGGCCAGGCCGCGGGTCCTTCGCGACCTTGCCCGCGCTGTGGGCAAGTTCGTCACGATCGAACCGGATGAACCCGCGACCGCCCTGCCGGTCGACGATGGCGCCAACGCCGTCATCCTCGGGCGCCCAGAGGGCGCCGTTGAGGCGGACGTGAACCATGGGTCCGCGAGGAAAGACGCATTGGACGCCGGTCGGCCCTGCAGCGAGATCGCTGCCGAAAGCCAGATAGACGATGTCGAGGTCAGCAGCACGGGCGGCGCGCCCAAGATCGGCGAACTGCTCCAGGCGCAGGCTGGGTCCTGCGAGGATGGCGAGCTCAGGCGCGGTCTCGCCGCCGGTCAGCAGCTGACGGGCGGCGGCGATGAAGAGCGGCATCGTGGTCATCTTTGTTCCTTCCTTGTTTTCCCTTCACTCCGAAGGGCACTTCCTCTCCTTTCTGATCCTCTGGCTCGGCCGGCGGCGGGTCCGCTGGGCGGGGCGCCTGCAGCGGTTTGTCGGCTGTGATCCGAACAAGGCGGCGAGTGCGCTGCAGTCGGGGTACGCAGGCGCAAAACTGCCGACCCGGTATGGGCTGGTCGCGGCCGCCTGCATGTCGGCTGGAAGGCGGGACAGCCACTGGCTGTGCAGCTGCTCCGTCATGGCCGGCCCGCACCAGTTGGCGACCGTCCGGCCATGGCTGGCGGTATGCCGCCACTGGCGCGTGGTCAGCAGCAGATGCGCGTGCGGCGGAGGTGCCACAGCCTGCCCCTCTGGCGAGGCGTGGATGGCCCATGCGACTGCTGGTCCGTGGCGTGCCACGGCGGCGGCATAGCCGCGCACCATGGTGATCCACTCGGCAGTGGAGGCCTCCGCCGGCAGCGTGACGACGACATGCCAGGCCCGGATCTGATCGTCGCCAAGCTGCTGCGTCGCCTCATCGAGCTCGCGCCACACCCTTCCCTCCTCCTCCGCCCAGGCGGGATGGTTGGAGGGCAGCGCCAGGCCATGGGCGACAAGGTCGGTGCGGTGGCGGTAGTCGACAGGCCCCCGTGCGTCTGTGCCGGCGCTGCGGATGATGTAGAGATAGTTGGCGGTCGCACTGCGATGCGTGCCGCGGCGATCTCCTGGCATGGCCCGCCAGCCCCGCACCGAGATGGGACGAATGGACACGGGGCGGCGGAAATGGAGAGGCAGAGTGTCGGTCATGTTGATGCTTTCAAGACGCGGCAGGCCGAACAAGGCGGCGCACGGGATCAAGGCCGATGCACGCGCGTGCATCGGCGTGGCGATCTGGAAGGAGTGGGTCGTCAGCCGGGAGAGGTTCCGGTCCGCGCCTGCTGCTGGGCGAGCGCCTTCAGCGCGCGTGAAGCGGGCTGGGCATCGTCATCAAAGGCACCAAAGCCGCGAGCCCAGGCCGTCCAGCCTCGTGCCGCTTCGTCGATCAGCTGCCGTTCGGTCAGCTCCGGCTGCGGCATGACGCATGCGAGGAGGCTCGGCACACAGTCCTGCATCTTTCCCTGAGGGCAGAGGCAGGGCATCGCCTGTGCCACGGCTTGGCGGAGGTGCCAGGTCTGCCATCTTGGAAGATCGCGCCAGCGCCCGTTCGTGTCGGCAGCGGCGCCAGCAAGGTTGGGGTAGAGATCAGGCCGGGCGATGGCGGAGAGGCGCTTCGGCACGCTGCCCCAATTGTCGTAGCTGACGATCGCGCCATGGTCGGCCAGGCGCGCCTCAAGCCAGTCGAGCAGGCATTCGGGCAGTTCGCCTTCTCGCAGGGCTCGTGCTTCGCCATCGAAGCGGAAGCCGGCTCCATCGGGCGTCACGTGGAAGAGGCCGATGCCGATGAAGGCGCGCGTGTCCGGGCGAAACTGCATCGCGTAACATGCGCCCATGGTACGGACGGCAATGGCCGTGGCGCGCGGCTCGAAGCCGCGCGGGTCGGTGGTGTCGATGAACATTGAGGTTTCCCGTCAGGATGGAAGCCGGCCGCCACCGGGCGATCAGCTTCGGTTCGTGCGATGTTGGGCGTGTGACAGCGCGCCTCAGGCGCGGGACTGTTCGATGCTGGCGAGGTGGAGGCGGGCTGCGGGGAAGCGCGCGTCGCGAAGCCAGGTGGCGAGATGGCCTTCGATGATCGTGTTGACCTCGCCGCCGAGCGACGAGCGGCATGCGACGCCAAGCATAGCCAGCCGCCACGTGCTGATGACGTCGGTCTCGAGCGTCTGGAGGATCGCGCCGGGGCGACCGGTGCACCAGGCGGTGAAGTGCTCGGTCTCGCCGGATTGCGAGACCGGCATGCCCGCGCCGGCGCACGCAGCGCCGAAGCCAAGTCCACCCCCGCCCCGCTTCCGGGCCGCTATGTCGATGCGCATGCGACCATCGCCACCCTTCAGCGCCCGCACGCCTGCCGACCACGGCGCCATCTCCATGGTCTCGAGGAGGTGACACGTGTCGCCCAGACGATATCCGGCGATGGTGGTGCGGTCGCCGGCAAAGCGGTCGTCGAGCCAGCGCAACAGCCTGTCGTTCGGATCGCTGGCTTGAAGGACCGAGGCGTCGAGCGTGAAGGCGACATGGTCGCCATCGACATGGCCGGTAAAGGTCGCGGCACCGACGATCCTGCGCCGGCTCTCGCCGATGCGGCGACCTATGTCGATGGTGCAGAAGGTGATGGCAGTGATGATCTGGTAGGGCTGCATGGGCAATTCTCATGGAAAGCGCCCGCCCCGCGCCCGGCCCGCGAGACGCGAGACGAGGCAGGTGGTGGACGGGCTTGGGCTGGGATGCACTCCGGACTGCGGAGTGGCGGCACCCGGTGCGTTTCGGCACCGGTGATGAACCTTTGGGCGAGGCTGGCTCTCGCCAACCCCTTTTTCCCATCCTTCGGGTTCATCACTTCTGCACCCTTGATCCTGTTTGCCGGACGGATGACCGGCACCTGCTTTTCCTGCACCCCTTCAAGGAAGGCGCGAACGCGGGTGCGACTGATGAGAGCGTCGCTCATCGCAGCTTTCCTTTCTTGACGTGCTCCCCAAAGCTCCTCCAGTCATAACTGGAGTCCGGGGTTGTCATGGTGCCCGTCGGGGCGGTGTTGCACAACCCGCCCGGCAGCATCGGCGGGCGTCAGCCCGCCTATCCCGCTATGCGGCCGCACATGGTTGTAGTCGTCGCGCCAGAGCCGCAGCACCGAGCGAGCATGGCCGAGCGAGACGAACAGCGTCTCGTTGAGGCATTCGTCGCGCAGGCGGCCGTTGAAGCTCTCGACGTAGCCGTTCTGCTGCGGCTTGCCGGGCGCGATGTAGTGCCATTCGATAGGGCGCTCCTGCGTCCACTTCAGGATCGCCAGACTGGTCAGCTCGGTGCCGTTGTCGCTGACGATCATCAGCGGCGGTGCGCCTCTCACCGCGATGATGGCGTCGAGCTCACGGGCGACCCGCGCGCCTGACAGCGAGGTGTTGACCACGAGCGCCAGGCACTCGCGCGTGAAGTCGTCGACCACCGCCAGGATGCGGATGCGCCGGCCGCTGATCAGCGTGTCGCTGACGAAGTCGAGGCTCCAGCGCTGGTTCGGTCCCTGGGGCAGCGTCATGGGCGCCCGCGTGCCCATGGCTCGCTTGCGACCGCGCCGGCGCCGCACGCGCAGGTTCTCCTCGCGGTACAGCCGCAGCAGCTTCTTGTGGTTCATGACCAGGCCCTCGCGAGCCAGCATGATCCCCAGCCGCCGGTACCCGAAGCGGCGACGCTCGGCCGCGATCTCCCGCAGCCGCGACCGCAGGTCGCCATCATCAGATCGCCGATGCGCATAGCGCATCGACGTCCGATCCACGCCGAAGATGGTACAGGCCCGACGCTCGCTGATGCCGAACACCTGTCGAGCATGCTCGACAGCCTTCCGCTGAACGGCAGGCCCTACCAGTTTTTTGCTGCCGCCTCCTTGAGCACGACATTGTCGAGCATCGCGTCCGCTAGCAGCCGCTTCAGCCGGGCGTTCTCTTCCTCCAGCACCTTCAGCTTGCGCGCCTGCGACACGTCCATGCCGCCGTACTTCGCCTTCCACGCGTACAGCGTCGCGCTGCTGATACCGTGCTTCCGGCACACGTCGGCGGTCTTCATTCCGCCCTACTGCTCACGCAGCACCGCGATGATCTGCTCCTCGCTGAACCTGGTCTTCTTCACGTCCGTCTCCTCACGAAGGCGGACTCTAGCTCAGACTGGCGGAGTTTCAGGGGAGCACGTCAGGCATAGCTGGGGCGGGGCCGTCATCACGGAAGTCGGCGACCACGAGAAGGTCAAGGCACTCGATTATGTCGCCGCCTTCGCCCCGGCAGCCGGCGAGACCCTCGGCGAGCTCGTCAACGCCCATCCCACGCCCCCGGCCCTGGCTGAAATCCGGGACGACGGGACCGGAAATCTCAAGCTCAGTGTCGAAGGTTGGATTAAGGACGTCGCCCAAGACCTCCCCGAAGCCGAGGCGCGGCTGCTTGCAGTTCTTCAGCCTCCCTTGCCAGGCAGTACCTTCGCCGAACCGATCAAGACGGCGGCATGGGAAAGCCGCCCGAGCTGGTACATCGTCTCTCACCAAGATCGAGTAGTGAGCGTTGATCTTGAGCGTATGTTCGCGCAGCGAATGAACGCCCAAACGAGCGAGCTTGAGGCCGGTCACCTGTCGCTGCTGTCTCAACCCGAGGCCGTGGCAGCGGTGATCGTTCAGGCGGCGGAGAATGTTCCGGCCGGCTGAACGGGAGCACTGGCGAGCTAATGTGCCGCCGCGCGCGCTTCGCCGATACCGCTCACCACAGCAGTTGCGGTGGGTGCATGCTCGTTTCGGTTAGTCGGGATAGGCGACGCGCGCGGGGACGATGAGCTTTATCAGCGTTCCCGCGGGTGACCGGCTTCCGATTTCGAGCGATCCCGCCAGCTGCATCGCGCGCTCGCGCATGCCAACCAACCCGAAATGGCCGACCCGTCGTCCCGCCGCCCTGATGCTATCAGGGATACCTTGGCCGTCATCCTCGACCGTGATCGACAGCCGGTCGGCTCCAAAGCTAATGCCAACCTCCAGGAGCTGGGCGTTGGCATGCCTCGCCACGTTCGCCACCGCTTCAGCTACCACCCGGCTGATTTCATCAGCCACGGGCGCGCAAACCTTACGCTCCTGACCGACACGTCTGACGTTCCACTGAATCGCGGGAGGGACCAGTTGCTCCACCGTGGCAGTCAGGATTGCTGCCAGATCGAGCGGTTCCACATCCCGGCGCAACTCGCGGATTCGGTCCCGGCCTTCGACAAGGACGTCATCAGCTCGTTCGAGTGCGCTTTCAATTGCCGTATGAGCTCGAGTTCCGGGCGTCAGCAGGTTGGCTGCGGACTGGAACCGCAGCACAACGCCTTGGAACCCCTGCATCAATGTGTCGTGCAGCTCGCGTGCGATGCGCTCCCGCTCAGCCAAACGCGCCTCGAACTGACCGCGGGTACGAAGGGCAATGGTTCTCAGACGCCAGCGGTAGAGCAGCCAGATGAGAGTACCAAGAAGGGCGAGACATGCAGCCAAGAACCACCGAGTCTGGTAGAACCTTGGCGCGATGGTGAAGGTCAGGCCTGCTGCCCGACGCGTCCAGACGCCGTCGTTGTTTGAGCCAATCACCTCGAAGCGGTACGTGCCGGGTCCGAGATTTATATAAAGCGCCTGGCGTTCAGCGCCGCTATCGACCCAATCACGGTCTGCTCCGAGAAGGCGGTAGCGAAACCGGTTTTGCTTCGCGTCAGTGAGGCTGAGAGCTGTAAAGGCGATCTGCACCCGCTGAGTCCCCGCCTTGAGCCGGATCGGCTTATCGAAGGATGTGGCGTTTACTGGCCCGGAGGTGAGGTTCAAAAGGACTACGTTCGGAGCCATCCCATTGTGAGCGACATGATCTCTGTCGATCCAGGCGACGCCACGGTTCGTGGCGAACCAAATCCTGCCTGTGCTGTCTTCGACGATATCGTTCGTATCAAGGATATTCGATCGCGCCCGAAAGCCCTCTTCGTACCCGAACCGGCGGTACGGAAGCGGCCGCCCGGGGCTCCGGAAGGCCGCGTCCAGATCGGCGGTGGATACGCGGGCAATCCCAGTAGCCCCGATCAGCCATGTTGAGCCGTCTGACGACGAATGGACTCCCGTGACCCCGGCGAGGATCGGGTAGTTTCGTTCGCTGAGCTGCAGGTGACGATGGCCGTCCCACAACCCGAGCCCTTTCTGCGCCCCTTGGTAGATGCGCTTTCCAGCGGTCACAAAAAGATTGGTCGCTCCGATCCTCCCTTCCTCGGCTCGCCACAACACTTGGCTGCGATCGCCATTGACCTGCTGGACGCCAAATAGCGACCGCCCAGCGATGAGGCCGCCACCTGCGTCCGCCTTCAAGTGAGCGAGGTTGCCGTCATACTTTCCAGTCGACCAGGGCGCGTCGACCTTCTGCAGCTTGTCGCCGTTGAGCCGATAAGCCTCCTTAATCGAAGCCCAGAAGGTGCCTGCCGCGTCCAGGGTGCACGTGATAAGTAGGGGGCCGCCAACGTCGCGCGCGGACGCCACCCGTCCAGAAGGCGAGACGCTAAGGAGCGTGTTGTCGTCCATGCTGATCGCGAGGAGGCGGCGCCCGTCCCCGCACAGCACTCCAAGCGAACGCTTGGGATAGATAAGCTCGGGCTCGCTCATGCCGCGAGCCATCCGGAAGACGCCTTCGACCCCGCCGAAAAACACCTGATCGGACCTCGGGTCGCCGGCGAACCCTGTCACCATCGCTCCGCTGTTATGCGGCTGGATCACGTTGCTGGCAGAGAAGCGATCGAGGCCGGACTCGGTGCCGACCCAAATATTGCCCTCTCGATCTTCGAAGAGGGACATCGCGACCGGCCCGGTCAGACCGTTCCGCTCGCTGAATCTGTCGGGCGGTCCAACCACTCTGCCATCGCGGAAGACGGCTCGCACCAGGCCGTCATCCTGACCCGCGATCCACAATGCGCCGTCACGATCAAAGCGCAGGTGACGCTGTAGAAACGGCGTGGTCACTCCGGCGAGCGGAACGCGCGATCCTCCTCCGAGCCGGCGCAGCCCGTTATTGTCAGCAAGCCACAAGCGACCGTCGCGATCGCGCGCCAAATCTGCGAAATTCGTCAACGTCTCCGACCAGGGGGCGAAGCGGGTTGAACCTGGCGCCTTTCGCAACGGCGTCGAGCCGAGAGCTGGCGTCGTTGGAGACAGGATGTTGATGGAACCGTCCGGCAACGGCACGACCGAGCCGGCCTGCACTCCACCGACTCCCTGCTGCGGTCCAAACTGCGACCACCGGCCTCTTGCCAGGCGGGAAAGCATGATCTTGCCGTTGCCGTCGGCCGCTACCCAGATTGTGCCGTCCGCATCTTCTACGATCTGGTACACACCGCCAAGGGCTTTGAACGGATTAGCACCGCGGAGATGCCCACCCCGCAGCAAACCGATCCCACCATAGTCATAGCCAACCCAGAGATCGCCATTTTTGGCCACGAGCAATGCCGTCACCTGAAGCGATCGCTTCGGGTCGTCGTCGTCGGGGACTATGCGTTCGAATCGGATACCGTCGAAACGGAAGAGGCCGGTCGAAGTGCCGAGCCATAGGAAACCATCGCGTCCTTGCGCGATCGCGCGAACGTTGCCGGGCGCTCCGTCGCCAAGCGTCCAACGGGTATGCCTGAATTGGTCGATCCTTCGGTCGGGATCGAGCGCGCGAGCGGGCGTGATAGCGAGGAGCGAGACCGCTAGGATCAGCGATCCAAAAGCCACTAACCTCGCGGCCGGTCGAATAGCAGTTGCAAGGCGAGACACAGATTTCAATCACCACCCCGACCGGCTCCGCGGCCGTCCGCGCGCCATTTCCTCCGATCATCCAAGTGCCTGAGGGTGAGTGGAGAGCCTCACCGATGCAACCGGAATTTGCGTAGCCCCTCGATCATCCTCACCCGTTACGGTGCCGCGTCAGCTGTCGGCTCAAAGCGTGATCATGCCACGTCGCGCGGCGATGGTGACGGCATGGGTCCGATCGGATGCACCCAGCTTGGAGTAGATGACCTTCATGTATCCCTTGATCGTGTCCTCGGAGAGTCCGAGGCGGCTAGCGATCTGCTTGTTTGAATTACCGCCGGCTGCAAGCGTCAATACCTCCACTTCGCGACGAGAAAGCGCATCCCCCGCAGCATGGAGAGCGATACCCGTGGCCACCTCCGCGGTGAGATGCCGCCCGCCGGCATGAACGGAGCGAACCGTATCGAGCAGTTCCTTGCGCATCGCACTTTTCAGCAAGTAACCGGCCGCTCCGGCACGAAGCGCCTGCATGGCCTGCGCGTCTCCGGAGTAAGTCGTTAAGACGACGATGCGTGCATTCGGGTATGCTCCGCGTAGGGCCTCGATGGCGGCAACGCCGCCCATGCCGGGCATCTGGAGGTCCATCAGCACCACGTCGGGCCGATGGTGCTCAAACATCGTGATCGCCGCTTCACCGCTCTCCGCCTCCGCCGCAATGGCAAGGTCCGGCTGAGTCTCGATCACTGCGCGGACACCTTCACGGAGCATGGGGTGGTCGTCCACAACCAAGATGCGGATCTTGTCGGGATGAGCCATCGGAGTACCCGTTCCTCCTTCAGCAAATGGGAGATGTGCTGCCTATAGCGCGGTTGAAAGCAGTCCTGAAGGTTTCAGCGAACCGGTCCAAATCGGCTGCTCGGCTAAGGAACGACCACCGTCGCACGTGTTGCCGAGTCCGCAGCACGCCTTCGATGCCCGCAATGGCGGCCCAGAGGTGCGGCATCGCGCTAGCGGAAGCGCCGGCACCATCCTCGCTACCGCACGCCGACGCGACGTTCTTCACCTGAATACGCGCGGCCTGGTCGGCCGCGACATGTGCCGCACGACGCATTGTCTCCGCCGAGACGGATTCTGCTTGACCAAGCCCCAGAATAAGCACGGCTCCGGCCCGGATTGGTTTAGGCGGCTTGGAAAGGAGCAGCGTCTCGCCGAGCCTACCCGAGAGTACGCCGGCTCCTCGTAGTCCCGTGAAGCCACCTCCGAGCGCTCGCTCAAGGCCGCTCAACACGGCCGGGGAAGGGTCTTCCGCATGAATTCCAGCCACCGCTAGGTCGGTCTCAACATGCCAAAGGCTGTCGGAGAGGACGTCCAATATGCAACCGTGAAGCAGGCCGATTGGCCGAACATCGCCGGAGTGATGGGGGGCCGCCGTCATAACTAACCCTGTTCCATCGAACGCAACTCCCGCCCCGATTTTGGGCTCGAAATCAAACACGAACGCCTGGTCGTCGCCTTGGACATGAAGGGCGGTTCTTGGACGGAGTTGTCGCATCGGCGAGTCCAACGGCACGATATCCTTCTCCAGCCGCGAACGCCGATCGGGGCTCGAACCCGCCATGAATGGCCGAGCAGACCCGAGACGACAGCGGATGGAAGCAAGAAGATGACGGCGACGTGCGAGCATTCCAACCAGATCACCATCCGCAGATGTCCCCCAACGCTCGTGGGTGCGAGGAATACCTATGGTCGGCGGTGCTTGGGCACACTCGCGCCTCTGCCGCTTACTCCAGGCTCGCTCCGAGCCTGCGTCCATATTGCACGATCGCCTGTCCTACCCGGCTGCGCTCGGCATCATAACGTCGCAGTGCTGCATTCACCGGCTCGCGCCGGAGCGCATCGGCAAGCGCCATTGCGTCGCCGGCCGCCTTCGCAACGCCCATCGCAGTATGCGGGCGCGCGATGAAGGCAGCGTCGCCGAGGAGCGCCAGCCGCCCGTTGGTCATCCGCGGCACCTCCAGGTCGAAGATGGCCTGCACGAACGGCTCCGGCTCCGCCTCGACTACCGCCGCGAATGGCGGAGGCAACAGAGCGTATGCATCGCGGACCAGCCGATCGCGCACATCGGCCGGCACGGACCCGCGTGGAAGCGAGTAGAGGTGGGGCTCCCCCCGGCAATTCACGAGCAATCCCGGGAGGTCCGCGACTCGGCGATACCAGACGCAATTGTAGCGTCGTCGTCCCGGCTCGATCTCGCCCCGGGGACCGGCGACGAGGTAGCCGAGCGCCTGCCCGCCGGTCATGTGGTAGAAGGCGAACCGTTCGGACAGCGCGGCGACGGAGATTGGCGCGAGATCGGGCTCGGGCAGCAGGAAGCGCCATGCGACATAGCCGGCGTAATGCGGCTCGACCTCGCGCGACGCGAACATGGACCCGCGCACGACCGAGCCGATGCCGTCGGCACCGATGACGATGTCCGCCCCCACGCTCCCGCCATCGGCGGTGCGCAGCCACGCGCGGTCGCCATCGCTGCCCGCCGCATCCACCGCCGCGCCGATGCGATAGCAGCCGTCCGGCATGAGGTCGCGCACGGCCAAGTAGAGCGCGTCCCAGGAGATCTGCATCTGCGAACGGGCGTCCCGGTGCGCAACCCCGCCAGCCCGGTCGAGCGTGATCCGTTCGTGTGCCGTCACGCCCGTCGTCGCGACCTCAGGTCGGCCCAGTGCGCGCAGGATGGCGAACACCTCCTCCTGCGCGACGAGGCCGGCGCCGCGACCGTCCAGGCCGCTCGCAGATCGCTCAAGGATCGTCACCTCGTGGCCGTCCCGCCGAAGGAGCGCGCCGGCGAACAGTCCGCCGAGCGATCCTCCGGCGATGGCAACGCGCACGGGCTCAGCCCCGCTTCGCCAGGCTGCGCGCCTGGATCAGCACGCCCAACAGCGCCAGCACCGAGCCTAGCACGGAGACCGCCACCCAACCGCCGCCGTTCCAGGCCGCCGTCGCGGCCGCCGAGCCACCGGCACCGCCCAGAAACATCGCACCCATGAAGATGGTGTTCAACCGTCCCCGCGCCTCGGGCCGGAGAGCATAGACGACATGCTGGTTCGACACGAGAGCGCTTTGGACCGCAAAGTCGAGCAGGATGACGCCGACGACCAGTCCGGCCAGAGACTGCCACACGGCGAAGAGCAGCCAGGAAGCCAGCGTCAGCGCGGCACCAAGCGCGATCACGCGGTGCGGTCCACGGCGATCTGCGTAACGGCCCGCGATCGGCGCCGCGAAGATCCCGACCGCACCCACGATGCCGAACAGCCCGGCAACGTCCGCGCCCAGATGAAAGCGCGGTTCCTCGAGACGGAGCGCGAGGATCGTCCAGAAGGCCGTGAACGCCGCGAACAGGAGCGCCTGCGTGACCGCGGCGATGCGCAACTCCGCGAACTCCGACCAGAGGTGGCGAAGCGAGGCGAGGAGCGCGCCGTAGCGCAAGTCGCTGTCCGGGCGGCTGCTCGGCAGCGCGACCGCCATCAGCGCGCCGGCACCAAGCGCCATCGGCACGCCGAGCCAGAACATCTCGCGCCAGCCCGCGTGCGTGGCGACGAAGCCCGCCAGCGTCCGGCTGAGCAGGATACCGCACAGCACACCCGACATCACTGACCCGACCGTCGCCCCCCGCTTCTCCGGCGCGGCGAGATGCGCCGCAAACGGCACGATCTGCTGCGCCACAGTGGCGGACACGCCAACCAGCAGCGATGCGGCGAGGACAAGCCAGGCGCTTGGCGCCGCGGCGGCGGCCACTAGCGCGGCGGCAAGCACCATGAATTGAATAACGATCAGCCGCTTGCGCTCGATCAGGTCGCCGAGCGGTACCAGAAGGAACAAGCCTGCCGCATAGCCGAACTGCGTGGCGGTCGGGATCAGGCCGGTGACGCCGCCCGGCAGGTCTCGCTCCATAACTCCCAGCATCGGCTGGTTGTAGTAGATGTTGGCGACGGCAACGCCGGCCGCCATTGCCATCGCGAAGATCAGACCGCGTCCAAGCACGGGCGCGACCTCCGCGCTTCGCGGGCCGGCCTGAGTGAGCGTGTTCATGCAAACCTCCTTCGGGACAAAGCCGGTCAATGTCGCGACGAAGGTAGATTGCTTCTCCGAGAGATATTAGATGCGGTATTCGCACTTCTTGTATATCCGGAACAGATAGAATGAACGTGTCGGACGTCTCGGTCTTCGTCGAGGCCGTCAAGGCGAACAGCCTTGCCGGAGCCGCCCGGCGGCTCGGCATCGCGCCGATGCTCGCCTCACGCCGCCTCGCCGCGCTGGAGGACGAACTCGGCGTCCGGCTGCTCCAGCGCACCACGCGCGCTCTGTCGCTGACACCCGAGGGCGAGGCCTTCCTCCCGCACGCACAGGCGATGCTGGAGGCGCTCGGAGACGGCCTCGGCGCGATCCGGCCGTCCGACGCGGGCGCATCGGGCATGCTGCGAGTCACCGCCTCCGTCCCGTTCGGACGGCAGGTGGTTGCGCCCTTCGTCGCCAGCTTCCTCCGGGCCAATCCGGAGGCGCAGATCGATCTTCTGCTGACCGACGCGATGGTCGACATCGTCGGTCAGGGGATCGACCTTGCCATCCGGATCGCGCGTCTGCGCGACAGTGGCCTCATCGCGCGCAGGCTCGCGCCCAATCCGCTGGAGCTCTACGCCTCGCCCGACTACCTGCGGGAACGTGCCGCGCCCCGCCGGATCGCCGACCTCGCCACGCACGAGTGTCTGGCGATCACGGGCGTGCGCCATTGGTCCTTCCTGGGAACCGGCGGAAGGACAACTCGGCAGCGGATCGGCGGCCGCTTTACCGCCAGTTCGCCGGAGGCGTTGCGTGAGGCGTGCGTTGGCGGTGCGGGGATCGGGCAGCTGTCCGGCTGGATGACGGTCGACGACATCGGCGCAGGCCGGCTTGTGGCGGTCACGCTGGAGGACGGCGCGCCGGAGCCGCTCGATATCTGGGCGGTCCACCCCAGCGCGCGTCTGATGCCGGCCAAGACGCGACTCTTTATCGAAGGGTTGGCGGCACATCTCGCCTCCCGGTGAGTACACGAGGCCTACCCCGCCCATCCGATCGCCGCCTTCAGCTTCTCGGGCGTCAGCGGCATGTCGCGCAGGCGCGCGCCGGTCGCGTCCGCGATCGCGTTGGCGAGCGCCGCCGAGGTTGGCCCCTGCGCCGTCTCGCCCGCGCCGAGGAACGGCAGACCGGGGCGGTCGATGATGTGTACGTTCACCTGCCCCGGCACGTCCTCGAAGCGCATGATCGGATAGGTGCCCCAGTCGAAGCTGGTGCGCTTGCTCTCGTCGAATGTCACCGCCTCGAAAAGGGCCCAGCTCAAGGATTGCAGAATACCTCCCTCCGCCTGGTTGCGGATGCCGTCGGGGTTCGCGGGCTGCCCGGCGTCGATCGCTGCCTGGACGCGGTGCACGGCGACGGCACCGGTCTCGCGCTCCACCTCGACCTCCATCGCGATCGCGCAATAGGCACCGATGTTCTTGTATCGCGCGAACGCCATTCCACAGCCGCGGCGCCCATCGCCCCTCGGACGGCGTTCCCAGCCGAAGCGGCTTGTCGCCTCGATCATCACCGCCCGTGCGCGCTCATCCTGCATGTGCGCGAGCCTGAAGGAGAGCGGGTCGACGTGGGCGGCATGCGCCAGTTCATCGAGCATGCTCTCGATCGTGAAAACGTTCAGGTGCGCGCCGAGCGAGCGCAGCGCCGACACGCGGAGCGGCATCTCCGGCACGAAGTGGTAGCGAACGTCCATGTTGGGAAAGACGTAGAGAGGGTTGGCGTTCCGATCCCCGTCACCTTCGGGCATCGGGATCGGCTTCGCCTCTTGGGGTGCGAACGGCGTGGCAACCTCCTGCGCCACGGCATAGCCGCCCGCCTTGACCGGACGGGTGTTGTGCGAGTTGCTCCAAACCTCGTAGTTCCAGTGGGCGATGCGCCTGTCAGACCCGACCGCGGCTTCGACCTGCGTCACCATCCCGCAGCCGCACGGCTCCCATCCGAACTCCTGCTCGCGCATCCATTGCAGCCGGATCGGTCGCCCCGGCACCCGCATCGCGATCAAGGCCGCCTCCGCGGTCACGTCGTCCGCGCCGTTCTGGCCGTAACAGCCCGAGCCCGGCACGTGGACGACGCGCACCTTCTCAGGCGGCAGGCCGACCAGCTCGGCGGTGGCCCGGTGCATGTCGAACACGCCCTGGCTGTGCGACCAGATGGTGAGTTCGCCCTTCCTGAAGACGGCAACGGCGCAGGAAGGTCCGATCGACCCGTGAGCATACCAGGGTCGGCTGTAGGAAGCCTCGATGCGGTGCGCCGCCGCCCGTGCGCCGTCATGCGTGTCGAGCACCTGGATCTCGCGGGTGGGCAGCGTCCTCAGATGCCGTGGCCCATCCGCAACTGGCAGGCGCGGCACGGTGCGGACGTAATCGGACGCCTGCGCCACCCGCATCGCCCGGATCGCCTGCCATTCCCGCGTTGCCACCACAGCCGCGAACTCGCCATCCTGGATCACCGCGACAACCCCCGGCATCCGACGGGCGTCGTCCAAACGGGCGCGCACGAGCAGAGTCCCATGGCTAGGCCCGCGCACAACGCGGGCATGAAGCATGCCGGGCAGACGCATGTCGTGCACATACGCTTCGCCGCCCACCAGCTTAGCGGGAATGTCCACGCGCGGCAGGCTGCGCCCCATCGTGCGGTATCCGCGCGGGTCGCGGCGCGGAGCTTGTGGGACCGCTTCGACGTGCATGTCCAGCGCGGCCGCGAGCTGGCCGTAGCCGATGCGGCGCCCGCCCGGCCCAATCACTTGGCCCTTGCCGTCTGTGGTGAGCGTCGCCGCATCGGCGCGCCAGGTGCGGGCGGCCTGCCGGAGCAACAGCATCCGAACGTTCGCGCCGGCATTGGCGAGCGCCATGCCACCGTCTTGCATAGAATGGCTACCGGCCGTCAGCCCCTCGTCGGGCGTGCGCGCGGTGTCGGCGGTGATGAACTCGATCTCCGCGGGCGGCAGGTCCAGCTCCTCCGCGGCGACCTGGAGGAGCGCGGTGCGGATGCCCTGCCCCAGTTCCGCCTTGCCGGAGAAGACGGTGGTGCGGCCGTCCGGTGCGATCCGGATCCACGCGTCAAGCTCCGGCGTCATCTTCAGGCTGCCTACCAGGTCGGGGCGCCTGACCGGTGGCCCAGCGCTGCCCTCCCCGCCCCCGGCCAGCTGCGCCAGCGCCTTCGCGCCGAAGCCGAAGGCGACCACCAGACCGCCGCTCGCCAGCATCTCACGCCGCGTCACCCCGCTCATGCCGCGCCGCCTTCCGCCGGGCGGCCGGCGGCACGGCGGATCGCCCGCAGGATGCGCATGTGCGTGCCGCAGCGGCATAGGTTGGGCTGCATGTGCCGCCGGATCGTCGCCTCGTCCGGCGCCGGCTCCTCGTCGAGCAGCGCCTGCGCCCGCATGATCATGCCCGCTATGCAGTAGCCGCACTGCGCCGCCTGCTCGTGCAGGAACGCCTCCTGAAGACGGTTCATACGCCCTAGGGGCGCGAGACCTTCGACCGTCCGCACGGCGCGTCCGGCCACGGCTCCGACCGGGGTGATGCAGGAGAAGGCGGCTTTGCCGTCGATCTGCACGGTGCAGGCGCCGCACTGGCCGAGACCGCAGCCATACTTGGCGCCGTTCAGTCTCAGGTCCTCGCGCAGGACGTAGAGCAGAGGAGTGTCAGGGCTTGCGTCGACGCGGTGGTCGGCGCCGTTGACGTTCACGGTCAGTGTCATGGCTGGGCGCTCTCCTTGCGTGCGTGCGCGACCTTGCGGTCCAGCTTTCGCCACGCCGGGCGATCGGTGAAGCGCGTGCGGGCGTAGGACAGCACCTCCGCCACTTGCTCGTCGGTCAGCGCGTCGGCGAATCCCGGCATCAGCGGCCCGCGCCGCCCGACCGGCGGCTGGATGCCGCGCAGCACCGCTTGGATCGCGCTCGTGGGATCCTGGTCGCGCAGGTTGGTGGCGAGGCCGAGCGCCGGACGCCCCTGCCCCATCATCGGCGCGCCGCCGCCATGGCAGCCCGCACACGCCCCCGCGAAAAGGGTGGCGCCCAGCGGATATGCCTGCGCGGCACGCCCCGGCACGTCGATGGGCCGTGTCGGCGTGCGTCCGCCCTCGTTGCCCATGCCAGATGCGATGTAGGTCGCGATCGCCCGCACGTCCCCCTCAGGCACCCGCGACAGGCTCTCCACGACCGGTCCCATCGGGCCGCCGGCGGCGCTGTGATCCGGTGAGATCCCGGTGGAGAGATACTGCTGGAGCGCCTGCACCGTCCACGTGCGCGCCGCCGGGTTGGTCGCGTCCAGCGGCGGTGCGCGCCAGCCCTCTGCGGCGCCGCCGGCAAGCGCTTGGCCGCGCTTCTCGCCGCCCGCCAGGTTGCGCGGCGTGTGGCACCCTCCGCAATGCCCCAAGCCTTCAACTAGGTACCTGCCGCGGTTCCAATCCGCCGAGCGGTCCGGGTCCGGAGCGATCGGCCCTTTGTGCAGGAACAGCATCTTCCACCCAGCCAGCAGCGGACGGAAGCCGAGCGGGAAGATCAGGCGGTTGGGCGGCGCCTCCTGCCGAACCGGGCGCCGGGACATGAGGAAGGCATACAGCGCATCGAGGTCGCCGTCGGAGACGTGGGTGAAATGCTCGTAGGGAAGAGCCGGGTATAGGTGGCTACCGGTGCGGCTCACACCGTCCCGCATGGCGCGCCGGAAGGCGGCAAGGGACCAGCGGCCTATCCCCGTCTCAGGGTCTGGCGTGATGTTGTCGGAATAGAGTGTGCCGAACGGCGTTTCTAATGGCCGCGCTCCGGCGAGAGGGCGACCACCATCGGCTGTATGGCAGACGGCGCAGTCACCCAGCCTGGCCAACACCGCGCCACGCGCGACCGCGGCGGCCGGAAACGACGAAGCGGCGGGAGGCGCGACCTCCGCGATCGACGGGCGCCAAGTGAGCGCGAGGGCGAACAGGCCGATCGCGACGGCAAGCGCGAGCACTCCCGGTGTCAATCGTCGTCGAAGCATGGTCCACACCCGGTCGCAACCTCCATCCCCGGCCACAGGAAGGCGGGCCTGCCGCCTGCGGCGTTGGGTATGCGGCCATCGTAGGCGGCGTGCTCGCACAGGCCTTGTAGAAAGCGCGCAAGAAAGTCGCGGGCACCACGGCGGGCGCACCGATCCGACAAGAACCGCGAGCAAGGGGGTGACACGGCTAATCGAACAGCGCTTCGGATCGGCATGCGTCGCCGGCGGCGCGCCACGAGGAGGAAATACGATGAAGCTCGCACGCATAGGTCCGGCCGGTCACGAGCGCCCGGTACTCCTAGACCCGAGAGGGCGGCTCCGGGGTCTCGACGACGTCATCGGCGACTTGAACGCTGCCGCGATCTCGCAGGAAGGCCTATCGCGCCTCACGAAGCTCGACCCGGAACTGCTTCCCATCATTGATCCGGACGGCGTCCGGTTCGGGCCGCCCGTCGCTGACATCGGCAAGATCGTCTGCATCGGCCTGAATTACACCGATCACGCCGCAGAGGTTGGACTGCCGGTGCCCACCGAGCCAACCATCTTTCTCAAGGGATGCCGTCCCACCGGGGCGAACGATGACGTCCGTCTCCCCCGTGATGCCATCAAGGGCGCCTGGGAGGTGGAGCTCGGCATCGTGATCGGCGAAGGGGGCCTCTACATCGACGAGGCCGACGCCGATGCGCACATCGCCGGCTACTGCCTGTTCAACGACCTGTCCGAGCGTGCCTATCAGATGGAGCGTGGCGGGCAGTGGACAAAGGGCAAGAGCTTTCCCGGCTTCGCGCCGACAGGGCCGTGGCTCGTCACCCGCGATGAGATTGCCGACCCGCAGGCGCTCGCCATCTGGTTGGAGGTGAACGGCCATCGCTACCAGGAGGGCAGCACGGCCAATCTCGTCTTCGGCGTACGCCACGTCGTCGCCTACGTGTCGCAGTTTCTGGCGCTCGAGGCCGGCGATCTGATCGTCACGGGAACCCCCGCCGGCGTGGGACTGGGTCAGGATCCGCCGGTCTTCCTGCGCGATGGCGATACCATCCGGCTCGGCATCGATGGTCTCGGCGAGCAGCGGCAGCAGGTGTTCGCCTGGAAGGACTGAGCGGGTCGAGGACGGACGCCGTGTGCTGCGTCCGCTCCCATCCCGCGCGGTTCAGGCGGCGCGCCAGGTGCGGCGCCACGCCAGCGGCGTGTCATTTACGAAGCGACGGAACAGGCGAGTCAGGTGCGCCTGATCGGTCAGCCCGCAGGCGCAGGCGATCTGGCTGAGCGAGTCCTGCGTGCTCAGCATCATCCGCTGCGCCCTGCGGATGCGCTGGCGCACGACGTAGCCATGCGGCGTATCACCGGTGCTCGCCTTGAACGCGCGGCAGAAGTGGCCGGGGCTGAGCTTCGCCACGCCGGAGAGATCCTCGACCAGGATCGTGCCGTCGAGGTTTGCCTCCACGTGGTCGCGGACCCGCCGGAGCTGCCAAGCGGCGAGTCCGCCCTTGGCCGGCGCGTCGCCAGAAGTCGGAACCGCGCCCGGGAGCAGGATCCGGTCGAGCGGGTCGTCCCGCTCGCCTGCCAGGAGACCACGCACCTCGTCGAGGTAGCGGCGTGTGAGCGCCGGATCGACCTCAATGGCACGCTCGGCCCGGCCGATCAGGTCGAGCAGATAAGGCGGCGCCTGATGGGATGCCGGCGTCGTGCTGGCCGTGGCGTTAGGTGACATCGCATACCTCCCGTGTCCGTTGCACGGATCGGTATCGACCGTCGGAGCGCACGCCTGAATCGAACGACGGATATCAACGCACCCAACCTTGGACGCGCGGACCCCAAACGAAGGTTTAATCGGACCTGGAACCGCCCTGACACGGTTACAGACTGATGATGCCTCGACGTGCCGCTATGGTCACGGCGTGCGTCCGGTCGGACGCACCGAGCTTCGCGTAGATGACCTTCATGTAGCCCTTGATGGTGTCCTCCGAGAGACCCAGCCGGCTCCCGATGAGCTTGTTCGAATTTCCACCCGCGGCCAGCGTCAGCACCTCCGCCTCGCGTGCGGACAGCGTCTCCTCCGCCGCGTGAAGGGCGATGCCGGTCGCCACTTCCGGCGTGAGATGCCTACCGCCCGCTTGGACCGACCGGATGGTGTCGAGCAGTTCCTTGCGCATCGCGCTCTTCAGCAGGTAGCCGGCCGCTCCCGCACGCAACGCGCGCATCGCCTGCGCGTCTCCCGCGTAGGTCGTCAGCACGATGATACGCGCATTGGGGTAGCTGCCGCGCAGGCTCTCGATCGCCGCCACGCCGCCCATCCCGGGCATCTGCAGGTCCATGAGCACGATATCGGGACGATGTCGCTCGAAGAGCGCGATCGCCTCCTCTCCGCTCTCCGCCTCGGCGACGACGCTGAGATCGGCATGCGCCTCAACGACGGCGCGCACGCCCTCGCGAAGCATCGGGTGGTCGTCCACGAGAAGTATCGCAATCGGCTTGACCATCGTCACTGCGTCCGGTCCTGCTCCCAGCTGCCAGGGCTGCGCATCATAGCTCGCGCCCGCCGGAAGGCGAACCGGAAGCGCTCGAAAAATGCTCGATCCGCTCGGTCCTGGAGACGAAGGTCCAGCGCTTCGTGCCGCCGGGCTCCGCTTCCAGTATACCGGCGATCCCAACCAGAGCGGCGGCCATCAGCGCCGACGCATCCCGGTCAGCGTGCCACAGAGCTCCGTCGCAATCGGATGCCACTTGTCGGCACCCAAGGCGCTGGGCCTGCATGGCAGCAACGTGCGCCGCCCGGCGCACCGAGGCCAATGATCCGCGCACGCCCACTCCGACCAGCAGCGCACCGCCGGCCGCGATCGACATCACTCCCGGCAGCAGCAACGTCTCGCCGGGCCTCCCCCGGAAGACCTCCGCCACCCGCAGCTGACCGAGTCCCCCGGGCGGAGAGGCCTCCCAGGCCGTCCAGAAGCACCGATGCGCCGTCCCGGTCGCGAACGCAGGCGATGGCGACATCGACCCGAAGCGACCAAAGATCCGATGCGACGACCTCGATGGCGCAGCCGTGGATGCGGCCGATCAAGTGGGCCTGCCCCCCGGACGACGCGTCACCAAGCATGCGATCGCCTACCCATTCGACCCCGTCTCCGCCGATCATGCGCAGGTCATCACAGGTCAGCCTCCGCGACTTGGACGAAGGGTGCGCGGTTTGGACGCATGTGCGACACAACGGGGCGGTGCTTGGCTCCGCGCTTCCAGCCTGCGTCCCGTGCATCTACCCTGCCGGCGGCAGAGGCTCGTCCTCGCCAGAGATGAGGAGCCGATGATGGGGTTCAGGTGCGGACACGTCAGCGATGCCACGGTGCGAACCGTCACCCCCAGCGCGCGCGGCTGCGAGGAGTGCCTGAGGATCGGCAGCCCGTGGGTGCATCTGCGGCTCTGCCGCGAATGCGGTCACGTCGGATGCTGCGACGACTCGCCGCATCGGCACGCGCGAGGGCACTTCGAGCGGACCGGCCATCCCATCATCGAAGGCTACGACCCACCCGAAGGCTGGGGCTGGTGCTATGTCGACGAGGTGGCGCTCCGCCTTCCGGACAGGACGCCGCAGCTCGGGCCAATACCGCGCTTCGTCTGACCACGGCTCGAGAAGTGCGGAGCCGCCTGGGAGCGACCCCGCACCCGAGCGTCATGCGGCCGCCGACACCCCTGCGCCGAGCATGGGATAGTCGACGTAGCCCCGTGCGGTCCCGCCAAAGAAGCTGGCAGGATCGGGCGTGTTCAGTCCAGCGTTCCGCGCGAAGCGCGCTGGCAGATCCGGGTTGGCGATGAACAGCTTACCGAAGGCGATCACGTCGCCGCGCCCCTCTGCCAGCGCCCGCTCGGCGGTCGCGCGGGTGTATCCTCCAGCGAGCATCAGCACGCCGGCGAACCGTTCGCGCATGATGCGGACCATGCCGTCCCAGCGCGGATCCCAATCGGCATCGGTGTCGATGCCGAGCGTGGAGGGCTCCACGACGTGGAGGTAGGCGAGTCCCCGCCCGTTCAGCTCCTCGGCGATCCTGCCGAAGGTCTCCTCCGGGGTGTCGTCACCCATGCCCATGAAACGTCCCATTGGGGTGAGCCGGACCGCCACGCGCGAGGCGCCGACCGCTGACGTGACCGCGTCCACCACCTCCAACAGCAGACGGATGCGATTGCCGATCGAACCGCCGTAGCGGTCGGTGCGGATGTTGCTGGCGGAGTTGATGAATTGATCGAGCAGGTAGCCGTTCGCGGCATGGATCTCGACACCGTCCACGCCGGCGGCGATGGCATTGCGCGCAGCCTGGGCGTAGTCCGCGACGATCCGCTCGATGCCGTCGACGGTGAGCGCCTGCGGAACGGGCACCTCGGCCCACACGCCTTCACCCTGCTCGTCGATGATGAAGGTCTTGCCGGGCACCGGCAGCGCGCTCGGGGCGACCGGCAGCGCGCCATTCGGCTGGAAGACGGGATGAGATATGCGGCCGACGTGCCACAGCTGCATGAAGATGCGGCCACTTTCGGCGTGCACCGCGTCGGCGACCCTGCGCCAGCCGGCGATTTGGGCCTCGTCGTGAATGCCCGGCGTCCAGGCGTAGCCCTGTCCCTGCTGGGAGATCTGGGTCGCCTCGGTGATGATGAGCGCCGCGCCGGCGCGCTGGCGATAGTATTCCACCGCCGTGTCCGTGGGCACGTTGCCGGGACCCGCACGGGAACGGGTGAGCGGCGCCATGGCGATGCGGTGGGGTAGCGTCATATTACCGACGCTGATCGGATCGAATAGAGACGAGAGCATTTTTGTTCCTCCTGCGGGTTACCGCCGCGTTGATGCGTGACCGCCTGCCGCTCGTATTGTCGTGTGCTCGCGAAGCTGGGAGAACCGGATCGCGTCGGAAATCACCGTTGCGTCGGACGCAACGGCGTATGACCCGTCAGCCGCGGGCAGCGTCCTCCACTATTCGCCCGCCTGAAGCTCAAATCCACCCTCGTCATCTCCACGGTCCTCGTTCGAAGCGAGCTGAGAGATGTTCGATGAAGGCCCGAACCCTCGCGGAGCTGCGTCGATCGGGTTGGAAGAGTGCGAACACGCCCGCCGGTGAGGCGCCCTCCGGAACCACCCTGCCGATCTCCGCGCGCGAGCCGGCGAGCACCTGGATCAACCGTCCTGCCGCCAGATCTTCCCCCACGAGCCATGTGGGAAGGAGGACCAGGCCCACGCCCGCGACTGCGGCACTCCTCAGCGTCTCGGAATCGGTGCTCGTCAGCGGTCCACGCACACGCACAAGCTCCTCGGCTCCTTCGTGCTCGAAGCGCCAGGCGCGGTCGCCATCACCGTAGACGAAGGTGAGACACGGGCGGTCGACAAGATCTGAGGGTTGCTCGGGCGCGCCGAAGCGCTCGACATACTGCGGGCTGGCACATACGACTCGGCGAGGGCCGCCCAGGCGTCTGGCCACCAAGGTCGAAGACGGAAGGCTGCCGAGCCTGATCGCGACGTCGATCCGCTCCTCCACCATGTTGACGATCCTGTCCGTGGTTACGAGTTCGAGTTCCACCTCCGGGCAGGCGCGCAGGAACCCGGGTAAGATCGGCGCGACGTGGAGACGCGCGAAGGCGACCGGCAGACTCACCCGCAACAGTCCCCGCGGCGCTCCATCGCGATCGCCGACGCTGCGTCCGGCATCCGCCACGTCCGCTAGGATGCGGCGTGCGCGCTCCAGATAGTCCTCGCCCGCGGGCGTAAGCGTCAGTCCGCGTGTCGAGCGGTTGAGGAGCGACGCGCCAATGTTCGCCTCCAGCGCGTCGACCTGCCGGGTCAGGGACGAGGTGGCGACCCCCGCCTTGCGCGCGGCCGCCGCGAAGCCGCCGCTGCGGCGACGGCCACGAAGGCCTCCATGGCGGCGAACATGTCCAAATCCCTAAATTCTCCATCTTCATACCGAGATCATCGTGCACCGCGCCCGTCCGGCCGATGCGGCGGTCTGCTCATCAGACCTCGTTGAGTCAGCAGCGCCGCGACGGGGCGGTCGCGGCGCTGCGCTCGGCGGTCGTGGCGAGGGGCGAGGTCGACGACCGCTCGGGAACTGCGCCGGCGGGGACCGGAGCGCAGACGGGGACCTCAGCTTCGCAGGAACGCCAGCAGATCAGCGTTGTAGCGGTCCTTGTGCGTGGTCGTGAGCGCGTGCGGAGCGCCCTCGTATACCTTCAGTTCGGAATGCGGAATGAGGCGATGCGCCTGCTGGGCGGTGGGGGCGATCGGCACCACCTGGTCGGCGTCCCCGTGGATGATTAGCGTCGGCATGGTGAACGCCGCCATGTCGGGCCGGAAGTTCGATTCCGAGAAGGCGCCGACGCAGTCGTAGGTGCCCTTGATCCCGCTCGTCAGGGCGATCTGCAGCGTCTGCCTGAGGATGCCGTCCGACACCACGCCGGGGTTCTTGTTGGTGCCGTAAAAAAGCGCGTTGAAGTCATCGAGGAACTGCGGACGGTCCTTCAGCAGACCTTCGCGGATGCCGTCGAAAATTTCGGGCGGCGCCCCGTCGGGATTGTCGTTCGCCTTCATGAAGAACGGCGTGACCGCCGACGTGAGGCAGGCCTTCGTCACGCGGGCGCCGCTGTAGCGCGAGATGTAGCGCGCAACGTCGCCGCCGCCCATCGAGAAGCCGACCAGCGCGACGTCCTCGACCCCCGCCGTCTCGAGCACCAGCGCGATGTCGTCGGCGAAGGTGTCATAGTCGTAGCCGCTCCAGGGCTGGCTGGATCGGCCGAAGCCGCGCCGATCGTGCGCCAGGACGCGGAAGCCCTGTGCGCCGAAGAACATCATCTGCTGCTCCCACATGTCGGCGCTGAGCGGCCAACCGTGGCTGAAGAAAATGGCCGGGCCACTGCCCCAGTCCTTGTAGTAGATTTCGGCACCATCCTTGGCAGTGACGTAGGGCATTGGTAAAACTCCTGGGCGAGGCACGTGAACGATCGCGAGCCATGACCACCTCCTGGACTTCACAAGCAATCGAGGATTGTATGGACGGCACCCGTTTTGCGCGATCGGCACCGGAGGACGAGGCGAGCGCAACGAGCGCCCCTCTCGTCATCATTGTCGACGACGACCCGCTCGTGCGCTCGGCGCTGGACAGCTTGTTCCGCTCGGTCGGCTTCGCCACCCGCACCCATGCCAACGCTCGCGAGGCGCTCGAGGTGGAAGCAGACGGTCGCCTCGCCTGTGTGGTGACCGACGTGCGTATGCCCGAGGTCGGCGGCTTCGAGTTTCAGTCTGCGCTGACCGCTCGCGGCTCCATCCTGCCGGTGGTCTTCATGACCGGACACGGCGACATTCCGATGAGCGTTCGCGCTATGAAGGCCGGCGCGGTGGACTTCCTGAGCAAGCCCTTTCGCGACCAGGACATGCTCGATGCGGTGAACGCGGCCATGGAGCGTGCAAGAGAGGACCGCGCGTCAAGCCGGGATGCCGCGGATGCGCAGGCTCGGTACGACGCGCTGACGCCTCGCGAACGCGAGGTGATGGCCGGCGTCGTGCGTGGCCTCCTCAACAAGCAGATCGCCGGCGAGCTCGGCATCGCAGAGATCACGGTCAAGCTGCACCGTTCGAGCCTGATGCGGAAGCTCGGGGTCCGCCGGGTTCCGGATCTCGTCCGCCTGGCCGACCAGCTCGGAGGCTGACGCCGACACACCTAAACCATGGTATAGCCTCGCCATGCCGGGGAGCGCATCCTAGGTGGGTGGGATGATGCGCACCGCGCCTGGCGACCCGACTCCGGTCGGAGGTCTTGTCGCCATCGTCGATGACGAGCAGCTCGTGCGCTCGGCGACGTCCAGCCTCCTTCGCTCGCTCGGCTTCGAGTGCCGGATGTTCGACTCCGCAGAGGCGCTGCTCGCACAGGATCTCTGCTCGTTTGCCTGCGTGCTGAGCGACATCCAGATGCCGGGCATGTCCGGCGTGGGGCTCGCCCAGCGCATCGTCGAGCGCAGCGACCATCCGCCCGTGGTTCTGATGAGCGCATACCCGAACGAGCAGGCGCTGGATCTTCGCGACCGGCGCGTCATCGCCGCTCTACTGGACAAGCCCGTCGACAGCGACTTGCTCCACCTGACCATCGCCGACGCCGTCCGCAACGCTCGGACCAGCGCCGGCTAAAGGCAACCGCACCTCCACGAGAGCGCCACCACCGGGCGCGCGTCCCAGCGCGATCGAGCCGCCGTGCCGCTCGACGGTCGTCCTGCTGATCGAGAGGCCCAGCCCCATTCCGGCAGGCTTTGTAGTGTAGAAGCTGCCGAACACCTTCTCCTCGGCATCTTCCCAGCCCGGGCCACGATCCGCCACCCTCACCAGCGCCGTCGCGCCGTCCTCCACGTCGATCTTGACGGTAACGGTGCGGCATTCGGG
This sequence comes from Sphingomonas morindae, assembly GCF_023822065.1. Lineage (NCBI taxonomy): Bacteria > Pseudomonadati > Pseudomonadota > Alphaproteobacteria > Sphingomonadales > Sphingomonadaceae > Sphingomonas > Sphingomonas morindae. The sequence goes on from NZ_CP084930.1 coordinate 3,405,314, forward strand.
AGGCACCTCCGCCATGGCCTGGATTGCGTTGGTGACTAGATTGACGAACACCTGCTTGAGCAGGATGCGGTCCCCGCTAACCGCGAGGTCGCGCCAGCGCCCCCGCATCAGCACCAGCCGTGTCGATGTCTCCGCGGCGTCCGCCCGCATCAGCGTCACCGTGGTGGATAGAAGTTCGCCCAAATCGATGTCGGCTGACCGGATCCGGGCGTTGCCGACCAGCGACCGCACTCGGTGCATGACGGTCCTCGCGTGGCCAATTGCCTGGGAGAGGCCGGTCAGCGCCGCCATCGCCTCGTGCATGTCCGGGGGCATGCGCGCCATCCAGCGGCGCGCCGCGTCGGCGTAGCTGTGGATCGCCGACAGGGGCTGGTTCAGCTCGTGCGCGATCGACGCGGACATCGCCGCGAGCGCGCCCGAGCGCTGCGCCTCGGCCAACTCCTCGCGCGTGCGCAGCACCTGCGCCTCGAGCGCCTTGCGGTCGGTGACGTCGAGAATGCTGCCGGGCACCTTGTCGAGGCAGGCCTCCGGTCCGAGGCTGAAGGTAACGAAGATGTCGCGGCGGGAACCCGCTAGCGTGTACACCGTCGTCTCCGTCTCGAAGAGGGATCGCCGCTCATCGAGCGCGACGATGCAGTCCGCGAAGCTCTCGTCCGTCTCGGGCAGCAGTTCGCTCAATCGGGAGTGGAAGGCTTCTTTCGAGGGCACCCCCATCAACGCCAGCCCGGTCGCGTTCACGTCGGTGATGCGGACGAGTCGCCGCATTTCCGCCACGAACTCGGGATGCTCCACCACGTAGCGTCTCAGATCCTCCACACCGCTCGCGCGCAACCTGCTGATCGCGTCCACCACCTCCGTGAAGTCGTGCTCCCATATCGCGGAGGCGAGCGTGTCGAAGATGCTGCGGTAGCGACGCTCGCCGCGCTCCACCGCCGAACTCATGGCCTGCGTGCGGAGCAGCAGCAACGTCATGACGAGGAGGACGACGAGGCTGATACCGAGATGAGCGAACGCGAGCGGAGGCGCCCCCCGAGCCTGGAAGATCAGGAAGCCGGCTATGGCAAGACCGGCGCAGGCAGTCGACCAGCCCAGGACGGCACGGCGCCGGCCGCCGCCGCCGCTCGCCGCAATCAGCGGCACCAGCACGTAGAGGCCGGCGACGGCGAGATCGTCACGCGTGAACGCGTCAAGGCAGAAGATCGCACACGCGAGCAGGGCGGCCCCGGCACTCTGTGGCCGATCGAACAGGTTCAATTCGAGACGACGCGTCCGCTCCGGACGGGAGCGGGAGGCTGCTGAGAGGACAGGCCCGCGTGACATGCGGGCAGTCTACACCGCCTTGCGACCTCCACAGCCCCCGATGGAGTCCGCCGCCGACACCCGAAAGGGTGGCCGGGACGGAACAGGCGACTCGACGCTCACGGCCGCCCTCCCTGACCGCCCGGCACCGGAACCGCAAAGCCATTGAGGGTCATCGACACGAAGCAGTAGTGCCCGACGAGGTAGATCAGCTCGTTCGTCCCGGCCTGACCGAACCTCCCCTGCGCCTGCGCGTAGAGCGGGTCTGGCAACTCGCCACCGCGCAGCAGCGCCTTCGCGACGTCGTGCGCTGCCGCCTCGTCGTCGTCGAGATCCTCCGGCCGCTCGCCGGCCGCGAGGGTGGCAATCTGCCGGTCGGTCATGCCGTGCGCGGCGCCAGCGACCGCGCCATGGGCGTAGATCTCGTAGGCCGCCCCAAAGTGCGCGCCAACAACGAGAATCGCCACCTGTCGCGCCGCATCCGGGATTCGGCGGGCCCGGGTCATTGCCTGCGTCACCGTCCAGAAGGCGGCGCCCAGTTCGGGATCGTGAAGCCAGGCGTTCCACGGCCCGAGCATGGCGCCGTCCTCGCGGTGCGTGACAAAGCCGCAATACTTAGCCGCGACGCCCTTCCTCATTTCGTTGAAGAGCGGCCTCTGCTCGGCGGTGAGATCGTCGGGCGCAATGGGCGGAAGTCGCATGTGAACTCTCCATCAGAGGCTGACCGGTGGCAATCCCTCGAAGTAGCCGTGGACGGCTTGGACCACGACGGAGCCCTCGCCTACGCCGGAGGCGACCCGCTTGACGGATCCCGCACGCACGTCGCCCACCGCGTAGATGCCGGGCTTGCAGGTTGCATAGGGCGCCGACAGCGGCAGCCCGCCCTCATCCTGTCCTGTGATGACGAAGCCGCTCTCGTCGAGCGGCAGGCAGTCGAGCAGCCAATCGGTATTTGGTTCGGCGCCGATCATCACGAACAGGGCGCCGCATCCAATGCGGGTGGGCTCGCCGGTCCGCACGTCGCGCCACTCAACCTCCTCGAGCACGTGTTCCCCGCCCAGCGCGCTCACTTCGCTGAACGGGTGCAACGTGATGCGCGGGGACCCGTTGATCCGCTGCACGAGATAGTCCGACATGGTGGCCGCGAGCCCCTCCTTGCGGACGAGGACGTGAACATGTCCGACGAGCCTGGACAGGAACACCGCGGCCTGGCCCGCGGAGTTGCCGCCGCCCACCACGACGACGTGCTGCCCCTCGCATAAAGCCGCCTCCATCGCCGTCGCTGCATACTGGATGCCAGCGCCCTCGAGCCGTTCGTAGCCGGGCACCGAGAGCCGACGGTAGCGCGCGCCCGTCGCGATCACGACCGACGACGCCGTCACCACCTGCCCATCCTCCAGTTCAAGCCGGAACGGATGGGTCGAGCAGTCAAGCGAAGTGACCATGCGGGATACGGCAATCCGGGCACCGAATTTCTGCGCCTGCACCTGCGCGCGACCGGCGAGCGCCTGACCGGAGATGCCGGTTGGGAATCCGAGATAGTTCTCGATTCGGCTATCCGTGCCCGCCTGCCCGCCCGGCGCCAGCGCCTCGATCACCACCGTCTTGAGGCCTTCGGACGCCGCATAGGTGGCGGCGGCCAGGCCCGCCGGCCCCGCACCCACGACCGCCACGTCCCAGCGCTCGTCCTCGGCAAAGCGCTCCGTCAGACCCAGACGATCCGCGAACTCGGCGGTCCCCGGATTGCGCAGGATCGAGCGATCGGGCGCGACCACTGCCGGCAGGTCGCGCAGCTCGAGACCGAGCTCCGCCAGCATGTCGATGGCCAACGGGTCGCCGGCTGTGTCCATCAGGCGCAGCGGATAGCCGTTGCGAATGGCGAACCGCTCCAGCCGCTGCGTGTCGGCGGAAGCCGCCGGGCCGATCAGCGTGATGCCAGCCTCGCCGTGATGCAAGAACCCCATGCGCCTGAGAATGAAGGCGCGCATGACCAGTTCGCCCACGTCCGGCTCGCCGGACAGGAGCTTGCGGAAGTCCGCCGACGCGACGCGGACCAGGCGCGCCGCGGTCAGCGCGCGAGCGGTGACGAGCAGCGCGCGGGCGCTCACATGGTCGAGCTCGCCGGTGAACTGCCCGTGCCGGTGCACGGTCAGCAGCCGCTCCTCGTCGTCAGCCTCGCCCGAATGGAAGATGCCGACCTCGCCCGCGACCACGAGGAAGAAGTCGGCATGCCTGTCGCCCCGCGCGAACAGCGTCGTTCCGGCCGGGACCCTCTCCTCCCGGCCGTGACCGCGCACCCTTGCGATCATCTCGGCGGGCATCACAGGGTAGATCTGCGCTGTGCGCGCATACGGATCATCGACGGTGGTGGCGGCGGCGGCGACCATCAGCCGTTCCAGCCGTCGAGGAAGTCGAGCAACAGCGCGTTCACCGCCTCGGGCCGCTCCTCGTGTGGCAGATGGCCGCAGCGCTCGATCGGCACCGCGCGAAGGTTCTCCGCCATCTCCGCCCAGACCTTGGGCATGTCGAACAACTCCCCGACCGCCCCGAAGTTTGCGCCCCACAGCGCGAGCGTCGGACAGGCGATCTTGACGTCCGCATCGGCCTGGTCCTGCGCCACGTCCTCTGCGTTGGCACGGTAGTCCGCCATCGCACCCCGGACGGCACCTGGCGCACGATAGGCGCGGACGTAGGTGTCGAACGCCTCCCCTGTGATCGCGGCCGGATCATAGGCCCAATCCGAGAAGAACCAGCGAAGCCACTGTTCCTCCTTGCCCGCGATCAGCGTCTCCGGGAGATCGGGCACGAGGTGGAAGAGGAAGAACCAGTAGGCCTTGGCGATCTTCGCATCGAGGTCGCGTGCGGCGATGCGGGTCGGCACGTTGTCCATGACGACCAGTCGGTCGACCCGGTCGGGGAAGTCCTTGGCGAAGCGGGTCGCGACCCGGGCACCACGATCGTGACCCACCAACGCAATCTTTTCGATCCCGAGGGTGTCAAGCAGCGCCGCTAGGTCTCCGGCCATGGTCCTCTTGTCGTAACCGGCGGCCGGCTTCTCCGTCTCGCCGTAGCCCCGCAGGTCGGGCGCGATGACGCGGTACAACTCGCCAAGCACCGGCACCTGATGTCGCCACGCGTAGTTGGTCTCGGGGAAGCCGTGCAGCAGCACCACGGGTGCGCCCGTGCCCGCATCGATATAGTTCTGGCGAATGCCGTTGGCCTTCACCGTGTGATTGGCGATCGCGATCATGGGTGATCCCTGTTCAGCGTGTAGTTGACGGGGAGCCATTCATACCTGCCCTTCCCCTCCGCGCGGATATGCCCGATTCCGGGAAAGGAGATGTGCGCTCCCGCGACTAGCCAGCCGCCCGCCGCCGCCCGGTCCAGCAGCATCCTGCGGGAGGCGACCGCGATAGGCACGTTCCAGTCGTAGCGGATCGACACCTCGGGGTGCGGAAATTGGACGGGTGCGATGTGCACCGTGTCGCCCCAGAACAGCATTGACTGGCCGGCGTCCTGCAGCAGGTAAACTGAGTGCCCTGGTGTGTGCCCCGGCGCTGCGATGGGGGTTAAACCCGGCAGCAGCGCAGCGCCCTCATCAAACAGCGCGAGGCGATCCGCCTTCTGGTATGGTGCGACCACCTTCTGCACCGCTGGAAAGAAGGGTTTGAGCAGGTCGTTGACACTCGCCTGGTTGCGACTGTCCAGCCAGAAGGCCGCCTCCTTGCGGGCGACATGGACCACCGCATTGGCGAACAGCGGCTTGCCGTCCAGCACCAGCCCGCCTGCATGATCCTCATGCAAATGGGTGATGAACACGTCGTCGACATCCTCCGGCGTGTAGCCGGCAGCGATGATTGCTCTCTTCAGCCCGCCACCTTCGGTCCCGTAGAGGTTCCCGGCACCCGCGTCGATCAAGACCAGCCGACGGTCCATGTTGACGAGGAAGGCGTTAATCATCCCCTCGTAGCGGAGCGGCAGGAAGGCCGCCTTTAGCGCTCCCGTCACCTCATCCACACTCGCGCCCACTGCGACCTTATCGGAAGGAAACGGGTGGGTGCCATCGAGCAGCGCGGTCACCTCGAACCGGCCGACGAACAGCCGGTAGTAGCCCGGTGCCTGGCCGCCGACCTGCGGCGTCGCAGGATGCGCGGTCTGATGAGCGTCCTGCGCCTGCGCGGGGCCCGCAGCGACCAGCCCCAACACCGCGGCAAGGAGAAAGCGCCGCCTCACTTCGGGGCGGCGATCGATGCAACCGCCTCCGCGATCACCCTGGCGACCTCGACGGGGTGGGAGAGCAGCGAAACATGACTTGAGGCGAGCACCGTCGTCCTCGCCTTCATCTGCGCCGCAAGATCGCGCTCCATTTGCGGCGAGATCACGCGATCGTTCCCGGACACGATGTACCACGAGGGCACCGTCCGCCATGCCACGCGCGTCACCTTGTCGCCGAAGGTGCTCGCCGCGAGCGGCCCCTGCGTCACGAAAAGCGTGCGCGCCTCGGCGCGGGGCAGATCCGGCGCGAAGTTGTCGATCATGCCTTGCTCGGTCTGGCGCAGGAAGCCGTGCCCGTCATCCCACACGGTGCCGAGCGCCGGCGACTTCGGATAGGCACCGACGAGGTCGCCGCCGCTCTGTCCTTCCTTGTTCGCGAAAGCGGCGACGTAGACCAGCGCCTTGACCTTCGGGTCGTTGCCCGCCTCGGTGATGACCGTGCCCGCCCAGCTGTGGCCGACGAGCACGACCGGCCCCTCGATGTCGGCGAGCACCCGCTGCGTCGCGGTGACATCGTCTGCCAGCGAGGTGAGCGGATTCTGCACGCCCATGACGCGGATGCCCTTGGCCTGCAGCAGCGGAATAACCTTCGACCAGCTCGAGCCGTCCGCCCAGGCGCCATGGACGAGAACGACAGTGGGGGTGCCGCCGGTCGCCGGCGACGCGCTCGCGCGGGCGGCCTGCGCGGCCGCGGCCATCGGTGCGAAGGAGAGGGCGGTGGTGGCCAGAACGGCCGCAAGCATGGTTCGCATCATCATCGTCCGTCTCCTGATCGTCTCTTGGCCGCTGACTGCACGGGCGCACGCGCGCGTGATTGTATGCTGGGGCTGCGACTTGGACGGCGGGCGCGCGACCCGCCGCAGCCATCAGCCCTTGATGAAGCTCAGGATGTCGGGATTGATGACGTCGCCGTTGATCGTCAGCATGCCGTGCGAGAAGCCGGGATAGATCTTCAGCCTGTTGTCCGGCACCAGCTTGGCCTGGAGCAGCGACGCGTCCTTGTAGGGCACGATCTGGTCATCATCGCCCTGCAGGATCAGCGTCGGCACGTTCATGGCCTTCAAGTCTTCGGTCTGGTCGGTTTCCGAGAAGGCGGCGATGCCCAGGTAGTGCGCATTGGCACCGCCCATCATGCCCTGACGCCACCAGTTCAGCCGCACGCCGTCGACCACCGACTTGCCAGGCCGGTTGAACCCGTAGAACGGGATCGGCACCTGCCAGTAGAAGTCGGCACGATTGGCGGCGAGCTGCGAGCGGAAGCCGTCGAACACCGACTTGGGAAGCCCGCCGGGATTAGCCGCGGTCTTCAGCATCAGCGGCGGCACCGCGCTCACCAGCACCGCCTTGGCCACGCGTCCCGCGCCGTGGCGTGCGACGTAGCGCGCGACCTCGCCGCCACCGGTCGAATGGCCGATGTGGATGGCATTGCGCAGGTCCAGCTTCCTCACCACCGCGTCGACGTCGGCGGCGTAGGTGCTCATGTCGTGGCCGCCGGACGCCTGCCCGGACCGGCCATGCCCTCGCCGGTCCATCGCGACTACGCGATAGCCCTGAGCGAGGAAGTATAGCATCTGCCCATCCCAGTCGTCCGCGCTGAGCGGCCAGCCGTGATGGAAGAAGATCGGCTGCCCGCGACCCCAATCTTTGTAGTAGAGGCGCGTGCCGTCGGCAGCCGTGGCGAAGCCCTCGCCGGTACCACTCGAGCCGGCCGGCTGGGCGGAGGCAGGCGTCGCCCCCATGCTCGACAACGTGGCGGCGCCTGCCACCAGTCCCGCTCCCGCGAGCATGCCGCGTCGGCTGAAGCTTTCGAGCGCCCGATCTTCCTGGTTCGTCGTCATGACCGTATCCTCCTGTTTCGGCGGACGGTCTGAGGCACCCGCAACGGCGCGGATTGTATCAAGGCGGGGCGATTGGCACGCGACGCGCGCGATCACCTCGCCGGTCGCGTCAATAGGGAGGCGCTACGAGCTCGCGCTGCCGCAGGGCGGCATCGGCCCACCACGCGAGTTCATCCGCGAAGCGGTTGAAGTTGTGCTCGAGCGCGGAACCGCCGTCTCCCCTCGGAACGCCCTCGTTGTCCAGCGTCGAGCCGATCGGGCCGACGGCGAGGGCGCTCGGGATGACGACCATGCCCAACTCGGCGAGCGTCGGGTGCCAGCCGTAGCCGGCCCGCGCGCCGGCGAAGCGGCCAGCGGAGTAGGTCGCCAGCGCCGCCGGACGCCAGAACCACTTCTCTAGGAAGTGGTCCGTCAGGTTCTTGAGGCCGGGCTGCACGCCCCAGTTGTATTCGCCCGCCACGAACAGGAAGGCGTCCGAACCGACGATCTTCCCGGCGAGTTCCTCCATCGCCGGCGGCGCCGTGCCGGGTTCGTATTCCTTGTACATCCGGTCCAGCATCGGCAGTCTCACGCACTTGGCGTCGATCAGCTCGGCATCGACGCCGCGCTCGCGGAACCGGCGGACCAGATACTCGGCGAGCCGTATGCCGGCGCGCTCGGACCGGTAGGAGCCGTAGAGGATCAGGAGGCGTCTCACCGACCGAAGTCGCCGGTCGCCGGCGGGTCGCTTGCGGGAAAGCTCTCCTCCTCCGCCTCGTCCAGAAGCTCGTCCAGTTCCTCGTCGAACTCGTCGGGGTCCGGTCCCATGTGCGCCTCCATACCTTGATCTCGTCCGTGCATCGTGGAGCGCACGAGCGTCTTGGATGCGGCGCGCGGCACTTGCACGAAGAGGACGGGCGACACGCGCCGCCCGTCCCCGATCACATGCAGAATGCAGCGTTTCAGCGCCGCGCATCCAGGCTCCAGACACCGCCGCCCAGCGCGATCACGTTCAGCAAGCCGCCCGCGATCGCAACGTTATTGAAGAAGTGGATGAACTGGTTCTGGTCGCCCAAGTCGAAGTGGAAGGCGAAGGCAGTCACGACCGAGAAAGCCGCGAGGATGCCGGCGACAAGACGCGTGCGGTAGCCGAGGATAAGGGCCAGGCCGCCGATGAGTTCGATCAGCAGGGCGATCGCGAGCCCCAGCTGCGGCAGCGGAAGGCCCGCGGACTGGATGTAGGCGATCGTGCCGGCAGGTGCCGCCAGCTTTGACAGTCCGCTCAGCACGAAGATCGCGGCAATGCCGATGCGGCCGACGAGGGGAAGCGCTGCATTTGCTGGCGCGGAGGTGTTGGTCGCACCGAGAGGAAGGGTAGCCATCGAAGTTCTCCTGTTGGCGGCGAACCTTCGCTGCCATTGGCCGCAGAGATGAGCGTGGGGAGACAGCCGCAACAGTCGAATAAGTTCGTTTCAGATGTTCGACGGATCAGTAAAGCCCTGCGCCGTACATCATACATGGGGCTGTTCAGGACGGCACGCGCGTCCAATCCCCATCCGAATGCGCCAGCTATCGTCCGGCTGAGCGACGATAGACCTTTTCGAAAGTCTCGAACGCTCCGTCCGACTTTGTTCGGCTGTCGCTGCAAGTCGAGCCGCGCCACCTTCCAGGCGCACCATGAGGAGGTCCGCCGTGCCCGCACCGTCCGTCCAACCCGTCCTTTCCGGCTCCGAATGGGCCGCCGTATCGGTCGCCCTCAAGGATGCGCAGCGCTGCGGCTGCGCCACCGAGGCAGCGAACACCCGACCGGGCGCGCTGCGGCGCGCCGTGCGCTTCGTCTTCGGATCGCGCCGGCCCACCCCGCTGGCCGATCCGCGGCTGGAGGCAATTCGGCGGTTTGTCTGCGCCAGCAGCCGGCGCCGCGGTCCGGTCGACGGCCTCGCCGCCCCGCTGGCCGAGCACGGCTTCTCGGCGGCGCAGATCGACGCGCTCCATCTCCTCTCCCGCTGAGGACACCTCATGACACTCCGCTCCAGCACCATCGACGCCGTCGAAGCGATCATCCTGCCGCCCGTCCGCGACCTCGGCGATGGCTTCCAGGTCCGCCGGGCGCTGCCGAGCCCGCACCGTCGTATGGTCGGGCCCTTCATCTTCTACGACCAGATGGGACCAGCCGCCTTTCGCTCGGGCGAAGGCCTCGACGTGCGCCCCCACCCACATCGGCCTGGCGACCGTCACATACCTGCTCGAAGGCGAGATCCTGCACCGCGACAGCGTCGGCTCGGTGCAGGCGATCCGCCCCGGTGAGGTGAACTGGATGACCGCCGGTTCCGGCATAACCCACTCCGAGCGCACCGGCCCCGAGATGCGCGCGTCGGGCGGTGGACTGTTCGGCCTGCAGGCCTGGGTCGCCCTGCCGACCAGCCACGAGGAGACCACCCCCGCCTTCGGTCACTACACGGCGGACGCGATCCCGAACGCGGAGGACGATGGCGTCCGTCTGACGCTGATCGCAGGTCGCCACGACGGCCTCGTGTCACCCGTCAGGACCTTGTCGGACATGGTCTACGGCGACCTCTCGCTGGCGCCCGGCGCCCGGCGCCCGCTACCAGCTCCGCGCCGAGCACGTCGAGCGGGCGATCTACGTCGTGGAGGGAGAGGTCGCGACCGGCGGTCAGACCGGCACCTTCGCCTCCGGCGAGCTGATCGTGTTCAAGCCCGGCGCGGAGATCATCCTGTCGAGCGAGCGGGGCGCACGCCTCATGCTGATCGGTGGCGAACCATTCCCCGAGCGCCGCCACATCTACTGGAACTTCGTCTCGAGCCGACAGGAGCGGATCGAGCAGGCGAAGGAGGACTGGCGCGCCCGCCGCTTCGCCGACGTGCCGGAGGAATCCGACTTCATCCCGCTGCCGGACGAGCCCGCGCCCGTCCGCTATCCCTGAGGAGACGAGGCATGGCCAAGGCGACGGCCCATATCGGCCCGGACGACTACCGGGTCGACATCGAGAGCGGCGCGCACCGGCTGGTCGCCGACGAGCCGGCGAGCCGCGGCGGTGAGGACGTCGGCCCGGCTCCCTACGACCTGCTGCTGGCGGCACTCGGCGCGTGCACCGCGATCACGCTGCGCATGTATGCCGACCGGCACGACTGGGCGATCCGGTCGCTCGACGTCGACCTGCGGATCGTCGGCACGCCGGAGGGCAACCGCATCCGGCGCGTGCTGAGGATCGACGGTCCGGACGCGGCTGCCAGGGCGAGGCTGGCGGACATCGCGGAGCGAACGCCCGTCACCCTCACCGTCAAGAACGGCATGCCGGTCGAGACCACGCTCGCGGAGGACCGCCATGACTGAGGCCTCCGCAGCGCTCGACGGCGCCGTGGCCGAGGACACCGGCGCAGGCGCGTTCCAGGCGCGCATCCGCACGGCCGGCGTGGAGATCCTCGCCGACGAGCCCGTCGCCGTCGGGGGACTCGGGTCGGGGCCGAGCCCCTACCAGCTCCTCGCATCGACGCTGGCGAGCTGCACGACGATGACGGTGCGCCTCTATGCCACCCGCAAGGACTGGCCGGTGCGGCGCATCCGGACCTCGGTCGGGCACATGCGGGATGCAGACGTCACGCCTCCCGACCGGTTCACCCGGAGGATCGAAATCGAGGGGGACCTCGACGACATGCAGCGCGCACGGCTGATCGAGATCGCCGACCGCTGTCCGGTCCACCGCACGTTGTCGGCAGGCGCCCGCATCGAGACCGTGGACGCCAGAGGCAGCCCGGCCGCCGGCGCCGCATCGGACCACGTCGTGGACATGGAGGCGCTGATCGCCGTCGGGCGCGGCTCCTTCGACTTCACGCAATGAGACCGGTCCTGCGCAACGGCACGAACCTCGTACGACGGGCGGGGCGACGGAGCGGCGTTGCCGCCTCGCATTTGGTGCTGGCCGCGGCGCTCCTCGGCATCGGGCTGCTGACGGGGATCTGTGCGCTGCGCCTACTTGAGGATCCGCTCGTCAGCGCTCTCGCCGCGCTGATGGCGATGCTGGTGCTGATCTCGCTCCGGCAGCCGTCCGGGCGCAGCCCTGGCGGCTGACGGGCAAGCCCCGTCCACATCGGGTCACGAACGTCCAAGACCCGAAGCGACACGACCACCAGAACACGACCCGAAGACACCCGCGAAGCCCGCGGAACGGACCACGACATCGTTCGATCGGCGGGGCACAGCCTTAACGCTACGGAAGGAAGACACCATGCCGATCACCGCCACCGCAACGCCGGGCAAGTCGCTCATCAGCCCCACCGACCACACCCTCATCCTGATCGACTTCCAGTCGCAGATGGCGTTCGCCACCAAGTCGATCCCGACCGAGGTGCTGCGCAACAACGCCGCGCTCGTGGCGAACGCCGCCGCGTCGTTCGGTGTCACCACCATCCTGACCACGGTCGCTGAGAAAAGCTTCTCCGGGCCGATGTTCGAGGAGATCACCGCGCCCTTCCCCGGCCAGAAGATGTTCGACCGCACGTCAATGAACACCTGGGAGGACGAGGCGGTGATCCAGGAGGTCAACCGTATCGGCAAGGAGCGGGTCGTGTTCGCCGGCCTGTGGACCGGCGTCTGCATCGTCGGTCCGATCGCCTCGGCGATTGACCAGGGTTACGACTGCTATTTCATTTCGGACGCATGCGGCGACGTCTCGCCCGAGGCGCACGAGCGCGCCTGCCAGCGGATGATGCAGCTCGGCGCCAAGCCGATGACCTCGCTCCAGTATCTGCTCGAGATGCAGCGTGACTGGGCGCGCACCGAGACCTACGATTCGACCACTGGCGTCGCGAAGAAGTTCGGCGGCGGCTACGGCCTCGGCATCACCTACGCCAAGACGATGTTCGGCGCGTCCGAAGGCGGTCACTGAGCGATGCGACCGTACCTCATCTCGCTCGCGGCCGGCCTGCTGGTCGGCGTGATCTACGCGCTGCTCAAGGTACGGTCGCCCGCCCCACCGGCGATCGCGCTGGTGGGGCTGCTCGGCATCCTCCTCGGCGAGCAGGTGGTGCCGATCATCAAGAGCTACTTCGTCTCCCGGGCGGAAGCGCGGACGATGCGCCTGTCGTGCACGGAGCACGTGCTCGGCCGCATGCCGGCGAACAGTGAAGCGGCGGAGCGCGCGTCGTGACGCTCACCCGCCGCGACGTCGTCGTCGGCATGCGGCGCTCGCGGCCCTGCCGCTGCTGTCAGCCAACAGGAAGCCACCCATGACCGACCTCATCCTCATCAACGCCAAGGTGACGACGCTCGATCGCGAGAACCCCCAGGCCGAGGCGGTTACGATCCGCGACGGCAGGTTCCTCGTCGCCGGAAGCGAATGCGAGGCGCGCGCGGCGGCCAAGGCGGATGCGACCGTGATCGACGTCGGCGGGCGCCGCGTGATCCCCGGTCTGATCGACAGCCACATGCACATCATCCGCGGCGGGCTGAACTACAACATGGAGCTGCGCTGGGACGGCGTGCCGAGCCTCGCCGAAGCGATGGCGATGCTGAAGCGCCAGGTCGACAACACTCCCGCCCCGCAGTGGGTGCGCGTCGTCGGTGGCTTCACCGAGCACCAGTTCGCCGAAAAGCGGCTGCCGACGATCGCCGAGCTAAACGCGGCGGCGCCGGACACGCCCGTCTTCATCCTCCACCTCTACGACCGCGCGCTGCTCAACGCCGCGGCGCTGCGCGTGGTCGGCTACACCAAGGATACCCCCGACCCGCCCGGCGGCGAGATCGTGCGCGACGCGGCTGGTAACCCGACTGGGCTTCTGCTCGCCCAGCCCAACGCCACCATCCTCTATTCGACGCTGGCCAAGGGACCGAAGCTCCCGCCGGAATACCAGATCAACTCGACCCGCCACTTCATGCGCGAGATGAACGGGCTCGGCGTCACCGGCGTGATCGACGCCGGCGGCGGTTTCCAGAACTATCCGGACGACTACCAGATCATCGAGAAGCTGCACGCCGACGGACAGCTGACGCTGCGCATCAGCTACAATCTGTTCACGCAAAAGCCGAAGGAGGAACTGGCCGACTTCTCCGGCTGGGTGAAGCAGGTTTCGCCCGGCCAGGGGGACGACACCTATCGCCACAACGGCGCGGGCGAGATGCTCGTCTATTCCGCCGCCGACTTCGAGGACTTCCGCGTCGAGCGGCCGGACATGCCGCCCAGCATGGAGGGTGATCTGGAACCCGTCATCCGCCTGCTGGCGGAGCATCGCTGGCCGTGGCGTCTCCACGCTACCTACGACCAGACGATCGGCCGCGCGCTCGACGTCTACGAGAAGGTGAACCGCGATATCCCGCTCACCGGCATCAACTGGTTCTTCGACCATGCCGAGACGATCAGCGACCGCAACGTCGACCGGATCGCGGCGCTCGGCGGCGGGATCGCGGTGCAGCATCGCATGGCCTATCAGGGCGAGTATTTCGTGGAGCGTTACGGCGCACGCGCGGCCGAGCGGACGCCGCCGATCGCGAAGATGCTCGCGGCGGGCATTCCCGTCGGTGCCGGCACCGACGCGACGCGCGTTGCCAGCTACAATCCCTGGGTGTCGCTCAACTGGCTCGTGACCGGCCGCACGGTCGGCGGCCTCTCGCTCTACCCGGGCGCGAACCGCGTCAGCCGCGAGAAGGCGCTGCGCATGTGGACGCATGAGAACACCTGGTTCTCGAACGAGGTCGGCAAGAAGGGCCAGATCAAGGCCGGCCAGCTCGCCGACCTTGCGGTGCTGTCGGGCGACTATTTCAGCGTGCCCGAGAGCGACATCCCGCACCTGCGCTCGGTGCTGACGATCCTCGGCGGAGCCGTGGTGCATGGCGATGGCGACCTCGCCAAGCTGGCGCCCGAGCTCCCCCGACCGATGCCCGACTGGTCGCCGGTAGCGACGTTCGGCGGCTACCACCGCACATCGGAAGCGCGCGCCAAGCTCGCCAGCGCCTGCGGCTGTGCGCACGGCTGCGCCGTCCACGGCCACGATCACGCGGCGGCGCTCGGCGCGGAGGTGCCGACTGCCGACGTCCAGACCTTCTGGGGTGCCTTCGGCTGCGGCTGCTGGGCCGTCTGAGGAGAGAAATCCATGAAACGCTTCGCGATCGCCTTCGCCAGCCTCCTGCTGCTCGGCGGCACGCCCCAGCCAGCCCTTGCGCGCGAGCCCGTCGCTGCGGCGGCGGCAGACCAGTCGGTCGGTCCGCAGTACGACACCACGCACGTCTACGTCGCTCCGGAGGACTTCGACCGCTTCGTCCAAAGCCTGGTGGCGACGTTCGGCGGCAAAACCTCGAAGAAGGGGGTGTTCCAGGTCACCCCGACGCCGAGCCAGACCATGTCCCAGCTAGTGCTGACTCCCGTCGGGACGCTCTCCGTCTTCGGATTCACGACGCCCGTACCTTATCCATTCGGAGCCGAGCGCACCGGCTATCTCGTCAAGGACATGGACGCCGCCGTCGCGTCCGCGGTCCGCCACGGGGCGACACGGCTGCTCACCGACTTTCCCGACCCGATCGGGCGCGACGTCGTCGTGCAATGGCCGGGCGGCGTGAACATGCAGCTCTACTGGCACACTGCCAAGCCGGACTATCCGGCGCTGACGCACGTGCCGGAGAACCGCGTCTATCTGACCGCCGACGCCGCCGACACGTTCCTGAAGCGCTGGCTCGCCTTCTCGCATGGCCGCGTCACGCGGGACGTACCGGCAGCATCGGGCGCCGACATCGGCCAGCCCGGCAAGACCTACCGCCGCGTAGAGCTCACGTCGGGATACGGCCGCATGCTGGTGATCGTCTCCGATGGCCAGCTGCCCTGGCCCTACGGCCGGGACATGACCGGATACGAGGTCGACGACTTGTCGGCCACGCTGTCGCGCGCACAGGCGGCCGACGTCGAGACGCTGGTGGCGCCGCACGACGAGGGCGGACGCAGCTCGGCGCTGGTCCGCTTCCCGGGCGGTTACGTCGCCGAGATCCACCAGACGGCGCGCTGAGCCATGCGCAGCACCTCTCAGGTGAGAACCGGCGAGCCGCGCTTCGTCGACGCCGTCCTCGACTGGCGTCCGACATGGTTCCTCGCGCGTCTGATGCTCGTCGGCGCCTACCTGCTGGGCGGCGTCGCCAAGGCAAGCGACTGGACCGCCGCCGTGGCGGAGCAGGCGCATTTCGGGATGAACCCGCCGGCGCTCTGGGCCACGCTGACCATCGCCGTCGAGATCGTCGGTCCGCTCCTGATCCTCTCGGGGCGGCTCGTCTGGCTGGGCGCGGGCATGCTGGGCGTCTTCACCCTGCTGGCCGCCATCACCGCCAACGCCTTCTGGGCGATGCCGCCGGGCCAGGAGCGGTTCATGGCCACCAACGCCTTCTTCGAGCACATCGGACTGATCGGCGGGTTCGTCCTCGCGGCGCTCGTCGCCGAACTCGAAACCCGCCGCCGAACCTTACCCCGTGCGTAGGGTGCTTCTCGCCTGCGTCGCGATCGCCGGGCCTGCGGCTGGCCAGACTTCCGAGTCCCGGAGCGTCGAGCCTTGGCAGCCGCCGACGCTCACGACCACCCGCTACGACGAGGACTGGTCGCGCCTTGCGGACCCTGACGAGCGCACCGGTCGCTGGACCGAGCAGTTCAAGTACTTGCCCCTCGGACCCGACGTCTTCGCGACGACGGGCGTCGAGCTGCGGGTCCGCAACGAGAGCCTTCGCGACAACCTCTGGGGGGGCGGCGACGCGCCGGACGACAGCTACCAGTGGGTGCGTTTCGTGCCCCACGTCGACGTGCACGCGGGCCGGCTGCGGGCGTTCGTGCAGCCGATCGCGGCCTATGCCATCGGCGTCGCACCGGCGGCCGGACCGATCGACCAGACCAAGGTCGATCTCCTTCAGGGCTTCGCCGACCTGCGCCTTGGCGACGCCCGCACGGGTGACGCGGCGGGGACCGGCGTCACGCTGCGGGCCGGGCGGCAGATGATCTCGCTGGGCACCGAACGCCTCGTCGGCACGCGCTACGGCCCCAACGTGCCGCTCGCCTTCGACGGCTTCCGCGCGCTGGCCTCGCTCGACGGGGCGACCCTGAGCCTCTTCGCGGTGCGTCCCGTGGAGCCCGGCTCCGGCTCGTTCGACGACCGGCGATCCCGGAGCCGCTCGCTGTGGGGCGCCTATGCCAGCCGCCACGGGATCGACCTCTACTATCTGGGCTACCGGAACACCGGCGCGCGCTTCGGAGGCGAGACCGGCCGCGAGCTGCGCCACAGCGTCGGCGCCCGCGTCTTCGGCTCGCGCGAGGGCTGGCACTGGAATGCCGAGGGCGTCTACCAATTCGGACGCTTCGCCGGACGGGACATCTCCGCATGGACGCTGGCCGCGGAGACGGGCCACCGCTTCGCGCAGGCGAGGTGGGCGCCGGACGCCACGGTCCGGTTCAACATCGCGAGCGGTGACCGGCACCCGGGCGACGGGCGCCTCGGCACGTTCAACGCGCTCTTCCCCAAGGGCAAGTATTTCGGCGAACTCTCGCCCGTCGGACCCTACAACATCGTCTCGGTCAATCCGCGGGTCGCGGCATCGTTCGGCGGCGACGTGACGGGCAGCCTCGCCGCCATGGGCTATTGGCGCTTCTCGAAGGCCGATGGCGTCTACGGCATTCCCGGCAACCTCATCCGACCGGCGGGAGACGCCACCGCGCGCTTCATCGGCGCGGAGGTCGAGGGCACCGTCGAGTGGCAGGCGACCCCGGAACTCAACCTCTCCGCCTCACTGTCCGCCTTCGCGCCCGGCGAATTCATCCGGCAGACCGGCTCCGCCCGCACCACCCTCATGCTCGGCCTCGAGGCCAACTTCCGCTTCTGAGGAGACCACCATGGCGATCGACACCTCCCGACATCAACAGCCGCCCTCCCCGCTCCCGTGGCTACTGCTGCTGCTATCCGCGACGACGGGGCTCGTCGACGCGGTCAGCGTGCTCGGCCTCGGAAAGGTCTTCACGGCCAACATGACCGGCAACGTCGTGTTCCTCGGCTTCGCCGCCGCCGGAACGCCGGGCTTCAGCTGGCCTCCCTACGTGGTGGCGATCCTGACGTTCATGCTTGGCGCCCTCGTCGCCGGCCGCTTGGCGAAGCGGCGCTCGGCCGGGCCGCTCGCCGGATGGCTCGTGCGGGCGGCGGTGGTCGAGGGCGCGCTGCTCTGGGCGGCCGCGCTCGTGGCGCTCGGCTTCGATCCGGCGACCCCCGACCCGCTCCGCACCTTCGCCATCATCGCGCTCACCGCGATCGCGATGGGATTTCGCAACGCCACCATCCGCCAGCTGAAGGTGCCGGACCTCACGACCACGGTCCTCACGTTGACGATCACCGGCATCGCCGCCGACTCCACCGCCGCCGGCGGCGCCAACCCGAACTGGGCGCGGCGACTGGGCGCGGTGGCGTCGATCTTCGCCGGCGCGCTGTTCGGCGCGGTGCTGGTTAGGACGACCGGCCTTACGCCGCCGCTCGCGCTCGCCGGCGCGGCCGTCGTCGCGGGGACGATCGGCGCCGCGCGCTCGCTACAGGCGGCTCATCTGTCGGCCGAGAACTGAAGCAGAAGGGAGGTCGACCCGGTCGTCAGCCGCGCGAGGCTCCAGGTCGGGTTACCTGACTTGCCCAGTCGCCAAGTCCGAGCCGCGTCGGGAGATCACGGAGGACCTGATCCAGCGCATGCCCGGGACCGCCCGTGCACCCAATCCGATGTGTGGCAACGGACCTTCTGGCCGCCGCGTCGATCCAGGTGATGGTGTAGCTCGACGTATCGGAGATCGCGGCGTCGCACGCCACGACGCCCTCCGTACCAGGGGCAGGTTGGAACGGCGCGAGATCGTCCGCAAGCGTGCGATAGGTCTCCGGACCCGCCGAACGCCTGCGCTCGCCGATAACGGCTGTGTGCCGCTCGCCGTCGAAGACGATCAACCCATCGGCCCTGACGCGCACCTCGTACACTGGGCAGAAGCCGAAGCAGGGTCCCACGGAGATCCCGATAACCCCGCCCGCGGCCGGCGCCGAGACGCCCTCTCGCCCGCTACCCGCCGCGCAACCGCTCAGGGCGGCAGCAGCGGTCAGTACTACGACGGAACGCCCCATTACCCCGCGTAGCTCCGGAGCTCGCGGGGGAGCATGTTCACCGGACAGTAGCGAAACGTGCTCGTGTGACCACGGGTGCGCATCATAAACGTGAGGGCATCGGCCACCGTCACCGTCTGCCGCTCGGTCGATCGCGGACCCGGTCCGGCACCCGTGTCGATGCACGACTGGGCGACCGTGAAGGTCGATCCCCTGCGGGAGAGGACGCGCGCAAGGCAGGCGTGCGTATGCGCACCGCTGATGCCCCGCCCATCGTAGCGACGAAGCGCAACATTCGGCGGAGACGCGCAGTCAACGCCCTTTTGCACGTAGATGCCGGGCTTCAGCCTGTAGATCCCGCCTGGCGGGGGCGAACGGTCCACGCTGGCCGCAGCGGGCACCGCCCCGGTCGCCAGAAGCACGAGGGCTGACAACATCCTCCTCAACATCTTCTCCTTCGTGCTCCGGCGATGCATCGCGTATCCGCGATGAACACAGCTTTGCGGCATGTCGGACGCCGCGTGCGAACCGGAGCCCGGCAGGCACGGGAGCCGCGACGTGGCAAGGCGCAGCCAGTTACTATCCACGGCTCAGACACCGCATGCACCCCCCTTTCGTGTGTCGTTGCGCGCCTCTTTCGGGGGACGTGTCCCGGGCGCGATGCGGCTAGGTTTGGGGTACGCGGGGGCGGGAGAATTGTTGATGCCAGTGCTAGATCTGAGGGACGGGACGCGCCTTTATTACAAAGACTGGGGCAGCGGCGACCCTGTCGTCTTCGCGCACGGCTGGCCCCTGAACTCCGACATGTGGGAGCACCAGATGATGTTCCTGGCGTCGCACGGCCACCGCGTCGTCGCCCACGACCGACGCGGCTTCGGGCGCTCCGACCAGCCGTGGAACGGCTACGATCACGACACCTTCGCCGACGACCTCGCACAGCTGCTCGAGGCGCTCGATCTCCGCGGCGTCACGCTGGTGGGCTACGCAATGGGCGGAGGCGAGGTCACGCGCTACGTCGGCCGGCATGGCTCGGAGCGCGTGGCACGCGTCGTCCTGATTGGAGCGACCACGCCGAAGCTGGGGCAGAGCGAGGACTACCCATGTGGCGTCCCGCAGGTCGTGTTCGACAACGTGCGCAGCGGGCTGATGGAGGATCGCCCCGAGTTCCTGCGCGGCTTCGCCCGCCTCTTCTTCGCCACCGGCAGCGACGCGGACGACGTGTCCGAAGGCCGTCTGGCGCACATCCATCAGATGGCGCTCCAGGCTTCGCTGAAGGCGACGCACGACGCGGTGACCGCCTGCGCGACCACCGACTACCGCGACGAGATCGCCCGCTTCGACGTGCCCGTTCTGGTGATCCACGGCGAACGCGACGCCTTCGTGCCGTTCGATGCCACCGGGCGCCAAGCGGCCGAGCTGTTCCCGAACGCGACGCTGAAGGTCTACGAGGGGGCGCCGCACGGCGTGCTGTTCACGCACAAGGACCGGCTCAACCAGGACCTGCTCGACTTCATCGCGGGCTGAGCGGCGTGGAGGGCCATAGATTCACAGGAACGGCGCTGGCCGCGGAGGCGATGGAACTCGCACTCGGCCGCGCCGACGTGACCGACGCGCTGCCGCTGCTTCGCGAGCTCGACGCGGGCCACCTCTCCGACATCCGACGGCAGGACCTGCTCCGACGTGTCCTAGGCTCGGCCAAGATCACGGAGCTGAACTGCCGGGCGGCCCGGATGCTGGCGATCGACGCTTGCCAACTGCCGGTGCCCTTCTCCGAAGTTTGGCCCTTCGCTGAGGCGGGGCTGCTCCTGCAGTCGCTCGCGGTGGCACAGACTTCAGCGGCCAGAGCCCATGCAGAGGTCGCGTTCAAGACCGCCGATGGTCCGGTGCACGTCCGCTTCATCACGTGGCGAGAACCCGGTTCCGTAGCGGGCGCTCTTTCGCTTGGAATGACCGACATCACCGGACAGGTCACGGCGGAAAAGGACCTCGTCGCTTTGCGGGCGCAGATGGCGCATGCGGACCGACTGTCTACGTTGGGGATCATGACCGCGACCATCACGCACGAGGTGCGTCAGCCGGTCGCCGCGATGATGACGGCAGCGCAGGCGGCGCTGCGGTGGCTCGCCCGTTCCCCGCCGGACCTGGATCAGGTGACGCAATGCCTCGAAACGGTCGTCGCCGGCGCTACCAAGGTGGAGGAGACGGTCGCGCGGCTGCGGCAGATGGCGTCGAACAGGGCCGGCGCGCGCAATCTCTGCGCGATCTCGACGCTGATCGAGGATACGGCCGAATTCCTGCGCCCGGAACTCGCGAATCGTCGGGCCACGCTGACACTCGATCTGGCCCAAGATCTTCCGCTGGTCCAGGCCGACTGCGTGCAGATCCGGCAGGTGATCACCAATCTCATGATCAATGCCGCGCAGGCCATGGCGGACGCGCAATGCTGGAATCGCGCGCTGAGGGTGCGCGCACGGCACGGTGACGCGTTCGTAGTCGTCGAGGTGGACGACAGCGGCCCCGGCGTCGCCGAGGCCGACCGGCGGCGCCTGTTCGACGGCTTCTATACGACAAAGAGCACAGGACTTGGCCTCGGCCTGAAGATCTGCCGGCAGATCATTGAGGACCATGGCGGCACGCTGGATCACGCGCCGAAGGCCGGAGCGGGCGCGCTCTTCCGGTTTTCGCTGCCCGCTCTTTAATCAAACCTTCGCCGATCCTCAGACGCCGCCCGGGAGCGGTGCCGAATGGTTGACCAGCCCGGCATCGCGCAAATCGCGCCAGAACTTGGCGGGCACCTCCTCCTCGAAGGCAGCGCGGTCCTCTGCAATGCGCTCGGGCCGGCTGGCGCCCGGAATTATAGCCGCCACGCCCGGGTGCGCGAGCGAGAACTGGAGGCCCGCCGCCTTCATGCTCACGCCATGCCGGGCGGCGATCGCCTGGATCCGCGCGACCTTGTCGAGGATCGCGGGTGTAGCGGGCGCGTATTCGAAGTTCGGCCCACCGACGAGCGCACCCGAGCTGTAGGGACCGCCAACGACGATCCCCAGTCCGCGCTCCACCACCTTGGGCATCAGCCGCTCCAGCGCCTTGTCGTGATCAAGCAGCGTGTAACGTCCGGCCAACAGCGATCCGTCCGGGCGCGGCTCCTCCAGATCGAGCAGCAGCTCCACCGCCTCGGCGCGGTTCACGCCCAGCCCCCACGCGCCGATCACGCCTTCGTCGCGCAGCCGGTCGAGCGCGCGAAACGTGCCGGTGCGCGCCTCCTCGAAGCGGCCGATCCACTCGTCTTTGTAGAAGTCCTGCGCCAGATCGTGCACCCAAACCATTTCGACATGGTCGGTCTGCAGACGCTTCAGGCTGTCCTCGATCGAGCGCAACGTTGCATCTGCGGAGTAGTCGTTCACGACCTTGTTGGGGCGTCCGTTAGCGAATACCTCTCGCGTGTCGCCGGTTGAGCGGCGGCCCTGCTCCTCCACCTCGTCGAGCACGATCCGGCCGACCTTGGTGCTGATGACGTACTCGTCTCGCGGCTTGCCCTTGAGCGCCTCGCCCATGCGAATCTCGGCGAGGCCGGCGCCGTAGAAGGGCGCGTTGTCGAAGTAGCGGATGCCGTCGTTCCACGCCGCCTCGATGGTGGCGAGCGCCTCGTCCTCATGAATTGCGCGGAACATGTTGCCGAGCGGCGCCGCTCCAAAACCAAGCCGGGTGTTGAGGATGTCCTTGAGCGCCATGGATGGGTGTCCTTGACAGATTGATGTAAGCTGTGAGCGGTGCCCGTCGTTCCACGCCGCAGCGCGCGAACAGTCCCGCTGTTCGGCACGAGCGAGAGGCGGATCATCACAAAGTAGAGAGCGATAGCCGCTCCGAACCCACAGGCCGCCATATGCTCTACCCGGCGCGACACGAACGCTTCCTGAAGTAGCCTCTACCGCATCCTGCAGCCACTCAGCCCGAGCGCCTGAGCAGGTAGGTGTGCTGACCGGACAGGACGAGCTCTCCGTCCTGGTTGTGGACCGTCACCTCGGTCGTGACCTCGCCCATGTCCCCGCGCGGCTCGAGGGACAGGATCTCCAGCGCCGAGAAGAGCGTATCGCCTGCATGCACCTCCTTCAGAAACCTGACGGAGAGGCCGGTGAAGGCCACGAAGATTGATCCGAAGTTGTGCGGCAGCAGGGTGGCGCCAGGTGCGGTGAACGCCAGCACCTGCAGGCCGTGCACGACCGGTGCGGGATGGCCAAACCGCTTCGCGTAGCCGACGTCGTAGTGGATGGGATGGTTGTCGCACGACACCGCCTGGAACGCGGACGCGTGCGCGTCGGTCAGCGTCCGGCTGGGCGCGCGAAACACCTCGCCGACCTTCAGTTCGTCAAAGGAACGCTCGGGGACGACGTGCCAATCTTTGGGGTCGAAGGCGAAGGCCATCGCACTCTCCTCACGCTGGGTGGATCATGTCGCGCGCGTAGTCCAGACCGATGCCGTAGCCGCCGCCATGGTCGACGACGATCGACCGCGCGGCCTCGTAGGTTTCGTGCCGCGTCCAGTCGCGCTGCAGCTCCAGGAGCCACTGGAGCCAGGATGTCATGACGGCTCCCGCTTGCTCCATGCGACGGAGCGCCGCTTCGTGGCTCGCCGGCGTGAGTCCGCCGCACGCGTCGGCGACGACCCGGACGTCGTAAGTCTCGCCGATCGCGGAAAGGACGGGGAACGACACGCAGGCCTCAGTCAGGAGCCCGGCGAAGACGAGCGTCCGCCGGCCAGTGCCAAGCACGGCCGCCCGCGCGGCGTCGTCCTCCCACAGGTTCATGTTGCGACGCTCGATCGGCGTGACACCGGGCAGGGCATCACGGAGGGGCTTCATCAGCGGACCGCTGTAGACCTTCGAGGCCGAGGTGCTCACTACCACCGGCACTCCGAAGGCGACCGCGGTACGTGCCAGCGCGACCGCGTTGCCGCGCAGCACCTGCCGGTCGGCCGACCCTGCGGCGAACGCGAGACCTGCCTGCTCGTCGACGAGGACGAGCGCGCAGTCTTCGGGAGCAAGCAGCGTCTGAGCGGACATGTCCAAACTCCATCTGGATCGGGACATGCATGGCGGGAAATGACCCGTAAATCTTGGGCGGGCCTTCGCATTCTTGGATGGGCGTGCGGGAAGCGGATAAGCCGGCGGCTCCGGGCCGCGGAGCTCGATTTGCGCTCCTGCTACTCGAACTGCCGGGCTATGCGCCGGTCCGGCACCAGCCAGATCGCCACGACGGCTACATAGAGCGCGATGGCGATCCGACGGCTTACGTAGCTCAGCGGCACCGCCGCCGCGTAGATCGCTATGCTGCCGCGGCCCTTCCAGTCCCGGCCGACCGCGCGCGCCACCGCCGACTGCGGCCCGTTGCAGGCGACGATCGCCCGCTCCGTCATTTGGTAGCCCACAGCGGCTAAGCCCAGCACGATGCCGTAGGCCGCCGTAGCACCCGGCGCGAAGCCCGTATCGTCCTGCCAGCGGATCACGAACGGCACGAGGCTGAGCCAGAACAGCAGGAACAGGTTCGCCCACAGCACGCGACCGTCAATCCGGTCGGTCGCGTGCAGCATATGGTGGTGGTTGTTCCAGTACAGGCCGACGTTCACGAAGCTGAGCGCATAGGCGAACAGCACCGGCGCGCTGCCGGCGAGGTCACGCAGATCTCCGCCGGACGGCACCTTCAGCTCGAGCACCATGATGGTGATGATGATCGCGACGACGCCGTCGGTGAATGCCTCCAGCCGCGCGGTTCCCATGCCGGCACGCCGCCTCGTCGCGGGCTGATCAGACATCGCCTGCTCCCGCCATGTTCGCGTCGGCATGGCCCAACTCGACCATGTGCTCCAGCAGCCAGGACGCGGCAGGCCCCGGCGGGCGGTCACGCCGCCAGATGCCGCAGAAGCGGTACATGCCGCCGGGATCGTCCGGCATGACGAGGCGCTTGAGCGTGCCCGCGACCAAGTCCGGCTCGATCAGCGGCAGCGGCATGTTGCCCCAGCCGATCCCTTCGCGCAGCAGCTGGTGCTTGGCGCCGAGGTCGGCGAGCCGCCAGGTGCGCGGCGACAGCACCGCAAAGTCGCGGCCCTCCGTAAGCGGCGAGCGGTCGGTGAGCACAAGCTGGACGTGATCGCGGCCAGCGCCCGCCGGGATGAGCTCGTGACGCGCGAGCGGATGGTCGGGTGCCGCCACCGGCACCATCGCCACGCTACCAGCGCCCGTCGAGTTGAGACCATCGATGCCACTCGCGAGCGGACCGGAAAGACCGACCACGGCCTTTCCCTCAAGCACGAGCGCCGCGATGGCGCCGAGCGCCTCGACGTGGAGTCGGAGCGTCACCGTGGGGTAGCGGGCAGCGAAGGCGCGCAGCACCTCGCCCAGCCGACGCGCCGGCAGCATCACGTCGACGGCCAGATTCACCTCGGCCTCGAGCCCGTCGAGCAGCCCCTTCACCTTGACCTTCAGTCCGTCGATGCCACCCGCCACCGTCCGCGCCTCGGCGAGCACGGCATGTCCCGCCCCAGTCAGCTTCGGGCGGCGCGTGCCCTCGCGTTCGAACAGCGTGACGCCGAGCTGCGCCTCCAGGTTCGTGATGCCGTAGCTGATCACCGACACGGCGCGGTTAAGCCTACGCCCAGCGGCCGCGAAGCTACCCGCGTCCACCACCGCCAGGAAGGTACGCAGCTGGTCGAAGGTCAGCGTGCCCGGCTCGCTCATTTCAACTTCCTCGAACGATCCGCACCAGTTTATCCGGCTGATGCGCAAAGTCGACGACGCCTATCTCCCGTCCATCGGCCGACGATACGACAGCCGGCCAGGGAGACAGGAAATGATCGAACTTCGCCCGTTCAGCAGCCTCGGCGGCGCCAACCATGGCTGGCTCGACGCCAAGCACCATTTCTCGTTCGCCAACTACTACGATCCCGCCCGGACCAGCTGGGGCAATCTGCGCGTCTGGAACGACGACACCATCGCGCCGCAGTCCGGCTTCCCGCCGCACCCGCACCGCGACATGGAGATCATCACCTACGTCCGCGAGGGCGCGATCACCCACCAGGATAACCTCGGCAACTCCGGCCGTACCGAGGCCGGCGACGTCCAGGTGATGAGCGCGGGCACCGGCATCGCCCATGCCGAATACAACAAGGAGGATGTGACCACCAAGATCTTCCAGATCTGGATCCAGCCGACCCGCACCGGCGAAAAGCCCGGCTGGGGCGCCCGCCCCTTCCCCAAAGGCGACCGCGCCGGCCAGTTTGTGACGCTCGCGTCGGGCTTCGACAACGACAACGACGCGCTGCCCATCCGTACCGACGCCCGCGTCGTCGGCGCCACGCTGAAGGCGGGTGAGACCGCCGAGTATCCGATCGGCAGGGATCGCCGCGCCTATCTCGTGCCGGCCACCGGAGCGGTCGAGATCGACGGTATCATCGTCAACGCCCGCGACGGTGCCGCCATCAGTGACCAGGACGTGATCCGGGTGCGCGCGATCGAGGACAGCGAGCTGGTGCTGGTCGACGCCGCCTGACAAAGACCGGGCACAGGCCCACGCGAGGGAAGGGCGAGCCGCATGGTTCGCCCTTTCCGGCTTCACCGCGGTGGGCGCGCTCGTCATGCGACGGGAAGCTGCCCCCTGATCCGGAACGTCGTGCCGACCTCCGGCTCCAGGTAACCTCCTTCTGCCCGAAGGCGTCGCGCCATCAGATCGACGATGCGGGATCCGAGACCGTTCCCGGTCGCACCGACTTCGGCAGAACGCGTGCTGCGGCCGACGCCTCGGTCCCGCACCTCCAGCGAGAACCCGTTTCCGACGGTGATCGCGAAGGCGATGTCGACGTCGCCCGGCTCGTCCGAAGCATAGGCGTACTTGCAAGCGTTTATGACGAGCTCGGTGACGATCACGCCTAGCGTGGTCGCGAAGTCGGGGGTGACCGGCAGCTGCTCCACGTCAAGGTGCAGGCGACGGCGGCCCGCCCCCTCGTGGAAGCTGGCCTGCAGCCCGTCGACGAGATCGACCAGGTAGGTCGCGATGTCCACGGCGCGCGTGGCGCAGGCGCGGTGGAGCTGCCGATGGACGCTGGCGACCGCGTCGATCCGGTGCACCGACATGTCCAGCGCCGAGCGCGCGACGGGATCCGTGACCTCCCGCCCCTGCGACGACAGCAGCGCCGAGATCAGCTGCAGGCTGTTAGCGATGCGGTGGTTCGCCTCAACGTGCTCCGCGACGTCGTCGATGACGAACGGCACCGGTGGCACGGCCAACCGCATCGGTTCGCAGTCTCGATGTTCGAGGGTCATGCATGCTCCTCCCATGACCGACTTGTCCCGCATCGATCAGAGCGGCGAAACCATACGTAGGTTTGTGTGTGTCTGCTCTTTGGGCGCGGGGGTGCCGTTCGCTGCTGAGCAGCAGAGCTTCGGTAGCAGTTGGATGACCTACAATCGAACGCCGATTGACGTGCTCCCCAAAGCTCCTCCAGTCATAACTGGAGTCCGGGGTTGTCATGGTGCCCGTCGGGGCGGTGTTGCACAACCCGCCCGGCAGCATCGGCGGGCGTCAGCCCGCCTATCCCGCTATGCGGCCGCACATGGTTGTAGTCGTCGCGCCAGAGCCGCAGCACCGAGCGAGCATGGCCGAGCGAGACGAACAGCGTCTCGTTGAGGCATTCGTCGCGCAGGCGGCCGTTGAAGCTCTCGACGTAGCCGTTCTGCTGCGGCTTGCCGGGCGCGATGTAGTGCCATTCGATAGGGCGCTCCTGCGTCCACTTCAGGATCGCCAGACTGGTCAGCTCGGTGCCGTTGTCGCTGACGATCATCAGCGGCGGTGCGCCTCTCACCGCGATGATGGCGTCGAGCTCACGGGCGACCCGCGCGCCTGACAGCGAGGTGTTGACCACGAGCGCCAGGCACTCGCGCGTGAAGTCGTCGACCACCGCCAGGATGCGGATGCGCCGGCCGCTGATCAGCGTGTCGCTGACGAAGTCGAGGCTCCAGCGCTGGTTCGGTCCCTGGGGCAGCGTCATGGGCGCCCGCGTGCCCATGGCTCGCTTGCGACCGCGCCGGCGCCGCACGCGCAGGTTCTCCTCGCGGTACAGCCGCAGCAGCTTCTTGTGGTTCATGACCAGGCCCTCGCGAGCCAGCATGATCCCCAGCCGCCGGTACCCGAAGCGGCGACGCTCGGCCGCGATCTCCCGCAGCCGCGACCGCAGGTCGCCATCATCAGATCGCCGATGCGCATAGCGCATCGACGTCCGATCCACGCCGAAGATGGTACAGGCCCGACGCTCGCTGATGCCGAACACCTGTCGAGCATGCTCGACAGCCTTCCGCTGAACGGCAGGCCCTACCAGTTTTTTGCTGCCGCCTCCTTGAGCACGACATTGTCGAGCATCGCGTCCGCTAGCAGCCGCTTCAGCCGGGCGTTCTCTTCCTCCAGCACCTTCAGCTTGCGCGCCTGCGACACGTCCATGCCGCCGTACTTCGCCTTCCACGCGTACAGCGTCGCGCTGCTGATACCGTGCTTCCGGCACACGTCGGCGGTCTTCATTCCGCCCTACTGCTCACGCAGCACCGCGATGATCTGCTCCTCGCTGAACCTGGTCTTCTTCACGTCCGTCTCCTCACGAAGGCGGACTCTAGCTCAGACTGGCGGAGTTTCAGGGGAGCACGTCAACGTTTGAACCCTTTGGCCGCTGTCTGCACGAAGATTCGGGTGCCGACTTCGCCAGCTTGGAAGCATCTCTCCCGTGCATCTGAAAGGCGTTAGGCGCGTGGCCCCAGAAACTAGCTGCTCCACTTTCGCTGCCCGGATAAACGGCTGCTTCCGCCGTCGCCCGTCGGAAGCGAACGGACGAGGCTTGCACGCCCAGCCCGGCCCCCCACGCTCACCGCAGCATCGACTGCGACGCGCTCGCACGTTTGAGCAACTGGTTCCTGGCGGTCGCCTGCTGGCGAAGTTCGATGACCCATCGATACCCCTCGGCTTCAAGCTCGCTCAGATAGGTGCGGGCAGTCCGGTCCTGCATGACACGCAGCGCCAGCGTGCGCGCCTCGTTCAGCGCCTCCGGTGCACGCCGCCGCTGATCGATCCACGCGTCAATGAGCGGGTTCTCGGCATAGGCATCGGCGTACATGTCGCGTTCGGCCGATGTGACTGGAGCTCGTGGTGAAGGCGCCTCAATGTCCGACAGTGTCGAGACCGTAATCGGCCGCTGCTCGATCCGCACGGCTGCTTTGGAAGGTATCGTCTCGTCGCCCGATCCTCCCGAATTTTTCTGCGCTGCCGTAAGGCCGGAAGGTCTCTGGCGCTCCAGCTTGCGTTTCGCGTCCGCCTCACGGCGCGCGCGCTCCGCAGCGATCGCTTCTCGGAGTGCCTTGCCGTCGATGTCGGTCCAGCCCTCGTCGACAATGATCGCGGCAGCGGCTGCAAGGAAGGCGTCGCTGCCCGTGAGCGTCACCCTGCCCCACCGCTCGCGTCCGAGCACGATCGCGGCGCGGACGACCTGTCGCTCGTCACGATCGACCGAGATGAGATCACCATGGTCCGTGAAGACGGTCCGACCATGGCCATCCAGGTACGCGATGCTGCGGCCCTGGGGGCGAGCCGAGAAGCCTGGCACCCTCTGCCCACGCGGTGCATCGGGCGCGGTCGCGAGGAGCAAGCCACCCGACGGCGTCGGGATCGAGGGCGGCTGCACACCGTCATTCCAGGCGGCAAACGAGGGAAAGCTGCTGGCGAGGCGCAATGCCGCAACATCAGCCCCGAGGCTGGCCTCCACCGCCGCAATCTGGCGCGCGGTCTCGCCGGCGATCAGGCTTCGTGCGAAGTTCAGCCCCTCGCGGTTGCCACGCCAGTCAAGCGCATCCACTCTGATGAGGCTTGCCTGCCGCCACGACGTGATCCTCGTCAGCGCGTCGTGCTTGGCGGCAAGAAGCGTATTCGTGTGGCGGGCGATGGCCGCCCGGTGTTGGGAACGGGCGTCGTGATAGGCGGCGCGCTTCTCTCCATCTGGCAGGACACGTGGCTGTCGTGAGCGGATGACGATCTCGCGGCCTCTCGGCTCGAAGGGACCGAACCGCGCCTCGAGCGCCTGGCGCGATGCACCCCGCCCTGCCCGGCTTGCCGGGATGCCGCGCTTGCCTTCGGTGATGTGTGCGCCCGACCGATGAAGTTCGATCCCGAGACCGTGCTCGGCGAGCCTGCGGTGGAGAGCATCCCAGCCGTTCGCCTCCTCGACCGCTCCGGGCACGATCTCGCGCACCTCCCGCTCGAACGAGGCTTGTCCAGTGCGGCGCTCGAACATCTGCGCACCCGGCGACAAGGGCCGCTCACGAGACCCATCCTCGCGTCGCCCCCGCCTCTCCCGCTTCAGCGCCCGCCCTTCGGCATCACGCACACGCCTGCCGGTCGCACGCTCCCGCACGCCGTCCGGCCCACCCACGAACTGCGCCTTTTCCTCGCTCGCCCATCCCTGGCGATGCTCGATCAGCGCGACTGCCTGATGGATCGCGTCGACTTCCCAGTCATCGCCTGCGGCAATGCGGCGGAAGGTCTCTGGATGAACGCGGTTCACAGCGACATGAACATGATAATGCTCGGTGTTGGCGTGCGCGGCGTAGATCGTCTGGTTCTCCTCGAGCCCGAGCACGTGGACCAGCGTGTCGACCGCGTCTGTCACCTGCGCGTGGGTCGGCTGTTCTCCTGTTCTCCAGCTCAGCACATAATGCTCGAGCGGATCGATGCCCGGCGACCGCGCCATGGTGGCAAGGATCTGGCGCTGTGCGTCTTCGAAGTCCGTGCCATGGATGTTGCGGAAGCCGATAAGGTCGACCTTCTCACCGACTTCGATCCCGCTCCGCTTGTGCTGATCTTGCGCGTCGGCAACATAGCGAAGCAGCTCGTGGCCAGGCGTACCGACGAGGCCAAGCGGCTTCAGCGCCTTTGCGTGCGCATCGCGCAGATAGTTGGTGAGCAGCGTCGCGTGATGGCGGATACGTTCCGGCGTGGCGGCCCGTCTTGCGTCTATCCCATGTCGCCGGCGGTTGGCCGCTACCCGACGTCGGTTCAGCCGGCTGATCGACTTGCCGATCATTTTACGTCCGTGCCTGCCAGGCGCGACAAGCGGCTCACCAACCGCTCGACGTCACCGATCATCCGCTGCAGCTCGACCGCCTGTTCCGCACGCATCTCGTGGCAGTGCGCGAGAAGAGCTATGGCTTCTGCAAGGAGAGGCTCGAACGGGCGGAATGCGATGGTGCGGCCGAGCAGCGCACGACGGCAAAAGTCGGAACGGCTCAAGCCAGACGCAGTGAGCGCAAGATCGAGCCTCTCCCACTCAAGGTCAGTGAGGCGGGCCGAGACCATGCGGGTCGCGGCCCGCCCCTTCTTCCTGGGCGGCCCCGCCGTCATGGCCGGCACCCCTGCCGGCCGCCCCGCCGTGACAAGCGAAGCGCGGAATGGCGAACACCGGCCCGGTATACCGGGCCCATCCTGCCTCCAATCCTACCCACTCCCTTAGACGGCTGACCCCGCGTAGAATTGCAGGAGGGCTGACGGGCAAGTGCAACGGCATTGCCATCGCGCCCGAGAGGCGAGCGACGATCAGCGACCATAATCCTGCCCGCGTGAGTGACACGCCGCGATCCACCGCGCCATAATGCGTGCATCACGGCTGCGGCTCCGCGGACCCCTGGTCATCGGCCTTGGTGGCGTGGTCCGAGACCTGCGGGAGCGCCGGTCGGGCGTCGATAGCCGACGGTGTCGCGGCACGCGCGGCCTTCCGCAACACCGGGATCGCGGCTCCGCATCCCATCGCTCTGGCGAAGTCGCCCGAGAGCGCGAAGTCGAGCAGCGTGCGCGCGAGCAAGGCCGCATCCAGCGCGGCGCCCGGAGGCGGGTTCAGGATGACGTCGCTCATCAACCCGCGAGACTGCTCGAGCAGGCGCAGCTGCCCGGGCTCGATATGGGCCAGCCGGTGGAGGAGAAAGCCGGGCGGCGTCACCCCGGGCGCTTCGGGCCTGGCGGCGATCTCGATGAGATGGACCTCGGCGTAGCGGGAGAAGCCGACCGCGGCGCGCAGCGTCTCCTCCGGAACCTCTACCGCGCCGGGCTTCAGCACCATCTTCATGACGGTCTTCCAGCCCCGGCTGCGCGCCGTCTCGAAGGTGCGGAGCTGATTGTCGAACGTGCCGCCGCCAAAGAGCCTGTCACCTCCGACGTCGAGGGCGATGAGGCCAATGCCATTGCCCTCAGCCTCGTCGAGGATCGTTCGGGCGAAGCTCGCGTCGCGACGCTCCGGCATCGGCCGGATGGCGTACTGCTCATGATCGAGCCTTCCGCTGAAGGCGTCGAGAGCCGGGCCCGCGCCAACCAGCATGACGTGGTTGCCAGCGAGCCGGTGGAGCGAGGCTTCCGCCATGGTCACCTCGGTCATGCCGGGGATACGACCATGAGAAAAAATGGCGGAGCAGATGCGGGGCGTATTGCTCCTGAAGGGCAGAATGTTGGACATGCAGACGGCTCCCGCCGGGACGCGAACCATGTGGCTCAGCGTCATGATGAGAATGGAAGAAGGCCTGAGGGTCCGGCGCCCTTCAGCGCCGGAGCTTCCGTCAGCTTTCGCGCGGCTCCAGCAGGTCACCGAAGCCGGTGTCGGCAGCGGACGTGGTGCCAGGCGCTTCGACGGGGGCCGCGGCGGCCTCGGCCGCATCAGCCGTCCCGACCGCATCGGACTGCCGCCGGCGCCCGAGATTGGCCTCGGAGAGCAGGCGTGAGATCTCGCGCGCGAAGGCGGGCGGCTTCACGCGGTCGTCAAGGCGCTGCACCGCGAGCACCACCGCTTTGACCGTGAGGCGCGGGTCGGACCTGAATTCGACCAGCACATCGTCGCGCCACTCGGCCGCGATGTCGGCCTGGGTCGGCTGCCGCTGTTCGGCGCGGATCGCGCCAAGAGCCTCGCTGAGCCGCGACACCACTTTGGGAGCCCCGCGCTTGTCGGCCTTGTTCGACGAGGACATCAGAACTGCCCTCCACGATCAGCGGAGGTGAAGTGGCTCCGAATGGAAGCCAGACGGACGGTATAGGATATGAGCATTGCACGGACTCCAGACGCCAGCTGCCGCGCCAACATGATGGCGGGCGAAGGTTGGTGTGTGTGGAGCCGGGGCGAGCTCCTCGTCTGTGCTATGCGATCTGACTCTGCCTTGCGGGCGCCCGAGATCCGTCATTCCGAATGCCTGTTGAGCATCCGTATCGGCACTGCTCCACGCATGGAAGAGAAGCGCCGACGCATATCGCACCTCTACCGATGCGACAGCGTCATCTAGGAAAAAGAGTTACAGGATGTCAAGCCCGAAGTAGGATGAACGCTGCGCCGCCGGATGAGTGTCGGTGGCGCAGCGCGTTGGATACGACACGATCTGGACCGTGGCCAAATCGTGTCCGGCGGGTCGGCACCGCAGGTGCTCAGGCCGCTTGCAGCTCCTCCCACACACGACCCTCGACGACGTCGACGAAGAACAGGCGCTGCTGCAGCGTATAGAGACAGCTTCCGCCCCACGGACGGACAGCCGTGATGCGCATGCCGGCATAGAGATCATCGGGGCAGACCTGCCCGACCGGACCGCCGAGCTCCGGCAGCGGCACGCTGCTCGCCCCCTCCCCCTCCGCCTGGAGCTGGTCATAATTCCAGACGAAGGCCGGATCGTCTATGATGGAGGACACAATCGTGCCGGCATCGTTCCTGAGGCTGCCCCGTAAGCGTGACCAAGCCGCATCGATTGTAAGTGCACCCACTCTTACGGCGGCGCCCTAATCAGCGTTCTTTAAGGCATCCGTTGGTTGCGAATGCAGCTGCGGCGGAACGCCTGTCGCCCCCGCCCATGCAATCCTTTTGAATCAGCCGCCGCGGAGCAGGCGAGCGACGCCGGCGTGCGACCACCGCCCTGAGCCGGGCCGGCTGAGCCAGGCGTTGCCGCGGGCGTCGATGCAGCGGCCGCCGCCGGAAGGGCCACGTCCGCGAGCGCCTGGTTCAGAACCAGCCCAAGCCTGACTCCGGCGCGCTCGAGCTGAACGGCGGCCGCAGCCTGCGCTTTTAGGTCATAGCCGGCCGGTAGCGTTATCGGGGCGGGATCCTGGGAACATGCTGCCGGTGAGCCGGCCGAGTAGGCAAGCGAGCGTGCGATGCCATAGGCCTCCTGTGCCCAGCTGGCTGCGTCGCCCTTCTGCCACTGTGTCCGAAGAGCCGGCGTGATGCGAGCGCGCAGCATCGCGGCGACCTGAGCCGGGTCGGAGCCGAGCGCCTGGACGACATTGGTGTCCCAATAAGCATGGAGGTTCTGCGTGCGCGACCCGCCCAATGAGAGGAGAATGCAATTACCGCCCCGGTCATGCTTATCCGACGCGTGCAGAGGCTGGTGCTCGTCGCCAATGAAGTGGAGCAGGAATTTAAGGGCGAACAGCCGTTCCTGCGGAGCCGTGCCCGGCGCGGCAAGCTCGGCGGCAAATTCCCTGATCTTGTCCACCACGCAGTCCTGGGCCGGCCCTGTGCTTGCCGGCTGATCGGGGGCGGGATGGCCAAAACAGGCGGCGTCCTGGTCCACACTGCCGTCAATTTCTGTGTCGACGAAGTGCCAGCTGCCCGTCTCCCGATGGCCACGGCTGCGATAGACGTCCGCCCAAGTTGCTTCGGACGCCATATCGTGGGCAGTGAGGGCGTCGCCGTCGTTCGCCAGGATAGCGTCAACCTTCGCACGCACCGCCGGAGTGAGCTCAGCACGAGCTATCTCAGCAACGATCCTATGCCCTTGAAAGCCCCAGGCGAAAGCGGGCAACGGAACCGCACCAGAGACAGCCGCGAGCAGGATGGCGAAGCGCTTCATGCTTGTCTGCGTGGCACCGACGTATGACGGCCGCAAGTCTGGGCCGAGTTTTCGTCGCTGCCCAGCCGCTCGGCACGCGACGCGCCTAAGCGGCCGAGATCGTGGCGGGCGAGCGCGAGACGGCAAACCGCAGCTCGAAGCTGGGGGATGGTGGCGACGCGGTAATCAGGTTCCGGCAAACGAGTCCGAGGTTAAGGGCTATTTAGCTGCACGAGCGAGGGCTCGAGCAGGTAGATTAGAGGCTCTGCCGAGCGCGGGCATGCTGTTGTCGATGCCTGAGGGGAAGGCTGGCAATGCTCCGGCGGAAGAGACGCTCCGATCGGTGGAGGGCTGCTCGCAACAGCCGCCGTGCTTAGCTGGATGAGGCCGCAAGACTGACCTTTCCGGTGCGGGCGCCGAGGAAGCGACGCGAGGCCTACGCAGCGTGCGCCGGCTATCGTGACCCACCCCCCATTCGTTCCGGACGCCGTCTTTGCTTTTCAGAACCTGCCCTTCGTTCACTTGCGTGAGCGGCCTGCTTGTGTGACCGCAAGACGCTCACCTGACTGGTACCCGCCCGATGACGAGCACCCATTAGTATTGTAGGATCAGTGCCATCGGATCGCCCGGGATCGGCTGGCGGTCACAAGGTGATGGTGTGGCTGAAGAGAACACTACCGTGCTGCCGGCGTTCGGCGTGGACTCGCGCCATGGCTCCTCGCAGGTTCTGCTCGCGAGCGAACGGCTGGCGGCTGCACGGTCGATTGAGGACGTCGTTGAAATGTTGCGCAACACCGCGCGAGCTGCCGTCGGGGCAGCGGGTATCGCCGTGATCCTGAATCAAGGTGGGCGGTGCGTCTACGTCGCAGAGGATGCCGTTTCACCGCTCTGGCAGGGACAACACTTTCCAAATGAGGCTTGCATCTCCGGGTGGGCGATGCGGCATCGTCAGACGGTCGCGATCAGCGACGTCCGCCTCGACACCCGCATCCCGCAAGAGGCTTATGCACCGACGTTCGTGCGCAGCCTGATCATGGTGCCGATCGGAAGTCCCGACCCGATCGCGGCGCTCGGCGCCTACTGGCCGGAGGTCGTCGAGCACGAAGTGGCTACCATCGAGCGAATGGAGAGCCTGGCCAGGCTTGCGACCATCGCGATCGAGAACGCGCGGCTTACCTATGCACGGGATCGCGCAGCATCGCTTGGAGCTGCGCAGAACCGCATCCTGCAGGCAGGGGTGGTAGAGGCGCCGCTTGCCGTTTCACTCGAAGCGATCGTCCGAGAAGTGGAGCAGCTCTCCACGACAGGGGTACTGGCCAGCATCCTCATTCTCGACGCCGACGGCAAACGTCTGCGGCACGGCGCGGCGCCAAGCCTGCCAAAGGCACATAATGATGCGATTGATGGTCTCGCAATCGGTCCCGACGTTGGCTCGTGCGGCGCTGCGATCTTCCGCAACGAGCCGGTTTTCGTCGCTAACATTGCCACCGACGTGCTCTGGAAAGACTTTCGCGATCTGGCGGTTGAGTACGACCTCGGTGCTTGCTGGTCGATGCCAATCCGCTCGTCCAAGGGTGAAGTGCTCGGCACCTTCGAGATGTATCACCGCGAGCCCCGCGAGCCACAGCCTGAGGACCTCGAGATCGTCGATTTCGTCCTGGGAACGGCCGGGCTGGTGATCGAGCGCGCGAGCGCAGAGCAACGCCTGCGTCGCAGCGAGGCGCGGTACCGGCAGATCGTGGAAGGAGTGGAGGACTTCGCGATCGTCACTTTCGATGCCGAGGGCATGGTCACCGGATGGAACAGCGGCGCCGTTCGGGTCGTCGGCTACCGGACCGAGGACGCCATCGGTCGCAGGGGCGACTTCTTCTATACCGCCGAGGATCAGGCTGAAGGCGTCTTCGAGCGGGAGATCGGCAAGGCGCGCAAGGAGGGGCGAGCGGTCAACGAGCGCTGGCACATGCGGGCGCAGGGCTCGCGGTTCTGGGGCTCCGGTCTGCTGATGCCGCTGGCGCTGGATCATGGAGGGTTCGTCAAGATCTTCCGCGACCGCACCACCGAGCACGAAGCAGAGGCCGCACTGCACGAGAGTGAGGCACGGCTCCGCTTCTTCGAGACGCTTGACAGCCGCCTGATGCGTGCCCGTCGCGCAGAGGACGCCATGCAGGCCGCGACCGAGGTCCTGGGGCTGGAGCTCGGAGCATCACGCTGCGCCTATGCCGACGTGCATGAGGACATGGACCGTTTCTGGATCCGCAGCGACTTCAGCGCGCCGGGGATCGCCAGCTCCGTCGGCGCCTACAGCCTGGACCTGTTCGGTCCACGCGCCGCAGCCGAAATGCGCGCCGGGCAGGTGCTGATCGTTCGCAATGTCAGGCAGGAGCTGGCGCCCGGCGAAGGACGCGAGATGTTTCTGTCGATCGGGATCGACGCGATCGTCTGTTGCCCTCTGATCAAGGACGGGCGCCTCGCCGCGATGATGGCGGTGCACCAGGATCGTCCCCGCGACTGGACCGCAGCGGAGATCGCCCTCGTCCGCGAGGTGGTCGAGCGCTGCTGGGCCCATGTCGAGCGCGTGGGGGCGGAGGCCAGACTGCGGGAGAGCGAGGAGCGCCTGCGGCTCGCTGTCGAAGGTGCCGATATCGGCTTCTGGGACGTGGACATCGTCAACGACATCCTGATCTGGCCGGCCCGGACCAAGGCGATGTTCGGCATTTCGCCGGACGTACCGGTCACCATGGATGACTTCTACGGCGGTCTACACCCGGACGACCTCGAGGCCACAAGCGCAGCATTCGCCGCCGCGGCAGATCCGACGAAACGCGCGATCTACGACGTCGACTATCGCACGATCGGCAAGGAAGATGGGATCGTGCGCTGGATCGCGGCCAAGGGCCGCGGCGTGTTCGACGAGGCGGGCCGCTGCCTTCGCGTCGCGGGCACGGTCGTGGAGATCACCGCCCGCAAGGAGGCGGAAGAGGCGCTGCGCGAGCTCAACGCGACGTTGGAGGCACGTGTGGCGGAGGCGGTAGCCGACCGCGAGGCGGCGCAGGAGGCGCTGCGCCAGAGCCAGAAGATGGAAGCGATGGGGCAGCTCACGGGCGGCGTGGCCCACGACTTCAACAACCTGCTGACGCCCATCGTAGGCGCGCTCGACCTCCTGCAGCGCAAGGCGCTTGGTGGCGAGCGTGAGCAGCGCCTGATCGCTGGAGCGGCGCAATCGGCAGAGCGTGCGAAGACACTCGTACAGCGCCTCCTCGCCTTCGCGCGGCGTCAACCGCTTCAGGCAGTGCCTGTCGATGTCGCCGGCCTAGTGAGGGACATGGGCGAGCTGATCGGCAGCACCACCGGCCCGCAGATCAATGTGGTGGTCGAGGCCCCCGATGGACTCCCCGCCGCCACTGCTGACCCGAATCAGTTGGAGATGGCCATCTTGAATCTGGCCGTGAACGCGCGCGATGCCATGCCGGAGGGCGGTGCGCTTCGCATCACCGCATCGGCGGAGCTGGTAGCGTCGGGTCATCGCTCGAAGCTCCCAGCTGGGCAATATATCTGCCTGTCGGTCGCGGACACGG
This sequence comes from Sphingomonas morindae, assembly GCF_023822065.1. NCBI lineage: Bacteria > Pseudomonadati > Pseudomonadota > Alphaproteobacteria > Sphingomonadales > Sphingomonadaceae > Sphingomonas > Sphingomonas morindae. The sequence continues at coordinate 3,443,251 of NZ_CP084930.1, forward strand.
GCACTGGTATGGACGAGCGCACGCTGGCGCGCGCAGTCGAGCCGTTCTTCTCCACCAAGGGTGTGGGCAAAGGTACCGGCCTTGGGCTGTCGATGGTGCATGGGCTCGCATCTCAGCTGAACGGTTCGCTGACGATCCGCAGCCGGCTCGGGGCTGGAACCAACGTAGAGCTCTGGCTTCCGCGGAGCATGGCGGTGCCGGCGATGGCCGCGGATGAACCTTCGACGTCCTTGTCGATGATCGCCAGAGGAACCGCTCTTCTCGTCGACGACGAAGAGCTGGTGCGGGCAAGCACGGCCGACATGCTTCACGACCTGGGCTACACCGTCATTGAGGCCGCGTGTGGCGAGGAGGCCGTGCAGATTCTGGAAGCAGGGGTACGACCGGATCTGGTCGTCACCGATCACCTTATGCCTGGGATCAGTGGCACCGACCTCGGCCGGCTGATCCATGCATCCCGTCCTGGCACCCCGGTGCTGCTTGTGTCCGGCTACGCCGAGCGCAAAGGGCTTGGCCCCGAACTGCCGCGGCTCATCAAGCCCTTTCGAAAGGACGAACTCGCGGCGAGCTTGGCGCGGCTTGTGAAGTGAAGTGAGCCGGTATCGGCTTCTCCGGCGAGCGCCTGTATGACCCAGCTCCGGGTACAGAAGGCTGTAAAGGTGCTTCTTGAAACCAGCCGCTCGTTCATATGGCTCTGAGATGAAGTCGCTCACGCTCGGCCTTGCCCTTCTAGGCGCTCCTGCCACGGCGACCGACCTCGCCATTACTGACGTAACGGTGGTCGACACGCGCACGGGCGAGTTGGCGCCGCACATGACGGTTGTGGTGCATGACAACCGCATCGCCTCGGTTGGTACCGGGCCGACACCGCGCGGCGCGGCGGTGCTGCGCGGCACGGGCAGGTTCCTGATCCCCGGCTTATGGGACTTCGTCACTCACCTGAGCTGGACGCGGGCGAGCGCATTGCCGGTGTTCGTCGCCAACGGCATCACTGCCGTGCGCGACCAGGGCGGCGATCTCGCGGAGACGGCGGTCTGGGCCGAGGGGGTCAGGACCGGCCGGCTTGTCGGGCCAACGATCTTCCAGGTCGGGCCGATGCTCAACGGCAAGAGCTTCAACAGGTATCAGTTCGCCCTCGGCAACCCCGATCAGGCACGCGGCGCGGTGCGACTGCTCAAGGCGGAAGGCGTCGATGGGCTGGAGATCGAGCGCCGCGTGCCGCGCGACGTGTATGCTGCGCTCATGGCCGAAGCGAAGGCGGCGACGCTGCCGGTTGGCGGCAAGGTGCCGATGGAACTGACGCCGGCCGAAGCGTCGGACGCGGGCCAGGCCACAATCGACAATCTGGAGACCATCTACGACGGCAAGTTCGCTGCGGCCAATGAGGAGGATCTGATTGGCGGGATCGACCGGTTCCTCACGCCCGGCGGTGGCGGCGACGCGCTGTTCGCTACTCTCGCGCGCAACCGCACCGCCGTCACGCCTAGTCTCTACGCCGTGGCCTATGCGCTCAAGCACAATGATCCCGCCCTGCCGCGCGACGCCAATTATCGCTACGTCGCTCGCTCGCAGCGCGTGCCGATCAAGCCTGTCTCACCAGCTGAGCTGGCGCTGTTCCAAGCCATGCTGCCACGGCTCCAAGCGACCACGCTGCGTCTTCAGAAGGCGGGTGTGACGCTGCTCGCCGGCACCGACGTCGCCGCCGACCGGGTGCCCGGCTTTTCGTTACATGAGGAGCTCGATCTATTAGAGGCAGCGGGACTGACGCCCCTGCAGGTTCTGCAAACCGCGACGCTCAACCCAGCGAAGGCGATGGGCAAGGAAGCCGATTATGGGACGGTTGAGCCTGGCAAGGTAGCCGACCTCGTCCTGGTCGGCGGCGATCCGACGCGAGGCGCCGCGGCGCTACAACATATTAAGGCGGTGGTGCTTCATGGCCGTCTACTAGGCCGGCGGAACCTGGACCAGCAGCTCCGCGGAGCCGAGGCCATGGCCGCCCGCGACTGAGAACCGATTCGATCCACTCAGTTGCGGCCACCGGGGGCAAGGCCGCCCCTCCCCAGAAGCAGACGAACGTACAAATTGCGCCAAGATGAAGTTGCTCGCGCTGAGCCTTTCCTTTTGTAAGCGTGGCGAGCAGGCCGCCTTGCCGTGCCGACCATAGGCGGGATGCTTGTCGTCTTTGACGAGGGCGGCGGTGGTGCGGGAAGTTTTCGGGTCTGAGATGGGTCATACGAGCACTCGTATGACTGGTCGCATGGAGGTGGTCGGCCGGGTGTCGGGCCGGCGCCGGTGGTCGGACGCGGAGAAACTGGAGATCCTCGCCGAGGCATTTCAGCCGAGCGTGCGGGTCCGAGATGTCATCGCGCGACGCGAGGTATCGAGCAGCCTCATCTACACATGGCGAAAGCAGATGCGGGCGGGCAAGCTGGGCGGTGCCGTGGCCGCATTGCCAGCGTTCGCAGAGGTGCAGGTCGCAGAGCCGGTCGCGCCGGCCTCCTGCGTTTCGGGCCTCATCCATATCGACCTGCCGGGTGGCGTGCGGGTGAGTGTCGACGCCGACGTGGACAGGGGCGCGCTGGCGCGCGTGTTGTCGGTGCTACGGTGAATCCGGCCCCGCTGCCGACACGGGTGTTTCTGGCCTGTGGCGTGACCGACATGCGCAAAGGCTTCGACGGTCTGGCGGTTCTGGTTCAGCAGGCGCTGGCTCAGAATCCGCATTCCGGCGCGTTGTTCGCGTTCCGGGGCAAGCGCGGTCACCTGGTCAAGCTGCTGTGGTTCGATGGTCAGGGCCTGTGCCTGTTTTCGAAGCGGCTGGACCGGGGGCGTTTCGTCTGGCCGGTGACCGCGACGGGCACGGTGACATTGACGCCGGCGCAATTGTCGATGCTGCTGGAAGGGATCGACTGGCGGCGCCCCGAGCGGACGTTCACGCCGACGCTGGCGGGCTGAAAACGCCGGATCCTCGCCGCTTTTGCTCGTGCACGCAGGGCCGATCTGCTATGAAAAGGGTCATGTCGGAAGCGCCCGTTTCCCCAGACGATGCGACCGCGCGGATCGCCGCGCTGGAGGCTTCGCTCGCCCGGGCCCACGCCGCGCTCGCCGCTCGCGACCTGCTCATCGACACGCTGCGTGGCCAGATCGCCCGGCTGCGGCGGATGCAGTTCGGCGCCTCGTCCGAGAAGCTGAGCCGCGAGATCGAGCAGCTCGAACTGGCGCTGGAGGAGCTGGAGACGGAGCGCGATACGCCAGCCACCGAAACGGCCGCACCGGGGGATACGGCGCGACCGGCGCCGGTGCGCAGCCTGCCCGGCCATCTGCCGCGCGAGGAGGTCGTCCACGAGCCGCCCTCTGGTGCCTGCACCTGTCCGGACTGCGGCGGTGCGCTGCGGCGGCTGGGCGTGGATGCCCATGAGATGCTCGACATCGTGCCGGTGCGCTGGCGGGTCGTGCGTGCCGTCCGTCCGAAATATAGCTGCCGGGTGTGCGAGAAGATCGTGCAGGCGCGCGCACCCGTCCATGCGGTTGCTCGCGGCAAGGCGACCTTCGCGACCCTGGCGCATGTCGTGGTCTCAAAATTCGACCACCACCTGCCGCTCTATCGTCAGGCCGAGATGATGGCTTCGCAAGGGCTCGACATCGACCGCTCGACGCTCGCCGGCTGGACGGGGCAGGCCGCCGCGCTCCTCGACCCCATCGTCAGCCGCATCCGTGATGCGGTGCTCAAGGCCGACAAGATCCATGCCGACGATACGCCGGTGCCCGTCCTCGAACCAGGCCGGGGCAAGACCGCGACGGGCAGGCTGTGGGTTTACGCAACCGACGACCAGGCCTCGGGCAGCACCGCCCCGCGCGCGGCATGGTATCGCTTCACCCCTGATCGCACCGGCGCACATCCGCAGGCGCATCTCGCCGGCTTCCGTGGCTTCCTCCAGGCCGATGCCTATGCCGGTTATGACGGGCTGTATCGGAAGGGCGTGACCGAGGTGGCGTGCTGGGCACATGCCCGGCGCAAGATCTTCGACCTGCATGAGCGCTCGCCTACGCCGCTGACCACGGATATCCTCGAGCGGATCGGTGCGCTCTATGCCGTGGAGGCCGAGGTGCGCGGGCAGCCGCCGGATAGCCGCCATCGTGCCCGACAGAAACGAAGCCGCCCGCTGGTCGATGCCTTGCGCGACGTGCTCGAGGGCGCGCTGCGTCGCCTGTCGCCCAAGTCGGACATGGCCAAGGCCATCGCCTACGCGACGAAGCGGTGGGCGGCCTTGTCCTGTTTCCTCGATGACGGACGCCTGGAGATCGACAACAACATCGCCGAGCGCGCGTTGCGCGGCGTCGCCGTCGGCCGCCGCAACTGGCTGTTCGCCGGTTCACGCGCAGGTGGCGAGCGGGCCGCCGCCATCTACACCCTCATCCAGACCTGCAAGGCCAACAACGTCGATCCGCAGGTCTATATCGCCGATGTCATCGCCAAGATTGCCGACGACTGGCCAGCCGGCCGCTGGGACGAACTCATGCCGTGGAACTGGGAAGCCCCGGTGGATCAACCGACCGCGCAAGCCGCATAATCTGCGGCCGTCAGGCCACGCTTACTTCCTTTTCAGCTCTCATGCCGCAGCTATCGCTCTTGCCATCACCGCCGTGACCCAGTCGACACGCGCACGGTGGCATTGGCGCTGCACCGGACCGTGTCGGTTCAGGACGGCCACATCGCCTTGATCGGCAGGGCCGGCGCCGCGCGGCGCAGCCGTCCTGCGGGGTACGAGCAGGTTCCTGATATCCGGCCTGTGAGACTTCGTCACACATGTCAGCTGGACGCGAGCGAGCGCGCTGCTCGTGTTCGTGGTCATCGGCATCACCGCCGTGCTCGATAAAAGTCGCGATCTGGCGGTGGCGGCGATCTGGGCTGACGGAGTCAAGAGCGGCCGTCTGGTTGGTCCGACGATCTTCCAGGCCAAGCCGAACCTCAACGAAAAGAGCTTCAACAAATACCGGTTTGCGCTCGCCTCACCGGAAACCAGTGGTAGATGGACAGCAGACTGACTCCCCTATGGAAAAGCTGACCATCACCCGCCTAGCGGTGCTCGCAAGCTGCTCGCTGCCGGTATCAATACGCCAGGATAGCGATGGTGCCGAAGAACGAATGATCGGCGCCATAGCCTCACTTTGCGCTAGCAGCCGAGCCCGTGCGCAAACGTGCTTACCCTAGTCGCCATTGCTTTAACCTGGGTCGCGTATGAAGATGCACACTGTGAAGCAAGATGCGGCGACAGAGACAGTGACCCACGACACGAGGACAGTGGCAGACTGGCTGGCGCTTCTTGACCAGCCCTCATGCGACCGCCTTGCCGCTCTGCGCAGCGGCGCCGAAGCGGGATTGGTCGAGGCGCAGGTTCGTTACGGGGAGGCGTTGCTAGCCGGGCACGGTTGCGATGCGGACTCGGTCGAGGCCTTGCGCTGGTTCATTCTGGCGTCGCACGCGGATCATCCGGCGGCGATCAACATGGTCGGTCGCTGCCACGAGAATGGCTGGGGCGTCGCTCAGGACCTCGCAATCGCTGCCCGCTGCTTCGCCCGGGCGGCTGCGGCAGGCTATAATTGGGGTATGTACAACTATGCCGGTGCGCTCGGCCGCGGTGCCGGCATCGCGCAGGACGAGGCAGCGGCGCTCCGCTGGTTCCGGCGCGCGGCAGATCTCGGCCACGTGAAATCAATCGGCATCCTCGGCGCGCTGGCTGAAGAGGGGCGGCTCGTGCCCCGCGACTTTGCGGAGGCGGACCGATGCTACCGGATCGCCGCGGACGGCGGCGACTTCCGCAGTCAGTTCCACCTCGCGCGCCGGCTCGCGCAGAGCGGCGCTCATGATCAGGCAGCTAGGTGGCTAGAGCGGGCCTGGAGCGGTGCTCATGACGCATATCGCGCCAAAATGCGGGAGGAACTCGCTGGCGATCCGGAGCCGATGGTCCGTAGGCTGGTGGGGCTGCTGCCGGCGGATTAGGTCGATGCAATCTCCGTCATGCCACGCGCCCGTGCGGCGGCGCGCCGGCGGCGGCCAAGGCCGCGCCACCACATCAGAGTTCCGGTAACCCCGAGCACGGCCGGCGCCAGGCCGATGAGAATCATCGCGAACCGCCACGGCGTGCCGAGCGTGTCGCCCTGGTGCCACCTTCGCGCGGCCTGCGGGAAGCCGCCGCCGCGCGGTTGCGCCCGCCTCGCTTCGCCGGTGTCGTCCTCGACCTCGACGTCAACCGGACCGCGCAGGGTCGCGAGCGAAATACGCCAGCGCGGTTCCCTGCCGCTCGGCCAGGCGATCGCGCGGACTCCACCGGGCACGATGACGCGAGCCTTCGCCAGCGCCTCGTCAGGACCGAGATGGGGATGGGCTAGCGGCGGTACGCGGCCCGGACCTCCTAATGACGATGCCGAGCTAATCCCGATGAACGCGGTCATCTGCGGCCACGCGATGGCAGCGCCCGTAAAGGCTTGCACGGCGAGCGGCAGCGCGATCCAGAAACCGGCGCTGTGGTGGAGGCTGGTGTCGAGGCGCTTGTCTTCCCGGCGCCACCGCAACGCGCGCCGCCATGACCCGGAAAGCGGCCACCATAGCCAAAGTCCGCTCGCTGCGAGCAGGAACATTTCGATACCCAGCATACCTACCAGCGCTCGACCGATGCCAGGCACGAAAAGGCTTCCGTGAAAGGCATGTGCGACCGAGACCAGGCTCTGGTTGCCTCGAGCGACGTCGAGCACGCGCGCGTTCGATGGATCGAGCCAGACTGTGACGCGAGGCTTCCCCCCGCCGCCCGGGCGCGTTGCAGGTACGACGCTCGCGATGGCTGGGCCTGCGCCACTGGGGTAGCGAAGCATCGTCACGCGGCCAGCAGGGATCGCCGCAGCTACTGCCGCCGCGAGATTAGATGGGGGCAAGGTCGCGATACTTTCTACAGCATAGCGCTGAGGTTCGAGCACGTGGTCGATCGCATCGTCCCAGGTAAGCACTATCCCGCTCAACCCGAGCGGGATGAGCAAGACGATGGGCGCCAATGCCAGATATTGGTGGAGGCGCCACCAGAGCCGCCGAACAGCGACGCTATCAGCCATTGAACATGCTCCTCACACGTCCGCCCAGCGGCGCAGCAGGTTGTGGTACAGACCCGTCAAGCGCACGACCGCCGGATCGGCCTGCCCTAGGCGTGTTGCGACTTCCTGCACCGCGCCGTCGAGCTCTAGGAGGTGGCGGCGCGCCTCGCCGTCGCGGACCATCGACTGGACCCAGAACACGCATGCGACACGCACGCCACGCGTCACCGGCGCGACATGATGGACGCTGGACGAAGGATAGAGGATGAGGCTGCCGGCACCGAGCTTCACGCGGCGCGTCTCGAACGCGTCGTCAATTACGAGTTCGCCGCCGTCATAATCGTCAGGCTCTGAGAGAAAGAGCGTTGCCGAGAGGTCGGTACGCAGGCGAAAGTCCGTGCCACGCCGCATCCTGATGGCGTTGTCGATATGCGGACCGAACGCCTCGCCGCTCTCGTAGCGGCTAAAAAGCGGCGGGAACACCTTGGCCGGCAGCGCCGACGCCACGAAGGTAGCGTTCGCGCCAAGCGCGTCGAGCACGATGCTGCCTGCCTTCACCGCCGCCGCCGAGCCTTCGGCGAGCTGGCGGTTGCGCTTGGCTATGGCGGACTGCGCGCCCGACGTCGCGTTGCCGTCCACCCACTCGCCGGCGTCAACAAGGGCGCGGACACCCGCCACCAACTCGGGGTCGAGCACGCTTGGGATCGGGATCATCGCGCCAAGCCCTCCGCTTGTCAGATTCGGTAGGACAGCGAGAAAACCACCGACCGGGTTGCACCGGGGACCGCCCACCCGTTGTTGCGCGCGGCTGTGTAGTAGTGCGTGTTCGAAACGTTCTGGATGTTGACCTGGCCGGTAAGGCGATGCGCGAATGTGTAGGACGCGTAGAGCCGGTGAAGCCAATAGTCCTTTACTCGCGGGAACTCGCCGGCGATGAGCGCCGACGGATTGGTCGCAACTGCGAACGCACCCTGGTAGGTGAGGCCGTAGCCGACCTCCAGCCCGAACGGCAGCGCGTAGGTGGTAAAGAGGCTACCGGAATTCTTCGGCGTCTGCTGAAGCGGGCCGCCGACCAGCGGTGCCGCGAGAAAGAGCGCGTTGCACCCGCTCGCGACGTTGGTCGGGTTTGCCCGGCACCGTTCAGGCAGGCTCTGCATCACCTTGCTCTTGAGGTAGTTATAGTTGGCAAAGACGTGCCACGCCCGCGTGATCCCGCCGTCAGCGCCGAGCGCGATGCCATCCACCCGCGAGCGGCCGTCCGGGACTTGGAGTGAGACGTTGCCGAGCGCCGGGTCGTTGGATGAAATTCGGAAGTTGCCTCGTTCATTGCGGAACACGGCGGCGGTGAGCTGGAGATGGTGATGGAAGAGGTCCGCCTTGGCGCCGACCTCGTATGTTCTGGCGGTCTCGGGCTTGAAGCTGCAGAAGTCGACGAAGGAGGACGTGCCAGACGTGCCCGTGGTGCAGCCGCCATTAACCGTCGAAATCGACGGCGTTCGGGAATTTCCATAGGAGAAGTAGACGCTGGTCGCCTCCGTAGGCTTTAGGACGATGCCGCCGCGGTACGAGAACAGGTTCTGGCCGTTGGTTTGGGTGCCGCCGACCGTGATTTGGCCGAGCGTCGCGCCCGCCGTGCCCACCGTGTCAGCGCGGAAGCGGCCGACGGTGCGCTCGTATCGGACGCCAAAATTCAGTTCCACGAAGCGACCGATGCGCGTCGTGTCGAAGGCGTAAGCGGCATAGTCTGTCCGCTCGCCGTGCGACAGGCCAGACCGGATATAGTTGATCGGTCCGGTGTAGACATTGCTGCCATATGCAAGCGTCCGCCCGCCGACCACCGCTGGTCCGGCCGTGACAGTCGACGGATCGCTGATCGCGATAAGCGGCAGGCCATTCGGCGCGAATGGATTGCTGCCATCAGCGTTGAGGAACAGGCGTCCGGTGTCGAGGTCGTATTTCTCCCAAGTCGCCGATCCGCCAATGACTGCGACATGGTGGAGGATGCCGGTTTCAAGGTCCGCCCGCAGATCGACTTGGTCGTAGGCGAGCTGGTTGCGGGTTTCGCGCAGCAGTCCGCGAGGACCGCCGGGAAGGTAGTAGCCCTCGGGCACGATCACCGTGTTGGCCGGCGCGCCTGCGGCGGCGATGTTGACGCTGCAGGATCCATCCGGTCGTGCCGCCGTCACGCCGCTGTTAGACAGGCATTGACCGTTGAGCGCGTAGACACCGCCCTGTGGCGGATCGACGACGGTGCGCTGACGGATGTTCTCGTAGCGGGTGAGGTTACGCAGCGAGAGGCGGTGACTGAAATCATGCGCGACGACCATGTTGAACTGGTCGAGCGTCGAAGTCTGCCTATCGAGGTTTCGGTAGCCGAAATAGCCGCTGTAGGGCACCCCGTCAGGGGGGCCACCGGCGGCAGGATAATAGGGTATGCCGAACTGCGGAACGTTATCATCGTGCTGGTGGACGTAGCCGAGCGTGAGGCGCGTCGGCCCGGCGATTCCAAACGTCGCTGACGGCGCCACGCCCCAGCGACGGAAGCGGTCAACGTCACGCCCGGGCACGTCATTGTGGTGGTAGAACGCGTTAAGCCGCACCGCCAGGAGCTCGTTGACGCGGACGTTCGAGTCCACCGTCGCGCGCTCGTAATTAGCTGTTCCGAGGCCGCCGCTGATGATCGTCTCGGAACGGCCGCGCGGCTGCTTCTGGACGAGATTTATGGTGCCGCCTACGGATCCCGATCCGTTGAACGCCGAGTTGGCACCGTTGTAGACCTCGATCTGCTCGAGGTTGAAAGTGTCAGATCGGCTGTACTGCGCGCTGTCGCGCACACCATCGATGGTGATGTCGGTGTTTGCCGAGTAGCCGCGCAAATTGATGCTGTCGCCGAAGCCGCCCCCGCCCTCGCCCGCGCCGAAGGTGATGCCGGGCAGGGTAGAGAGCGCGTCGCGCAGCGTCAGCAGGTTCTCCTTCTGGAGCACGTCTTTATCGATGACATTGATCGTCTGCGGCGTATCGAGCAGCGGCGCTGTCGCCTTTGACGAGGCGACGTCTGGGCGCGCGTAGGTGCCCCGCACGAGGATTCCATCGCTCCCCTCGCCCAAGCCGACTGTCGCACCGCTGTCGGAAGCGTCGGGCGCCGCCTCCGGCACCGCGGCCATGACGCCGTGCGGACAGAGGACAGAGCCAAAGCAGCCGAGAGCGAGCGACGCGCCTAGCAGGCGCGGCGGGAGATCGACATCCAAGACACTAACCCCTTTTACTTGCTATCGCTTCTGAGAGTGATTCGCATCGTTGTCAAGGTTGAGAGGCTGGGGCCTTCTGGCGCCGCAATGGGTCTGGCGGAATAGGGCGAGCTTCGAACCAGATCTCGAGGTCAAGGTTGAAATCGCAACGCGGCAGCATATCGCGAGGCATTGATGTCACTGATTTGATCGATAGTCTCTAAAGCTCTGCTTGTGCAGAGATGAGTCTTGAGTGTTTAAGCCTGTCCCTCTTGTACAGGTTCTCAATTACCTGCCACATCGGAAGCAGTTTGAAGTCGGAGTGCGTTGGTGGTACTCAAGCGAATCACCCAAAGCTAATCTCTTCATTCAGCCGTTCGAACCCACAGCCGGTCGTGCACCGCGATCTTCGTACTCCCTCAATCCCCCAATGCTTCAGATCGACCGGACCTCGCGTTCTGTCGAGGTGAAGGCCCTCCCGGCTATGCCAGAGGTCGATGCAGCCAAGCCGCAACCAACCCTTGCCGGAGTGCATTCTCTGATTGACCTGAACAGCGTGCCATTTTGGAGCAATCGATGACGACTGCGGCGGCGATGCAGAACCGAACTGCCGATGACCGCGGCAAGCACGCGAACACTCCGACTGAAATACCCGCAAAGGGCTGGAGAGACGTGCTAGTGCGGGCTTGGAAGGAGGGTTCGGCCGACAACATCAGCTTGGTGGCATCGGGCGTCGCCTTCTGCGCGGTTTTGGCGCTGGTGCCGATGCTCGGAGCCGTCGTGCTATCCTACGGGCTCGTCGCCAGCCCGGAGTCCGTCATTCATAACGTTCAGGCGATGACCTCGGTCATGCCTGGCGAAGCCGCCAAGCTCATCGGCGAGCAGTTGATGAATGTCGTCACCACCTCTGGTGGCAAAAAGGGCTTCGGCCTTCTCGTGGCGCTGCTAATCTCGCTCTATGGCGCGATGAAGGGTGCCGGTGCGATCATCACCGCGCTCAATATCGCCTATGATGAGGAGGAAACGCGCGGGTTCGTCCGGGTCCAGCTAGTCACGCTCGCGATCACGGTGGGTGCGGTGCTGCTGGCGATCGTTGCGACTGTCGCGATCGCGGCTCTTGGACATCTCGATACGCTGCTGCCCGGGGCGCCTGGCTGGGTACTCGTCCTCGCCAAGTTGGCGACCTATGTCGTCATGGCAGGGGGCGGCGCTGCTGCTGCGGCGACACTCTACCGGTATGCTCCGAACCGCGATGAAGCCGAATGGAAGTGGCTAAGTGCCGGCTCGGTCGGCGCCACGCTCGCGTGGCTCGCCGCGACGACCGCATTCGGGATCTACGTCGCCAATTTCGGTAGCTACGACGCAACCTACGGCTCGTTGGGCGCGGCGGTAGTATTGCTGACTTGGCTGTACCTGTCCGCCTACATCCTGCTGCTCGGCGCTGAGGTAAACTGCGAGCTTGAGCGACAGACGGCGAAGGACACCACTGTCGGCGTGGAGCAGCCGCTCGGCACGCGGGGCGCCCACGCGGCCGACACCGTGGCGGGCGAGCGCGAGACCGCAAACCGCAACTCGGGACTGGAGGATGGTGGCGGCGTCGGGAGTCAGGTTCCGGCCGACGGGCTTGAGCTCAGGAATTATTTGACTGCGCGAGCGAGCGGTCGAGCAGCTAGGTTGGCGGGTCTGCCGAAGGTAGGCATGCTATCGTCAGTGCTCGCGACGGGCGGCCTGGCAATGCTCCGGCAGAAGGGAAGCGCTCGGATCGGTGGAGCGTTGCTCGCAACAGCCGCCGTTCTCAGCTGGGTGAGGCGGCAAGACTGACCTTCATCGTGCTGACGCTCAGGACGCGAGGCGAGGCTGACGGAGTGTGCGCCGTCTATCTTGACCCATATCCAGTCATTCGCAGCCTCTTTTTGGCTCCCCACCTTCAGCCATTCATTCATGCACGCAGCGGAGGAGGTGCTGAGCCTCAGCCCCGCCCGCGGCCTGCCAACTTTCCCGAAAAGGATGGGAGACCGTCCGAAAACGCGATCCTGATTCCCGAGTGCATCCGGGCGGTGTAATCTGCATGCATGGCGTACATTGAGGGACATGCTCGTGATCAGGCGCTGCTGCTGCCAGCGTCGGTCGAGGACTATGTGGCAGCAGACAACCCGGTGCGGTTCATCGACGCCTTCGTCGATGATCTTGATCTGGGCAGTGCCGGCTTCGTGCGGTCGCGACCCAAGGCGACGGGACGGCCCGGTTACGATCCGGCCGACATGCTCAAGCTCTACCTGTACGGCTATCTCAACCGGGTGCGGTCGAGCCGGCGTCTGGCGGCAGAGGCGGCGCGCAATCTCGAGCTGATTTGGCTGCTGCGCGGGGTGCGTCCGGACTTCCGGACCATCGCCGACTTCCGGCGCGACAACCGGGCCGCGTTCAAGGCGGTGTTCCGCGCGTTCGTGATGCTGTGCCGCAAGCTGGACCTGTTCGGGCGCGAGTTGCTGGCGGTGGACGGCACGCGGCTGAAAGCGGTGAACAGCCGGTCGCGCAATTTCAGCCGTGAGCGCCTGGCGACGTATCTCGCCGCGGTGGATGCGCGACTGGACCGCTATCTGGCGGAGCTGGACCAGATCGACCGCGGTGAGGATGCTGCCGGCACCGGTCGCGGCGATACCCTGGCGACGAAGATCGCCAAGCTGCGCGAACAGCGTCAGGCCAGTGCGGCGCTGCTGGGTCAGTTGGAGGACAGCGGCGAAGGACAGATATCGCTCACCGATCCCGACGCCCGCCTGATGGTCGCGCATTCGAAGGTCACGGTCGGCTACAATGCCCAGGTGGCGGTCGACGCCAAACACAGCCTGATCGTCGAGCAGCACGTCACCAACGCCTGCAATGACATGAGCCTGCTGGCGCCCACCGCCGGTGCCGCCATGGATGCACTCGGGGTAGAGCGGATCGATGCGGTCGCCGACATGGGATATCACTCGGGCGACGACATCGTCGCATGCGAGGCGGCCGGCATCACGCCTTATATTCCCCGCCCGCATCGTGGCACCGCCGTCGGCAACGGCCTCTTTCCCAAGGAGCGGTTCCGCTACGATCCCCAGGCCGACGTCTATCATTGTCCCGGCGGCCAGGTGCTCGACATCCGCTACGCGTCCGTGACGCGCGGGCATCTGTCGGTCCAGTATTCCAGCCCCGCCGCCTGCGCGGGCTGCCAGATCAAGGCGCGCTGCACCAAGGGACGCTGGCGACGCATCAATCGCGGCGAGCACGAGGCCGTCATCGAGCGCATGGCTGCACGCCTCGCGGAACGCCCCGACATCCTCGTCATCCGTAAATCCACGGTCGAACACCCGTTCGGCTCGATCAAGCAATGGATGAACCAGGGCGCGTTCCTGATGCGTGGGCTGGACAAGGTCCGCGCCGAGTTCAGCCTGACGGCACTGGCCTACAATCTCAGGCGGGCCATCACCCTCATAGGCGTGCCCGGGCTGATCCGGGCAGTGCAGGCTTGATCCAAGCGGCCATATTCTCCGTCACAACCGTGGGAATGACCGTCCCAGAGCCGATTTGGCCGTCACCAGGGCAGAAGACGGCAAATATCCGAATATTCTCCTGCGTACCTGCACGCCCAACCATCCCGCCTCGCGTTTTCGGACGGTCTCGATGGTCAATCGGGAAAGCGCACGATCTGTCCGGCGACATTCGTGCCACGCAGCCGTTGTAGAAGGGCTGCCTTCATCGAGTGAAAGTGGTTTATATGTCGGCTGCTTGGTGACCGGCCGTCCTGGTCCTGAGACCAGGTAGGGACCGAAGATGGATGTGAACGATCAGGGCAATGACGGCAGGGGTGGCGATCTCCGTAGCCTGACGGACGCTTGTGACTGGTCGGCGACGTCTCTGGGCGCTCGCGAGAGTTGGCCGCGCTCGCTCGAAACCATCCTGGACATGATGCTGTCGTCGCAATTCGCCATGTGCGTCGGCTGGGGGCCGGAGCTGACGCTCTTCTACAACGACGCTTATGTGCCATTCCTCGGTTCACGGCACCCCTCCGCCTTGGGGAAGCCCTTGAGCGAGGTTTGGGCGGAAGTCTGGGACGACATCGAGCCCCTCGCCGCGTCGGCCATGGCCGGCACGCCGGTCGGGCATGAAGACCTGCCCCTCACCATGACACGGCACGGCTATCCGGAGGAAACATGGTGGACCTTCGCCTACAGCCCGTTGCGCGACGATCAGGGCGCAATTGCCGGCTTTCTCAACATCGCGACCGAGACAACCACTAAGATCGTCCACGAGCGCGAACTCGCGGCGCGCGAGGCCGAGTTGCGGGCGCTCAACAGCGACCTTGAAGCGCAGATCGTCGCGCGCGCACGCGAGCGGGCGACGACGTGGACGGTCACGTCGGAACTGCTGTCCGTCATCGATCTGCGCACGGGCTGCTTCGACCGCGTCAATCCGGCCTGGACAATAGCGCTCGGATGGACGGCACAGGAGCTGGAAGGATCGCCGTTCTCCGACTTTTTGATGCCGGACGACGAGCTTGCCAGTGCCGCGGCCTTCGAAGAGGTGCGCGACGGCAATCCGGTGATGCGGTTCGACAATCGCTACCGGACGAAGGACGGTGAAATTCGCTGGCTGTCGTGGGTCGCCGTGCCGTTCGAGGGAAAGCTGTACTCCAGCGCCCGCGATATCACCGGTGAACGCGCCCAGACGGACAGACTGGCGCTGGCGGAAGATTCATTACGCCAGGCCCAGAAAATGGAAGCGGTCGGCCAGCTCACCGGCGGCGTCGCACACGACTTCAACAACCTGCTGACCGTCATCCGTGGCTCGGTCGATCTCCTTCGCCGCCCCGACCTCAGCGACGATCGCCGTGCGAAATATATCGACGCAATCGGCGACACCGCGGACCGCGCGGCCAAACTGACCGGACAGCTGCTCGCCTTTGCGCGAAGGCAGGCGCTCAAGCCCGAGACGTTCGATTGCGGTCAGAGTATCGCTGACCTGGTATCGATGGTCCGGACGCTCACCGGCTCGCGCATCGTCATCAACACGGTCGTGCCCGAAGAACCCTGCTACGTCCTGGCCGACAAGGGGCAGTTCGACACCGCCATCGTCAACATGAGCATTAACGCGCGCGATGCGATGGACGGCGAGGGAGATCTCACCATCGTCGTCGGTCCCGTGTCGGGTATCCCGGAGATCCGGCTGCATCCGCCGATTGCCGGCGACTATGTCGCGGTGACAATCAGTGACACTGGCAGCGGCATTTCGCCCGAGAACGTGGCGCGCATCTTCGAGCCGTTCTTCACCACCAAGGGCGTCGGCAAGGGCACGGGCCTGGGCCTCTCCCAGGTGATCGGCTTTGCCAAGCAGTCGGACGGAGACATCCGGGTCGAAAGCGGCGAGCGTGGCGGCACCACCTTCACCCTCTACCTGCCCCGCGTCGCGGTTGATGGCAGTCGCGCGACGGAGGAGGAGGACGAACCCGTCGCCGCCACAGGTGACGGCGTATGCGTCCTGGTCGTCGAGGATAACAGCAGCGTCGGCGAGTTCGCGACGCAGGCGCTGCGCGAGCTGGGATACGACACGATCCTGGCGCTCAACGCCGATGAGGCGCTGGCCGAACTGGAGAAGGATAGCAGCCGTTTCCACATCGTCTTCTCGGACGTGGTGATGCCCGGCATGTCGGGTCTCGAACTGGCGCAGGAGCTCCGCCGGCGCCATCCGCGGCTGCCGGTGATCCTGACCAGCGGCTACAGCCATGTGCTTGCGCAGAATGGCCGCCATGGCTTCGAGCTGCTGCACAAACCCTATTCGATCGAGCAGCTCTCCCGCGTGTTCCGCAAGGCGATCTCCTGGCAGACCCGGCGGTAACGAGGCGCGTGTCGGCCAGCGTCGTCGAACGACGCTGTTGCATCGGCCCCGCCAAAAACTTGGTTTTGATTGAGTGGGTCGGTAATCTGCAGAAACAGGATGGCACGAAGCCATGCCGAGCATGGATGACGGCCAGCGTGACGACCCACGGATCAGACGCGAAAAGCCCGTACCTCGTCGATACGCCTTCTCTGATGCCAGACCTTACCCGAGCCACCGACTGGGCCTCGACACCGCTTGGGCCCGTCGACCATTGGCCGCAGAGCCTGCGCACGGCGGTCGACATGATGCTGGGGTCCGGCCATGCGATGTGCATCGCATGGGGCAAGGACCGCACCCTGCTCTACAACGATGCCTATGCGCCGATTCTGGGGAGCCGCCACCCGCAGGCGCTTGGCAAGCCTTTCGCAGAAGTCTGGCCGGAGATCTGGCCCGAGATCGAACCGCTGGTCGAGCGTACCTTTGCGGGCGAGACATGCACGTTCGAGGACCTGCCGCTGCTGATGACCCGCAACGGCTATGCGGAGGACACCTGGTGGTCGTTCTCCTATTCGCCGATCCATGATGAGCAGGGGCGTGTCGCCGGCCTGCTGAACGTGACGCTTGAGACAACCGGCCGGGTGCTGGTCGAAAGACAGCGTGACTCCGCCATCGCTGACCTGCGGGCCAGCGAAGCGCGATACAGGGCCATCTTTGAGAATATCGATGCCGGCTTCTGCATCAGCGAGGTCAAATTCGATGCGACCGGCGCACCGGTGGATCACCGGGTCGTCGAAGCCAATCCTGCGTTCGAGCGTCACACGGGACTGAGCGATGCCGTTGGACGCTGGGCCAACGAGGTCGCACCCGGCATCGAGCAGCATTGGCATGATGCCTATGGACATGTCGCCAGGACCGGCGAGCCGGTGCGGTTTGAAGGCGAGGCGAAGCCGCTCGGGCGCTGGTACGACGCGCACCTGTTTCCCGTCGCCGATGGCCGTGTCGCGATGCTCATCGCCGACACGACCGAGCGTCGCCGAACCGAGGACGCCGTCGCCCGCAACGAGGCGAAGTGGCGCACCATTTTTGAGACGCTGCGCGAGGGCTTCATCCTCGGCGAGCTTGTCCGCGACGAGACAGGCCGGGTCGTCGACTGGCGATATGACGAGGTCAACAATGCCTGGTACGACCTTGTCGGTATCGAGCGGGGTTGCGCGGTCGGGCGGACGATCCGGGAGGTCTTTCCTGGCATCGAGGACGCCTGGGTTTTCGAACCTGTGACTGCGGTCGAAACGGGCGAACCCGTCCGCTTCACGCGCCAGGTCGGGACGCTCGGCCGCTGGTATGACGGGGTGATGCAGCACGCCGGCGACGATCATTTCACGATCATCTTCACCGAAGTCACCGACCGTGTGCTGCGCGAACGGCGACAGGTGGCCCTTATCCGCCTCAGTGACCGTTTACTGGACGAGGAACCAACCGAGGATCTGGGCCCGTTGGCGAGTGCCGTGCTTGGGGAGACGCTGGGCGTCGAGCTCGTCGGTTATGGCGACATCGATCCCTTGGCCGAAACGATCACGGTCGAACGCGATTGGACAGCGGAACCTGCCCTCAGCCTGAGCGGAACGCTACGCCTTCGCGACTATGGTTCGTTCATCGATGATCTGAAAGCCGGAGAGATGGTTGTCGTTCGCGACTGTCGCTCCGATGCCCGTACGCGCGATCAGGCCGCTGCGCTGGAAGCGCGCGGCGCGCGCGCCTTCGTCAATATCCCCATGATGCAGCAAGGCGCCTGCGTGGCAATGCTCTACGTCTGCACCGTCGCAGCCCGTGATTGGACCAGTGATGAGGTGCAGTTCGTCCGAGACGTCGCCTACCGCGTCCATGTCGCGATCGAACAGGGCCGGGCACGGGCGCAGGAGGCGCTGCTCAACGGCGAGCTGGCGCACCGGGTCAAGAACACGCTGAGCGTGGTGCAGGCGATCGCCAACGCGACGCTGGCGCGTACCGCGAGCGATGCCGCGGCGACCGAGTTCGGCAACCGAATGAAGGCGCTGGCATCGGCACACGACGTACTGCTGGCACGATCCTGGTCAGCGGCAGGGTTTCGACAGATCGCAGAGGCGGCACTGGCGTCCTTCGACATTGCCCGCATCACCATCTCTGGACCGGAGGTCAGGATCGGCTCGCGCACCGCCATGTCGCTGTCGCTGCTGCTGCATGAGCTGGCGACCAACGCCGCCAAGCACGGTGCGCTGAGCGTGCCCGACGGCCGCGTCACGCTGAGCTGGACGATCTCTCGCACCGACGACGTCGATATTCTCGACATGCGTTGGGCGGAACGAGGCGGTCCGCCGGCGATTGAACCATCCCACCGTGGTTTTGGATCGCGCATCATCCGCATGGGTCTTACCGGGTCGGGAGGCGTTAAGCTTCACTATGATATCGAGGGGCTGACAGCAGATATGAGTGCGCCGCTTCACCAGATCATCCAGGGTTAAGTCGATCAGCCACATTATGGGTCAGTCACAACCGATCGGGCCTTTGCCTGTTCTCATCATCGAGGATCAGCCGGTGCTCCGCATCGAGGTCGCCGATATGGTCGAACGGGCGGGTTTCATTCCCGTCGAGGCAACCAGCGTCGATGAGGCGATCAGCATCCTTGAGACCCGCACGGACATCCGGATCGTCTATATCGATCTCGACATGCCACGAGGCGTTAAGGGGATCGAGATCGCCGCTGCGATCCGCAATCGATGGCCGCCGATCGAGATCATCCTGACCGCTGCCACCTTGGCCAAAGCCGACCTCGACCTACCGGTCCGGGCGGAATTCTATTCCAAGCCCATCCATCATGGTGATGTGATCGCTGCCATGCGCCGTATGGCGGCCGAGTCGGATTGTAGAGGCTGCGAACGACTGGCTTGACCCATTTGCGGTCATTCGCGGCTGGTTTGCGGCTCCCCGACTTCGGCCGCTCGTTCATCTCTGCGGGGCGTTGATCTCGATCGGCGGCCTAAAGTTACGTTTCTCAGATCGCACGAGCTTCACACGAACAGCTCGCGCTCCTGCTCGAACATTGCACCGATCTCATCCGCTACGATCCTGACTGACGCATTCTTCCGATCGCGGCTACGCGTCAGCAGGAACACCTCCGTGTTCGGCGGCACCGCACCGAGATCGCAGCGTCGCAGAAGCGGGTCGGCACGGCCGATGAAATGCGGGATAAGCGCCAGGCCCGCCCCTGTTCGCGCGGCGATCGACTGGAGGAACTGGTCCTTGGCGCGGAACGCGACGCGCGCTCGGGGAAAATGCTTCGTCAGCCATGCGGCCCCGGACAGGTAGGCGTCGGCCTCGTTGAAGCTTATGAAGACCGGATCACCGCCAGCTTTGGTCGAGGCACAGGCCTCCTGCGTCCCATAGAAGCCGTAGCCAACGGTCGTCAGCGGGCGGGCAATTACATCGCCGTCCTTGGGCTTTTCGAAGCGGATGGCGATGTCCGCTTCGTGGCGTTCGAGGCTGATCGAGCGCAGCGCGGGAGCGAGATCGATGTCGAGCCTAGGATAGCGGCCGGCGAGTGTCGGCAGGCGTGACATGAGGAAGCCGGCGGACAGCCCTGGCGAGGCGTTGATCCGGACAAGACCGCTGGGTGTGCCGTCCGCCATGCCGCGGCCGAGGATCTGGGCCGCCTGCTCCATGTCGGTCGCCGCCTCGAGCGCATGGGCACCCGCCGGCGTCAGCACATAACCTTCAGGGCGGCGCTCGACGAGTTTCTCGCCTAGGCTTTCTTCCAGCGAATGGAGCCGGCGCGCAATGGTCGCGTGATTGACCGAGAGCATCCGGGCGGCGGCCGACAGACTGCCGTGCCGAGCGAGCGCTACGAAGATGCGAACGTCCTGCCAGTCGAGCTCTGTGCGTTTTTGATCAGCCATTGATCGGAGATAGCGAATTTTCGGGTGTTCGACACCGCCATACATGCCGGTCATCAACCAAGCATGAGGCCAATCGCTATGTCGGACATCAAGAAAATCGCCATCGTCACTGGGGCCTCGCAGGGCCTGGGCGAAGGCATCGTCAACGGGTTCCGCGCCCGCGGCTACGGTGTCGTCGCGACCTCGCGCTCGATCCAGCCCTCGACCGACCCCGATCTGGTGACCGTCGCCGGCGACATCGGCGATCCCGAGACGGGCAAGCGGCTGGTCGCGGCGGCGCTGGAGCGGTTCGGCCGCATCGACACGCTGGTCAACAATGCCGGGATATTCATCGGCAAGGCGTTCACCGACTATACCGAGGAGGATTACCGGCTGAAGCTGAAGACCAACCTCGACGGCTTCTTCTTCACCACCCAGGCAGTCGTCCCGGTCATGCTGGAGCGGGGCCAGGGCCACATCGTCCAGATCACCGCCTCGACGGCGGAGTTCGCGAGTTCGCGTTCGCCCGCCTTCATCGCCATGCTGACCAAGGGCGGCATGAACGCTGCGACCAAGAGTCTCGCGATCGAATATGCCACGCGCGGCATCCGCGTTAACGCGGTTGCTCCCGGCGTGATCCGCACCCCGATGCACGATCCCAAGATCGTCGAGCAGCTCGGCGCCTTTCACCCGATGCACAAGCTCGGCGAGGTCGAGGATATCGTCCGCGCGGTGCTCTACCTCGAGGATGCCGTCTTCTCGACCGGCGAGATCCTGCACGTCGACGGCGGCCTGATCGCCGGTCGCTGATCCACCGTCGGGAGACCAACCATGCCGATCGTCAACATCCTGGTGACCCGCGAAGGCACCGCGCCGGGCGCGGACCGAACCACCGCAAAGCAGAAGGCCGCCATCTACCACGGCATCGCCGACCTGCTGTTCGATGTGATGGGCAAGCCGCGCGAGGACACCACCGTGATCTTCCACGAACACGAGATGGAGGATCTCGGCCAGGGCGGGCTGCCGCTGACCGACTACCGCGCCCGGCGGGCGCAGGAACGTCAAGCCAGCGCCTGACGCCAGCCATCACCGACCACCGACCGCACCATCCAGCGAGGAGCCTGCTCGTCGCTGCCCATCAGAGAAGGTAACACCCATGAACAAGATCGTCGCGAACCTCTCCGCCGCCGCTCTGTCGCTGGCCGTCGCGGGCACCGCTCACGCCGCCCCTGCCCGCAACGTCGTGCTAGTCCATGGCGCGTTCACCGACCAGACGAGCTGGGACAAGGTCGCCAAGCTGCTGCGCCGCAAGGGCTTTCACGTCACGGAAGTCGCGAACCCGATGACCTCGCTTGAGGCCGACGTGGCCGCCACCCGCGCGGCGCTGGCCGAGCAGAAGGGCCCCACCGTGCTGGTCGGGCACAGCTGGGGCGGCGTGGTGATCGGCGAGGCGGGGAACGATCCCAAGGTGTCTGCGCTGGTCTATGTCGCCGCCTACGCTCCTGATCGCGGCGAAAGCCTGAAGTCGCTGTCCGAAGGTGCGCCGCCCTCGCCGGGGAAGAAGGCGCTGGGTCTGGATGCGCGCGGCTATCTGTCTCTCGACCCCGCCGCGTTCCCAAGCTTGTTCGTGGGCGACGTGCCGGCCGCCGAGGGCAAGGCGCTGGTCGCGCACCAGATCCCACTCAACAGCGCCGTGTTCGGCGAGGAGGCGACAGTCGCGGCTTGGCACGACAAGCCGACCTTCTACGCCATCTCGGCTAACGACCAGATGATCCCGCCCGCGGCCGAAGCGATGTTCGCCAAGCGGATGAACGCCAGGACGGTGACGCTTCCGTCGAGCCACGCGTCGCCCGTCTCGCACCCGGCCGAAGTCGCCGCGCTGATCGAGCGCGCCGCCCGCTGATCACGCGCGGGGGCGCTGCTCCCCGGCGCAGCCCCGCCGCCTACCGCCACCTTCTTGCTCAGGAGTACCTTCCGATGAACACCGCCCATGTTGACGACTATTTCGCGGCCCTCGCCAACCGGGACAGCTTGCGGATCGTGCCGCACCTCGCCGAGAACATCGTCCTGCTCGGCCCCATCTTTCCCGAACCGACCATCGGCAAGGATGCCGTGGTGGAGGTTCTCTCAGGCTTCCTCGAGACGATCGACAGCCTCGAGGTGAACCTGCGCTTCGCTCAGGACCACGACGTCGCCGTCTTCTTCAGCTTCACCTGCAACGGCCTGACCGTGAAGGGCAACGAGCACCTGCACCTGAACGACGACGGCCTGATCGACGGCATCGAGGTGGCATGGCGCCCGCTTCCCGCGACCGTGGCGGTACAGGAGGTGTTCGCCAGTAAGCTCGGCTTCCCGGCCATGCGCCTCGTGCCGGCGGCCGACGCCTGACGCGAGCCCACGCCAGTGCCGCAGCCCCGGCTTCGCGGCACGGCAGCCTGACCCAGCACTGAGCGTCGATCGACCCCGTTCTATCCCACCCTGAGCGGACTTGACGCTCCAATCTCGAAGAGGGATGTCATGTCGCAATCCATCATGATCATCGGTGCCGGCCCGGCCATCGGCCGCGGCGTTGCGGAAAGGTTCGGCGAGGCCGGCTGGTCTGTCGTGCTTACCGCGCGCGACCCGGATCGCCTGGTCGAAGAAGCGGCCGCACTTTCGACGAAGGGCATCGCTGTACACACGGTGCCGGCGGATGCGACCGACCCGGTGGCGCTTCGCGCAGCGATCGCGAAGGGCGATGAGCTGACCGGAGGCCTGACCGTGGTTCACTTCAATGCAGCCGTTGTCCGGATCCAGGACCTTTTCAGCATGACGGACGCGGAGGTGACGAGAGATCTCGCGATCAACGTCGCGGCGGGATTGCACACGATCCGCGCCGCCGTCAGCCTGTTCGGCGATCGCGGAGGCACGATCCTCATCACCGGCGGCGGAATTGCGACGGCTCCGAACCCGAACGCGGTGAGCCTGGGCGTGGGCAAGGTCGCCATGCGCCATGCCGTCCAGGCGCTCGTCAAGCCGCTCGCGGAGCGTGGCATCCGCATCGCAACCGCGACGGTTCGTGAAAGGATTTTACCCGACTCAGCCGAGTCGGCGGGCGTCGCCGATCTTATGTGGCGACTGGCGACCGATCGGGAGGCGCCTTGGGAGCTCGACTACCGGGCGCCATGATACTGTCAGGTCAACATTCGTGTCAGGAGGGCCATCGCCGCCGAAGTACAGTTGTCCGCTCGGACCCATTCCCGGCCATTCAGCGCCTGCGAGTCGCCTCCCGAAACCAGCCGCTCGTTAATGTGAGTGGAAGACCGCCCTGGTCGGGCGCAGCCAGACGCTAAAACCGCCTAGGTGGGCAAAGCTGTTGCTGGCGGGCCGCACAGCTAACGACACCTTCCGGCACCAGCGGTCATTCGCGAAGCTTCAGGCATGCAGCCGGACTTTCCGTGCTGCTCCTCGTAGCGTAAGGCGGGGCTGTAACCAGCCCTGCGGAGGCGATCCGCATGGGTGGCAGCAATCACCAAGGCGAGAGACGACGTTGAACCGACTGGCCGCAGAGAGTGACGGGATAGTGTTCGGCTTCACGTCGCGCAATGCGCGCACTTACAAGTCGATGAACTATCATCGTCACAGGATCAAAAAGGACAAGACGCTTTGGTCGTCCGCAGTGGCGGTCACGGAAGAAGCGGATTTCTTTGACATCAGTGACGACAGTGCCTGGTCATGCAATGCCGGAAACTACTGGTGGGTATCCGTGGATGGGGTTCGGATCGTAGGGCAGCTTGGTGAACGTGTCGCGTTCTTCCCGCGGTGCGGCAATCACCCGGGGCCATGGCACGGCTACCCCGTGTCAGTGACGAACGACGAGCATTACGAAGTTCCCGAGGAGGTCATCTCCAAATGGGAGTCGGGGAAAAACCCACGCATCGATGACCTCGTGGCCGGTCGAATGCGGAAATTTAAGATATGAGGCGCATTTCTCTACGATTACACGGCGCTTACGTGGAGGCCTATCTATACTTCGATTTCGCGTGGCTGATATCAAAAGACGGACTCATCCACGCATTCGACATCGATGAATATTGTAGTAAACGCCTCAATGGTAGCGGAAGCGCCGCTAGCAAGCTTTTTGCGAACAATCAGCGCCTTACGTTAGGAAAACCAGACCCTGAGGTTGATCGTTTACTAGAAACACAGACTTCAATTGATATTAGTGAAACCGATCTCGAGCGTTTTTCTTACACATTTAAAAGTCTAGTCGACTTTAAGTCTGTCTTAGACTTGCGCTTCTACTACGGTCGCGCGTTCTATAGTACTGAGAAGAGCATTCAACAATTCACCGCGCAAGGCCGCGATGATCTGGAGTCCAACGGCATCGGCCGCACGGTCAAGCAACCCTTGCACGAACGTCACGTCTCGGATTCCGCATGCCGCCAATTTCAATGTCGGTATGGCGCCGTCAGCGCCGCCTGCGGACGAGAAGGCGGTCTAATTGGCTTAGGAGCGAGCAGTGACGAAAGCAACTGGGAGATCGATTTCCGAAAGTTTGCACCTCAGTCTTACGGCATCGAATTAAATCCCGACGCGATCTCAAACCTTCGTACGCCGACCCAGGTCGAGTTTTACCATGCCCAGTCACGCGCGACGGCTGGCGTCAGCGACAGGTTGCAAAGCGAGGAGGGCCGCCCGGACAAGCTGGAACTCACAACCGTGGATGGGCCCAGCTACGAACAGCAGACGAAGCTGATAGCAGATCTGGTCAAGCAGGTCGATCAGGCGCCGAAGCGCTTTTTTCTGTTTAAAAGCACATTGTGGATTGAGTTTGAGAACGGCACGATGCGTCGGGTGCTCGCGACGGAAGCAGATAAACTCAGCAATAATCCCACGATCACGCCAAGCTTCGCAGCGCCTAGTCGCGTGCTCGCGACAAGCCTTACCAGCATCGGCGTGATCGCCGAGGGTGACGATCAGGTATTTTTACGGCAGAAGAACCGGTGGCACGTGCTCGTTGACGACCAAGTGCATTCGGTGAGAGGCTATATGAACTCGCGTCGCTATCGACACGTAGTGACCGCCGTGCGCCGTGATCAAGTCGAGCTGATCTCACTGTTGAACTGAGAGGTCGCGCGTTGCGCCTGCTTGCTGTTCACGCGCGACATACGCATCGCCGCCGAATTGCAGGCGACCACGGGGTTTCACTCAGCCGTCGCAAACGACTGCCTTTGAGGATGAGTGACAAACGCCCGCAGTGCCCCACAATCGGTCACTCACGGGCGGCTAGGCGCTTGCTGAAGCCGGACGCTTACTCATCTTGATATCTGCGCCTTATATGATGTAATATTGGAAGGCGACTATTTAGCGCCGAAAGGCGACGCGATGGCAGCCAATCGCCACGCCTCGCTTGAGGTTCGCCCCTTCCTCGCCGACGCTGCTGCGCTGGCATCGCGAGCACCGAAACTTGGAGGGTTGATGCCCGGGATAGCGACTGATTAAATCATCCAACTTGACCGAACATCGTATCGCGCCCTCCTCTAAGCGCGGCAATATACCACAGGGAGTTTGTTGGTTGCCGAGGCGTGGGGGGAAGGATTGGGGCCAGCGCGACAGGAGCAGCCTGATCGCGGATGCGGGCCGCGCGAAAGGGGAGCGCATTCGTTCGCTTCTGGAGACCCGGGCCAACGCTAACCGGCCGCTCGGGCTTGTCTCGCGACCGGGCGTCGGCACGGCCACCGTTACGCGCTACACGACGACGGCTAATCCGGCCGGCTGGGCGCCGCTCTCCGCTGGCGGCGTCGCCGTCGACACGGTCATTGACGCGATCGGCGACGGTCGCGACCGCGTGCTACTCGGGTGGCCCGAGCGGCCGGGCAACGGCTTTACACTGGCCGCGCTCGCCATGCGCGAGGCCCGTGCCGGCGGTCGCCTGGCTTCCGCCACGATCGGCGTCTGGCCATGGCGCGGCGGACTGGCGCGCGCGGCGCGTTCAGCGCTGGTCCATCCGGAGGATGTCGCGCAGGCGGCCAGGTTGGCGCTGAACGAGGTCGAGGGCGGCGCGGCCTGGTCGAAGGACGGCCTCGGTCATCGGTCGCTGGGGATGGTCGAGCTGAGATTGAAGGACCTGGTCCTGAAGAACGCTCCGGCGCGCGTGGCCAGGGGCCGCCAGCGGCTCGAGATCCTAGTCCGCAGCCCTAGCCTTCTCGAGACCACCGCGGTGTTCGCGCCCGACTCGGGTCGATACGCCGCCGATGCCGAGCAGGTTCTGAAGCGCGTCCGGAACCATACCTTCCTGGGTGAGGCCGGGGCAGGCATGCCGAGACAGCGTGCCGATGTCGGCTCCCCGGACACGAGCCCGTTCGCGCTGTTCGGCCTTCCCGCCGAGCGGAGCTCCCCCCGGCTTAGTCGCCTCATGGCGACCGACCGCTTCGCCGCCCGCGGCCTGGACGCTGTCGTCGTCGACCTGACTGGCCAGTCCCGCGCAGAGCTGGGCGACCATTGGGAGCAGGGCCTGACGGTGCTGCTGGAGGCGCTTGATGCCGCCCCCGGGCGTCGACCGCCTGTCGTCGCTGTCTGCGAGGACCCATTCGCCCTGAGGGGGGCGACGCGCGCGCTTCGCTCGCATGCAGTGCGCCTCAGGCCCCGGCGGCAGGCGCCCGTGGAGGTTGGCGTCTATCTCTCGCAACCGGGGTTCCTCGCCGCCGCGTCGACCTTGCCCGAGCGCTTGCCTGACGTCTCGTTCACCGCCGATATCAAGGACGCGGAGCTCGTCTCGATCCGCGAAAAGCTCGTGACGCTCGGCCGGCGGCTGCGCGAAGGCGGCGATGGCATCGGTGCGCGCGGCGTGTCGCGCGCCCTCGGGTTCCTTCGCCGCGTCGCCAGCCTGCCGTTGGGTATCGAGGAGGCGCGTGTGACCGCCGACACCCTCTTCGACGCCGACGATGAAGTTGACAGCGCAATCAGGGCCATGCTTAGACCCAAGATGGCGCTCGGACAGCTCGCCGAGATCGCGGCCACCTCCCCCGACGGCGCGTTAGCCAAGGATGCGATCGCGTCGATCGAGGCGAGGACTGAGAAGTGGTTGGCGGAGACGCCCGTCTCCTCCAAACTCGCTGACATGCTGGCGCGCGACGGCTGGAACGCTGCGACAACGTTGGTTGCGGTGCCGGAGCGGCGGATCGCCGAGGTGCTGATGGCCTCCGACTGCGGCGTCTCCTGGCGCTGCGGCATCGTCGACCATGCGGAACTCGGCGCGGCGCTCGCCAAGGGCGGCCTCGACCGCGTCATCGTCACCGGACCCAGCGCCACCGCTGTCCGCGCCCTTCTCACCAGCCCCTCGACCCCCGCGGAGGTCGTGCTGCTCGGCGACGCCTCGGGGTCTGCCCTGCTAGCTGGCGAGCTAGGGCCGCTCGCGCGTTTGCCCGGGTTCGCTCCGATCGCGGCGCGTGCTGCTGCCATGCAGCAGGCGCTTAAACGCGGTGGCCTCGACGAGCGGCTGGATGCCGGGGAGAGCGAGTTCAGGATCCTCCCCATCGCTGAATCGCGGGATATCGATCTGACGCGCGAAGGTGGCGCCTACATCGGCGAACGGGTCGTGATCTCGACCGGCAGCCATCGCATCGCCTACCGCCCATCGAGCGACGTGCTCGTCTTCACCGCAGGCGAGGCCCGACCCTTCGAGAAGGTCGACGCTCGCGAAGTGGAGGTCGGGGACCAGATCCTGGTCCTGAACGAAGACGCTCGCGAACGCATCCGGCAAGCGCTCGCGACGTCCCGGACGAGCCTTGACCAGCTAAAGATGTATCACGACCGTATCGAGCAGATCAGAGCGACCGTGCCGGGCGGCACCGACGTCGGCAAGGCTCGCGAGGTGCTCCGCCGCATGCGCGAAACCGATCCCTCCCTTCCGAACAGCGAACTCGGCAACATCCAGCGCTGGCTTACCGCCGATCGGGCGGCGCCAGCCGAGGATGGCGCCCGCCAGCCCCGCGCCGCCCGGGACTGGTCCCGGTTCAAGCTCTTCATGCAGGCGAACGGCGTCTCCGAAATGTTGGCCAAAACGTTCTGGCGGTTCGCGATCGTGCCCACACGATCCTATCGCGTCCAGGAGGGCTTCCAGTTCAACCAGCGTGTGGTCCAATTCGTGCTGGATCCGGAAAGCTTCACCCGGGGCCGGACCGACGGGGAGCTTCGCGGCCTGTGGCTGTCGCTGCTGGACGCCGTGGACGACGTGGAGCGCGTCGAGCGCGACAAGGGGGTGAATCGTGACTGAGCCAGCTGCGCTGATCGGGATGGACGCGGACGAGCGCCAGCTCCTGAAGGAGGCGGTTTGCGATGCCATCCTCGAACGCACCCGCAGGACGATATCCGGTGACGGCGAGATCGGGAGGACGATCCTTGGCGACAAGCCGTCGAGGGTGCTCGGAAGTGGCTTCATTCTGCCTCGCGTCGACGAGGACGGAGACGACGAGTCGAGCGACATCCGCCTAGCGAGCCATGGGTTGGACCTGCGCCTCCGGGACGCGGAGGGCGTCCTGCGGGTGATCCCTTCGTTGGCCGTCTACATGAGAATACTGCCGAGCGCAGAGGACCTGTTCGCCCGGGGGGGTAGGCTGATCCCCCGCGCCGAGCTGTCCACCGCCGCCTCGCAGCAGGCCAGGGCCGAGATCGCGCGTCGCCTCGATCAGCAGGCAGCCGGCGCAAGCGCGCGCGAGCGGCGCGAGATGCGCACCGCGATCGTGGAGCAGGTCTATCGTGAGATGGGCGTGGTCGTCCCGGAAGGGGCCATCGTCCCTCAGGGGACCGAAACCGATCTGCCCGAGGGGTCCGACCGGCCTGCGAGCGAGGGATTTCTCAGGCTCCGCATACCCAACGCGATCGCGCGGCAATACTCCGTCCCGCTCAAATGGCGTCGAGTGGACGTGCCTGCGCCAGTGCTAGAGCTCCTCCTGCCCGCCGGGGCGGACGGCTGGTCGGCCCCGCTCGCCGACTACAATCAACACCTGCAGGTCGCAATCCAGGATGCTTGCTTGGCTTTCCTCGCCACCGAGGAGGGTCGGAATTGGGCTTGGCGGCGGCGACGGCCGGAGTCGGAGGACTTCTGGTCGCGCGAAGCGTGGGAGCGTTTTCTCGTGCGGGCGCGGGGTGACGCGTCGGTGCCGGCGGACGTCGTGCCGCAGATCAGCATGCAGCTCCTCGTCCAAGCGTTGCCCGATCCAACGGCCGAGGGCTGCCAGTCGGTCCGAGCGGCCTTGGAGAACTTGCGCGAAAGTGACGCCGACATGGAGTGCGGCCTGTTCAACGTCTCGCTCCGCCTGGAGCTGCCGGAGGCGGCGCTCGCCCCCATGCGCCTCGAGCGCGTCCGGCGCAGCTACCATCTTGCCGGGTTCATGACGATGCCGGGGATCGGCGTGAACGGAGGGGTGGACGATCTGGGCGTCGAGGACGGTGTCCGCCGATTGAGGACCACCTGGATGCCGCGGTACGTACTGCCGCGCCTGAGGGCCCGTTCGGTGGCTGCGGTGCCTACCGCCTACGCTCGGCTGTCCGACCCGAATGAGGAAGTGGCCCCGCTCTCCGCGCTTGTTGCGGCTATGGACGCTTGGCGTGCCGAGATCGCCTTGTCGACCGACCTGGTCCTGCACCCTGACGAGGGCGACGTCCTCGACGAGCAGCGTCAGCGCGAGCAGTTCCAAGCCGATCTAGGCGCCTGGGAATACGAGGCGCGGCGCGTCGAGCTCGGCATCGACCTGCTGTCGCGCTCGCGCGACGCTTGGCGGCAGGACCCGGCGTCGGAGGCCGCCATCCCCTACCGCGCATGGCTCCTCCTCAACTTAGCGTTTCATCGCGCGAACCCGCAGCGGGACGGCGAAGCCCCGGGCTGGAGACTGTTCCAGCTGGCGTTCATCCTAGCGCACGTGCCAACCCTGGCGGCGCGCGTGCCGTCGTTCGAAGCGGACTTCCGGGCTGACTTTGACGAGGACGCAGCCAGCCTCCTCTACATGTCGACTGGCGGCGGCAAAACCGAGGCGTTCTTCGGCACTGTGGTGTTCGGCCTTTTTCTAGACCGTCTGAGGGGCAAGCGCCGCGGCGTCACGGCGATGATGCATTATCCGCTGCGGCTCCTGACTGTGCAGCAGGCGCAGCGTCTCGCCAGATTGCTGGCGCACGCGGAAATGGTCCGGCGCTCCGAGCGGGTCCGGGGGGCGCCGTTCGAGATCGGCTTCTGGGTGGGCGGCGGCAACACACCCAACCGAACGGAAAC
Organism: Sphingomonas morindae; assembly: GCF_023822065.1. NCBI lineage: Bacteria > Pseudomonadati > Pseudomonadota > Alphaproteobacteria > Sphingomonadales > Sphingomonadaceae > Sphingomonas > Sphingomonas morindae. The sequence goes on from NZ_CP084930.1 coordinate 3,473,562, forward strand.
ACGCCCAGGCCGGCTGCATGACGACCTTCTGCCGATCCCCGCCTGGAATGACCAGCGCGCCGGGGACGAACAGGCGCTCCTGGACGGTACGGCGGGAGGGGAGCGCGGCTACGCGGCCGCGCGCGCCGCCTGGAACAAGCTGCCGACTTGCCCATTCTGCCGATCGGAGACCGAGACCGCGCTGCGGCTCTTCCCGGAGGAGCGCAACCGGCTCGGCATTGTCTGCCTTAACCGTCGGTGCGATTGGAACGAGGAGCACCGCGGGGCGGGCAGGCCCGTGCCCCTCCCCTTTCTCCTGGCCGACTCAGACATTTACCGGCGCGCCCCTTCGGTTCTGCTTGGGACGATCGACAAGCTGGCGCTAATCGGCCAGAGCACCCGTACGATCGACGACATAGCCGGCATGCTGGGCCTCGCGCGCACTCTCGAGGGCGGCGCGGACGGCATGCTGAACCAGCCGAGCGGGCAGGACTTGGCAGCGGCGGGAGGCGGCGGCCTCGAACGCGTCGCGCCCGCCTTCGACGGCGGCATCGAGCTGTTCCATGACCCCTTCCCGTGCCTGATTGTCCAGGACGAGATGCACCTGCTCGAGGAAAGCCTGGGAACCTTCGGCGGCATATTCGAGACCGGCCTGTTCGCCTGGCTGCGACGGCTGGCGCCGTTGCTTGGGAGCCGCGCGGCGCGCGTCCCTGGCGCGCCCGACCGTCCGCGGCTGCCGCACGTCGTGGGCGCGACCGCGACGGTGTCCGACGCCGCCAAGCACGCCCGCGCGCTCTACCAGCTCGGGGTCCGGCAGTTTCCGCACCCGGGGCCCGCCCTGCACTCGACATTCTACAGCGACATGGCGAGCTTCAACCCCGCCGGCCCCGCCGCCGACCGGGCGGCCGTGCTCGACGATGGAGGCGCTTCGCCACGGGCGCGCGAGGCCGCGGCGCCCTGGGGTCGGCTGCACGCGAGCATCATGACCAACGGCCGCCTCCACACGGTCACCACGATCGCGGTGCTCGCGGCCCACGCCGCGACCATCACCCGGTGGGAGAGGGATCTGGCGTCAGCTGATCAGGCCCGTCGCGATCGGGCGGCGACTGAGATGGAGGAGTGCGTCTCCGATGCGCCGTTCTCGGCAGGGAGGAGGGCCGCGGTCGCTGCGGTCCGGGAAGGGGCGCGTCACGACCGTCTCGCCGCGCTGGTCGATCTCCATCGCATCGAGCTCACCTACGTCACCAACAAGAAGGGCGGCGACCAGATCCTCTCCGCGTTGGGACCCGAGGCCTTGGAGGCGCACGCCGCGATGGGTGAGCCGTATCGATTGTCTGCCTTCATGACCGAGCTGATTTCAGGCGGCGTCGACATCGCCGGCATACAGCGGGTGATCCGCGCCGCCGAGACGCCATTCGATCCGCTCGCTGACGATATCGCGCATGCGCTGCGCGTGATTGTCGCCACCAGCGCCATATCCCACGGCGTCGACGTTGAAGCGTTCAACGCCATGGCGTTCGCCGGCATGCCGGCCGATGTCGCCGAATACATCCAGGCGTCCTCGCGCGTCGGCCGCACGCATGTCGGCTTCTCGCTCCTCGTACCGACTCCGCAGACGCGCCGGGACCGGTTCGTCGTCGAAGTGCACGAGTCCTTCCACCGGCTGCTCGAGCGCATGATCGTGCCGCCCGCCATCGAGCGCTGGGCGGATCGCGCCGTCGCCCGCACCGTGCCTTCGCTCGTCCAGACCTGGCTGGCGGGTGTCCACTTCCAGCGCCGAGTCGTCGAGGCCTCCGAAGGGAGCAAGGCCGGCGTCCCTTTGCCCGCCACCGTGGAGCAGCTCGCGCGCATCCTCTCGAGTGCCGCCGCGCTCGACGACTGCGCGGCGTTCGTGCGGGAGGCGATAGGCATCCACGGCGTGGAGGGCCGGCCCGCCAATCCGAGCTACTACGCTGATCTGGTCCGAGAAGAGCTGCGCAGAATCGAGGTAGTCGCCGGATCGGACAACTTCACGGGGCGACTGGCCGACTTTTGGAGCAATCCGTTGAGCGGGTTGCAGCGTCCGATGATGAGCCTCCGCGACGTCGACGCCGCCGGGATCATCCGGGCGTCACGGGTCGACATCCAGAACCGGCCTTTGGATGGCGAGGCGCTCGACCTCGCAATGGCGTTTCTACGCAATCGGGGCGGCCGCCGCGCCGCCGCCAGCGAACTCGACCGTGAGGCGTGAGATGAGAAAGCCGAAGCCGCCCGCGATGCAACGTTCGCGCAACCAGATCGCGACCGCTTACGCCCCCCACAGCCTGTTCACGTTCGAAGGGGGTCGCGGCGCCTGCATGGCGCTGCCCTGGAGCAACAATCGCCCCATCGATCTCCCCCAGGTTACCATCCGGACGATCGGCGAGCAGGTGCAGGAGTATTTCGCGGCCTGGGCCGAGCGAGCGCGGCGGGGGAATGGGCTCCAGCACGCGGTGCCGCCCGAGCTTTCTGTCGACCGCCGCGTCCTCGTCGATGACGCCGTGCGAGTCAGGCTCGGGGAGTTCGCCTTCCAGATACCCGACAACGCCGGGTACGTGCCGTTCCCCCTCGCGTTCGCCTGCGGTCGCTGCGGCCTGCACCGCGTCTGCCGGGACGTCAGCACACTTGAGCGCGATGCCGAGAGGTTTCGCGAACAGTGCCCCACCGGTGCTTCAAGCTGCGCCGACGACTGGGAGCAGCTCGACGTGGTGCTGACCCACTGGTCGGGCGAGGTCGAGCCGGTGACGCCCGCGTATCGCCGCTGGTCGAGCGAGCGCAACGACGTCGTCGAGCTGGATCGCTGTACGAATTGCAACGAGGATCGCTTCTATCTGCGCAGGCCGCCCGGGCCGCTCGCGGGGTGGCATTTCGAATGCGTGCGATGCCGCTTCCCGCGCCAGCTGCTGCAGCGGGACAAGCCGACACTCCGCGCGCTCGGCCCGCTCCTGGACGGCGGCACGGCGCTACCCGCCGAGATCAACATGGAGCCGATCTCTTACCGCGCGTCGGCGGCCTACTACGTCCACGGCGATCGGCTACTGGTCTTCCACGACGACCAGCACCTCGGGCTGCTGGCGAACACTCAAATCCCGGCGCTTGAGCGGCTGATCTCGGCGCGCTTCGGCTATCCACCCTCCGACCTCTCGGACGCTGACAAGGAGCGGCTGCTCATCGCGGCAGGTCGCGGCGACGAGTGGCGGAACCAGGCCGATCTAATCGCGATCCTACGGATGCTCGAGGGCCAGAACGTGCCCGAGCAGATGCTGGATGCGCAGCGACGGACCATCGCCGAGAACGAGGCGGGTTGGGCACGAACCGTATTTGCGGCCCACGGCCAGGCCGTGCCCGGCATCGCCGCCGCGTGCCGAGGGCGCGCCGACTACATACGCAAGCATGACCCGCTCCGGATGGCGGTGGAGCATCTGACCTTCGAGGAGGAGAAGCTGCGGGGCGGGCAGATGGCGGACGGCAAGGAGGTCTCGGTCGACGTCACCATCCTAGACCCGTTCCTGCGGCCCGACGGCCTCGACGAGGCGGACCTGCAACGCCAGCGGTCCGCGTCGTCCACGCGTCTGCGCTTGCTCGGCATCGAGGAGATGCGTCTCATCCGCGACGTGCGAATGTGCGAATACAGCTTCGCCTACACCAGGACTTCCTCGGCACCGACGGTGCAGCGGGACAAGGCTGGCGCGGCCGAGATGCCCGTCCGCCTGCGGCTTTTCGAGCGCGTTGAGGTCGCTGACGCGGCCAAGCATCCAATCCTATGCTCGCTCCAGTCCAACGAAGGCTTCTACCTGCGGCTGGACGAGGCGGTGGTGCGGTCCTGGCTCGGCGAGAACGGCATCCTGCTTCCGGCAGCTGACGCGGGAGTGCGCATCGGCGGCCAGCTTATCGAAGATTTCGAGGGGCTGCAGCGCGATCCCGACACCCGCTTCTCCCGCTTCCTGGACGAGTATCGCCGGGAGGGCGCGTTGACCCGCCGCGCGTACCCGTTCGTCTACACGTTGCTCCATACGATGGCGCATCACCTGATCGACACCTGCTCCGCGATGTCAGGTCTGGACCTTGGTTCCTTCGGCGAGCACCTGTTCGTCCCCGATCTCGCGATCCTGGTCTACCGCCGGGGCGCAACCATGGATCTCGGCAACCTGTCCTCCATGTGGCGCGACCAGGGGGATCCCGACGTCGGCAACCAGGTGCTCGAGCGAATGCTCAACCCCTCAAGCCTCAGGTGCGGGTCGGAGAGCGTCTGCAACCGGCGCGGAGGCGCGTGCCCGGACTGCGTGCTAATCCCCGAGAACGCATGCCTGACCAGGAACGAGTTGCTCTCGCGCTCGGCCCTCGTGGGGCGCGGTCGTCCCCGCTTCGACGCGCCGGCGGCCGACTTGGTCGGCTATCTGCAAGTTGCGAACCGACCGTGACGCGGCAACACGGCATCGGGGCGGCGATGGCGAGATCGCTCGTGGAGCGGCTGGGCGCCGACTGCGCCGCAGCCACCGCGCTGGCGGAGCGGCTGAGTTCGGGCATGGCGACGCTCGCCCGAGGAGCCACGATCGGCGGTTTCGGCGCAGCCGCCGTCTCCCGGGCGGCGACCGACTTCGTGGATCGGGGCTGGCTGTCCGAGGATGCGGCCGGATGGCGTCGAACGCTCGAGCCGCTTCCCGCAGGCTTGGCAGCCTTCCTCGCGGGCGCCGAGGCAATGCGGTCCGTCAGCGCGGCCCGCATGGACGCGGTCGCGTCCGCGGTCGTGACGCTTCCGGCCGCGCCGAGCGCGATCGCGGGCGCATTGCCTCTGCAAGGCCCGATCCACGCCAGCCTAGAGAAGACCGAGGAGATGCTCGGCGCGCTGGCGCGTGCCGCTGTAGCGTCCTTCACCGTGATGAGTCCGTTCGTAAACCATGATGGCGCGCAATTCGCCATGCGATTGTTCGAGGACTGCCGCGCGCCGAAAAAGACGCTGATCACGCGACTGGCGGGTTCGACCCGAGTGGTGGTCGACGAGCTGCTGCCCACGCTGCGGACAACGCGTGTCCGCGTGCTCGATTACCTATTGCTGGCGGGGGGCGGATACGAGACATTCCATGCCAAGGTCGTCATCGCCGATGCCGACCAGGCGTATGTCGGAAGCGCCAACATGACGCGTTACGCCCGGCATTCAATGGAACTCGGCGTGATGCTCACGGGACGTCAGGCGCGGGCGGTCGCGGCCGTCGTGCGCGCGGTCGAGGGCATCTCCAGATCCGTTCTGCCGGGCTGATGCTCACGCATCCCGACATCGAGGCCTTCGCAGCCGAGGATCGCGTCGCGCGCATCGTCAGCTTCTACAGGCGACGCCCCGCGCTAAACGCGTCGTCGAGCGTGGACGCCATCCTAGCAGATCGCGCGCCGGCTGAGGTGGCTGGGCTCCTCGCGGAGCTCAGCCCCGCCTGGTTCGACCACGCCGTCGCGAGCGTCTACGCCGCGCTGATGGGGAGGCGGCGGCGCAAGGCGCTTGGCGCCTACTTCACCCCTCCTGGCCTTGTTCGCCATCTTGTCGGGCGCGCCCAGAGCTTCGGTGTCGACCTCGCTAACGCCCGCGTCCGGGATCCCGCCGCCGGCGGCGCCGCGTTCATCGTCCCGATCGCACGCGAGATGGTGGCGCTCTGGCGTGCGGATGGGATCGCCGACGTCGTCATCGTCGAACGTCTCCGCGAGCGGCTCGTCGGCCGGGAGATCGAACCGGGGCTCGCGCGGCTGGCCAACGCTCTGATGCGACGCTGCCTCGTCCGCGAACACGGCATCAACGCGGCGGTCGCGGAAACGCTGGACGTGATCCGCGAAGGCGACTCGCTCAAGGTGCAGGATCACGACGGTGCCGATCATGAGATCGGCAACCCTCCCTTCCTCCGGCTGGCCTCGCATGCCGGCCAGGCGGACGCGGAACGGTTTCGCGACATCAGCTCCGGACGGCTCAACCTCTACTCGATCTTCGTGCGGCGCGGGCTGGCCGCGCTTCCTGCCGAAGGCATCCTGGCCTATATCATCCCCGCCTCCTTCATCGGCGGACCGGAGTTCGCGCGCTTCCGAGTTCGCGTGAGGCAGCTCGCCGAGGTGCTCGCGGTGGACATGATCAAGGGCAGGTCGACCGTGTTCATGGACGTGGTGCAGGACACCTGCATCCTGGTCTTGCGCCGACGCGATGCCGAACTGGCGGACTTGCCCTCGGCGGAGGCGGCGTGCATCACGGTCGGAGGAGACGGCTTCCCGATCTCGGAGGGCGTGGTGCAGCTGCCGCCCGGCGATGGCCCGTGGCTACTGCCGGGTGACAACCACGATCTGCCGTCGACGCTGGAGGAGTGGGGTTATTCCGCTCGGATCGGCTACCTGGTCGCCAACCGCCAGGCTGACCGGCTGCACGAGAGCCCTGCGCCCGGTCGGGTTCCGCTTATTTGGGCCAAGGCGATCGGCCAGGACGGAACCTTCGACTTCGAACGCGGCAAGCGCTTCCGCGCCAAGAGCTGGGTCGAGGCGCCGTCGGACGCTCCTTACCTCTCCCGCGTCGGCTGCGTCGCTGTGCAGCGCACGTCCGCGCGGGGTCAGCGTCGGCGAATTGCGGCTGCCGAGATCCCGGCCGGTTTTGTCAAGGAGTATGGCGGCGTTGTCGCCGAGAACCACGTCATCCTGCTCCTGCCTTCGCGTCCTGATGCTGCGTCGCCGGCGGCGCTTGCGGACGCGCTTAATCGGCCCGAGGTCGGTGATCAGCTCGACCGGATGTGCGGATCAGCGTCTATTCCGGCGAGGCTGCTTGAGCGGGTGCCGATGCCAATGCCTTAGATCATACAACGTTCAGCCAGGGTCGATTGAGCTGCGGGTGGAGGCCAGAAACCTTCCCGCGCCGGCAACCCTTAAGCTTCCGCTCCGACTCTCGATCGACACAAAGCGCGCAAGCTGGTCGGCCAGCTCGGGCGTGCGGCGTCCGGGCAGGGACGGCTCTAATTCCGGTCATCTAGCTGAGCTGGGCGCGCGCGGCTGAGGTTGGTGGTCGGGCTGCACGTGTGCGGAGGAAGTGGAACGCTGGCCCGTGCTCGCCTGAGCAGCGAGCGGCACGATCGCACCGCCTGTGGCCGTCGGCGTTGTGATTCGATCCCTTGACGGCTGAGCTGACGCGGGAGCCGCAGCCTCGACCCCCGCGTGTGGCGGCTGACCAGACACTGGGGTTCCAGTGAAATCGGGCAGCGGCGACGCTTTGACGCCGAAGGCGAGGATCGCCGACAGCAGGACGATGCCTGCAGCGATAATCCCGTAGAACCAGTCCATCTTGTGCTTGGAACGCACCTTGCGCCCGCGCACCTCGAACGGGCTCGCGCGGCTGATCTCTGCACCGAGATCGACCGTAAGCCCAAGTTCGCGCAGCCGCGTCTCGACCGGAGTCGCCGCTTTCACCGCGCCGTCGAGCAGCCGATGATACCAGAGCCGGTCCATCAGGTAGAAGGCGAGCAGCGGCAGCAGCGAGCAGGACACCACAAGCCCGGCCACCGAGATGTGGAACCCCAACACTCGCGCGAACCCGCCATCCTTGATCGCGTATCCGCCGAGACCGATGAAGGCGCCGGTGACGATCAATGCAAAGTTGCGGATGCGGAGCTCGAGATCGTTGAAGTGCTGCTGCACGTCAATGATCTTCTTCCAGACCTCGACTTGGGCGGGCAGCTCGCTCATGCCGCCTCCAGTACGATCGGGACGATCTCGGCGAAGGCTTTCGTCAGCACATGCGTGGGCGTGATCGCCCCCGGCTGCAATGCCGCGTTCTCGCGCGCCACCATCTCAGGTGTCCAGTGAGTCACCTTCTTCAGTAGATCATATTGCTCGGCGCGATGCTGCGCCGCCCCATAAGCCGCGTGGATGTCGAGCACGCCAGCCTGCTGCGCCATGTGAACATCCTTCAGCTTGTTATCGCCAACATATGCGACGTCGCGCTTCTCGAACCCGAGTTCAGCGATGATGGCCGTGAGGATATGAGGGTTTGGTTTCACCTCGCCGTCAGGGGTGAAGCGATGAACCGTTGCCTTCAGCTCGTAACTGGCGGCCTCATATCTGCGGATCGCCCCCGTATCGAACGGTACATCATGATCCGCCGGCGAGTATAAGACGTCGATCAGCCCATCGAGGCCGAGCTTACGAAAACGATAGTTGGTGTAGAACGCCTTGGATTCGGTGAATGCCGCGATGATCATGCCGGCGGATTTGAGCCGTTGAAGCGTATCCAGCACGCTTGGGTAAAGCTGGAGATGCCGCCGCCGCGCAGCGCGATAATCGTCGATCGCCGGCTGCATTTGCTCGAGCAGCTCGGCGCCAAAGGTTTCGCGCAAGCTCGGAAGCTCCGACAGGACAAACGCATATTCGCTTGTCCCGTGCCGCTGGTGAACCGCCCTGCATTCGGCATAGAAGCGCGCGGGGTCGACGCCCGAGATTTCGAGGACACGGCTTGCCATCGCCGAGAACGTCTCGAACCACAGATGCTGCCAGTCGAGCAGCGTGTTGTCGACATCGGTGATCAACAGCTTCTTCACGCACCGCCCGCCAGTTTAGCCTTCCCTCATTCATATCGGGTTTGAGGTCGACTGTCGCCACATAGCTGCCCCCAGCCTGCGCCTCGTGGCCGCTCGACGCTCGGGGGCGCACCAGCTAGCGCGTCAGCGCGGCCTCATCGCCGCTCACGGGACGTCACGACGAGCGGAGCACGGCGTCTCGCACGCTCGATCCATTGTCGATTGCCGACCTGGGTGAAGAAGGTAGGGGAGCGATCGCCGGTCAGTACCAGCCGCACGATCCCGCGCAGGCGCGCGAGCTGATCCGGCGTGATCGGCTCCCCACCATGGAGCAGCGCGCTTCTCCCGCGGTAAGCGTCTCGCGCCTGCTTGCGCAGTGCTTCGCTTTCCTCGTCGCTGCACCCGGCACGCTGCGCGCTCTCGACGACGAGCCGACCCATGGCAGTGCCGATCGACTCGGCGCGCATCAGCTTGAGCGCCTCGGCTAGATCTTGGCGGTCCGCCTTAGCGGCCTCGTCTGTCCAGCGGGCGATCCGCTCCAAGGCGTCGCCATCACGGTCCCGACGCTCGGCGAGCAGCTCCAAAATTGTCGACAGCAGAACGTAGCGGCTCTCGTCCGACGCCTCGAAATCGACGTCAACGAAGATGCGTGCCGCGCGCTCGATGCCACGCGACCACGGCGCGTGCGCCAGCGCGTCGCTCAGCACCGCAACATCCATCTCAAAGGCGACACTCTCATCGCCGGCCATCACATGAGGCATCTCGCCGGCCGGGAACACATAGGAAAAATCGAGATCGGCACGCTCACCCGACACGAGCTCAAGCAGCTCGCCGTCATTTGCCCGGATCGATACGTCCAGCATTATCGACGCGCGCGCGAGGCGCCGCCGCAACTCCGGCAGTTCGGCCTCGATCGCAGAGCGCGGCTTGGTCAGCCGAATGAGGAAGTAGCGTTTGCCGCCGCACACGTGAAAGGAAGCATCGTAATCGCCAAAGGCGAACGCTGCCTCACCATTGAAGGCGCGAGGCCCGCGGCCCGACCGGCCCGTGAACCCAGCTTCCGCCGGCATCTCGATCGGCAGCAACAGGTCGAACAGCTTGCTCTCGTCACCCCCCCCCACTGCCTATCCTCTCGAGGTCGCGAAAACCTACGACTACGCGCCGACAGGCTACACCATCACCTTCGCTCAGGGTATCCCGCTGCTTGAATGAGGGTCTGCTTTTCGCAATTACTGCCCGAAAGCAGCCATTCTGCTTCCCCCCCATTTCGGACGTTGGTGGCCGAGCGGCTGCGCTGGCCTCTGACAAGGTGACGCCTGAAAGCCGTTTCAGATGCAAAGCCTGGCGTGACGTCGCGGATGCCCTGTCGCCAATCTAAAGCGGTCGACGGCACAGTTGGGCGAGCCTTGGGTTGAGGATCACGAGCTCCGGCGTGGTGTGGCCGTCGGCGGGCTGCTGGAAGCGGAACACGCTTGAGGTGGCAAGCTGCCCGCGTTCGAGCCGCGACAGGGTCGCGACCGAAATGGCGGCCTCGCGGGCTACCTGTGCAAGGGTCAGCTTCCGGCGCGTCCTGGCCGCCCGGAGCTGCTCGCCGAATGCCGCGATCTGGTCGCCCTCCCGACCCTCGAGGAACCTCCGGTAGCGCCCCGGTGCCGCCGCTTTGGGTACGGGCCGCAGCCGGCCTCCCCCTGGCATGTCGTCGACAAAGAGGCGGGGGTCGGCCTCGCTTTCGACCGGGTGTGCGACATGCTCCCAGCCGAGGTCCAAAGTGTCGAGGAGCGCATCGAGCGTGGCGGGTCCTGGCCATGCCGCCCCGCGCTCGATGTTGGAGAGCGTCTGCCGCGATATGCCGACGCGCGCCGCCACCTGGGCCTGGGTCCCGAACGCCTCGCCGTCGAGCAGCCCCTGCCGGCGGCGTTTCAGAAAGGCGCCGAGATCCGCACGCAGGCGCCCGGCGCCGCGCGGCAGCAACATCCGGCTGGGACGATCCACGTATCGCATCTGCGACAATCATAGCGGCGGTCTGGACCTTCAGAAAGCCCAATGTCGCGTTTTTGCAAGGCTGGCCGCCGCTGCATCCTAGAAGACCGGCATGTCCGCTCCCGGCATCTTCCGCGAACCGCCGGCTGAGGAACGGCATGCGCCGACGCAGAGGCGGGACCAGCTCGCCTTGCTCGAGGAGGTGTTGCTGTCGCTCATTGCAAAGCGGCTGGTCGCCGCGTTGGGCCGAGAGACAGAGATGTCCGCTTCAAGCGGAGAGATCGCGGCGGCGGTTGAAATCTGACCGCTGCATCCGCATCCTTGCCGATTCACGCACGCGAGACCCACAATGACCGAATTTGCCGTCGCTTACGGACGCAAGAGCTTCGACGACCCGGACGACCGTACCTCATCCGTCGACGACCAGCGGCTCTTTGCGCTGGGCTATGCCGAAAGACATGGCTTCGAGGTGGTCGCCTTCCACGGCGATGACGGCATCACGGGCGCGACCATGGAAAGGCCGGGCCTCCAGAAGGTGCTGGCGCTCATCGCCAATGGTCAGGTCCGCGCCCTCATCATCGAGGATGTCGACCGGCTGAGCCGTGACGCCGAGCATCTCCTCTACATGGTCAAGCTGTTCCGGCTGCACCGGGTCGCGGTGCATACGGTGGCGGCGGGCAAGGTCGATGACCTCGTCCTCGCCTTCAAGGGCATCATCGGCGAGCAGCAGCGTATGCGTATCGCCTATACGACCAGGCGCGGCCTGCGCGGCAAGGCGACGCGGGGTGGGGCCACCGGAGGCCGTGTGCTCGGCTATCGGCGCGAGATCATCGGCGACGACGCACAAGGCCGCGAGACAGACCGCCTCGCCATTGACGGTCCCCAGGCAGCGCTCGTGCTGCGCATCTTCACCCTCTATGCGGACGGCTGGAGCCTGAAGCGCATCTGCACCACGCTCAACGCCGAAGGGATCCCCTCCCCGCGTGCTCGCGAACGCGGACGCTATAATGGCGGCATCTGGAACCCGTCGACCCTGTCGGGTGACGTGGCGCTGGGTGAGGGCATCCTCAACAACCAGCTTTATATCGGGCGCCGCATCTTCAACCGCCGCACCTGGGTGGAGGTGCCGAACGACCGGCGCGGCTTCTCGCGCCGGCCGCGGCTCAACCCGGAAGCGGAATGGATCATCCGCGACGAGCCGCAGCTGCGCATCGTGCCCCAGGCGCTTTGGGACAGCGTCAAGGCTCGCCAGGCTGATGCGCGAAAAGCCCGTGACGCGCACTTCAAGCGCACCGCCAATCCGCTTGCCGGCGCGAAGCGACCGACACACCTGCTGTCCGGGCTGGTGCGGTGCGGCCTTTGCGATGAGCCATATCTTGCATCCGGCGGCGGCCGGTGGCGGTGCAAGGGACAGCGCACCGGCCGGTGCGCGAACGGCTCCATCACCGTGCAGGAACTCGAGGCGCGCGCCTTGTCAGGGATCCGCGAGCGGCTACTGACGCCAGACACCGTCAAACGGTTCGCCGCCACGCTCCAGCAGGCGCTTATGGAAACGGCACAGCTGGGCAACGCGGAACGCACCAGGATCGAGGGCGAACTCGCAGACACACGCATGCGCATGGCCAAGATCGTCACGCGCATCGAAGAGGATGGCGACGCGCCCCGGGCGCTGACAAGCCGCCTTCGTGATCTGGAGCGAGACGCGAATCGCCTCGAGCAGGCACTTTCCGAGCTCCCGGCCGCTCAGGTCGTGCGGCTCCCGGCGAACTATGAGAAGCTCTACCGTCGCGCGATCGCCGAGCTCGAGACGCATCTGGCGTCCAGCGAGGGTACTGCCGCTCGCGAGGTCATCCGCCCGCTCATCGAGAAGATCGTGGTGCAGCCAGGCAGCGCGCGCAGCAGCAAACGCCGCCCCATTCAGCTCCACGGCGACCTGTACCGGATGCTGGCGTTCGCGGAGGGCGCCTGTACGCCAGACGCAAAAAAGCCCCAGACCGTGAGGTCTGGGGCTTTTGTGACACAGTTGGTTGCGGGGGCAGGATTTGAACCTGCGGCCTTCAGGTTATGAGCCTGACGAGCTACCGGGCTGCTCCACCCCGCGCCGGGAGTTTTATTGGGGTGTGAATGGGTTTTTTCCGTCTCGCGCCGGTCGCAAAGCCTGGCGGCGTCCTACTCTTCCATCGCTTAAGCGATAGTACCATTGGCGCAGTCCGGTTTCACGGCCGAGTTCGGGATGGGATCGGGTGGGTCACGGACGCTATGGCCACCAAGCTATGGGGCCGGCGCGGGGACGGAGTGTGTTTTGAGATCGGTGCGTGTGTCATGCTGGGCGTTTGCGCATCACCAGGCTTTAGGGTGATGGCGGGGCTCATCAAGCGCGAATAGAGCAATTAGGACCGGTTAGCTTCACACGTTACCGTGCGTCCACATCCGGCCTATCGAGGTCGTGGTCTTCGACCGCTCTAAGATATCTTATCTCGAGGGAGGCTTCCCGCTTAGATGCTTTCAGCGGTTATCCCGTCCATGCATAGCTACCCTGCTGCACCGTTGGCACGATGACAGGTCCACCAGAGGCATGTTCAACCCGGTCCTCTCGTACTAGGGTCAACTCCTCTCAAATATCGACGCCCACGGCAGATAGGGACCAAACTGTCTCGCGACGTTCTGAACCCAGCTCACGTACCACTTTAATTGGCGAACAGCCAAACCCTTGGGACCTGCTCCAGCCCCAGGATGTGATGAGCCGACATCGAGGTGCCAAACAACCCCGTCGATATGAGCTCTTGGGGGTTATCAGCCTGTTATCCCCGGCGTACCTTTTATCCGTTGAGCGATGGCCCTTCCACGAGGGACCACCGGATCACTATGACCGACTTTCGTCTCTGCTCGACTTGTCAGTCTCGCAGTCAGGCTGGCTTATGCCATTGCACTCTAACAGCCGGTTTCCAACCGGCCTGAGCCAACCATCGCGCGCCTCCGTTACTCTTTGGGAGGCGACCGCCCCAGTCAAACTACCCGCCACAGAGGGTCCCTCACCCGGCTAACGGGTGCAGGTTAGACATCAGAAAACAACAGGGTGGTATTTCACCTATGGCTCCACCAGGGCTGGCGCCCTGGCTTCAAAGCCTCCCACCTATGCTACACAGTTCTTTCCTAATGCCACTCTGAAGCTGCAGTAAAGGTGCACGGGGTCTTTCCGTCTAACCGCGGGTACTCCGCATCTTCACGGAGAATTCAATTTCGCTGAGCATGTGCTGGAGACAGTGGGGAAGTCGTTACGCCATTCGTGCAGGTCGGAACTTACCCGACAAGGAATTTCGCTACCTTAGGACCGTTATAGTTACGGCCGCCGTTTACCTGGGCTTCATTTCGATGCTTGCACATCTCCACTTAACCTTCAGGCACCGGGCAGGCGTCAGACCCTATACGTCGTCTTGAAGCCGACTTAGCAGAGCCCTGTGTTTTTGCTAAACAGTCGCTACCCCCTGGCCTGTGCCCCCTGGCAGTGCTTGCGCATAGCCAGGGCCTCCTTCTTCCGAAGGTACGGAGGCAATTTGCCGAGTTCCTTCAGCACACTTCTCTCAAGCGCCTTGGTATACTCTACCTGACCACCTGTGTCGGTTTCGGGTACGGTCTGTATGGGGAGGCTATTTCCTGGAACCGCTTCGAAGCACGGCCAATCCGATAAGGCCGTACAACTGCCACGATCCGTCACTCATCCCCAGGCCATGGAATATTAACCATGTTCCCATCGACTACGCCCTTCGGCCTCGTCTTAGGGGCCGGCTCACCCTGCGCGGATTAGCCTTGCGCAGGAACCCTTGGTCTTTCGGCGACAGGGCATCTCACCCTGTTTATCGCTACTCATGTCTGCATTCGCACTTCCGATACCTCCACGGCCCATTACCAGGCCGCTTCGCAGGCGTACGGAACGCTCCGCTACCGCGTGGATAAATCCACACCCTAAGCTTCGGTGCACGTCTTGAGCCCCGGTACATCTTCGCCGCAGGAACCCTTGATTAGACCAGTGAGCTGTTACGCTTTCTTTAAAGGATGGCTGCTTCTAAGCCAACCTCCTGGTTGTTTTGGGATTCCCACATGCTTTCCCACTTAGACGTGACTTGGGGACCTTAGCTGTAGGTCAGGGCTGTTTCCCTCTTGACGACGGACCTTAGCACCCGCCGTCTGTCTCCCGGATATCACTCTTGGGTATTCGGAGTTTGGTTAGGTTTGGTAGATCTCGCGACCCCCTAGCCCATCCAGTGCTCTACCCCCCAAGGTGTTCGTCCGAGGCACTACCTCAATAGTTTTCGCGGAGAACCAGCTATTTCCCGGCTTGATTGGCCTTTCACCCCTAAACACAACTCATCCGGTACCTTTTCAACGGTAATCGGTTCGGCCCTCCAGTGGGTGTTACCCCACCTTCAGCCTGGTCATGCCTAGATCGCCGGGTTTCGGGTCTAATGCATCGAACTCAGTCGCCCTATTCAGACTCGCTTTCGCTGCGCCTACACCTAACGGCTTAAGCTTGCTCGATACATTAAGTCACAGACCCATTATGCAAGAGGTACGCGGTCAGGGCTTAAAACCCCTCCCACTGCTTGTAGGCATTCGGTTTCAGGTACTGTTTCACTCCCCTCATCGGGGTGCTTTTCACCTTTCCCTCACGGTACTTGTTCGCTATCGGTCATGCACGAGTATTTAGGCTTGGAGGGTGGTCCCCCCATGTTCAGACAGGATTACACGTGTCCCGCCCTACTCAAGGCCTGAATGCGTCCTTTCGCATACGGGGCTGTCACCCGCTATGGCCGACCTTTCCAGATCGTTCTGCTAGTCTACATCCAGGCACTGGCCTGGTCCGCTTTCGCTCGCCACTACTTACGGAATCTCGGTTGATGTCTTTTCCTCCGGGTACTGAGATGTTTCAGTTCTCCGGGTTCGCTTCACCAAAGCCTATATATTCAGCTTAGTGATACCTTCCCCATTAAACACCGACCGTCCTCGCGAACGCGCCGATGTTTAATGGTGAGGGTGGGTTCCCCCATTCGGAAATCTGCGGGTCAAAGGTTGCTCACACCTCACCGCAGCTTATCGCAGCGTGCCACGTCCTTCATCGCCTGTGCATGCCAAGGCATCCACCAAATGCCCTTACCTCACGCTTGAGAGCCCGCACCATCAACCTAAAGGCTGACGATGCGCTTAATTTGCTCAGCATGAAACCATATCACGAACCAAAACGCCGATCGCCACGGCCAAAGCCGTGCCCATCGACGCCGGTCCGCGGCATCGATCTCAAAAACCCATTCACAATGTCAAAGACAGGTCGGATGACCCTACCGCGTGTCGCCACGCGGATCCGGTTCCCATTATCACTGGACATAGTCAGAAGCGTCGTGCGCCCCCGCAGCCTCGCACTCCCGCGCCGCCTTTCGGCGGCTTAGGAATTTTCCCGCAAAACCATGCGCCGCATGGTTCGCGAACTCCGCACTCCCGCGCCGCCTTTCGGCGGCTTGGGAATTTTCGCGCAAAACCATGCCCCGCATGGTTTCGCAGCGAAAATTGGTGGAGCCTGTCGGGATCGAACCGACGACCTCAAGCTTGCAAAGCTAGCGCTCTCCCAACTGAGCTAAGGCCCCGACAGGATGCGCCGCCCGACGGCTCGAGCGGCCTTGCGGCCCCTGCGCCGCCTCTCGGCGGCCGCGCAGATCGGCGTTGCGCCACCGGCGCCGCCTCTCGGCGGCTTGGGAATTTTTTCGCAAAACCATGCCCCGCATGGTTTGGCTGAAAAAATTGGTGGGCCGAGGAGGACTCGAACCTCCGACCTTACGCTTATCAGGCGTACGCTCTAACCACCTGAGCTACCGGCCCAAATCTGCCCGGGCCAGAAAGCGGCGCACCCCGCCGCGGGAAAACCCCGCGTGGGCGCGCCACCCT